>NZ_JAPDVG010000001.1:1200000-1800000 GCF_026015625.1 Segatella copri | reverse complement strand
CCTGACCGATGGAATGGCTTCGGGCGGTAATGCCTATTGTATTTATCGCGACCGGAAAAAACGGCTCTGGGCGGCTACGATGGATGGTGCCAACCTCTTCGATGAAGGACAGCAGAAGTTCTGCAAAATCAAGTCGTTCAAGTCGCTTACCATCGATATCAAGGAAGATCCTCAGGGCAACGTATGGTTTGCTACCCAGGGAGGCGGCTTGTGGCGCTTGGACAAGAATAATGCCTGGAAACAGTATAAATATGTAGAGAATGATTCTACTTCGCTGGTGAGTGATCAGATAAACTGTCTGGCTATCGGCGAAAAGGGGCAGCTCTATGTCGCAACCAGCGAAGGACTTTGCGAATTTCTGCCTTCAAAAGGTATATTCCACCGAATCTCCATCGATGCGCCAAGTCAGGATTTCACGAGTCTTGTCATTTCGCAGGGAGTAATGTGGATTTCTACCAGCAAGGGTATTGTGAAATATACGCCGGGTGAACCTGTCCAGCTGTTCAATAAATATGACGGACTCACTTGCGACCAGTTTATGCCAAATGCCGGACTCCTGGCTTCTGATGGCAGAATCTATTTCGGTTCTACAAGAGGTTTCAACTGCTTCTATCCATATCTCGTCAAGATCAACCAGGTAGCTCCTCCTGTAGCAATCACCTCGGTAGAACTCTTCGGACAGCCGATAGAGGCGGGGAGCGACCAGTTGGAGAAATCTCTGAGTCATGCAGCAGAACTCAATCTGTCTCATAACGAGAATACCATCAATATCTCGTTTGCCGCCCTGAGCTATGTATCGCCTGAGAAGAACCAGTATGCTTATAAACTTGAGGGAGTAGACAAGGATTGGATTTATACCCACGAGCATCGTGCCAACTATACCAATCTTCCTGCCGGAACCTATACCTTCCTGGTTAAGGCAACCAATAATGATGGTGTATGGTCGAAGAATGAGGCAAAACTGAAGATTGTGGTTCATCCGCCGTTCTGGTGGTCTTTGCCAGCCAAGATTCTGTATCTTCTGCTCATCGGTTACGCAATCTACTGGTTCATGCAGAGCCGGTTGAAACGTGAGAAACTCCGTCATCAGGAAGAACTCGATCAGTTGGAACTCAAGCAGGATCAGGAGATGAGAGATGCCCGCCTGCAGTTCTTCACGATGATTGCCCATGAAATCCGTACGCCGGTAACGCTTATCATCGGACCTTTGGAGAGTCTGAAAGAGCATTGGAAACAGGTTTCCGGAAAACTTTCCGATGGTGAGACTATCACGCAGACGCTTTCTGTTATTGACCGTAACGCCCAGCGTTTGCTCTTGCTCGTCAATCAGCTGCTCGATTTCAACAAAGTGCAGCAGAAGGGCATGCAGGTTCATTTCCGTTTGAACAACATTTCGAAGCTGATGCATGCTGTGGCAGAGCGCTTTGCTCCTACCTTCGAGCAGAAAAGCATCCGTTTTGTGGTAGATTATCCAGCCGATGAACTCGTGGCGATGATTGACCAGGAGGCCATTACCAAGGTTATCAGCAATCTGATGAGCAACGCCTTGAAATATACCGAGGATTATGTACGCTTGTCCTGCCGCCTGCTGGAGAATGGAACCCATTTCCGCATAGAGGTGGAAGACAACGGATTGGGAATCAGTCCTGACGAAAAGGAGAAAATCTTCGGAGCCTTCTATCAGGCACGCGACAACAAACCGGGAACCGGAATCGGTCTCAACATCGTGAAGAATCTCGTTGAGGCTCATCATGGTATGGTTGAAGTAGAATCTGCAGTAGGTAAGGGATCTACCTTTATCGTAACCTTGCCGCTCAACCAGATGGATGCTGTGGTAGAGAAGGCGGATGAAATGGTGAAGGAAGAAGAAACTGTTGCTGGGGAAAATCTGCTGACAGATGAAACTCCAGTTGAGCAAGGTTCTCAAAAGGCAGGCGTTGCTGTTGCCAGTCCGCTTCGTGAACCGGCAAAACCGGTGATGCTGATTGTGGATGATGATGAAGACATGCGCCAGTTTGTGAAGGCTCATTTCGAAAAGATGTATACTGTTTATACCGCCGACAACGGAAAGGATGCGCTCCGTAAACTGGAGAAACATCCGGTTTCGCTCATCATAAGCGACTGGATGATGCCAGAGATGGACGGTCCGGAGTTCTGCCGTAGGGTGCGTGAAAATTCAGAATATTCTCATCTCCCGTTCGTGATGCTCACGGCAAAGACCGATGATGCGGCGAAGACGGAGAGTATGAACTGTGGAGCCGATGTCTACATAGAAAAGCCGTTCTCGATGAAGTATCTTGAGGCAAGCGTAAGACAGCTTCTTGAGATGCGCCGTCTGTTGAGGAGTAAGTTCTCTCATACTCCGCTTGAGCCGATAGCAGAGATAGCTCAAACTCAGGTTGATAATGCGTTCCTGGAACGAATGTCTCGCATCATCGAAGAGAATGTGGCGAATCCGGAACTCAACGTGGCGTTCCTTGCCGAAAAGATGGGCATAAGCCGCTCTTCGCTCTTTAATAAGATTCGCGGTCTTGCCGATGTTACGCCAAACGAGATGATCCAGCTCGTGAAACTGAAGAAGGGCGCAAAGCTCTTGAAAGAAGGAAACTACCGCATCAGCGAAATCAGCTATATGGTAGGTTTCAGCAGTCCTAGCTATTTTGCCAAGTGCTTCCAGAAGCAGTTTGGCGTCAAGCCGATGGATTTCGTAGCTGCGGAATCGTAGGATAGAAAAACTATTCGGATAGAATAAAAAATCGCCTGGGTGCTCAGATGCATCCAGGCGATTGTCTTATTTGTAAAAAGCCTATTCTTTATTTCTTTGTGGCTCTGATAAAGAAACCGATGAGGCAGATGTAAGCCAGGAGCGAACAAACCTCAGACATCGGATTAACCCACCAGCTGTCGGCGATACTTACCTCGATGCCGCCAAACTTCAGAAGGGCGCTAACCACACCCATCAGGGCTCCACCGGCGATGAAGCCGCTGGCGATGAGCGTTCCCTTCTCACCACGTTCGCTGTTCACCTTGGCATCCTTGCTGCGCGAAGTAACATACCAGTTGATGACTCCACCCACGAGCAGAGGAACGTTCAGTTCCAGCGGAATAAACATACCCAGAGCGAAAGCCAGGGCAGGAATCTTGAAATAAGTCAGCACGATGGCTATCACGGCTCCGATGCCATAGAGCACCCAAGGAGCTCCCACGCCATTCATCAAAGGGTCGATAACCGCAGCCATCGCATTAGCCTGAGGAGCTGCAAGCGAACCCGATGCGAACCCATAAGTCTCGTTGAGCAGCATCATCACGCCGCCCACGGTAGCCGCACTCACCAGGGTACCGAGGAATTTCCATCCCTCCTGTTTCTTAGGAGTTGTTCCCAGCCAGTAACCAATCTTCAGGTCGGTAATAAACGAACCTGCTACCGAGAGGGCTGTACAAACCACACCACCCATAATCAGGGCAGCCAGCATGCCGCCAGGACCTTTCAGGCCTACAGCCACCATCACCACAGAGGCGAAGATGAGCGTCATCAGGGTCATTCCCGAAACAGGGTTTGAACCCACGATAGCGATGGCATTAGCCGCTACGGTAGTAAAGAGGAAGGCGATGGCAGCCACGAGCAGAATGGCGATAATGGCGAAGAGAAGGTTGCCATCCATCACGCCAAACCAGAAGAAGAGGAAGGTTACGAGGATGGTAACAAGCGAACCGATAGCGATAATCTTGAAAGAGATGTCGCGCTGGGTGCGCTTCACGTTCTCATCCACATCGCTCTTGCCCTTCAGCTCCTTGGCAGCCAGACCTACGGCACTCTTGATGATGCCCCAGCTCTTGATGATGCCGATGATACCTGCCATGGCGATACCGCCGATACCGATGCTGCGGGCGTAGGCACGGAAGATTTCCTCCGGACTCATCGCACCCACGGTCTTCACGATGCTAGGATCCCAGGCGCTCAGCACGCTATCATGGAAAATAACGCTCATGCCCGGAACAATCAGCCACCATACTACGAGCGAACCCAGACAGGTGAAGAAGGCATACTTCAGACCGATGATGTAACCCAGACCTAATACGGCAGCACCTGTGTTTACCTTGAATACGAGTTTAGCCTTGTCAGCCAGGTCGCATCCCAGACTTACCACACGCGATGTGAAATTCTCGTTCCACCATCCCAGGCTGGCTACGATAAAGTCGTAAAGACCACCCACCAGTCCGGCTATGAGCAGCGGCTTAGCCTGGTCGCCTCCCTTGGCTCCGCTCACCAGTACCTGCGTGGTAGCCGTAGCCTCAGGGAACGGATACTTGCCGTGCATATCGCTTACGAAGTACTTGCGGAAAGGAATAAGGAAAAGGATTCCCAAGACTCCTCCCAAGGCCGAAGCCATGAAGATCTTCATAAACGAAGTAGTCATCTCCGGATATTTAGCCTGCAGGATGTAGATGGCTGGCAGGGTAAAGATGGCTCCTGCCACCACAGCACCCGAACAGGCTCCGATGCTCTGGATGATGACATTCTCGCCCAGCGCCTTGCTACGCTTGGTAGCGGTACTTACGCCCACGGCGATGATGGCGATAGGGATGGCTGCTTCGAACACCTGCCCCACCTTCAAGCCCAGATAAGCTGCGGCGGCAGAGAAGATGACTGCCATCACGATTCCCCATGTAACTGACCATCCGTTCACCTCAGGATAAACCTTGTCAGGCGACATCAGCGGCTTATATTCCTCCCCGTCTTTCAGTTCGCGGAATGCGTTCTCGGGGAGTTGCAAATTGTCTTTTTCTTCCATTATTTCTCAATTCTGATGATATACTCACTCATGAAACTTGCACCTGGCTGTAGACGGTTCATCAGATACTTGTCCTTAAACTCGCCATCATATTCAGCCCAGTCGCTCAAACCATACCATGGCTCGATGCAGATGAATGGAGCGTGCTTGCCTGTTGGGTTCCAGATACCTACGGCTGGAGTCTTGAACTCGAGGGTTACATGAGGTTCGCCCTGCTCGTTGAGAATGCTTACCTGCTTAACCTGACTCTTGTCGAAGATAACAGCATCTTCTGCGAAAGTCTCCTCGTTTACTTCCCAGATACCCTTGTCGGTTTCTACGGTTTCCTTAGCCTGACGGTCGATGCATCCGCCTACGTTACCATAGAGACGAACAGGAGCCTCGTTGTCGAGTTTCAGGGTCGCCTTCATTTCTTCGCCCTTCTTGCAGCCAGGAACCATGAATGCTGGGTGACCGCCAATCTGGAAGAAGATTTCCTTGTCGTCGGTATTCTCTACGTGCCAGATGACATGAATCTCGTTGCCCTGCAGGCGGTAAGAGATGGCAAGGTTGAAGTGGTAAGGATAGTTCTTCTGAGTCTCTTCGTTGTCGATGAGCGCGAAGGTGAGGCGGTCGGCAGTCTTGCCAACGAGTTTGAACTCTGTATCGCGTGCGAAACCATGGCGAGGAAGGTGATACTCCTTGCCCTCTGTGCGATAAGTGTCTTTCCACAATCCGCATACGATAGGGAAGAGGATAGGAGAGTGGCGGTTCCAGTATTTCTCGTCGCCATCCCAGAGATATTCATTACCATTAGCATCCTTGATGCTCTGAAGTTCTGCTCCGAGAGATGAAATCTCAAGTGTGAGCTGATCATTCTTAATCTGTTCCATTGTTATTAATTCTTTTGTTTAGTTTTTAATGTTTCATCTGATTATCTTTTTTCAAAGATATTGCAAAGGTACAATTTATTTTCGTAAAGCACAAGAAAAGAGCGTTTTTTCTCAGATATTACAATATATTTATACGATTTTGTTAGCTTATCTCGAATATTTGCTGTAACTTTGTAGCCCGAAATAGATAGATAACAAGAAGTATAAGAAAAAAATAGTATTTAATCTAATGACAAGCAGTAATAAAGTTAAAGGCTTTGCGGCGGGTATTGTTGCCGCAGTATGTTATGGTACCAATCCTTTGGGCACGCTCGAACTCTATGGCGACGGATTCAATTCCAGTTCTGTACTCATCTATCGTTATCTCTTGGCGGTACTGATGTTTGCCGTGGTGATGCTGTTCCGCAAGGAGAGTTTCAAGGTGAAGTGGGGACATCTGATTCGTCTTGGCGTGCTGGGCTGCATGTTTTCGCTCTCATCAGCTACGCTTTATGTCAGTTTCCATTATATGGCGGCAGGTATTGCCAGCACCATCCTCTTCGTTTATCCTATTATGACAGCCATCCTGATGACGGTCTTCTTCCACGAGAAGGTAACGTGGTCTACCTCGCTTGCCATTCTTCTGGCGGTATCGGGAGTAGGATTGCTCTATCAGGGCGATGGAAACGATAAGTTGAGCACGGCGGGTTTTGCCCTCGTCATGTGTTCATCCCTGCTCTATGCCCTTTACATCATCTCCATCAACCAATGGAAGAATCCGGGCATGTCGAACATCAAGTTTACCTTTTATATATTAGTCTTCGGACTGCTTACGATGTTTGTCTATTCGTTTATTGCAGGCGAGCCGATACAGATGCTTCAAACGCCTAAACAATGGCTCTGTGCTGCCCAGCTGGCTTTGTTGCCAACGGTATTGTCGCTCTTCTTCATGACCATCTCCATCAATCTCATCGGCAGCACGCCAGCCGCCATCATGGGAGCCCTGGAGCCTGTAACGGCGGTAATCATCGGCGTATGCGTCTTCGGCGAGAGTTTCTCTCTGCAGTTGGCGATAGGCATCCTCGCTATCCTGGCTGGCGTAACGATTATCATCGCAAGAAAGAAAGGGTAAAAGGGTAAAAAGAAGAAAAAATCCTCGCTCGAAAAAGAACTCGAACGAGGATTTTTTTTCTGTTCTAGCCGCGAGCAAATAGGCTCGCAAGCCGCCAGACGTTAAGATGATTATCTCAGGATATCCTTCAGCGCAAAGTTGGCGAGGATGCTGGTGCTCTGGCTCAGCATGCGGATGAACTCCTGGGCTGAGTTTTTCATGTAAGCATCTTTCAGAATGTGGATGCAGCCATCCATTTCGTTGTCGGCAGCATCGATAGGAATCGCCTTCATGCCGTTCTGCAGAATGGTGGTCGATTCGGAGAGAATGGTCACCAGATTGCTGCGGCTCAGAAGGTCGAAGATGATGTTTACATTATTCACCTCTACCATAATCTTGTAGTTCAAATCTTTGCCCTCTACCATGTGATCAAAGGCGTTGCGTGCCTGCAGACCCTTGCAAGGAAGGATGAGGTCGTAACGCTCCAGATCGGAAAGCTTGACCGATGAAAGGCGCGCCAGCGGATGATTCACGTTCACGATGGCGGCAAGACGGTTGCTGAAAATAGCTCGGCTGTCTACTGCTTTCTCGTTCTTCAGAGGCTTGAAAGCCAGAACGAGGTCGAGTTCGCGCTTCTTCAGTCCGTCCATCAGTTCCTGCATGGTGCGGTATTGGATGTTGAGCTTTACATGAGGATAGGCGTGGAGAAAGGCGATGAGCGTCTCGGACATGATGTTGCTGAAGGAGAACGTTACGCCGATGTTCAGTTCGCCTGTAAGCATTTCCTTCAGATCGTTCATGTGGTCTACACAGGCTTCGGCAGAATTGACCGCGTTTTGGGCGTAAGGCCTCAATTCCTTGCCCGCCTCTGTGAGGTAAACCTCATGAGAATTACGCTCGAAGAGAGGCAGACCTATCTCCTGTTCCAGATGCGAAATCTGCTGTGAGAGGGTGCTCTGGGTGATGTATAACTTGCGCGAAGCTTCTGAGAAGTTGAGCGTCTCGGCTACCTTCAAGAAATATTTCAGTTGTCGTATTTCCATATTGTTCCTTTATTGAAGCTATCGGCTATAGAAATAACCGATAGCTAAATTTGGGTGCAAAGATAAAACATTTATTTTAATATCCTCTTTTTTTGAAGAATAAAATGATGTTTTATCGCATCTCTACTTCTTTTTTTCCGGTTATCATCCGATGAAAATCAGATTTCCAACCAGATGATTATTTGATTTCTACTTCGTGCAAATCTACGAATTCGCCATTCTTCTTCTTTCTTTCTACCAGCATGGCAAGCAGCTTGCGCTTGCGGTTGTCGGCGATGAAGCGGCGGAAGAATACGTTTGGAATTGCCACACCCAGGGCGATGCAGATGATGGCGAGCGAAGCCTTGATGAGGTTGTTCATACCCACGGTTACTTCGCCTACCATGCCGTGCATGTCGATGAAGGCGAACAGGGCACGATACATCAGAACTCCCGGTACCATTGGGATAACGCTAGGAATGGTGATGCATTGGTGAGGGGTATGGAACCAATGGCGCGCCTTGATCACGATGATGCTGATGAGCGCAGAACCGGCAAGCGAACCGATGCTCAGACCCATGTCGAGACCGATGTTGCCGTTAGATGGACCCAGATTGACGAAATTGCGGAAGCAAACGGCGATGATACCGCCCACAGCTACAACCGGCAACAGACGGCGAGGTATGCTGAAGATGGTAGAGAAACCCATGGCCGATACGGCAGCTGCTATGGCAAACTCCCAGTATTCGTGATGAGGAGTCATCGTAAGATCCTTCACGAAGTTGTCGATATGGCAAACCTGGATAGCGAAGGCGATACCGAAAGCCATCGCGAAGAGCATCAGCAGGGTGTTCAGGGCACGAACCATTCCCACCTCAATATATCCGTCAAGCATATCGCACACAAAGTTGATGAGTGGAACTCCCGGCACGATGAAGAGGGCACACGCCATCAGCGGATGCCAAGGGGTATCTGAATGCATGAAGGCTGGAAGCGCTTCGGCAATAGATGGGTTGAGCGAAAGGAATGAGGTCAACCAGGCTATCAGAGTGGCTACGAAAGCCGAAATGCCGATGGCTACATAGTTGTTGCAGCCCTTGGTTGGCAAGAACATTCTCAGGCGGAAACCCAGAATGGCTGCAAGCGAACAGAAGAAGAAGGCTGGCCAGTCGCAACCGAACTGGATGCAGAATCCGCCGCAGGCAAAACCGCCGCCGATGGCTACCTGCCAAGGGGTGAAGCTGCGTGGGGTGGCCTTGATGTCGTTCAGAGCCTGCTCATACTGTTCGAGTGAATAGTTTTCCTTGATGGCCTTCCAGGTGAGCTTACTTACCTGGGAAATAGAGGTGAGGTTGATACCGTGCTTCTCGCATCTCTGGAACTTGGAGAAGGAATGCTCCTCGTCGCTATAGTTTACCATCAGCACGTTCCAGTTGATGTAAAGGTGCATGTATCGCTCGTCAAGACCGAGGAAAGCTGCTGCACGCTTCATGGTTCGCATGATGCGGGATGTGTCGGCAGCACTCTCCATGAGAATGCTACCGGTACGTAATAATAAGTCGAGTTTTCTTCTGAGTTCTGATTCTGCTATTTCCTTGCAGTTGCAGTTGTCCTCTACGCAAGCGCAGGTTTTCAATTCTTTTTCTGTCATATATGTTTATCCAAATACAAAAATAATAATCTGAATGGTTACAATTCTGAGGAACATGGCGAATGGATATACATTCGCATAGCCTACTGTTGGCGCATCTGCCGAAGTCTGCTCACGTACGTAAGCCAGGGCAGAAGGGTTGGTGTTGGCACCTGCCAATACGCCGAGTAATGTATAATAATTGATGTGGAACACGAGCTTGCCGATGATGCCGCCCAGAATGATTGGTATCATGGTGATGGCGATGCCGTAGAGAATCCAGGTCAGTCCGCTTTCTGATGCTACGGTCTGGATAAACTGTTCGCCTGTGCCGAGACCCACGCAAGCCAGGAAGATGCAGATTCCGATTTCGCGAAGCATCAGGTTGGCTGAAATGGTATTGTAGGTAACGAGGTTGTATTTCGGTCCGAAATAACCTATCAGAATGGCTACTACCAATGGGCCGCCGGTAAGTCCGAGACGCAGATTCTCGTTGATGCCTGGGATGAAGAACGGAATGTTGGCTACGATACAACCCAGCATGATGCCCAGGAAGATAGGGATGAGGTTAGGGTAGTTCAGACGCTTCATCTGGTTACCCAGCACCTTCTCGGTATGAGCGATGGCGAGCTCCTTGCCCACTACGGTTACGCGGTCGCCCAACTGGAGTTTCAGGTCTGGGGTTGCGATGAGGTCTACACCATTTCTGTTTACGCGGGTAATGTTGGCGCCAAGGTTGCTTCTAATCTGCAACTGGCTGATGCTCTTGCCGTTGATGCCCGGTTTGGTAATCAGAATTCGGCGGTTGATGAGTTCGCTGCTGAATTCCTCGTCCTTTACGTCAACCTTCTCGCCGAGCAGGGCGATGATAGGTTCTTCTACGGTAGGATGAGCCACAATCTGCAGAATGTCGCCCTCTTCTATCACGGTCTGTCCGTTAACTACCTCGTTCTGGCGTTCGCCGTTGTTACGGATAATCTTGGAAACCATGAAGTCGCGCTTCAGCAGATAGCGAATCTGCTTGACGGTATCTTTGAAAACCATCTGGTTAGAAACCTTTACGGCGAAGGTGTTCAGGGTCATCGCTTCAAGATGTCCCTTGCCTCGCTTAGCTTCATCCTCTTCCTTCTGCTTGTCTACGCGTAGTGCGAACCTTAATATAATGAAGCTGAGGATAACGCCGAGCACACCCATAGGATAGGCGATGGCATAGCCGGCTGCGATGGATGGGGCGTCGATGTGGCGCAGGTCGCTGAATGCCTGCTGGGCTGCACCCAATCCTGGAGTGTTGGTTACGGCACCCGAAAGGATACCTGCCATAGAGGTGATGGATGTTCCCGAAAATGAGAAGATGACTAAGGTAGTAATGATACTCAGGGCCACAACGATCATGCTGAGCAGGTTGAGACTCTTGCCGCCGTTCTTGAACGAAGCGAAGAAGCCCGGACCTACCTCCAGACCGATAGAGTAGACAAAGAGGATCAAGCCAAACTCCTTGAGAAAGTGGAGCAGATGCTCGTCAAGGTTGAGAGAGAAATGTCCAAAGATAAGACCGATGAACAGAATCCAAGCCAAGCCCAGGGAAACACCTTTTACTCTGAGCTTACCTAAACACAAACCCAAGGCGATGACCAGCGAAAGAATCATCACAGAGTGGGCTACTCCGCCTCCCCAAAGGTCTGGGAAGCCATAAAATAGATTTTTTAAAATCTCCATTTTTCTTTATCTATTAATGTAAATACTGAATTTTCAAAAACATTCTTTCTTATCGATTTCTGAAATCGATTGCAAAGGTATAGATAAAAACGAAAGCAAAACTCGTTTTATGTTTAAAAGCTACGAATGCGGCTATAAGAGTTTTCTATAGCGAAAATAGGCTTTGCGGGCTTTTCTTTTCTCTTTCTTATGCATTTCTAGCCCTTTCTATGCTCATTATATCAGTTTTTTTTCGTAATTTTGCAACCGGATTATTATAAACAGGAAAGAATATGCTGAATATTGATGAAATAAAAGATAAGAGAATTGCCGTGCTCCTTTCGGGAGGCGTCGACAGTTCGGTTGTGGTTTGGGAGTTTGCCCAGCTGGGCCTGCATCCTGATTGCTTCTACATCAAGATTGGTCCTGAGGAGAAAGAGGAGTGGGACTGCTCTTCGGAGGAGGACCTGGAGATGGCTACGGCTGTGGCTAGAAAGTATGGGTGCAAACTGCAAGTGGTTGACTGCCATCATGAATATTGGAACGAGGTAACCCGTTATACGATGGAGAAGGTGAAGGCTGGTTTTACGCCTAATCCGGACGTGATGTGCAACCGCCTGATTAAGTTTGGCGCCTTCGATGAGAAGATGGGTCACAACTACGACCTCATCGCCACGGGGCATTATGCGCAGACCGAAACGGATGAAAATGGCGACAAATGGCTTGTCACGAGTCCTGATCCTGTAAAAGACCAGACCGATTTCCTGGCTCAGATAGAGAGCTGGCAATTGAAAAAAGCGATTTTCCCTATCGGCCATCATATCAAGAATGAGGTTCGCGAGATAGCCGAGGAGGAGCATCTGATAAATGCCAAGCGCAAGGACAGTCAGGGAATCTGCTTCCTGGGACAGATAAATTATAATGATTATATCCGCCGTTATCTGGGCGAGAAACCGGGCGATGTCATAGAGATGGAAACGGGCAAGCGCATAGGCGAGCACAAGGGTTTGTGGTTTCATACCATCGGCCAGCGCAAGGGCTTGGGCTTTGGCGGCGGTCCCTGGTTCGTGATTAAGAAGGATGTAGAGAACAATATCCTGTATGTGAGTCATGGTTATGATCCGCAGTCGGCATACAAGAAGGATTTTCCTCTCCACGATTTCCATTTCCTTACGCGCGAGGTAGCTATGCAGAAGGTAACTTTCAAGATTCGTCATACGCCGGAGTATCATCCTGCTACGATAGAAAAGCTGGAAGACGGCCGCTGGATGATTCATTCAGAAGAGGCGATTCATGGTGTGGCTCCCGGCCAGTTCTGTGTAGTTTATGATGAGCATCATCATCGTTGCTATGGCTCGGGCGAGATTACGGTATAAATATTTTAAATTGAAAAAAGGGATGAGTCATCAATCTGATATTTTGATGATTCATCCCTTTTTGTTTTATCTGTTTTTACCCTTCCCCGATAATGCTGTCCAGCAACTCCTGGCAGGCATCTTCGAGAAGCGTGATAACGAGCTCGAAGTCGCTATAGTCGCCATAATACGGATCGGGAACTGTGGTGTATTCACGATGATGGGTCAGAAAATCGGCCATGCGCACCACTTTCTTCCTATCAGACTCTGAAGAAGCCATGGAGGTAATGGCACGGTAGTTTTCGTTGTCCATTACCACGATGGTTTCGAAACGGGCGAAGTCTGACTTCTGAAACTGGCGGGCATGGCTGTTGAAATTGTAGCCATGCTCGGCGCCACATTTGCGCATGCGGCTGTCGGGCAACTGACCTATGTGCCAGCTCCCGATGCCCGCAGAATCGATTTCAAACTCATCCTGAAGCCCTGCTTTTTCTACAAGACTCTTCATGATTCCCTCGGCTGCCGGAGAGCGGCAGATGTTGCCCAGACAGATGAATAATACGGTATGTTTACCTTTCTTTGTCATGTTGCTAACTTTTTTTGTTTGCAAAGTTAGCATAAATCTCTGTATTATGCAAGATTTTTCTTCATTTTTCTTCCCGCAAATTCTTAATTCTCACTTTATTTCCGTATATTTGCAGCCAAAAAAAGCACATGACAACAACACTTATCATATTGGTTATTACGGTAGTCCTGTTCATCTGGGGCAGGGTGAGGGCCGACATCGTGGCGCTTACCGCCCTGGCTGCACTCCTGGTTCTGGGTATCCTGACACCTGCCGAGGCGCTGGCGGGCTTCTCTTCGCCCATCGTCATCATGATGATAGGACTCTTCGTGGTGGGTGGAGCTATCATGCAGACCGGACTTGCCAAGCTTACGGGCAATAAGCTCATGGCGCTCTCGCGCGGCAACGAAACCATCACCTTCCTGCTCGTAATGCTTGTTACCTCCTTTATCGGCGCCTTCGTGAGCAATACCGGAACGGTGGCCCTCATGATGCCTATCATCATGAGTATAGCTGCGGGCTCGGGCATGCAGTCGTCGCGTTTCCTCATGCCGCTCGCCTTTGCCGGAAGTCTGGGCGGAATGCTCACCCTCATCGGTACGCCGCCCAACCTGGTTATCGATGAAGTATTGACCGAGGGCGGTTATCAGCCGCTTGCTTTCTTCAGCTTCTTCCCTGTGGGCATCATCGTCATCGCCATCGGCATCATCGTGCTCATGCCGCTCAGCAAAATCTTCCTCAGCAAAAAGCAGAGCGGTAAGAAAAAGAAGCAGGGCAAATCGCTTGATGACCTGGTAGACGAATATCAGCTGCTCGATAATCTGCATCGCTACATCGTGCCTAGCCGACGCTCTTCTGCCGCCCTCGACGAGAATGGCGAGCAGATGGATATCGTGGGCAAAACCCTGAAGGATCTGAGCATCCAGAAGAAATATGGCGTGAGTATCATCGAGATAAGAAACGAGAAGAAATCGCGACTGGGACTGGTGAAGGATGTGAGCCAGAACATGGCGAAGAGCAGCAGCACCATTCAGGTTCACGATACCTTATATATAATAGGTGAGGAGGAGAAGATGAAACGCTTTGCCAGCGATTACGGCCTCAGGAAGATGAAGGATGTGAAGATTGATTTCTACGATCTGGGACTGACCGAAATCGTGGTGATGCCTACGTCTAATTTTGCCGGTCTGCGCATAGGCGATGCCAACCTGCGCAAGCGTTTCGGCATCAACGTGCTGGGCGTAAAGCGTGGCGATGAATATATTACCGACAATCTGATAGCCACCAAGCTGCATGTGGGCGATATGCTCCTGGTGCAGGGCGAATGGACCAATCTGGCTCATCTGGCTACCGATACGAGCAACTGGGTGGTTATCGACCAGCCTGAGAAGACTGCCGACAAGGTGCTCTTGGATTATAAGGCGCCTGTGGCGGCTGCCATCATGCTGCTGATGATTGCGATGATGGTGTTCGATTTCATTCCTGTGGCTCCGGTCACGGCGGTCATCATCGCCGGACTGCTGACCGTCTTTGCCGGATGTTTTCGGAATGTGGAGGCGGCTTACAAGACCATCAACTGGGAGAGTATCGTGCTGATAGCCGCCATGATGCCGATGTCTACGGCTCTGGAGAAGACGGGTGCTTCTGCCTTGGTTTCTCAGGGGCTGGTAGAGAGTTTGGGTTCGATGGGACCTACGGCTCTCTTGGCAGGTATCTACTTCACCACTTCTCTGATGACGATGTTTATCAGCAATACAGCTACGGCTGTGCTGATGGCTCCTATTGCCCTGGTGGCGGCCCAGCAGGTAGGTGTGAGTCCTTATTCCTTCCTCTTTGCGGTTACGTTGGGCGCCAGCATGTGCTTTGCCTCTCCGTTCTCCACGCCTCCTAATGCGCTGGTGATGAAGGCGGGTGGCTATACGTTTATGGATTACGTGAAGGTAGGTTTGCCGTTGCAGATTATCATCGGCGTTGTGATGACCTTCGTTCTTCCGCTCCTTTTTCCTTACTAAGGATTTTTGATATCAAAATAAAAGCCCCTGATGTTTTTCCCGCATTGGGGGCTCTTTTTTTATCGGGTTAAATCAGGCCTTTTTATTTTCCCAATTAGGGAGATTTTTTTCTCCAACTGGGCAAGTGATTTTGCGCGCTTTCTGAATCACGATGCAAAGATACGAAATCCCGTTTTGTCAGTTGTGCGATAGCGTGCGATGCCGTGCGATAGCGGAACATTTTTCTCCAATCTCTTTTCTTCGTGTTCACGGAAGTTGGGACAGATAGTTTCAGCGATGTTGGACAGTTGTTCCTTATAATAGCCCGAATCGGCAACAAGATAGGTCTTCATACGGTATGATTTCCCCTAATTGAGGGCGGAATACTGAAAAATAGCCCCATTTATCTCCACTTCGAGTATCGGGAAGAGCATCGCAAATAAGGGTTCCTGCATGTCTTTTGATGCCTGAGAGAGCAAAAGTTGCACCTATTCGATGCCTTTTCCCGGCTTTTTCATCGTCGGAGCGGTTGAAATGGGGATATTGTACTTCAAATTCTTAGTCTCTATTTCTACATAATTTATTGATTATGAGCCTTATAGAGAGAAGTGGGGTTGGGCGGAGCGTTCCAGTTCCAGTTGTTCCAATTATTTTTTTGAGCGTTCCATTCCACCTTTTTATATATATAACTATCTATATATTAAGTAGTTATAGAGTCTCTATAAAGGGGTATTGTCCTATGAAAACCTATTTGGAACAATTGGAACAACTGGAACAACTGGAACGCTTGCCCGAAAATCATTTCTGTTTTGATCCTGTTACCAGCCTCCCCGAAGTCCCCATTTTCTCTAGAAAGCCTCGACTCCGTTTTATCAGTTTTTACCCCTGCCGCTGAATGATTTCCTATCTTTGCTGCGTGTTTGAAAAATAACCTTTTCTTATGCCTTTGCAGAGTACCCGGCAAGCATGGACCTACCTTTTATGCCGCAAAGTTAAGATTATTATTTGGAATGAGCAAAGATTTTGGGGCTTTTTCTTGGTGGTTTATCAAAAAATGAGTAGTTTTGTGCTTGAAAATCTGCTCTTTTTTTGATGGAATCATTCGGGAAAGAGAGATTGGAGTGAACGGAAAATAGATATCATAACGAAAAATAACGAAAAGATGAATAAAATAACGATGCTCGGAACGGGAAGTGCTACGGTTTCCCAGATTTATAACACCTGTTTTGTGCTCCAGACTCCCAGCACCCTGATGCTGGTGGATGCGGGCGGAGGAAACGGAATTCTTTCACAGCTGAAGAAGGTGAATGTTCAGATTTCTGACATTCATCACCTCTTCGTTACCCATGCGCATACCGACCATGTGTTGGGGGTAATCTGGGTAATCCGTATGGTGGCACAATGTAAGGGTTATGAGGGATTGCTCCATGTGTATGGAAACGATAAGGTGATGAAGGTAATCAAGACCATCATCGACATGATTCTTGCCAAGAAGCAACTGGCTAAGGTGGCTGAAAGGGTGGTGTTCCATCAGTTGGAAGATGGCGATTGTTTCGAGGTGGGGGATATGAAGCTGGAATGCTTTGATATTCAGTCTACTAAGGAAAAGCAGTTCGGAATCCGAGCTGAGTTGCCTTCTTCTTCTGATGAATCGGGTAAGCCTTTGGTCTTGGCGTGCCTGGGCGATGAGCCTTATAACGAGCAGAACCGTCGCTACATAGTAGGGGCAGACTGGATGATGTGCGAGGCGTTCTGTCTCTATGCCGACCGCGATACGTTCAAGCCTTATGAGAAATGCCACAGTACGGCGCTTGATGCCGGAAAACTGGCGGAGGAACTGGGCGTGAAGAATCTTGTCCTGTATCATACGGAGGAGAAAACGCTCGCAAATCGTAAAGAAAATTACACCCGTGAAGCTGCCGAGAACTTCAAGGGTAGAATCTTCGTTCCGGATGATTTGGAGGTGATAGAGCTGTAGTTTTTTTATCCCACAGATTTCACAGATTTACACAGATTTTTGACCTGTACGGTCGGGGATTTCACAGATTTTTTTGTTTGGATATTTGGGGAATTTTCCTCCCGATTATGACAAGAATGAATCTGTGTAAATCTGTAGTATCTGTGGGACTTTTGAAGTGGCTCACTTTTTCAGTCTTTTTTAATACGCTTCTCCCTGCTCTATTTCTTCCTGCGTAATGCGCTTGCGGTCGATGGCACGCCAGGCGAAGACGATGTAGGCGAGTACGAACGGGATGAGGAGGGAGACTATCGCCATGGTGCGGAGCGTGAACTCGCTGCTGCAACTGTTGGCGAGGGTGAGAGAACTCTGAAGGTCGATGTTGGATGGATAGTAGGCGGTATTGTTCCACCCAGCTATCAGCAGCAGAACCAGCACGGTAAGCACGGTTCCGATGCCCGTAAACCAGATTCCCATTCTATACTGCACGCTCCTCGATGACTTGAAAATGCCGAAGAGAACGAGTACTACACCTGTTAATAATATTACAATCAAGATTGGCATCTCCAGAAGATTGTGAAGATACTTCATGCTCTCTATCGTAATGCCGGAAGAAGAAGTGCTGAATCCATCTTTTATCATCAATCTGATGAGGAATGGCAGGAAGAACAATAGGAAGAGCAGGGCATTCCATGGCAACTGGCGGGTGCAGCGCTCCTGAATCTGCTGGTGATCGATGTTGTTCTTGATGTAGAGCATGCCCAGGATGCGGGCTAGCATCAGTACGGCAAGTCCCAGCACTACGTTCCATGGGTCGAGCAGGGCATCGAGACCATGACTGGCGTTTGCCCAGCGGCTGATGACGGGTTGCAGACTGTTGGTAATATTGCCCTTGTCTATCAGGAAATTGCTGCCGTTGAAGAAGGTGGCTACGGCTCCGCCAAGAAGCAGCGGACCCACGATGCCGTTGATGATGAGGCAGATCTGAAAGGTCTTCGGTCCTAGAAAATTACCTATCTTGTTCTGGAATTCATAGCTCACGGCTTGAATCACAAACGAGAAAAGGATGATCATCCACAGCCAGTAGGCTCCGCCGAAACTGGTGCTGTAGAACAACGGGAATGAGGCGAAGAAGGCTCCGCCGAAGGTGACGAGCGTGGTGAAGGTGAACTCCCACTTCCTGCCCGTGGAGTTGATGATGAGGCGACGCTCTTCTTCTGTTTTTCCCAAACAGAATATCAAGGTGTTGGCTCCCTGTACAAACATGAGAAACACCAGCAGGGCTCCTAATAATGATACGAGGAACCACCAGTATGATTGCAAAAATTCGTATGTCATAATGCTAATGTCATAAAGTTAATTCATAATCTTAAGTTTATCATCTTAAGTTTCTATTCATATTCCGGTCCTTTCTTAATCTGTTTCATCAGAATGCTGATTTCTACGGCAAGCATGGTGGTGAAGAGTGCCAGGAAGATAAAGAAGGTGGTGGCCACGCTGCCTGCCTCGATGTCGGAGATGGCGGCGCTTACTGGCAGCAGGTCTTGGATGGTCCAAGGCTGGCGACCGATTTCTGCTACTATCCAGCCCGATTCTGAGGCGATGTAAGCCAGCGGAATCATGATGATGGCGGAAATGAGGAACCATCGGTATTGGGCGATTTCCTTCTTATAGACCAGGAATAGGCTGAGGGCGAAGAAGAGGATGAGCAGGCAGCCTACTCCCACCATCAGGCGGAAGGCGTAGAAGCAGATCGGGATGCTCGGTACCAGTTCCTTGGCGTCCTTGATGTAACCATATCCGAAGTATTTCATGTTCTCCTTTAAGATAGGGAGCTGGTCTTTCGCCTTCGTTTCGCGATAGGTTTTCAGGGCAACTATCGCCTTCTTGCCCCGGGCTATCTTTTCCTGCACGGATGGTTCCCGTGTGCCATCCTCTTTAGTGTAACCCTTGATAATATCGTTCACGCCTGGCACGTAGCCATCGGCTGTGCGGGTGGCTAAGAACGAGAGCATGTTGGGGATAGCGATGCGCATGGCTGGCTCCTGTTCGTTCTCATAATCGGGCTGCTGGAAGGGGTGAACGGCTGCTATCGCCGTAAGGCTTTCGCCGTTTCCACCATTATATAATGCTTCCATCGCAGCCAGTTTCATCGGCTGCACCTGTGCCACCTGATAGGCAGAGCTGTCGCCGGTCATCGCAGCCAGCAGGGTAGCGATGAGTCCTACGCCGGCGCCCATCTTGATGCTCGCCTTGGCAAGTTGGGTTTCTCTCTTCTTCAGGAGATACCAGCAGCTTACGGCTACCACGAAGGTGGCGCCGATGATCCAGGAGGAAGTAACGGTATGGGTGAACTTGTTGATGGCGAATGGCGAGAGTGCCACATCCATAAACGAAGTCATCTCGAAGCGCATGGTGTCGGGATTGAATTCCTGCCCTACAGGATATTGCATCCAGGCGTTGGCTACGAGAATCCACCAGGCAGAAATGGTGGCGCCAAGTCCCGTGAGCCAGGTGGAGGCAAGGTGGAAGCCCCGGCTCACCTTATCCCAGCCGAAGAACATTACGGCTACGAAGGTGCTCTCCATGAAGAATGCCAGGATGCCTTCGATAGCTAGGGGAGCGCCGAACACGTCGCCCACGAACCAGGAGTAATTGCTCCAGTTGGTGCCGAATTCAAATTCCAGGATGATACCTGTGGCAACGCCCATGGCGAAGTTGACGCCAAAGAGTTTTTGCCAGAAACGGGTTACGTGCTTCCAGAACGGCTTGTTGGTGCGGTAGTAGCATGTTTCGGCGATGCCCATGATTACTGCCAGTCCCAGGGTGAGCGGCACGAACAGCCAATGGTAGATGGCCGTGAGTGCGAATTGCGCCCTCGACCAGTCGATGGTGGCTGATGTAATGTCTAACAATAGATTTGTCATCATAGTTGAATGGTTTTAAAATTGTTATTATATAATGTTTTTGTATTTTTTCCGATAATATGGGATTGAAATTCAGAGTTTTATCTGTTCAGGATTTCCTTGGATACGAAGCCAGCCTTGTCTCCATTCTTGGCATTCGTATTGATAAAATCTGGAAAGAAAAAGAGCTTGAGCACCAGGAAGATGATAGCAAGCTTGATGAGGATGACAGCCCACAACGTCTTGCCCAGGGTCATCGTCCTGAAACCATCGTAATAGAGATGGAATATTTGGGATAGAAGTCCTAGTTTCATCGGCTTCACATCCGTTTTCATCAGGTTTTTATCCTTTTTCTTCTGCATAAGCACTCCTTCTTTAAAAAATCTGCTGCAAATCTACAATAAAATTATGTAACTACCAAATATTTTGTTGAAAAAGTTACAAAAAGATTGTTTTTAGGTATCTCATAAGGGAGTTATTTTAAAGTTTTTCTTTTTAATGTTATCTGTTTATCCATCAAAAAGTAATCTATCTTCTCTAAAAACTCTTGTTTTATTCCTTTATTTTAAAAAAATTGCCTATCTTTGCAGTCGCATTACATCAAATGGGATGCAAAAAACTTATCATATAAATAGGAGAAAATGAGGATAAAGTATGATTTGAAATAAAGTTGATGAGAAGAAGAATGTTATGAAGAAAGAGATAAATGCAAGAGAAACTTCCAGGGCGGCGGCATTCGAATTATGGATGTCGTCGCCGATGCCGATGGTAACCCTGACCAAGACATTCGACGTTTCCCGAATTTTGAAGATAAGCAGGAAGAGGGGATGGAAATTCAATATGGTCTTGTGCTGGGCGATAGGTTGTGCTGCATCGAGAACCAGGGAGTTTTATCTTCTTCCGGAAAAAATATCCGGCTCATCCTGGCGATTGATGCAATACGATTCTATCGCCATTAACGTAATTGTGGAAAATAAGAAGGGAGGAATCAATTCCTGCGATATTCCTTATTCTGATGATATTCAGAAGTTTAATGAAGATTATCTCCGTCTGACTTCTGAGGCTGCTGCTGAATGCAAATCATCTTCTTTAGAGGATGCGATGGTGGTGGGAACGTCGGCGATGATAGGAACGGAGCTTGATTGTATCGTGAATCAATACACGGATTTGTTCTGCAACCCTATGCTGATGTGGGGGAGTTATCGCCGTGGTTTCTTCCGAACCACGCTCCCCATCTCCTTCCAGTTTCATCATGTTCAGATGGATGGGGGCGAGGCTGCAAGATTTATGAAGTTATTGCAAGCTATCATGAAAATAACTAAGTTGTAGAAAGTAATTCGGCATTTTAGGAATAAATGAGGCAATTACAATAAAAAAGTTCTAATAATCTTTGTACTTTAAAGAGAAAAATGTATCTTTGCATCTAGAAATTAAACGATTAAGATTATGGATGTAAAACCTTATATAAACCCATTTAAAGAAGGTTCTGGTGATAAGGTTGAAGAACCGGTAACAGTTAGTACTTCTTCTGCTCATTAGCTTGATGCTTTGCGCCGTCAGGTGATGGATGCTGTTGCTTCGTCTGATGACAAAGTAACCTTGGTGTTGTGTCTGGATATGTTGACACATCAGAGAAAACATCGTAGAATTCATCGTGCAGGAAAATCTGATACGGAACTGGCTGCTACGCTTTCTGCGACGACCGATTGGGATGATACAGACCATGCAGATCTATCTCAGATAGATTATCAGAAATATAAGCCTTATCGTTCACCTAAAGTTCAAAAAACAATAGAAAAATGGTTGTAAGTTCTGTTGAGCAAAGAGAAATTATAAGCTGCATCTCAGAAAGTTTTATGGATAAGCTGCATCTCAGCAAGTAGAATTAAAATATAATGTGAAGAAATGTAGAATTAATTTAATGTGAAGAAATAAAAAAAACAATATACAATGAATATAGAATCTGTTAGAGAGTATTGCCTCTCGCTTCCCCTCGTAACCGAGGCTTTTCCTTTTGATGAGCGGACCTTGGCGTTTCGCATCTTGGGCAAGATCTTTGCCTGTGTTGACCTGGAGCGCCCCGAGTGGGTTACGATGAAATGTAATGCCGATTACGCCCTCGAACTCCGGGAAGTGCATCCCGAAATAGAAGGCGCATGGCATTGGAATAAGAAATACTGGAATCAGGTAAACCTTTATGGCACGCTGGAAGATGATTTCATCCAGTCCCTGATTCGCCACAGCTATTCCGAAGTGGTGAAGAAGCTCAAGAAAAAGGAAAAGCTTGAGCATCCCTTAATTCCGCAACACTATAGTTTATAATATTTTTTAAGTACCTGAGCAACAAAAAGTTGCTCAGGATTTTGTTATGTCAAAGAATTCACTTATATTAGTGTTGCAAAAAAACAAGAGAATTCGATAAATGACATGGCAAAAGTACAAATAAAATCTGAGAAACTTACTCCTTTTGGAGAATAATCCCCGATAAACCACTGTCATTGTTGGCGACAATGTCAATCGGCGTGGGTTGTCCTTATCGCGGATTTTTGTTCATACCTGATGTGAGATATCATCAGGTCCAGGCTCATCTTTGACCATATCCATTATCCTTTTACGGCATTCACCCTTTGTTTTTGAGCCTGATTTTCTCATGATAGAAATAGTTCACGATGACAGGCTTACCTTTTTCGGAGCGTCCGTAAGGCAAATCGTTCACCCGATAGGGAAAGCCTTGTGTTTGTGCATACTGGGATATGTCCTGTTCCAAAGCCTGCCAGTAATCAAGTTTTTTCTTGTTGTATATCTCTTCGTACAACGGAAAGAGCTCGGGATATTTCTCACGAATATACGTCATTATTCCTCCTTTGAATTGTCCACGCAGGTTCAGATTTTCAAGCCATATCAAATCGGCATAATTTTTCACCTCTCCAATAATCGCCTTCACATCGGTTATTCCCGGAAATATGGGTGAAACGAAACATACGGTACGGATGCCTGCCTCATAGACTTGACGCATCGCTTTCAGGCGACGTTCTATGCTCACGGCATTGTCCATATCCGTGCGGAACCGCTCATCAAGCGTATTGACCGACCACGATACCGTTACTTTAGGAAAACCTTTCAATAGATCGAGGTCACGCAGGACGAGGTCGGATTTCGTACAAACCATAATCTCGGCATTACTTCCATGTAGTTCTTCGAGCAATTTACGCGTACGACGGAAAGATTCTTCATACGGATTGTAACCATCCGTCACAGAACCTATCACAATACGCTCGCCATCATATTTGTGTGGATTCTTTATCGGTTTCCAATTCTTCACGTCCAGGAATGCTCCCCACGGTTCGGTATGTCCAGTGAAACGTTTCATGAACGAGGCGTAGCAATATTTGCAGGCGTGTGGACAGCCTACATAGGGATTGACCGAATACCCGCCGACCGGCAGCGAAGATTTGGTCATGACACTCTGTACATCTATTTCTCTGATTATTTCCTTTTCCATATTTTTTCTATAAATTGTTCTGGTAGCTCTTGAATCATTCGGTCTTCTCCCATGATAGGCAAAAGGTCTTCTTTCATAAATACCGGAATGTGATTTCTTTTCGCCTGTTCTACAATATGAAGTACCCATTCAGGATTGGCATCTACTTTCCCTTTCCTTTTGCCTGTTTCCGTCCCTATAACAGTCCATTCGTAACCCTCCAAATCTATCTCACCCACATCTTCAAAGAGAGGTTCAAAAGTGGCATGATAATGTTTAGAGCGAATGTGACCTTTTAATTCCTTCAGCCGTTTCTTCTCGGAAGCCCTAGTCACAGTAACTCCCATCCATACGTTTTCATCGTTATAAGTGATTTGATACAGACGCTCATAATATTATTGTTTCTCCATCTTCAGGAATAATCAGGCGACTCATTTCTATTTCGTGATGCATGGCCTCGTTACGCAGAATTGCGCGTGTGGTCTGCCCATGATCGGTAGCTTCCATGTGGACTGCTATTAGTTTGATGTGAGCGGGAAGTTCATCAAGCATGGTCATAACTTCCTGTTCGTCGGGAATAATAGAACCTTCTGTTCGAGAAAATTCAGGGAATATTGCACCTCCACTGTTCACTATGATGTAATCGGGAGAAAACTGTTCTATGGTCTGACGGATACACTCCTCCCACTTGCAGTCACTCATTATATATACGGTAGGGAAACCAGACGCGGTAAGCACATAGCCGGATACCGGCCCCATCATTTCTCCAATCTGTCCGAAGCCATGGTGCCCTTGGATGCGATGAATGGTTAAATCTCCAATGGTTTTGTCTTTTTCAATGCTTTCTACATTGGTAAAACCATCCTGCTTAATACCCTCTTTATCCTGCGGTTGTGTCAGGAACAGGATGTTCGTCGCTAAATGCTGTTTCACTGTCGGGTCGTAATGGTCAATATGGTTGTGTGTCAGCAATACCATATCCAGACCGTTCGTAATTTCATTCATCGGCATCGTAAGGTGTACTCTTGGGGTCTTATATACACCGAGGGCCGACTGCAAAGTGCCTTTTTCGGCAAGCATGGGGTCAACAAGTATCTCTTTTCCAGCATAATGAATTCGCAAAGTTGCATTGCGAATCAGTCGAATTGTAACATTTTTTTTCTTCATAATTTGTTGTATGAGTCCACTTGAAAAAGTGGGTTCTATTAAAATTAAACAATAGCCTTGGGCTGTTATATTCTTCCCTTGGCTTTAACTAACTCTGGCGAATAGTTAGTGTTCATTAGTTGGTCAAACAACTTTAGTACGCAACTACAGCCTTAAAAATGCCTCAAAATGGGGCTATTCGCTCTTTGAACTACTTATTTTGCAATTTGGAGACTTAATTGGCAGTCAAACCAGAAAAGACGGCGCATGTTCATCCAAGCGCATCTTGCAATTGCTTGCAAGCCGTGCTTAAAGAGTGTGCGATATCTGGTCTTGTTGTTTCTTGTATGGAAGCCATACTGGAACATTGCTGCTTCTACGTTGTTGCGTTTCTTCCGTTCTTCAAACGGTATGGACTCAACTTTGCGTCTGACCTCAGCCTTGTCCACATGCTCCTTCTTGAAATACCTATATGACTTCTTGCCATCGGCGTTCTCAAGGACAATCCATGGTGGTGGAGTAGTTCCTACCACTCCACCTTATCATTCAGAATCACGCCGTCGGTTGCATCTTCGGCTGTAAAGGTTTCGCCCTTATACTGCACGCAGAGCATCACGAGTGGTTCTGTACCATTGTTGCGAACGGAGCGCTTGCCGTCTGGTGCTACTCTCACCACGCTTCCCTCCTGAACTGGGAATACCTTGCCATCCACCTGGAATTCGCCCTTGCCGCTGAGGAAGAAATACAGTTCCTCGTGGTTCTTGTGAGTATGGAGGAAACCAGTCTCTGTGCCAGGAGCAAAGTTCTGGAATGAGAACTCGCCACCAGTAGCGTTTACGCTCTGACCTCCGAATACCTTTCCGGGAATCTTAATCTCAGGACCCAACTCTAAGGTGTAATCCTTGATTTCACTCATCTTACCAAAATCTGTGGCTGTGAAGTTCTCAGCCTTTGCAATAAGCTTTGTTTCTTTCATCTTGTCTGTTATTTTTAAATGTTTATATTTCTCTTTTTTTATTTCTTATTGTGAATTTGTGAATACTTCTGCTTTCAGCTTTCATTTCTGAATTGCGCTGCAAAGATACTGCGAAAAACTGGTTCCTGCAAGAGGGCACTTGGGGGTAAGATGGTTACTGGGAGGTAACTATTGCGTGGGAATGGGAGTAAGAAAAATGAAGCGTTAACTTAGATTAACTTGGTATGTTTGGTATCTTTTCGGATATTAGTTACTTTTGTAGCCTATTGCAGAATATTGTAGAGTTTTGCAGAATATTATAGATTATTGTAGAATATAAAAAAGATAGATTATGGCAAGAATGATAAAAGAAATGGTAGTGCAGGACTGTCCCATCCGTAACGTTCTGGCGCGCGTTTGCGACAAGTGGTCGCTACTTGTAATCTACACCCTGAAAAATCATCAGGATGGTCCCCTCCGGTTTAATGCTCTGCGTAAGCTGATTCCGGATATTTCGCAGAAAATGCTTACCAGCACGTTAAAATCGTTGGAGGTTGATGGCTACGTTACCCGCAAGGCTTATGCCGAAGTGCCGCCAAGAGTGGAGTATTCTCTCACACCCCGTGCTGAAACCCTTATTCCTATTATGGATCACCTGATAGAATGGGCGCTGGATAACATGGCTGTGATTCTGAAGGATAGGGATAAGGCTGTAGGCTGAATTCCAAGATGAGATTTCCGAAAAATATTCCCAGATGATATTTCTGAAAAATATTCCAAGATGAGTTTTCCGGAAAATTATTCATTTTTTCTGTAGTTGGGGTAATGCGTGTTTTCGGGAATCTTCGTATCTTTGCACTCGGAAATCATAATCATAATAGAATCATAACTATAAGTATAAAAATATGTATATTGAGAAAATAAAGTCGCCAGCCGACTTGAAGAAGCTGGATTTGAAGGAGCTGCAGGTAGTGGCTGATGAAACCAGACAGGCTGTGCTGAACCGTGTAAGTAAGCATGGCGGTCATGTGGGACCGAACCTGGGATTCGTGGAGGCTACCGTGGCGCTTCACTACGTTTTTGATGCGCCAAAGGATAAACTCGTGTTTGACGTAAGCCACCAATGCTATCCGCATAAGGTGCTCACCGGACGAGCTGCGGGATTCCTCGGCGATGTGGATGACATGAATGCCATTTCGGGCTATTCTTCTCCTGCCGAATGTCCGGAGTATGATAACTTTGAGGTGGGGCATACTTCTACTTCCGTGAGTCTTGCCACCGGTTTGCAGAAGGCGCGCGACATCAAGGGAACTGATGAGAACATCATCGCCATTATCGGCGACGGCTCCCTTTCGGGCGGCGAGGCTTTCGAGGGACTGGATGAGGCTTCGGAACTCGGTACGGGCATCATTATCGTGGTGAACGACAACGAAATGTCTATCGCCGAAAATCATGGCGGAATCTACAAGAACTTGCGTGCCCTGCGCCAGAGCAACGGCACCTGCGAGCACAACTGGTTCAAGGCGTGGGGCTTTGAATACAAGTACCTGGAAGAGGGTAACGACATCGAAAAACTCATCCAGGTTTTCGAGAGCGTGAAGGATACGGATAAGCCTACCGTGGTTCACATTCACACAGAGAAAGGTCATGGTTTTGCGCCAGCCGTAGCCAACAAGGAGGCATGGCATTGGGGAATGCCTTTCAATCTGGAAGATGGTTCGCGACCAAGAAGGAATGCCGATGGAACCCTCCCGGAGGTTGCTCCAACAGAGGATTACGGTACATTATTCTCCGACTGGATGCTCAGCGAGATGAAGCAGGATAAGACCCTCATCGCCGTAACCGCCGGTACTCCTACCGCAGGTGGTTTTACTGCCGATAAGCGCCAACTGGCTGGCAAGCAGCACATCGATATGGGAATCGCCGAAGAGCAGGCAGTAGCGATGATTTCGGGAATGGCGAAGGGTGGATTGCATCCGGTTTGGACGGTTTACAGCACCTTCATCCAACGCACCTACGACCAGATAGCGCAAGACCTCTGCATCAATTCCAATCCAGCCGTAATCAACGTGGTAGGAGGCGGAGTGAACTCGATGAACGACATCACCCACATCTGCCTTTTCGATATTCCGATGCTCTGCAGCATTCCGGGGCTCATCTATCTGGCTCCAACCACCTGCGAGGAGTATTTCGCCATGCTCCGCTGGAGCATTCTACAGGATAAGAAACCTATCGCCATCCGTGTGCCAAGCAATGGCGTGGTTCATACGTCAGAAGCCGTTGATGCTGAGTATGGCTACGAGGCAAAGTACAAGGTGATGCACCAGGGCGAGAAGGTGGCAGTCATCGCCGCCGGTTCGTTCTATCAGAAGGGCGAGAATGTAGTCCGCCTGTTGGCTGATAAGGGCATCGATGCTACGCTCATCAATCCCCGTTATCTGAATGAGGTGGATGCCGAGACGCTGGATAGCCTGAAGGCAAACCATCAGTTGGTGGTAACCCTGGAGGATGGCTCTAAGGATGGCGGTTTCGGCGAGCGCATCGCCTCTTACTATGGCACTTCAGAAATGAAGGTGATGGTGGGCGGCATCAGAAAGGGTCTCTACGATAGATATGATGTGCAGCAGTTGCTTTCGGATAATCGCCTGCTCGATGAGCAGATTGTGGAAGACATCTTGTTAGTGATTAATGATTAATTATTAATGATTAATTCTTAGTTAGTCGGCATAGTTAGTTTTTATTTAACGAGAAATCCAAGCCGGAGAATGATCTCTAGCTTGGATTTCTTTTGTTTTATCATCGAATGTTTGGCTTAATCCCAGTCATTAACTCAATCATCATCATCGTCATCATCATCCCAATCTCTATCGTGCTTCCACTTCTTCTTGTCATGCTTCCACTTCTTGTCGTGCTTGTGATGCTTGTCCGGCTTTCCTGGTCCATAAGTTACATGGGTTCCGCCTGGCCATCCCGGTCTTCCGTAGCTGCACTCAGGGCGAGGGCGGCGCTTGTCGTGTCCCCAGTTATGCTTTGGATACTTGGTATATATATGGTGAACATACACATGATTCTGCCAGCCGATAGGGCGATAGAAATAGTAAGAGTCCTTGAATCTTTTCCATTGTCTGGCGGTCATCATGCGCTTGAGCTGCTTGTTGCGGTAATGCCAGCCGTAGGCATCAATGTCGCGATAGCTGCGGATGCCATTGAGATAATTGAGATTGATGTTCAGAATGCTGTTGCGCTGAACGCTGCTCAATCCCAGTTCCACCACCATCTTATCTGTGATAAAACGGGCTTCTGCCTGAATATTTGTCAGTCTCTGAGCATTCATAGATGTAATCATCATCCATACTGCTACCAATGTCATAATCATTCTTTTCATAACTATCTTCTCTTTAAAGGGTTATTACTGCATTTATTTATTTCTGGTGCAAAGATAGGGAGAATAGCTGAAAACAACAAGGGGAAAACCATAATCTGATGTATGATTTTCCCTAAAAGCATCGGGGAAAACTCCCGTAATAAGATTGTAGTATCTTTTATCTGCTAATTAAAATCCTTGTAACCTCATTGACACATAATACCCCTACCTTTGCACCCGAAATTTAACAGGAATTACCCCGAAAGGGGAAATCTTTAATAAAGGTATTTATAGTCAGATAAAGAAAAATGGAAAAGAAAGTATCGGGTAAGCATAGCAGCATGAATGGCTTTGCTATGATGAAAGGTAGAGTAGCAACTGTAGTTTTGGCTTCGGCTTTATTATTGGGCGGAGGCTTGACTGCACAGGCTCAAAACACAGCATTAACAACCTGCTCTCAGAGTGCAGCAACCGCCATTCCGCAGAATCCAAACTGGAAGGCGAATGCTGCCGAATGGCAGAAACTGAAGGGCGAAATCACCCTCTACATGACCAATGATATGGGACGCAACGGCTACTATGACCAGAAGTCTATCGCCGAACTGATGGGCGAGATGGCGGGCACAGTAGATCCTGAATGCGTACTTGCCGTGGGCGACATCCACCATTTCAATGGCGTGACTTCTACCCAGGATCCTCTGTGGCTTACCAATTACGAATATGTTTATTCTCATCCCGACCTGATGCTCAACTGGTTCCCGGTTTGCGGCAACCATGAGTATCGTGGTAATACACAGGCTTTTATGGACTACGGCAAGGTGAGCCGCCGCTGGATGATGCCAGCCAAATATTACACCAAGGTGTTCGACCACAAGGGAACCACCGTGCGTGTCATCTTCCTCGACACCACACCCCTCATCGATTCCTATCGCAAGAATGCGGAAATCTATCCTGATGCCTGCAAGCAGGATGCTGAGGCTCAGCTCTCCTGGCTCGACGAAACTCTGAAGAATGCCAAGGAAGACTGGGTCATCGTGGTAGGTCATCATCCTATCTATGCCTACACCACGAAGAAGGAGAATGAGCGCCTCGACATGCAGAAGCGCCTCCTGCCTATCCTCCATAAATATAATAATGTGGCGATTTATGCCTGCGGTCACATCCACAACTTCCAGCACATCCGGAAGAAGGGCGATAACATCGACTATGTAGTCAATTCCTCTTCATCTCTGGCTCGCTCTGTGAAGCCTATCGATGGCACCGTGTTCTGCAGTCCTGCCGATGGCTTCTCTGTATTTACAGCAGATAAGAAGCAGCTGAGAATGTCGATGATCGACAAGGATGGAAAAATCATTCACACGGTTTTAAAGGTAAAAAAGTAAAAAGGTAAAAGAAGCTTTTTTGCGAAAAGAAACGAATGAAGAATTCAATAGCGATATAGATGAAAAGATTTTTACTGAGTGCGGCGCTTCTTGCCGCAGCGACTACCGCCATCCAGGCACATACGCTGGATGGTATAGTCAAGGATAACAAAACGGGCGAACCCCTCATCGGAACCGTAATCCGAGTAAAGGAGCTGCCCAACGTGAGTACCACTACCGGACTTGATGGTACTTTCACCCTGCATGAATTGCCTGATAAGGGCAAGGTGACCATCATCGTTTCCTACATGTCTTACAAGACCAGGGAGATGGTAGTGGATGTGGCTAAAGACTTCTCCAAAGAGGGAAAGGATGGACAGTTGACTATTCCGATGGATGAAGACCTGAAGCAGTTGGGCGAAGTGGTGATTACCGGTCATCGTGAATACCGCAGCGACCGCAGCGCCATAGAAACCGTGAAGAATGCCGGCAACGTGCTCAACGTGATGAGCCAGCAGAGCATCCAGCTTTCGCCTGATGTCAACGTGGCGAGCGTTCTGCAGCGAGTATCGGGTGTAACCATGGAGCGTGATGCATCGGGCGAGGCTTCCTACGCCATCCTCCGAGGCATGGACAAGCGCTACAACTACACCCTGGTAAACGGCGTGAAGATTCCTAGTCCGGATGATAAAAACCGTTACATCCCATTGAATATCTTCCCTTCTGATCTGATGGACCGCCTCGTGGTTTCCAAGTCTCTTACTGCTGATATGGAAGGCGATGCTGCCGGCGGCGTGGTGGATATGGTGATGAAGGATGCCCCATCCCGCTTCCAGATTCAGGCGAATGCAGCCATCGGAGCAAGCGATTATTTCTGGAAGGATGGCAGAGATTTTCTTACCAGCAACCGCTCTGATTATACAAAGAAATCTCCTTACGAGGCTTTCGGAAAAGACTACAAGGCGCAGATGAGCGATTTCAAGAACGGTCCTGTTCAGTTGAAGAGTCATTCTCTTCCTGCTCCTAACTTCATAGGAGGTCTGAGCATCGGCAACCGCTTCTGGAACGACCGCCTGGGCGTGATGCTTGCCGGAAGCGTGCAGAATGTTTTCCGTGGCACCGAGCGCACCTACAATTCCGTAAAGATGGCTTCGGGCGAACAGGCCATGTACATTTACTCCCTGCAGCATCGCTATTATAGCATCCACGACCTTACTGCGGGTGCTCATGCCAAGTTCGATTTAACCCTGCCTGGCCATAAGCTGGAGTGGTACAACATGTATGTGCGCACTAATTCCAAAGGCACCAGATATAACAATAGCGTCAACACCGAATACATCGGAGCCGACAGCTACACCCAGGATGATGAGGTGCGTTCTCTCTCAACCACCCAGAGCATCTTTGCCACCAATCTGAAGGGTACGCATCATCTTACCAAGGATTTTACCATAGATTGGTCGGGCGTATTCTCGCAGGCTAAGGAGGAAGATCCGGATAGAACTTACGTTACCCTGACCAACACCATAAGCAGAACTGCCGAGAATGGCGGCGATGCCGTTTCGGGTTCCATCTGGGAAGGCGACAAGAACATCATCAAGACCCTGCCTAAGAGTGCCGAACGCCGATTCCAGCACAACAAGGATACCGACTGGGCGGGTTACATCAACCTCTCTTACGATACCCGTTTCGCCAACTCTGTGGAGGCTCTCTGGAAGGCGGGTGCACAGTATCGCAGAAAGGAACGCAGCAACAGATATTATTCTTACATCTTCAATCCTGCCGACATTTCGCACCGATTGGATGGCAACGGAATAGACCAGTATGCCAACATCGATTGGGTTTGCAAGACTCCTTATTCTCAGGCTTCCCAGCTCAACTACGATTCCAAGGAGCACATCGGCGGAGCCTACGCCATGGTAACCCTGAAGAGCGAGGTGGGCGAACTGAATGCCGGTTTCCGTGCCGAGCACACCAACCAGATTTACACCATGCTCCAGCATTTCCGCAACATGGGACAGGTGGGCGAGCAGAGCTACTGGGATTATCTGCCATCGGCATCCATCAAGTGGACGCCAACCAGGAAGATGAACGTGCGTCTCTCTTACTATCGCTCCATCAACCGTCCGGGCTTCTACGAGATAGTGCCTTATCAGATTCAGGGCGAGGAGTATCAGGAAAAAGGTAATCCAAACCTGAAGCGTGCCCGCATCGACAACATCGACCTGCGCTGGGAGTGGTTCCCAAGCAAGACCGAGCAGATTCTTGCCGGCGTATTCTATAAGTATCTGAAAGACCCTATAGAGCAGGTGTTCGTAACATCGGATGGCAAGATTGGCGCCGGAACCGATGCCTACTACATGCCTGATAACCTGGGTAATGCCAAGAACATGGGCTTCGAAATCGACGTAATCAAGTACATCCGCCACTTCGGAGTAAAGGCGAATTATACTTACACCCATTCTGAAATCACCACCTCGAAGCGTGAGTACCAGGAGGGTAGTGCCGAGTATAAGACGGGTGTAACCCAGACCCGTCCGCTGGTTAACCAGGCTCCTCATACCGCCAACATCTCCTTATTATATAAGGATACGGAGCATGGCTGGAATGCGCAGCTGGCCTCTTCCTTCACGGGCACCAAGCTTGCCCTGGTTTCTCCTTTCAAGGATGCCGACCAGTGGGACAAGGCGATGTTCGGTCTCGATCTGAGTGCCGAGAAGCAATTCAAGAACGGCATCTCCATCTTCTTCAAGGCAAACAATCTGCTCGATGCCAAGCGCGAGAGATACTTGAAGACCGTGAACAAGAGCAACCTGGAGTATGAGGGTCAGAAGAGCGATAAGACCATCGTGGGCACTTATCAGTATGGCAGAACCTTCCTGCTGGGAGTAAGATACAAACTTTAAAAGGTAAAAAAGTAAAAAGGTAAAAAATGAAAAAGATAAATACTTTTACTGCTTTGCTTATGATGGCAGCAGCTGCAATGTTCTCCACATCTTGCGAGAACGATAATATCAATCCATACGATTACGTGAATAATGGCGGTAATGGAAGTAATGAGAACCAGGGTTCTGAAAAAACCTTTACAACGAAGGTGGCAGAATATCCTCCAGGTTCTGTGGTTTGGACCAAGGATACTACTCTGAGCCAGAGCGTAGAGATTCCTGTAGGAGCATCGCTCTACATTGAGCCGGGCGTAACCGTTACCTGCAAGTCAGAGGTTCAGGTGCCGGTAGAAATCGTGGTATTGGGCAATCTCTATTGTCTGGGAACCGCCGAAAAACCGGTAGTCTTTACTTCTGATACCAGGAAGCCTGCTGATTGGGGCGGCATCATCTGCGGATATAATTCTGAGGAGGTGGTGCTCAACCACGTGGATGTGGCCTATGCTGGTGCTACTCCTACCGAGAGTTCAGCTTCTTTCCAGAACAAGCTTTTCAAGACCACCATCGATGGCGGTGTGCCAGCCTTCCACTTCTGTAATGTGAACGGCAAGTTTGTGATGGCAAACAGTTTCTTCCATGACAACTACAACGACCAGACTTACTTTACCGGTGGTAACGGCGTGATTATCAATAATATCTTTGCCGATAGCGGAAATGCAGCCGATGGCGGTGAGGCCATCAACGTGAAAGCGGGTTGCAAGCTCGATGTAGCCAACAATATCATCTACAACGCCTGCACCAACGCCTTCAAGCTTTCGAATGCCGGAAATAGCGAGGTGATTCCTCTCTCTGAGATGACCGCCTATAACAACACCATCATCAACTGCGGCTGGCGCCGTTCCAAGAACAAGAAGGGTGGTTCTGTCTGGGTAGAGAAGGCAGCTAAGCCAATCTTCGTGAACAACCTCATCTACGATTCCCGTTTCGGTCTGAAGCAGCCAAAGAAGGATGGTGTAGATATGGAGCACAGCCGTCTTACTCCAAACTACTACTTTGCATCTACAGAGCCTGGCGTAGCACAGATGGCGAAGGGTGCAGAGCTCGGCATCTGGTTTGATACCGACATCAAGAGTAGCGTGGCTGGTCAGCTCAACCCTCTCTTCAAGAGTTTCAAGCAGAGCGAGAAGATGAATATCAACTGCGAGATTGATAAAGTGGAGAATGGTGCTCCATTAGCATTCGACAAGAGTTGGAATTTCGATTATCAGGCAGGCAGTCCTGCTCTTTCTGGTGGTGTAACTGATTTTACTCCGCTCTTCCCAGAGGGTCTGCCATTCTTCGGTATGAAGCAGGTGAATTTCCTGGATAAGAATAACGACCAGAACTATTACTTTGCCGCCCCATTGCCAAGTGCAAGATTCGGACTCTCCTCTTATCTCCTTTCTTCCTTCTTCCTGTATTAATAATGTGTTAATCTCGGGAAAAGTCTTGGTTGATTATAGGATAAAATGTTCTTTAACCCTATTGAAATCTCCGTTCATAGACGTTGAACCGCGGTTCAGCGTCTATGAACGGCGGTTCAACGTCTTTGAACGGACATTCAACGTCTATGAACGGAGATTTTATCTAGTTATAAATGCTTTTATTCTTAGTTGAAAGAACTGTTTTAGTAGGTTAAAATCCTTGTTTTACCCCTCTTTTTGTTCTAATAAAAAAGAAAAAGCTTTGAAAACAATCTCGTTTTCAAAGCTTTTTCCTTATTTATGCCTCTTTCTTCTTCGTCTTAGGAAGAACGAGGTTGAGAACTACGCCGATGACGGCGGAGAGACCGATGCCGGAAATGGCGAAGGAACCGGATGAGAGAACGGCGCCACCCAAGCCCATCGTCAGCATCACAGAGATGATGATGACATTGCGGGTTTCATTCATGTCTACCTTGTTCTGCATCAGATTCTGAACGCCCACACTTGCGATGGTTCCAAAAAGCAGCAGCATGATGCCACCTAAAACCGCCTGAGGAATGCTCTGCAACAAAGCACTCAACTTGCCCACGATAGAGAAACAGATGGCGGTGGCTGCGGATATGCGAATCACGGCAGGACTCGTTACCTTGGTGATAGACATCGCACCTGTTACCTCTGAATAAGTGGTCTCAGGAGGTCCGCCCAGAAAGGCTGAACAGAGACATGCCAGTCCATCGCCCAACATCGTGCGATGCAATCCCGGATCTGCCACGAAATCCTTCTTGGCTACGGCACTCACTACATATACATCGCCGATATGCTCCAGCACCGGAGCTATCGCCACGGGCAACATATAGAGGAATGGAGCCCAGGAGAAATGGGTGATGGTATCGAAGGATACAGGACAGGAGAACCATGATGCCGCTGCCACGCCCGAGAAATCTACCTCGCCCATGCAGATGGCGATGACATAGCCCACGATAACCCCAGAAATGATAGGAACCAGCTTCATCAAGCCCTTGCAGAAGGTAAGCACCAGGATAGCGGTGATGAGCGATGCAAAGGCGAGAATCCAGTTGGTCTTTGCCATATCCACAGCGCTGCCCGAAAGGGAGAGACCGATGAGGATGATGGCGGGACCTATGACTACCGGAGGAAAAATCCTGTCCAACAGTTTCTTGCCCTGCCATTTCACCAGGGCGCTCATGACGAAATACACCAGAGAAACGCTGGTTAGTCCGGCGATTGTTCCCGGCAGTCCCCATTGTTTGGTTGCAGCGATGATAGGGGCGATAAAGGCGAAGGAACTGCCCAGGAAAATAGGCACCTTACCCTTGGTGATGAAGTGAAAAAGAAAGGTTCCTACACCAGCGGTGAAGAGAGCCGTTGCCGGATCGATGCCTATCAGAAGAGGCACCAGAACCGTTGCACCGAAAGCCACAAACAGGAACTGTACTCCCACAAGGGTTTTCTTGGTCATAGAAAGTTGTTCTGTATCCATAGTCGATATTCTTTATTAGTCTTTCAGACTCTCCTGATACCAGTCGAAGAGTTTCTTCACACCATCCTCAATCTCTACCTTATGCGTCCAGCCGAGGCTGTGGAGCTTATCTACAGAGATGAGCTTGCGCATGGTTCCATCTGGCTTGCTGGCGTCAAACTCTACCTCGCCTTCGAAACCTACTGCCTTTACTACAAGTTCAGAAAGTTCACGGATGGTGAGCTCCTTGCCGGTACCCACGTTGATGTGGCAGTTGCGAATCTCACCGAGAGAAGGGATAGCGCCACCACGGCCCTCAGAGTTGTTTCTATCCACAGCACCATCTACCTTGGCACCATAGAATACAGAACTGTACTTCTCGATACCGATGATGTCCTTGAAATCTACATTCAGAAGCACGTGAACGCTGGCATCTGCCATATCCTCGCTCCAGAGGAATTCACGCAATGGTTTGCCTGTTCCCCAAAGTACTACCTTGTTGTCATAGATGCCATAGAACTCCAGCGCCTTCAGAATGCGCTCGTGAGAGTTGCTGCCGTCTACGTTACCCTCGCCGATGATTTCGCGGAGCTTATCAGTAGGGTTGATAGGGCGCTTGTTCATATCCACCTCGATGCTGTGCCAGTCGCCATCGTGGATGAGTTTGGCAAGATAAATCTTGCGCATCATCGCAGGCATTACGTGGCTGTTCTCCAGATGGAAGTTATCGTTAGGACCATAGAGGTTGGTTGGCATCACAGCGATATAGTTGGTACCATACTGAAGGTTGTAGCTCTCGCACATCTTCAGTCCGGCAATCTTGGCGATGGCATATTCCTCGTTGGTATATTCCAGCGGAGAAGTAAGGAGCACATCTTCGCTCATAGGCTGCGGTGCATTCTTAGGATAGATGCAGGTAGAGCCCAGGAAGAGGAGCTTCTTCACGCCATGAGAATAAGCGTTGCTGATTACGTTGCATTGCATCTTCATGTTCTGCATGATGAAGTCTGCACGATACAATGAATTCGCCATGATACCGCCCACGAAGGCAGCAGCCAATACTACTGCATCAGGCTTTTCCTCGTCAAAGAACTTCTCTACTGCATACTGGTCGGTCAAGTCGAGTTCTTTGTGAGAACGACCTACCAGGTTGTTATAACCTCTCTTCTTGAGGTTATTCCAGATAGCAGAACCCACGAGTCCGTGGTGTCCTGCAATATAAATCTTTGAATTCTTATCCAACATAATTACTTAACAATTCCCTTTTCCAAATATTCTGCAAGATTGCAGCGAACCTTCTGACCGGCATCCTCGGCAGCAACCTTCGCCATATCGCTCTCTACCATAATCTTTACGAGATCCTCGAAAGAGGTGGTGTTAGGATTCCAGTTGAGCTTAGCCTTAGCCTTTGTTGGGTCACCCCAGAGGTTTACCACGTCGGTAGGACGGTAGAAATCAGGAGAAACCTCAACGAGTGTCTTGCCGATGAGTTCCTCAGGACCCTCAACGCAGATACCCTTCTCGTTCTCATCCTTGCCTTCCCATTTCAGTTCGATTCCTACATAGTGGAACGCCAGCTGGGCGAACTCACGGACAGAGTGCTGCTTACCTGTTGCAATCACGAAGTCCTCTGGTTTCTCAGCCTGGAGAATCAGCCACATACACTCTACATAATCCTTGGCATAACCCCAGTCGCGGAGCGAATCCAGGTTACCGAGATAGAGCTTGTCTTGCTTGCCCTGCTTGATGCGGGCTGCAGCCAAAGTAATCTTGCGGGTTACGAAAGTCTCACCACGGCGCTCACTTTCATGATTGAAGAGGATACCAGAGCAGCAGAACATATCATAAGCCTCACGATACTCCTTGACAATCCAGAAACCATACTGCTTGGCAACAGCGTATGGAGAATAAGGGTGGAATGGAGTGTTCTCGTTCTGAGGGACCTCTTCTACCTTACCGTAGAGCTCAGATGTTGAAGCCTGATACATGCGGCAGGTCTTCTCCAGACCGCATTGGCGGATAGCCTCCAGGATACGGAGCACACCGGTAGCATCTACATCTGCTGTAAACTCAGGGGAGTCGAAGCTCACCTGTACGTGGCTCTGTGCTGCCAGATTATATACCTCAGTAGGTTTCACCTTGTTCATTACCTGAATGATACTCATAGAGTCACCGAGGTCAGCATAGTGAAGATGGAAATTAGGTGTACCCTCCAAATGGGCAATTCTTTCGCGGTAGTCGGTAGATGATCGGCGGATAGTTCCGTGAACATCATACCCTTTTTCCAACAATAATTCAGCCAAGTATGAACCATCCTGGCCTGTAATACCTGTAATTAAAGCTACTTTTCTATTCATGTCATTATATGTTTTTAATGATGTCTTTTTATTGAATAAGTCAGAATATCTGTGGGTGAACCGGATTAAGCCTTAGCAATCAGGTTTTCAAAGTCATCACAGAATTCAGTCATCTGGTGATAGAGTAGATTGCAACCCTTATTGGATAATTCTTCATCTGGTAGCGGACCGCTGTTAATTGCTACCGTAAAAATGTTGGCTGCCACGCCGGCACGGACGCCCAAAGGAGCATTCTCTACCACGATGCCTTCCCAGGGTTTCAGGTTTCCTGCCTTCTGCAATCCCATGAGATATGGGTCAGGATTTGGTTTGCCGCGCTTTACATCATAGGCGGTTACGATATGTGCTTCATCCAGAAAATCGCCGAAGTCGTTGAGCAGTCGCATGATGAGCGGGCGCTGTCCGCTTCCTGTTACCACTCCTACCTGCATGCCGGCATCTTTAATCTTCTGCATGATTTCCTTTACGCCAGGAAATATTTCGGCAGTAGGCATCGAGTGGAATATTTCGGTCTTCACATCATACATTTTCTGTGCTTCGTCCAGCGTGATGTCGATGCCCTTCTGCTTCTTCACCATCATCTGGATTGTGTCAATGCCTCGGGCTCCTTCGGTGGCATAAGCATCGGCTGCTGTCATGTGGATATCAAACTGTTTCATCGATTCCTGCCATGCCACAGCATGATTTGGCATACTGTTATACAGCACGCCGTCCATATCAAAAAGCACGGCTTTAGGGTTGAATTCCCCAAAGCCGTGTTCTTTCATATATTTAAAAATAATTTCCTTCATCAATTATTCATTCTTCAAGCGCTCCTGGATAGCTTTGCTCTCTGCCTCATAACCTGGCTTGTTGAGCAATGCGAACATATTCTTCTTGTATGCCTCAACACCAGGCTGGTTGAATGGGTTCACCTCTTCCAAGAGACCGCTGATACCGCAAGCCTTCTCGAAGAAGTAGATCAGCTGACCGAGGTAGTAAGCGTTCAACTCTGGTACGTTAACCAGGATGTTAGGAACACCACCGTCAACGTGAGCCAGACGTGTACCAAGCTCTGCCATCTTGTTCACCTCGTCAACACGCTTGCCCTCGAGGAAGTTCAAACCGTCGAGGTTCTCATCATCGTGAGGGAAGAGCAACTTCTCGTTAGGAGTCTCTACGCTGATAACAGTCTCGAAGATAGAGCGCTCGCCCTGCTGAATCCACTGGCCCATAGAGTGAAGGTCGGTAGTGAAGTCGCAAGCTGCTGGGAAGATACCCTTCTGGTCCTTACCCTCGCTCTCACCATAGAGCTGCTTCCACCACTCAGCGAAGTAGTGAAGTTTAGGCTGGAAGTTGCATACAATCTCAATCTTCTTGCCAGCCTGAGTATAGAGAGCCTGACGTGTAGCTGCATAGATAGCTGCAGGATTCTCCTCGAAAGCTACGTCCTTGCCGCAAGCCTTCTCCATGTCAGCCGCACCAGCTACGAGCTGCTTTACATCGAAACCTGCTACTGCGATAGGCAACAAACCTACTGGGGTCAAAACAGAGAAGCGGCCACCTACATTATCAGGGATGATGAAGCTCTTGTAACCTTCCTTGTCAGCACAAGTACGTGCAGCACCCTTCTTGGCGTCGGTTACAGCTACGATAACATCCTTAGCCTCTTCCTTACCGCGCTGTTCCTCGCATTGCTTCTTCAAAAGACGGAAAGCGAGAGCTGTCTCAGTAGTGGTACCAGACTTAGAGATATTGATGACACCAAACTTCTTGTTCTTCAAGAAAGAAGTTAACTCGAAGAGGTAGTCCTCACCGATATTGTTACCTGCGAAGAGGATAGTAGGGTTCTTCTTGTCGTTTACGAGCCAAGCGAAAGAGTTGCCGAGGCCTTCGATAACGGCGCGTGCACCGAGGTAGCTACCACCGATACCTGCTACAACAACCACCTCACACTTTTCGCGCAAAGTATTGGCAACAGCCTGAATCTCATTGAGGAACTCAGGAGTGATAGAAGATGGCAAATGCAACCATCCCAAGAAATCGTTACCTTCACAAGTGCCGTTCTCAAGAGCTTCCTGAGCGGCCTTAACCTTAGGCTCGTAAGCCTTTACTGCACCTTCTGCAAGGAATGATGCAGCCTTTGTAATGTTTAAGCTGATACTTTTCATTTTTTCTTTTAATATCTAAATGAATGTGTTAATGTTACTACTTGAAGACAAACTCTTCTGCCGAAACCGACGGATAGGATGTGCCTATCTGAACGAGTCGGTCAAGAGTTTGATTTCGATTTGCGGACTGATGCGCTCGTACAATATATTATATACAGCATCGAGAATCGGCATGTTGACGTGCATGTGGCGATTGATTTCCTTCATACACTTGGTGCCGAAATATCCTTCTGCAATCATCTCCATCTCTATCTGCGCACTCTTCACGCTGTAGCCCTTGCCTATCATGGTTCCGAAGGTGCGGTTGCGGGAAAAATTGCTGTAACCTGTTACGAGCAAGTCGCCCAGATAAACTGAGTCGTACATGCTTCGGTCGATAGGGTGGACGGCTGTCAGGAAGCGGTGCATCTCCTGAACAGCATTTGACATGAGTACCGCCTGGAAGTTGTCACCATACTTCAGACCGCCACAGATACCTGCTGCGATGGCGTATACGTTCTTCAGAACCGAAGAGTATTCGATACCGATGACGTCGCTCGAAGTCTTGGTCTTGATGAATTCACTCGCCAGACAATCGTTGGCGAAGGCACGCGCCTTTTCGGTATCGCTACAGCCCACGGTGAGATAGCTCAGTCGCTCCAGTGCCACCTCCTCGGCATGAGAAGGACCTCCGATGCAGGCGAGGTTCTCGTAAGGCACATCGTAAACCTGATGGAAATACTCTGAGCAAACGAGGTTTTCATCAGGCACAATACCTTTGATGGCTGTGATGATGAACTTATCGCTGATTCGCGTCTTGAGCTTCTTGAGATGATTCTTCAGATAAGGCGACGGGGTGACGAACACGAGTGTATCGTAGTTCTGCACTATCTTGTTGATGTCGGAAGAGAAGAAAATCTCATCTACATTGAATCGTGCTGACATCAGATAGGCAGGGTTGTGCCCCATGCGCTTGAAGTCCTCGATGCGGTCATCGCGACGCATATACCAGCCTATATGATGAGTATGACCCACCACAATCTTGGCTATTGCCGTAGCCCAGCTACCGCCGCCAATTATCGCTATTTTACCGCAGTTGAACACTTCGAATGAATTTATAATTAATAATTAATAATTAATAATGTATAATGAGGCTTTCGCCTTTGTTTGTAGATATAATGTATAACCAATAAAAAGCCGGAACTCTTTATTAATTATACATTATTAATTATGCATTATCAATTAAGCATTTGCTGCATTAATCCAGCCCTGGATGTCGTCAACAGAAGGCTTCTCGTAGCCGAGCTTGTACTTCTTGTTGATTTCTCCAATCTTCTGCTGCAAGCCTTGTGCTTTTTCTTCACGGATATCAGAGATGAGGTTGAAGCCTGCCTTGCGGAGCACGTATGCCCAATCCTCTGGCACGCCAATCTCTTCCCATTCCTTGATGGTGCTCTGTGGCATCTTCTTCTCTGGCTTCATCTGTGGGAAGAACAATACCTCCTGGATGAAGGTCTTGCCGGTCATCAGCATTACCAGGCGGTCGATACCGATACCGATACCTGATGTTGGAGGCATACCATACTGGAGGGCACGGAGGAAGTCCTGATCGATGATCATCGCCTCGTCATCACCCTTGTCAGCAAGCTTCATCTGGTCGATGAAACGCTCTTCCTGGTCAATTGGGTCGTTGAGCTCAGAGTATGCATTGGCAAGCTCCTTACCGTTTACCATCAACTCGAAACGCTCGGTCAAGCCTGGCTTAGAACGGTGCATCTTGGTCAATGGAGACATCTCTACAGGATAGTCGGTGATGAAGGTTGGCTGGAGGAAGGTTCCCTCGCAGAACTCGCCGAAGAGTTCGTCAATCAACTTACCCTTACCCATGGTCTCATCTACGTCCATGCCCTTCTCCTTGCAGAATGCGCGGATCTCTTCCTCGGTCTTGCCGTCGCAGTCGAAACCGGTCTTTTCCTTGATGGCATCGAGGATAGGCAGACGGCGATATGGAGCCTTGAAGCTGATGATGTTGCCATCAATCTCGCGCTCTGGCTTGCCGTTTACGGCGATACAGATCGTTTCGAGCAACTTCTCTGTGAAAGCCATCATCCAGTTGTAGTCCTTGTACTGAACATAAAGCTCCATACAGGTGAACTCAGGGTTGTGGTTACGGTCCATACCCTCGTTGCGGAAGTTCTTGCCGATTTCATAAACACCCTCGAAACCACCTACGATGAGGCGCTTCAGGTAGAGCTCGGTAGCGATACGCATGTACATATCCTGGTCGAGCGCATTGAAGTGGGTGATGAATGGGCGGGCAGAAGCACCACCGGCAATGCTCTGAAGGGTAGGAGTCTCTACCTCAGTATAACCTGCGTTGTCGAGTACGCTGCGGAGTGTGCGGAGTACGGTAGCACGCTGCAGGAAAGTATCCTTTACACCATCATTAACGATGAGGTCAACGTAGCGCTGGCGGTAACGCAACTCAGGATCGTCGAACTTGTCGTAAGCCACGCCATCCTTGTACTTCACGATAGGGAGTGGCTTCAAGCTCTTAGAGAGCAGGCACAGTTCCTTGGCGTGAACAGAAATCTCGCCAGTCTGTGTGCGGAATACGAAACCCTTTACACCGATGAAGTCACCGATATCGAGGAGTTTCTTGAATACAGTATTATAAAGGTCCTTGTTCTCGTCTGGACAAATCTCGTCGCGGGCGATATAGACCTGGATTCTTCCCTTTGAGTCCTGCAACTCAGCGAAGCTAGCTTTACCCATTACGCGGCGACCCATCATACGTCCGGCGATAACTACCTGGCGTGGCTCGTCCTCGTCCTTGAATTCAGCTTTGATATCTGTGCTGAATGCATTGGTTGGAAACTCTGCTGCTGGATATGGGTCGATGCCCATCTCGCGCAATGTCTGAAGACTCTGTCTGCGAACGATTTCCTGTTCGCTTAGCTCTAAAATGTTCATATTCTATTCAGATATATCTTTTATTTTCTTATTTTTGGTGCAAAAATACAAAATAAATCTGAACTATATGCCGTTTTTTATGTTTTTTATTATTAAAGAAAGGAAAAGGTATGTAAAGTTTGCCCTTCATCAAATAAAAAGTGCGATAAATTTTGTTTTCTCTAAAGAAAGTCTTACCTTTGCGTTGAGTTTATCAGAAACATACTTTGGAGCGAAGAGAAAACGAATAGCTCTGAATCAATAACAAAATACGAAAAATAGGAGATAATAAGATGAACATAGATGAATTAGTAAAAAGAATCAGCAAGACTGATGGATTATCCAAGACCCTTGGAATGCATTTCATTTCTACCCCTGAGCCTGATACGCTTCAGGCAACGATGATGGTAGATGAGCGTAATCGCCAACCTTTCGGCTTCTTGAGTGGAGGTGCTTCTCTGGCTCTTGCCGAGAATGTGGCGGGTATCGGTTCCCTGGCGCTCTGTCCGGGACAGATTGCCGTGGGTATCAACGTGAACGGTACTCACGTTCAGGCGGTCAGCGAGGGCGATACGGTTACTGCCTTTGCCAAGATTGTGCACAAGGGCAGAACCTTGCATACCTGGCAGGTGGATATCAAGAATACGGCTGGTGAGGTAATCTGTACCGTACAGGTAACCAACTATGTGTTCACTCCAAAGAAAGACAATCAGAAAAAGGGGGCAGAAACTAAGGTATGATAGCTTTTGCGTATTATCGTCTGCCTTATCTGCACCATGCTACCTATGTGGCTCAGCATGAGGGAGAACCTGAGGTACTCTCTTCTGTGGCAGAACTGAATGGCAAGGAAGGTTTCGTGATAGCTCCTTTCGCACCATCCAGCGAATGTCCCGTGGTGTTAATGCATCCGGATGAAAGCAAACTTCTCTCTGCCGAGGGGGCTGAAAATGCATCGCGATGCGGCACTTCCTACGTCGTGACGCAGCAGAATTTACGTCGTGACGCAGCAGAATTTACGTCGGGACGTAATTTTGAAGCCTATGCAAGGGAGTTTGAATGCTTTCACCGGCAGCTCTCTGAAGGTAAATTCAGCAAGATTGTTCTGGCAAGAAAACTGCGTATTCAGAGTCATCGGCAGCCTTTAGAATCAGTCCAGACTTCAGCAGTGCAAGATGTCGGCAAGACTTCAGCTGTGCAGAATACTGTCAATACTTCAGTTGTGCAGGATGCAGACTCTTTAAAGGCTCTGTTTCTGAAGACCTGCCGGATGTATCCCCGTCTTTTTGTAGCCTTGGTTTATACACCCCAATCGGGTATATGGCTGATGGCTACACCTGAAATTCTGCTCAAAGGTGAACAGAATCAGATGGCAACCATGTCGCTGGCAGGCACCCAAAAGGCTGAACCTTCCAAGACCGTAGCCGATTATCCGGTAGAAGGGATAGAATGGTCGGAGAAAAACAGAGAGGAACAGCAGTATGTAACCGATTATATCGAGGATTGCATCAAGGTCTTTTCGGATGAATATCAGAAGAAGGGACCTTATACCACGATGGCTGCCAATCTCTATCATCTCCGTACCGACATCGCTTTCCGTCTGCATGATACGGGGCGTTTGGGCGATGTGCTCGATGCCTTATATCCTACGCCTGCCGTCTGTGGAATACCGAAGGATGAAGCTCGCCGGTTTATCCTGCAGCATGAACATCAGTCGCGCAAATACTATAGTGGTTTTGTGGGACCGATTTCGCCGAAAGGTAAGACGCATCTCTATGTTTCCCTGCGCTGCATGAACATCCTGGATGACGGCTCCTGCGAACTCTATGCCGGAGGCGGATTGCTGAAGGAAAGCGAGATGGAGAAGGAGTGGAAGGAAACTGAAGCTAAGATGCAGACCATCCTGTCGGTCCTGTAAAGGTCTTGCAGAGAAATGATAGGGATTCATTCTGATTTTATAATGCTAAAAGACAAAGGCTCTTCAAGAATCTGAAAACATAAAAACAACCTAAAAAATAAGGTGAAATGTATAGCAATAAAGAAAACGTCAATATTTTGACAAGTTTACTGGTAGCGCATGGTGTTCGCCATGCAGTGGTGTGTCCGGGCAGCAGAAATGCAGCCATAGTTCACAATCTCAACGAGTGTGAAAACATCACTTGCTATCCTGTAACCGACGAACGTAGCGCCGGCTTCCAAGCTCTTGGACTTTCTATGGCTGAAGGTTATCAGCCTGTCGTAGTTTGTGTGACTTCGGGTTCTGCATTGCTCAATCTTTATCCGGCAGTAGCTGAGGCTTATTATCAGCAAATCCCACTCATAGTGATTTCTGCCGACAGACCGGCACAGTGGATCAACCAGCTGGATGGTCAGACGCTTCCTCAGCCTGATGCTTTGGGGCAGATGGTAAGAAAAGCAGTATCTCTGCCAGAAGTGTTCGCAGGTGAGCAGCAGGAAGAGATGCATTGGTATTGCAACCGGCTGGTCAACGAAGCGCTGTTGGAAAGCATGGGGCGGGTAAAGGGTCCTGTACACATCAATGTACCTATCTCTGAGCCTTTCTATTCGTTTACGAAAGAAGCTTTGCCCGTTGAGCGCAAGATAGAGGTTGCTTACTGCAGGGCAAATATTGACACATTTGATGGGACCCCTTTTGAATGTGTGTTAAAAGCCAAACGTCCATTGTTGGTAATAGGACAGTTGGACAATACCGAAAAATATGTAGACTTGTTGGCTTATATTGACCGGATGCCTATATTATGGGAATCTCTGGCAATGCCACCTTATCTATATAAGGTTCAGGAAGAACTGGGAGAAGATTGGAATAAAACCACCCTGTATGGCGCTTTCGAGAATTTGCTGGATGAAATAAAGGACGATGAAAGATTCCGTCCTGACCTGGTGGTTTATATAGGTGGACATATTGTAAGCAAGAAGCTGAAATCTTATCTGCGTTCGCTTAAAGGAGTTGAGCAGATAAGAATCTCGCAAGAGGCTGATATCGAAGATACGTTCATGCATCTTACTAAAGTGATGGATTTGCCAAACAGTGATGCCATGTCATGGTTGGGTAATTTTGGCTGGCACAACCACTGGGAGGATTATCGCAAATTGTGGATGGATGCGTTGGCTAAAAGCTATGAACGCAAAGAGAACTTCAAGCCTGAGTTCAGCAGTCTGGCTACCGTAAAGGAATTCTTCAGCCAGCTTCAGAAGGTTGAGCCTCAGGATTTCAAAGCGTTCACCTTAGGCGATAAAGATGCTCAGGACGATGGTATCTATGACCGCGAATTCGATACTTTCCTTCCTGGTCTGATGAGCAGCGTCATCTCCGGTAACAGTTCTGCCATCCGGTTGATGAATCAGTATGCCGACCGCCATGTTTACTGCAATCGTGGTGTGAACGGCATAGAAGGTTCTCTTTCTACGGCTGTAGGTTTCTCGATGTGCAAGAACAAGTCTGATAAGCATGTATACTGCGTTCTCGGCGACCTGAGTTTCTTCTATGACCAGAATGCGCTCTGGAATAGAAATCTGAACGGCAAGCTCCGTATCATCGTGCTCAATAATGGTGGCGGTGCCATCTTTGGCAAGTTCCAGGGATTAAAGGAGAGTCAGGCTCGCGAAGAAATAATAATGGCAAAGCATCATGCAACGGCTGAAGGAATCTGTAGTCAGAATGAGGTAAAATATCTCGCAGCTCATACGATGGAAGAGATGGAACAGGGCATCAGCCAATTGATTCATGCCGAGAGCGAGCGCCCGATGCTCCTGGAGGTTTTCACAGATATGGATGTAGATAATGAGATGCTGGAAGCCGTTCAGAAGTGCTGATAGAGGACCTGTAAGGAACTATAACTGATAGTTCTGTCAAAAAAATAAGATAGTAAGTAATCATAAAGTTCAAAATTCAAAGTTCAAAGTAAAATGAGAGAATGGAAGAAGATAGAAGGTTTTGATTTCAAGGAAATCATCTTCGAGGAGTATAATCATATCGCTAAGATTACCATCAACCGTGAGCGCTACCGTAATGCCTTCACACCGTTGACCACTTGGGAGATGGCGCAGGCATTCAACTATTGCCGCGACTGTCTGGATATCCGTGTGGTCATCCTGACGGGTGCCGGCGATAAGGCGTTCTGTGCAGGAGGTGACATGCATGTGAAGGGCCGAGGCGGTTATGTGGGTAACGATGGTGTGCCTCGCCTGAATGTGCTCGATGTACAGATGCAGATTCGCCGTCTGCCAAAGCCGGTCATCGCTATGGTGAATGGTTATGCCATCGGTGGCGGTCATGTGCTTCATGTGATGTGCGACCTGACCATCGCTTCAGAGAATGCCATCTTTGGTCAGACTGGTCCTAAGGTAGGAAGCTTCGATGCCGGTTTCGGTTCTTCTTATCTGGCACGAATGGTGGGACAAAAGAAGGCACGCGAAATTTGGTTCCTCTGCAAGCAGTATTCTGCCAAGGAGGCTGAAGAGATGGGAATGGTGAACAAGGTGGTGCCTCTCGAAAAGTTGGAAGATACCTGTGTAGAGTGGGCTGAAATCATGATGGAACGTTCACCTCTGGCACTCCGTATGATCAAGGCTGGCTTGAATGCCGAACTGGATGGTCAGGCTGGTATTCAGGAGTTGGCTGGCGATGCCACGATGCTCTATTATACGATGGATGAGGCTCAGGAGGGTGGCAAGGCGTTCCTTGAGAAGCGCAAGCCTCGCTTCGAGGATTATCCTCAGTTCCCATAAATTCATCATCTATAAACAATAAAAACCTCGGAAGAAAAGCAATCTGCCAATCTTCTGAGGTTTCTTGTTTCTTATTCGTGAGTAGCGAATCTCTGTTCTGCCAGTTTCTCGTATTTGGTGCCTGGCTTGCCATAGTTGGCATACGGCCAGATGCTGATGCCGCCACGAGGAGTAAAGATGCCTGTTACCTCTATATATTTAGGGTCCATCAGTTTGATGAGATCCTTCATGATGATGTTCACGCAGTCTTCATGGAAGTCGCCATGATTGCGGAAACTGAAGAGATAAAGTTTCAGACTCTTGCTCTCTACCATCTTTACGTCAGGAATATAGCTGATGCGAATCTCTGCGAAATCTGGCTGACCCGTAATAGGGCAGAGCGATGTAAACTCAGGGCAGTTGAAACGTACCCAGTAATCATTGCCAGGATGCTTGTTCACGAAAGTTTCGAGCACCTCTGGCGCATAATCCATTCTATATGTAGTCTTGGCACCTAATGCCTGAAGACCGTCTTCTTTTCTATCCACGCTTGGTAATGTTTTAATGTTTGATATTTACTGATGTCTTTTAGCCGAGGCTGAAGATCTTGAATACATTGTAGGAGATGTTATTGTCGTATGCATCTTCACCTTCATGCTTCTTCACGTATTTCACTACACGGATGGTCAGAGGCAATACCACAATCTCGTAGGCTGTCTTCAGTATCACCTGCCAGAGCATGAGCCAAGGCAATTCTGATGTAGGCACCACACCGCCCAGGGCAAGTGGGAAGAAGATAAGACTGTCGCAACTCTCACCTGCAATGGTACTGAGGATGGCACGGGCAGAGAAATGCTTGCCACCATCGCGGATTTTCATCACGCTCATCACATAGGCATTGGCAAATGAACCGATGATGAAGGCTACGAAAGAGGCTGCTGCAATGCGGGGTGCCAGACCGAAGATGGCATGAAAACCGGCATCGTTGGTCCAATAAGGCGCTGCTGGAATCACATCGCAGATAGCACCCAGCGCCACGAAGAAGAAGTTCATCGCAAAGCCGGTCCAGATCAACAGACGCGCTTTCTGATAGCCCCATACTTCGCATACCACATCATTGATGATGTAGCTTACAGGGAATACGATAAGTCCACCGGTAAGGGAAACTGGCCCGAAGGCGATTTGCTTTGTTTCGAGTACGTTTGCTGCAATCAGGCAAACGCAGAAGAGGATGCTGAAAAGCATAAACAGCACGCTCACTTGAGTTTTTTTCTTGTCCATTTTCTTGTTTTTTACGAGGTTTACCAAGCACTCGGGTTATTGAATATGATGATTCTTTTCAGAAATCGGCTGCAAAATTACAACATTTCTTCTTAATAGCCAAATATTTGGGCAAAAAAAATGGCTCCAAATACTAATCACTAGCACTTGGAGCCCTTATCTAACTAAAAACCTAAAACTTTTTTCTAAAAACTAAACCTAACAATCTTAACCTATGAGAAACTAACCTTTTCAGATTATATTGTGATAGCGAAATAACACTCTTGTTATCCGCTGTCATCTGTAATCAAGCAACTGATATACCAAAAAGTAGTTTCATGACAAGATGTCAGAGAAAATTTACTTTTCCATAAACTTCTTTGCAGCTCTTAACTGATGCCTCATCACACTCAGGAATTCCTGACTCTCCTGCAGTACGTTGAGATAAACCAGAGAAATCTGCATCAGCGTATTGTCTGTCATGTGCTGGATGCGGTCGATATGCTTTTTGCGGAGAACAGAGAGTTCGTCTTTGCAGGCATCTGCCTCGGCAAGAATCTCGCGATAGCTGTCATATCTGCCGGTCTCTATCAGTTCGCAGCTCATGCGCATCAGGTCGTTGATCTTCTGGCGTACAGGAGTAAACTCCTTGATGTATTCAGCAGGAAGCGGATTGAAGTTGTTGTCAACATGTTCCTTGATTGGGTCGAGCATACGGCGCAGAGAGTAGATAAACTGCTGGTTGCTGTTGGCACCCAGATGGAACCAGGTGTTGCGCTCGATGGCAATCTCGATAGGCGATTTCTTCAAACCGAGCATCTCCTGACGGCGGAACTTCTTCAGCATATCCTGTTCCTTCTTCAGATCCTTGTTGGCATGACGAAGGTCGCGGGTATTCTCGTTGGCAAGACCATCCATAATCTGGTTGAACTCGTTCAGGGCGAAGTGGCAGACGTAAGACTGGGTGCGTGAAACCTGACGGCGAAGCAAATCCCATACAATCTCCGGGTCGCGGGAACGCATCATCAGCTGGAAGGTACTGCTCTTGCCCTCTTCCTTAGCCTTCTTGTTATACTGGATGTTGCTGCGGATGAGCAGGTAGATAACCAAACCCATGAAGCAAGCCTGGATGCCCACACCACCAAAGTGCATGATGATACAAACAATGGCACAGGCTGCGAAAGCTACACCGGCTGTGATGAACCAACCACCGATTACACTCAATACACCTGTTACACGGAATACGGCACTCTCGCGGCTCCATGCTCTATCAGCAAGTGAAGAACCCATAGCTACCATGAAGGTAACGTAGGTGGTAGAGAGAGGCAACTTGAGGTTGGTACCGATGGTGATCAGCATGGAAGCAAGTACCAGGTTAACGGCTGCACGAACCACGTCGAAAGCAGCACTCTCCTCGAGTTCAACATCATTCTTGTCAAAACGGCTGTTGATCCAGTTCATCAGCGCCTTTGGCATAAACTGCTTCAACCATGAATCTGTAGCCTGGCAGTTGCGTACAATCACGCGGGCTGCAGAAGAACTGCCGAACATCTCATCGCCCTCGTCCTGACGGCTCAAGTCAACAGAAGTCTTGATTACGTTCTGTGCTTTCTTGGATGTCGCCATGGCGATAATCATCACGGCACCGGCAGCAAGCAGGAAGCCTGGAGTTGTCTTGGCACTCTCCATCAATGAAGTCATCATAAACTGGTCTGGCGCTGCACCGTTGGCATTTGCCATATAGTCCTGATAAGAAGAGAGACCAGCCAGAGGCACACCGATGAAGTTTACCAGGTCGTTACCAGCGAAAGCCATAGCCAGGGCGAAAGTACCCATCAGCACCGTAAACTTGAAGATGTTGACACGGCAGAGGTGCAGGAATTCCATTACTACAGCAGACACCACGAAGGTGATGCAGATGAGAAAACCGAGATTCTGGTCGATGTAATCGCGCACCTCAGCAGGCAGGTAAGGACTCTTGCCCAAACCCTTCATGAAGATGAAGTAAGAGAGGGCTGTAAAGGCGATACCGCCGAAGATAGCGATACTGTAGCGGCTGTGCTTGCGGTAGTTGAAGGTGAAAATGATACGGGAAAGCCACATTACAAAGGCTCCAAACACGAAGGCGATGATGACAGATGAGAAGATACCCATGATTACCTCCAACGCCTTGTTGCTATTGAGCAATACGCCATAGTTGAGGCTATCGTCGCCGTACATCTTCAGGGTAGCGAGGATGAAAGCACCACCCAGTAACTCGAATACCAGAGAGACAGTAGTTGAGGTTGGCATACCTAAGGTGTTGAACACATCCAGGATGATGACATCAGTCACCATGACCGCCAGGAAGAGCGTCATTACCTCTTCGAATGTAAAGTGGTCAGGACTCATGATACCATGGCGGGCGATATCCATCATTCCCGATGACATGATGGCTCCGAGAACCACACCGCAAGATGCGATAATCAGCACCGTGCGAAACTTAGCCACCTTAGCTCCGATGGCAGATTGCAGGAAGTTGACAGCATCGTTGCTGACTCCTACGAAGAGATCGAACACTGCTAAACAGAGCAGGAAGATCACAATACATAAATAAATTGTACCCATTATTATCTTAATGTTTATTGTTATTGTTTACTTTGTGGGGGACATTTCTTCCCCTTATTTGCGGGAGTTATCCATTTCCTCCTTCTTTTCGGCTGCAAAAGTACGTAGGAAATGTTACAGGCTATTTAAACAGATGTTACATTCTTGTTAAAAACGATTTTTCTTCTGTTTTTCTGAAAGAAAGTAGTATCTTTGCAGTCAGAACGCCTATATATAATAAGGTGTAAAACATAACAAACATGAAAATGGATAGATTTAAAGATATCAGGGCGATAGCCTTCGATGCCGATGATACGCTCTGGGCATTACAAAACTATTTCGAGGACGTGGAGCATGAGTATTGCGAGCTGCTTGCGGAATATGGAAAGGAAAAGGATATTTCTGCTGCTCTCTTCGAGACGGAGAGTAAAAATATGGCTGATTTGGGTTATGGTTGCAAGGCTTTCACCATATCCCTGGTAGAGAATGCGGTGAAGGTGAGTCATGGTAAGGTGGAGGCGAATGTCATCGCCCAAATTGTGGACTTGGGTAAGAGTCTCCTGCATCTTGATGCCAAGCCTTTGGAAGGGGTAGAGAAAACCTTGGCTTGTTTCCGTGAGATGAAGAAATATAAGCTGGCAGTCTTCACCAAGGGTGAGTTGATGGATCAGGAGAATAAGTTGTGGCGTTCGGGTCTGCAGCGGTATTTTGATGTGGTGACTATCGTGAGCGACAAGACGCCCAAGGCTTATCATCGTCTCAGCAGGGAACTGGATGTAACTCCCGACGAGCTGGTGATGGTGGGTAACAGTTTCAAGAGTGATATTGCTCCGGCATTAAAAATCGGAGCTTCGGCTGTCCATATCCCTTTTCATACCACATGGGCGCATGAAAAGACAGAGGAATTTGAACATCCCAAGCTCCGTCGTATTTCAAGATTCGAGGAACTTCTCGATATCTTATAACTCGATATTTTATAAGGGTCTTAAAACCCCTTATAAAATACTCATATAATACTTTTATTCTTCTCCTTCTTCATCTTTCAGTGATACCAAAGTCTCAACGAATGGACTGTGGAAGGTGCTTAAGAGATGCAGAATCTCCTTGCGCTGCTCCTCTTCCTCATCCCAGAGGCTGATGAAATTAAAATTTCTCCCCAAAAAATTGCAGGTTTCGAAAAATCTTCGTACCTTTGCAGCACCAGTACCCGCCAAGCCTCTCAACGATGCTCAAATGTGCGGGTCGTTTTATTTTTATACATTTCCCTTGCTGAGATTCTCGTATTTTCAAACGATTCTTATTTCTTTGTGAATATTGAAAATATGGAAGAAAATGGTAATATGCTAATAATCAAGGAATTATGGATTTGTTGGTTAATAGCGCTAAAATAGGAATTCTATAGTCGTACGACTACAACTTTATAGTTGTACAACTATAGGGTATTCGCTTAATTAGAAACAAAAAATAGAGAATTCGGATGCCCAAAACTCCCTATTTTCGTTGCTAGATTCCAAGTTTACCAGTATGCAAAATTTGGTTATAAATATTGACAGAAATACCCATTTTGGCAGGGGAAGATTACTTCTGCTCTAAATGAAATAGGCTTCAATGGCGAATGAAGCCTATTTCAATCGCACATGAAGCCTGTTTCGATCGCACATGAAGCTTATTTCATTTTTACCTCCAATTATTTAGAATTCTGCATCAAACAAGACGCTGATTTTATAAGGTATGAAGAAAATCATCAAAGAACACGAGCATTTTGAAAAGTTCATGGGCTATAAAGCACCAGAATTCAAATCTGATTCCGGAGAATTCCATGTAATATTATGGAATCTCAACTATATTTCTAACAACAAAAATGAATTCGCTAACTCAGAAGTGAGTCCACTTTAAAAAGTCACAAATCATATTTTTACCTTTGTAACTTATTGACAATCAATAGCACGTTTTCGTAAATATGACTTTTTCAAGTGGGCTCAATAGTTAATTATTAGATATTCTATTGAGATGTCGTAAAAGAAGCTAATCTACTGTACTTCGATTAAGCAGCGAGAGCGTAGTTATTTTCGCCAATTAATTTTTTGTTCACTAGGATTTAGGAGGTAGCCAACGAGCCTCCGCATGCTTACGTACCATTTCATCTCGCCGTCAAATCCAGTCAACCCCGAGATTTCTTTGATAACTAGGATGCAACGATAAAGCGAATTTTTGAAATCACCAAATATTTTCGGAAAATTCTTCGCTTTTTCTTTAAAATATCGGGATAATGCGGTTGAAAGTTGCTTTGTATTAAGAATTTTTGAAGAAATGATGCTGTTTTTGGAGTTATCTCGTTTTTTTGCAGTAACTTTGTGGGCAAAATAATTAAAAATCAAAAATGATGGCAGTGGAGAAAAAAGGAAAGATACTGATAGTGGATGACAATGAGGATGTTCTCTTGTCGCTCAATATGCTTTTGAAACCATACGTGGAGGGTATCAGAGTTATCAATACGCCTGAGCGAATCATCGGAATGATGGATTCGTTTATGCCTGATGTTATCATGCTCGATATGAACTTCCATCGGGATGCCATCAGTGGCGAAGAGGGGTATGAATGGCTGGAGAAGATTCTGGCGCATAACCCCAAGAGCGTGGTGCTGTTTATCACGGCATACGTGGATACGGAGAAGGCGGTGAGGGCTATCAAGGCGGGAGCCATCGATTTTATTCCGAAACCATGGGATAGGAATAAGCTGCTCGATACGGTGAAGAGTGCCGTGGAACTGAGCAGGGAAAGGAATCTGGATTCTTCGGATTTGCACGAAAAGGTGTCAGAGCAGAATCTGAATATGAATCAAAGTTCTGATTCCAAGTCTATTGCATCTTCTGAAGATGTGTTTTCGAGAATGATTGGCGAATGCCCTGCCATGAAGGAACTGAAAGCGCAGATGATGCGTGTGGCGGCTACAGATGCCAACGTATTGATTACTGGAGAGAATGGTACGGGAAAGGATGTGGTGGCGCATGCCTTGCATCAGCTTTCTGACAGGGCAAGGAAGCCTTTTGTGAATATCGACCTGGGTTGTATCCCTGAGAATCTTTTCGAGAGCGAACTTTTCGGATACGAGAAGGGGGCGTTTACGGATGCCAGGAATGCGAAGGAAGGACGAATTGAGACGGCGGATGGCGGAACTCTCTTTCTGGATGAGATTGGAAATCTGAACCTGCCGATGCAGCAGAAACTCCTGACGGTGATTGAGAAGCGGGAGACTCAGCGCATTGGTTCCAATAAGGTGAGCCGGGTAGATGTGAGGATTCTGGCGGCTACGAATGTCCCTCTGCGTGAGAAGGTGGGAGAAGGAACATTCCGGCAGGATCTCTTTTATCGCTTGAATACCATCGAGCTTCATCTTCCACCGCTGCGTGATCGTGGAGAGGATATCGTTCTGCTGGCAGAATATTTCCTGAAGATTTATTCGGGAAAATACAGTGTGGGCGATGTGAGGCTGGGGGCATCTGCCAAGCAGAAGCTGTTGAAACATACCTGGCCGGGGAATGTAAGAGAGTTGCAGCATTGTATAGAGAGGGCGATTGTGTTGGGGGATAAGACGGAACTGGCTGCAGAGGATATCAGATTGGAGGATTCGGTGGTGGTTTCGGCGGCTTCTTCATCAGATTCTTCATCAAGTTCTGTTAATATAGATTCGCTCAATCTTCAGTCCTTGGAGCGTGAAGCCATCAAGCGCGCCATTTCCTTGAGTAATGGAAATCTTACACAGGCCGCAGAATTGCTGGGTATCACCCGTTTCGCCCTTTACAGGAAAATCGACAAACTCGGGGTTTAATAAGGCTTCGGAAATTTTAGAAACAATGTCAATCGTCAATAACTTATTCAATCATAAGAGCAATGAGCGGATGCGTCAACTGATTGAGGCTATCCGCACCCGTGACTTCTCGCTTCAGTATTCGTTGGATCATCTGAGGGGAGAAGAGCGGAATCTTGCAGAGCAGATTAACGAAGTGGTGAATGAATTTCGGGAAACCACTTTGCTGCAGGAAGCGAAATACCAGTATTTCGGAACGATGCTCGATACCATCAATGCCTTTCTCATTGTGGCGGATGAACAGGGGAAGGTGCATTGGATGAATCGGGCTGCCGTGGAGGGACTCTGCGGTTTTTCGATTCAGCACTTGCAGGATTTGCAGGTGCTGGATGGGGCGCTTCCGGAAATGATGATGCAGCTGAAGCCGGGATTGCAGAAACTGATGCAATTGGAGACCAAGACCAATGAGGCTGCTGCTGGCAAGAAGGCTTTGGATGCCGGAAATCAGAATGCGGGGAAGGCTGACTTTGTATTGAGCGTGGTCAACTTCTTTAATAAAGGCTTTGCCTATCGCCTTTATACCTTGCAGAATGTGCAACCGGTGATTCAGAAGAATGAGACGGATGCGCAGCAGCTGCTGGTGAGGGTATTGACCCACGAAATCATGAACTCGCTGACTCCTATCATCTCTTTGGCTGATACGCTATGTGAAGGGGTGGAACAGGATACGCTGGAGCATGATGATTTGCTGATGGCATTGCAGGCTATCAACCGGAGAAGCAATGGCTTGCTGCAGTTTGTAGAGAACTATCGAAAGTTGCAACGCATATCGAAACCTCTGTTTGAGGATGTGAGAATTGGCGACCTGGTAGCAGATTTGCAGCATCTTTATCCGGATTCGATATTCCATTATGAGATAGAAAATGAAGACCAGATTGTGCAGATAGATCGTTCGCAGATTGAGCAGGTACTGATTAATCTGCTGAAGAATGCGCAGGAAGCTGTGGAGAAGGAAGAGGCTCCTTTCGTCTGTCTTACAACCCATCTTTCCAGCAATAAGCGAGATTTCATCATTTCCATTACCGATAATGGTAAGGGAATTCTACCAGAGGTGATGGAGCGCATTTTTGTGCCGTTCTTTACTACCAAGACGAGTGGTTCGGGCATCGGGTTGAGTATCTGCAAGCAGATAGTAACCCTGCATGGTGGCACCATCACCGCCTCATCAAAACCTGATGATAAAACCACCTTTAGCGTGGTGCTTCCTGTCTGAAAGAGACAGATATCTATCATATTGAGGATGTGCGCACCGTGCGAAATCGCACACGTTTCGTGCGGTTTCGCACGCTTTTCAATATTCTAAAATTTCTTATCATCTTGATAATCACGTTTTTATCTTTATGGCATGGCTTTTGTGTTAGTTTTTGCAAAAGTAATCATCATGAAGATAAAGAATTATATATTCATAGCATCGGCGCTTGCAGCCATGAATGTTCAAGCCGACACTTTGCAGCTCGACTTGGCGGCTACCATTGCGATGGCGCAGCGGCAGTCGCCATCGGTGCAGAGTGCCCGCAATACCTTTTTGTCTGCTTACTGGGCTTATCGGTATCATCAGGCCAACTATCTGCCTTCGCTTTCCCTTTCGTCTTCACCTTATATTAATAAGGAGGTGAATAAGATTACCCAGTCGGATGGTACGGCTCTCTTCCTGAAGCAAGACCAGTTGGGTGCCGATCTTACTCTGAAAATCAACCAGAATATCTCCCTGACGGGTGGTAGCCTTTTTGTGAAGAGTTCGCTCAACCGGTTGGATGAGTTGCACAACAAGATAACCGCCTATAGCAGTCAGCCCTTTGTCGTGGGCTACGAGCAGAGTCTTTTTGGCTATAACTCCTTGAAGTGGAATCGCCGGATAGAACCAATCCGGTTCCGGGAATCCAAGAAGCGATATGCCGAAACGCTGGAGATCGTATCGGCAAAAGCTTGTGAACATTTCTTCGGTCTGGCTTCGGCGCAGGCTGAATGGGAGATGGCAAAGCAGAACTTTGCTTCTGCCGATACGCTTTATCAGATGGCGAAGGGGCGATATGAGAACGGAACGATTTCGGAAAACGAGATGCTGCAGCTGGAAATCAACCGACTGAACGAGGAGACCAACGTGATGGATGCGCAGGTGGCTTTGCGGGAGAAGATGCAGACCATCCGCTCGTTTCTGGGATTGGAACAATCGCAGGACATCTGTCTGGTGATGCCGGAAGAGGTGCCTGCCTTTGAGGTTCCTTTGCAGCGGGCGATAGATTGGGCTTTGCTGAACAGTCCGGATCCCGATTATTACCGTCGCATCCGGAAGGAGAGCGAAAGCCGGTTGGCGCAAGCTCGTGCCAATGCAGGATTGAAGGCGGATCTCTATATGCAGTTCGGGCTCTCGCAGACGGGAGCCGACATCGGTGCCGCCTATCGCAGTCCGATGAGCCAGCAATCGGCAAGCATCACCATCGCCCTTCCGATATTGGATTGGGGACGAGGAAAGGGTAGGGTGAGAGAAGCCAAATCACAGTTGGCGCTTACTCAGACGCAGGTGGAGCAAGGCATGCGGGATTTCTACCAGAACGTAGAAAAACTGGTGTTGCAGTTTAATATGCAATCCCGAAAGGTGCATGTGGCATCGCTTACCGACCAGCGTGCCGAGAAGCGATATGTGGTGGCGCGCCGACTCTACATCATGGGGCGCAACTCGATACTCGACCTGAATGCAGCCATCAGCGAGAAAGATGCTGCCCGGCGTAATTACATCTCGACGATGCAGACCTATTGGAGTCTTTACTATACACTCCGAAGCATGACGGGTTTTGATTTCGAGCACAATAAAGAATTAAAGGAAGAACTTCCTATAGAATAAAAAATGAATAATAACAGAACAATATGGATATAAAGAAACAACCGAAACCGTGGTATGTCCGCTACCGCTATCCTATCCTGTCGGGTGCAGCAGGCATCGCCATCCTGGTCTATGCCCTTTTCCTGATCGTTACTTCGGGAACCCGAAGGGTGGATCCGGATAGCGTGGTGATAGCCGAAGTAAAGAAGGCTCCTTTCTGGGAGTATGTGGATGTAGAAGGACTGGTGCAACCCTTCAAGACTATCCAGGTGAATGCGATGGAGAATGGATTCGTGGAACGGGTGGTGGCTGAAGAAGGAGCTATGCTGCAGCAGGGCGATACCATCCTGGTGCTTCAGAATCCGGAACTCTATCATTCTATTGATGATGAGCAGGATGCATGGAGCAGCAAGCTTCGTAACTGTAAGGAACAGGAGATAGAGATGACGCAGAAGACCATCAACCTGCGCCAGCAAGCCTTGGATGCCCAGCATCAGATGGCGAGCTTGAAGAAATCGCTCAAGCAGAGCCGGGAGGAATATCGCATGGGCATCAAGAGCAAGGCAGAACTGGAGGTGGCTGAGGAAGATTACGAATATCAGCGGCAGAAGGTGCTCTTGCAGATGCAAAACCTAAAGCATGATTCCGTATCTACCCGATTGAAGCGCGAGATGATTGCTGCCAACAGGATGGAAGCCAACAAGAAATTATTGAGAATGAAGGGCCGCACCCAGCAGTTGGTGGTTCGGGCTCCCGTAAGCGGACAACTGAGTTATTTGGGGGTAACCCAAGGTCAGCAGGTTTCGTCTGGGGCGAGCATCGGACAGATTAAGGTGATGAGCCAGTTTAAACTGCAGGTTTCTCTGGCAGAATATTACATCGACCGCGTTATCGCCGGACTTCCTGCCCATATTGAGTATGGCGGTCATCAGTTTCCGCTTCGCGTATCGCGGGTGATTCCTGAGGTAAAAGACCATCAGTTTGTCTGCGAATTAACTTTTAGTGGCAAGACTCCCGCCAATATCCGTTTGGGTAAGAGTTATCGGGTGCTGTTGGAATTGGGCAAGCCGGAACAAGCCTTGGTGATTCCGAATGGTGATTTCTTCCAAACGACCAACGGATATTGGATATTCCGGGTATCTGACGATGGCAAGAAAGCGCAGCGGGTGAATATCAATGTTGGCAGACAGAATCCGCAGCAATTCGAAATCACTTCCGGCTTGAAGCCGGGCGACAAGATTATCGTAAGCGGATATACCCACATCGCCAGCGAAAAAGAGATAGACTTGAGATAGACTTTTATCTTGGATCATCAAAAATCATCATCCATCATAGATAATAAAAATCAATCTTTCACGTAAATAAATTATAAAGACTAAAAAATATGAACATGTTATTACACAACCTGAAGGTTGCCCTGCGCAACATTCTCAAGTACAAGGTGCAGACTCTGGGCAGCATCCTGTCGCTTGCCATCGGTATGGTGACGCTTGCCACGGTGCATTCGTTTCTGCAGAATTTCCGCATGGCTTCCATTAACCATGAACCTTATTATGACAGGGTTTATAATCTCCGATTCGATTCCATCCAAAAACGTCAATCGGATAATTCAATTCGTATCAATGGTGATATCGTAAGGGCGGTGAAGGCGAATGGGGGACCTCGTTGCATAGAGCAGGGACCTTATGCTCCTAATGGTATGCTTACAGACGGCTGGGCTGAGTTTACCCTAAACGGCAAGACAAGACGCAAGATGCAGTTGGATGCAGTTCCTCTTGATCGAAATTATCCCAACTTTGTAGGTATCCGTTCTGCCATTACAGAAGAAAAGATAAAGGTGCTGGGTCCTCATGATGCCATTATCAACGAAAAGCAGGCAAAGCAAATCTTTGGTGACAAGAATCCTGTGGGTGCAAGCATTCATTTGAGTAAGGGCTGTGGAAATTATCAGTTGAGATTGGTGGATGTCTATCAAGCCTTATCATTGACTGAGCTAGACATGAGCTTTTCTGCTCTCTTTTACTCGCCATGTGAGTTGGAAGATATGGATTTAAATCAATTTTATGCTGTGAATTTGTATGTGGTGTTGAAAGAGGGGTGTACGCCACAACAGTTGAAAGCAGAGGTGAACAGCAGATTGAAACCATTGGGTCTGAAGGTAAAAACAGAAAAGCTGAAAGATCGGTTGAGCGAAGAGTATTCAACCGTAGCGATAGCTTGTTCCATCACTTATCTGATTGGTTCGTTGATTCTGCTGGCTGCCATCATCGGTTTTCTGAGAATGCAGACGCAACTGTTCTGGATGCGCAGACGTGAAATCTCGCTCCGAATTACCAATGGTGCCACACGCCTCCAACTCTTCTCCATGTTTGCTACCGAGGTGGTGGTGATCGTGCTGGTGGCTTATTTTGTAGCAGTATTGATGGGATCCTGGATTTGTGATTATCTGGCAAGGCCTCAGTTTGCAGAAATTACCTCCGAGTTAGGAACCATCAGTCATCTGTATCTCTATAGTCTGGTGATTGGTCTGGTAGTGATGATGTTGTGTCTCGCCATTATCTGGATTGTGCTGAGTCGAATTTGTAAGCATACGCAAGCACTCGAATCAGGAATGAGAAGAAGCCATAACCGTTGGTTCCGCAATACGATGCTGGGGGTGCAGGTGATGATCAGTATGTTCTTCCTGGGTGTTACTTTCTGTCTCTTGTGCTGGGTGGGCAAGATGGCTGATTTCAATCATATACCTGATGACGAGCGTGCATACAAGCAGAGTCTGTTTCTGCAGACAAATGCGGCAGAAAATGGTCAGCGCCTTAGAGACAAGCTCATCCATTTGCCGCAGGTAGAACGATGGATTCCTTATAGCTGTGGATTTTGGAAAGTTAACGAACTGGCAGAGAACGAGGAGTTCAGCAAGGCTGTTTGGAAAGATGATCTTTTTGTTAGCTATAGTAATGTGACGAATTATAAAATTCAGATGACATCAGATACCTCCTATCTCGATTTCTTCAAGATCAAGGTGAATTGGAAGCCGAAGGCAAACCGGAAGAAATGTATCCTGGTGAATGAGGAGTTGTATAAGCATATGCGACAATATCATGTTGCTCCTAATGATATATTGACCGTAGATGATATGGATTCCTATCAGATAGCCGGAACGTTCCAGTCGATTCCTTATGAGGGGAGTATGAAAACTGATATATACTCATTCATAGTCATTGACCCTAAAGAGGTTTATGGTGCCACACATTATATTCTTGTGGCAAAGCCGGGTGAATATAAGGAGATGCAGGTTGCCGTAGATAGAATGATACAGAAATTGGAGCCTGCTGTGGTAAAACCGATGTCATCCAATCTTCGTGACTATATGGCGATGGAAATGTTAGCAATGGAAATACTGCAAAATATTGCGTGGATCCTGGCTATCGTGAGTCTGGCTATCTGTCTGATAAGCATCTTCAGTACGGTGATGCTGGATACGCAGACCCGCAAGAAGGAAGTGGCTATCCGCAAGGTGAATGGGGCCCTGACAAAGGATATTACCAAACTCTTCGGAAGAACCTATCTGGTGATTACGCTCATCGCCATGGTGTTTGCGGTGGTAGCCATGTTGCTGTTCCATATCGTTTTGGGTCAGATGTTCGAAATGGTAGAAATCAATCCTGCCTTCCCTATTAGTTTGAGTGTTGTGATAGTCATTGGCTTCATTGCAGCTATCATCGCCTGTCAGGTACGTAAAATCATGAAGGTGGATCCTTCGGAGATTCTGGCTAAGGAATAAAATGTGTAATTTGAAAGTATAAAAATATAATATGAATTTAAAGAAAAGATAATGATTATGATTCAATTAGATAATATCAAGAAAGTATTTCAGACAGAGGAAGTGGAGACCTGGGCTTTGCGTAATATCAGTCTGGAGGTGAAGGAAGGCGAATTTGTTGCCATCATGGGACCTTCGGGATGTGGCAAATCCACATTACTTAATATAATAGGTTTGCTGAATAATCCTACAAGCGGCAGCTATCTGCTCGACGGCAAGGATGTGAGCACGCTGAAGGAGAGCGAGCGTACCCTGATAAGAAGGGGTATGATAGGTTTTGTGTTCCAGAGTTTCAACCTGATAGATGAGTTGGATGTGGTGGAGAACATCGAGTTGCCGCTCTTGTATATGGGTGTATCGGGCAAGGAGCGTCGTAAGCGTGCCGAGGATGTGATGGAGCGCGTGGCGATATCCCATCGTGCCAAGCATTTCCCATCGCAGCTTTCGGGCGGTCAGCAGCAGCGCACCGCCATCGCCCGTGCCATCCTGCCGCATCCTAAGCTGATTCTTGCCGACGAGCCTACGGGAAATTTGGATTCCAAGAACGGCAAGGAGGTGATGGAACTGCTTTCTGAGTTGCATAAGGAAGGCACCACCATCGTAATGGTAACCCACTCGCTGCACGATGCCAATTATGCCGATAGAATCATCAATATGTTTGATGGTGAGATTGTGAATCAGGTAGAGATGTAGGAATTTATGATATGAAAATCGCCCGATAGCATATTCTTTGATGCTATCGGGCGATTTACGTTTATATCTCTTCATCAATAAATCGGATGATTTCATCCTGCTGGTCGGGATGATACCAGTGAATTTCTGCATCCCGCTTAAACCAGGTAAGCTGCTTGCGCATGTATTCACGGCTGTGCGATTGGATTTGTCTGATAGCTTCATCGCGGTCTATTTCGCCGTCAAAGTAGGAGAACATTTCTTTGTAGCCTACGGTTCTCAACGAGGTGAGTCCCTTCTGTGGGTATACGCTGCGTGCTTCTGCCTCCAGACCTTCGTCCATCATCATCAGTACACGCTGGTTGATGCGGTCGTAGAGTTCAGTTCTGTCGCGGTTCAGACCTATCTTGATGATGCGGAAAGGGCGCTGCTTCTTTTCGGCTGTGCGGAAAGAAGTATAAGTCTTGCCAGTCTGGTGGCAGATTTCCAGGGCATGCACCACGCGGCGAGGATTCTTCCTGTCTACTATCGCCCAATGCTCCGGGTCCATCTTGTGAAGTTCTTCTACCAGCGCTTCCAAGCCTTCTTCTTTCAGGCGCTGTTTCATCCAAGTGCGGATGTCGTCACGAACTGTAGGGATGTCGTCGATTCCCTTGCATACAGCATCGATATACATCATGCTGCCGCCTGTAAGCAGCGCCACATCATGATTTTTGAAGATGTCTTCCTGCAGGAGATTCATCACATCAGCCTCGTATTGGGCAGCGCTGTAATAATCTTCGATGTGGTGGTTTCCTACGAAATAATGCTTTACCCGCTGCTGCTGTTCGGCAGTAGGGGCTGCGGTTCCGATAGGGAGTTCGGCGAAAATCTGGCGGGAGTCGGCATTGATGATAGGTATAGCGAGATGCTCTGCCAGTGAAAGGCAAAGCTCCGTTTTACCTACACCGGTAGGACCTAAGACCACAATCAATGTTTTCATATATCATTCTTTATATTCAAGAAAAAGCATCCTTGCTCGTTTCATAAACCTATGCAAGGATGCTCTTTTTACTTTTTTACCCTTTTACTTTTATCGGATAATGCCTCGCTGAGAACTCTCAACGAAGTCGATAATATACTGAATCTCCTTGGTAACCTCAAGATTCTTCTTGATTTCCTCAATACCTTCCTTCAATATACCCTTGCTGTAGAGCAGGCGGTAAGCCTCGTGGATGTTCTGGATGGTCTCATTGCTGAAACCGCGACGGCGCAGACCGATGAGGTTGATGCTGCAGTAGCGGGTTGGCTCCTTGCCGGCAATGATATAAGGAGGAATATCCTGAGAGAAACGGCAACCACCCTGGATCATCACGTAGCCTGCGATATGGCAGAACTGGTGAACGAGAACGTTGGCGCTGACGATGGCGTTGTCATCTACTACCACCTCACCGGCAAACTTGGTAGAGTTGCCGATAATCAAGCCGCTGCCGAGCACGCAGTCGTGAGCCACGTGAACAGTCTCCATCAGGAGGTTGTTGCTGCCTACTACGGTCTTGCCCTTAGAGGCTGTACCACGAGAGATAGTAACGTTCTCACGGATGCTGTTGTTATCGCCCACCTCGCAGGTTGTCTGCTCGCCCTTGAACTTCAAGTCCTGAGGCTTGGTAGAGATGCTGGCGCCTGGGAAAAATTCATTATTGTTGCCGATGCGAGCGCCCACGTGGATGGTAACGCTGTTCTGCAATACGTTGTTATCGCCCAAAACGGTGTCCTTGTCGATATAGCAGAAAGGACCGATAATGTTGTTGTCACCGAGTTTTGCCTCTGGATGAACAAACGCTAATGGACTAATCTGATTCATATTTCTATTTTATTATTACTTGTTCTTAACAATCTGTGCAGTGAAAGTAGCCTCTGCCACCACCTGGTCGCCTACGAACATATAGCCCTTCATAGAGCTGATACCATGACGTACAGGTGCGAGGAGTTCTACACGGAAGAGGAGGGTATCGCCCGGAACCACCTTCTTGCGGAACTTCACATCATCGAGCTTCATGAAGTAAGTACTCCAGCGCTCAGGCTCCTCCAACTGGTTGAGGACGAGCAGACCGCCACACTGTGCCATAGCCTCTACCTGGAGAACACCCGGCATAACCGGTTCCTCAGGGAAGTGACCGGTGAAGAAAGGCTCGTTGCTGGTTACATTCTTTACGCCCACGATGCTGCTAGGCCCCATAGCGATGACCTTATCGACCAGCTGCATAGGGTAGCGGTGAGGCAGGAGCTGACGGATGCGGATATTATCCATGATTGGCTCCTCGTTAGGATCGTAGATAGGAGCCTGAATCTCGTGCTTGCGAATCTCCTTGCGCATGAGGCGGGCGAACTTGTTGTTTACGGTATGGCCTGGACGCGTAGCGATGATGCGGCCCTTGATAGGCTTGCCGATGAGTGCCATATCGCCGATGATATCGAGCAGTTTATGACGTGTACATTCGTTCTCCCACTGCAATGGACGGTGCTGGATGTAACCCAACTTGTTGGCATCCATGTGAGGCACCTTGAGATGGTCGGCGAGCTGGTCGAGCTGAGCCTGTTCTACCTGGCGCTCGTAAATAACGATGGCATTGTCCAGGTCACCACCCTTGATGAGGTTAGCCTGGAGCAGAGGCATGATATCGCGTACGAAAACGAAGGTACGGGCAGAAGCAATCTCCTCTGCGTATGTCTCCATCTTTTCGAGGGTAGCAAACTGGCTGTTGATGAATTTACTCTCGAAAGAACACATGGCTGTGATGCTGAAGTCCTCGTCTGGAAGAATGGTGATAACAGACCCGTTATTATCTTTCACCTCAATCTTATGGCGGATGATGTAGTAATCTTTCTCTGCATTCTGTTCCTGGATGCCTACGCTCTGAATCTTCTCTACATAAGGAGCAGCAGAACCGTCGAGGATAGGGAACTCAGGACCATTTACCTGGATGAGACAGTTGTCGATGCCGAGGGCATAGAGTGCTGACATACCATGCTCGATGGTAGAAACGCGGATATCGCCCTTACCGAGTACGGTACCGCGCTGTGTTTCAACAACGTTCTCAGCTACAGCCTGGATAACAGGCTCGCCTTCGAGGTCGATGCGCTGTATTTTATAACCGGTGTTCTCTGGTGCTGGATTGAATGTTACGGTGAGGCTCAAGCCTGTATGCAAACCCTTTCCGCAAAGAGAGAAACTACCTTTCAGTGTCTTCTGTTTTGACATAACGATTTATTTTAATGTTAGGTGTTAAATGTTAAGTGTTAACTTGTTGGGGCATTCGCTCATTTAACACTTTACATTTAACATTGAAAAAAATTACTTTTTCTTTAATTCTTCAATCTGCTTCTTCAGGTCGTTGAGTTCCTTGTACATGTCAGGCAAACGACGGAAGATAGCCTGAGACTTGAAGTAAGCGCGCTGCTCCATAGGAGGAGTTCCGATGAGCTGCTGGCCGCTCTTGAGGCTGCCCGGAACACCGCTCTGGGCACCGAGGAACACCTTGTCGCCGATAGTGATGTGGCCGGCAATACCCACCTGTCCGCCAAACATACACCATTCGCCTACCTTCGTACTGCCTGCTACACCTACCTGAGAAGACATCACTGTGTTGGCGCCGATGTCGGTATTGTGGGCAATCTGTACGAGGTTGTCGAGTTTCACGCCCTTGCGTACGTAGGTAGAACCCATTGTAGAACGGTCTACACAAGTGTTGGCACCAATCTCTACATCGTCTTCGATGGTAACGATACCAATCTGAGGAATCTTGTCGTAACCTTCAGGACCTGGAGCGAATCCGAATCCGTCGGCACCGATTACACAACCGGCATGAAGCGTAACGTTGTTGCCTAATTTACAGCCGTGATATACGGTAACGTTCGGATAGATGAGTGCATTCTTACCAATCTTCACACCCTCTCCGATGTAGGCATGAGGATAAATCTGGCTACCTTCGCCTACCTCTGCACCATCGCTGATATATGCGAAAGCACCTACATATACGCCTTCAGCCACCTTAGCCTTTGGAGATACGAAAGCCAGCGGATCGATGCCGGTCTTCTTAGGCTTCATAGATTCGTACATCTGCAGGAGCTTAGCCACACACTCGTATGCATTCTTCACACGGATGAGGGTTGTGCTGACAGGGTGTTCCAATTCTACGTTCTCATCAATGAGTACGATGCTTGACTTGGTTTCGTAAACATAATGAGTGTATTTAGGGTTAGAAAGGAACGAGATAGCGCCTTCCTTACCTTCTTCGATTTTTGCGAAGGTGTTGACTGTTGCGTTCTCATCACCTTCCACACGGCCCTGAACGAACTGGGCTATTTGTTGAGCGGTAAATTCCATAATTTATCTGACTTCTAGTTTGTTTTATTTAGGTTCCCAAGGCATCATTACCTTTAGGTAACCGCAATTTGTTTGCAAAAATAGCAAAAAAGATTTAGATTCTCGACTTTATTTTGTAATATTTTGCTTTTTCGCCCCATAAAAGGGTATTTTTTAGGCGCAAAGCCTCTTTTTCAAGATACTTTGCGCCTAAATTGAGTTTTTATAACTTAGCAAGTTCTGCTGCCATTTCAGCCTGCAACTCCTTAGCTTTCTGACCTGCTACCTCTGCAAAGTCATCGCCGTTGCTGGCATAGATGATGCCACGGGAAGAGTTGACGAGCAAGCCGCAGTCCTTGATGATGCCATACTTGCAAACCTCCTGCAGGCTGCCGCCCTGTGCACCTACGCCCGGTACGAGCAGGAAGTGGTTAGGAGCCACCTTGCGGATGTCTTCGAACATCTTGCCCTGTGTAGCGCCTACTACATACATCATGTTCTCATCGTTGCCCCATTCCTGGCTCTTCTTGAGAACCTTCTCGAAGAGGCGCTCGCCCTCCTTATCCTCGGTGAGCTGGAAGTCGTGGCTACCCTTGTTGCTGGTCAGTGCCAGGAGGATAACCCACTTGCCGTCATACTCGAGGAATGGCTTGACTGAATCCTCACCCATATAAGGTGCTACGGTTACAGAGTCGATATTGTACTCCTCGAAGAATGTCTGGGCATACATCTTGCTGGTGTTGCCGATATCGCCGCGCTTGGCATCTGCGATGATGAAGTGGTTTGGATAGTGGCTGTGGAGATACTTGATGGTGTTTTCGAAGGCAATCATGCCATCGATGCCGCGGCTCTCATAAAAAGCCAGGTTTGGCTTGTAAGCCACACAGTATGGGGCTGTTGCGTCGATGATAGCCTTGTTGAATCTGAATATCATTTCGGCTTCTGCGCCCTGGATGTCTTCACTCTCGGTGATGCACTTAGGCAACTTGTTGATATCTGTGTCAAGACCTACGCACAAGAAACTCTTCTTGGCGAAAATCTGCTCTACGAGTTCTTTTCTGTTCATAATGGATTGATATGATGATTCATCGCCCCGAAGTACGGAACGATGAATCGGGGTTTTACAATTCTGTTTCTTTCAGTTTCTCTGCGTTCTCAGCTACGGTCAGGGCATCAATCATGTCCTGAATATCACCTGCCAGGAAACCGTTGAGATCGTGAGTGGTGTAACCGATACGGTGGTCGGTAACACGGCCCTGAGGGAAGTTGTAGGTACGGATCTTCGCACTGCGGTCGCCGGTAGAAACGAGGCTCTTGCGGCGGCTGGCGATATCGTCAACATACTTCTGGTGCTCACGGTCGTGGATGAATGTATAGAGGCGGCTCAAAGCACGCTCCTTGTTCTTTGGCTGGTCACGGGTTTCGGTACACTCGATGAGGATTTCCTCTACCTCGCCTGTGTTAGGGTTTTTCCAAGGGTAGCGGAGACGTACACCAGACTCCACCTTGTTCACGTTCTGACCACCGGCACCTGAACTTCGGAAGGTATCCCACTTGATGTCACCTTCGTTGATGTTCACCTCAAACTTGTCTGCCTCTGGCAATACAGCCACGGTAGCAGCTGAGGTGTGCATACGGCCCTGTGTTTCAGTAGCAGGCACACGCTGAACACGGTGAACACCTGATTCATACTTCAATGTACCGTAAACGTCAGTACCGCTTACAGCAAAGTCGATTTCCTTGTATCCACCTACTGCGCCTTCAGAAACAGAAGTCACGCTGACGGTCCATCCCTTCGATTCGCAGTATTTCTTATACATATTAAATAGGTCGCCTGCAAAGAGGGCAGCCTCGTCGCCTCCGGCACCGCCTCGGATTTCCATCTGTACGTTCTTGGCGTCTTCCGGGTCCTTAGGTACCAGCGCAATCTTGATTTCTTCTTCGAGTTTAGGCTGCAGCGCCTCGTTCTCGTTGAGTTCTTCGCGAGCCATCTCCTTCATTTCCGGATCGCTCTCGTTGGCAAGGATGTCCTTTGCCTCCTTGATGCTATTCAGACAGTTGATGTATCGCTTGCGTGCGTCCATGATGTCACCCAGGTCTTTCCATTCCTTGGTGAGCTTCACGTAGCGTGGCTGGTCGGCGATGACATCTGGGTCGGTAATGAGGGTGCTTACTTCCTCGTATCGGCTCTCTAAGCCTTCTAGCTTCTGTAATATGTTGTTATTATCCATCGAATTATTTTTTGGCACGGATTACACGGATTACACGGATTTTTCCTTGTGTTGTGTTCCCTTGCGCTCGTTTGTAAATATCTTTCTTTTTACTTGTAAGGATAGGCCGAAATTGATGAGCAATCCTACTTCTGCCTGGCAGGCAGAGAGATAGTTTACTAACTGCCATTCATGTTCGGGATGCAAATCTTTAACGGCTTTTAATTCAATGATCACCTTCTCTTCTACGACCATGTCGGGAATGTAGTGACCAACGCATTCACCTTTGTAAAAAACATCTAAGTGTTTTTGGCACTCACACTTCAAACCACGTGATTTCAATTCTTTATACAGAGCATTTCCATATACAGCCTCTAGAAAACCAAATCCTAAGACTTTGTGTACTTCTTGAGCTGCACCAATTATCTGTTTAGTTAAATCTTCTTCCAGCATAACAATACTATAAATTAAGAAATGAAAGAATAAAAATCCGTGTAATCCGTGTAATCCGTGCCTAAAACAATTAGTATTCGAATGTTCCGAATTCGCTCTTGATGGTCAGGCTGCGCTTGCCTTCTTCGATGTGACCTACAATCTGGGCATCGATGTTGAAGCTCTTGCTGATGGCGATAACCTTCTCGGCAACCTCAGGACGTACGTAGATCTCCATGCGGTGACCCATGTTGAATACCTGATACATCTCCTTCCAGTCGGTCTCTGAGCAGTCGTGGATTGCCTTGAAGAGTGGAGGTACTGGGAACATGTTGTCCTTCACTACCTTACAGTTCTCGTCTACGAAGTGCAGAACCTTGGTCTGGGCACCACCGGTGCAGTGAACCATACCGTGAACCTCTGGGCGGAGCTCATCGAGAATCTTCTTGATGACAGGAGCGTAGGTACGGGTAGGAGAGAGTACCAGTTCTCCGGCATTGATAGGTGAACCCTCTACCTCATCAGTCAACTTATACTTACCGCTGTAAACCAACTCGTCTGGCACGGCGTGGTCGTAGCTCTCAGGATAGTTCTCTGCGAGATACTTGGCGAATACATCGTGGCGGGCAGAAGTAAGTCCGTTGCTGCCCATACCGCCGTTGTACTTCTTCTCGTAAGTAGCCTGACCTGTAGAAGAAAGACCTACGATGACATCTCCTGGACGGATGTTGGCATTATTGATGACATCGCTGCGCTTCATGCGGCAGGTAACGGTAGAGTCAACGATGATAGTACGAACCAGGTCGCCTACGTCAGCAGTCTCACCGCCGGTAGGATAGATGCCGATACCCATCTCACGCATCTCGTGGAGCAGGTCGTCAGTACCGTTGATGATAGCTGAGATTACCTCGCCTGGGATGAGCATCTTGTTGCGGCCGATGGTAGAGCTAACGAGGATGTTGTCTACGGCGCCTACGCAGAGCAGGTCGTCGGTATTCATCACGATAGCATCTTGAGCGATACCTTTCCATACAGAGAGGTCGCCCGTCTCCTTCCAGTACATGTAAGCCAAGCTAGACTTGGTACCTGCACCGTCGGCATGCATAATGTTACAATACTCTGGGTCGCCGCCCAAGATATCAGGTATGATCTTGCAGAAAGCCTGTGGGAAGATACCCTTGTCGATGTTCTTGATAGCGTTGTGAACATCTTCCTTTGCTGCGCTAACACCGCGCATCATATATCTATTGTTACTCATATTCTTACTTTGAATTTTGTTCTTTGAACTTTATGATATGCTTATTTTTCCTGGTGCCAGAAATCCCATGATGCAAAGGCTTGCAACAAGAGCATTTCCAAGCCATTCTTTACTGTGGCTCCGTGTTCTTTGCCCTTCTTCATGAAGAGGGTTTCGTCGGGATTGTAGATGAGGTCGTAGAGCAGGGTGTGGCTGTCCATTGCCTCGTAAGGCAGCGCAGGACACTCGTCTACGTGTGGGTACATGCCCACTGGGGTACAGTTTACGATGACGTTATACTCCTTGATAACCTCAGGGGTGATTTTTTCGTACTGGATAGTACCCGGACGCTCGTATCGACTCACGAAGGCTGTTTCCAGCCCGAGCGATTTCAGACCGAAGTTGATAGCCTTTGAAGCTCCGCCTGTACCCAGGATGAGAGCCTTCTTGTGATAAGGCTCGATATAAGGTTCGATGCTCTTGGTAAAACCGATTACGTCGCTGTTATATCCTTTCAGATAAACATCTTCGCCTCTGTGCTCTACCTTGATCACGTTGACGGCTCCGATAGCATTCGCCTCAGGGCTTACCACGTCGAGATAGCTGATCACTTTCTCCTTGTAAGGAATGGTGACGTTGAGACCCTTAAGCTCAGGATTTGAGTCGAGAATCTCGGTAAGATTTTCGATAGAAGGTATCTCGAAGTTGATGTATTGGGCATCGATGCCCTCGTTCTCAAACTTTTCGTTGAAATAGTTCTTTGAGAACGAATGCCCCAGAGGGTAACCTATGAGTCCATACTTGTCCATAATATTTTTGTTTTATTTGGTTGCGAAATAGAGTGTGCAGATGCCGAAGGTGAGTCGCTTGAACTCTGCCTTTGCGAATCCTGCCTTTTTGAACACCTCCATCATGACCTCGCCCTGAGGGAATGCCTCGATGGTCTTGTTGAGATAACTGTAGGCGCTCTGGTCTTTGCTGATGAGTTTGCCATACATCGGCAAGACAGTGTTGCTGTAGATGCTGAACAGCTGCTTCATCGGGAAACTGACCGGCGTGGTGAGTTCTACGATGCAGAGATGTCCGCCCTTTTTCAGTACCCGGCACATTTCCTTCAGTCCCTGATCCAGGTTCTGGAAGTTCCTGATACCGAAGGCTGCGGTTACAGCGTCGAAGCTCTCGTCCTGGAACGAGAGGTTGAGGCAGTCTTCCTTGGCAAAGGAGATGGTGTTTTCCAGTCCCAGCTGTTTTACCTTCTGTCTGCCTATCTCCATCATGCCTTCCGAGATGTCTGCTCCGATCAGCTGGTCGGGATGTAGCATCTGTGCGGCTAGGATGGCGAAATCGCCGGTACCGGTAGCGATGTCGAGCATTTTTTTAGGAGAGAAGGGCGCAAGACGCCTGATTGCCTTCTTGCGCCATCCCTTATCGATATCCCACGAGAGACGGTGGTTCAGGGTATCGTAGGTAGGGGCGATGTTATCAAACATCTCCTCTACCAACTTTCCCTTTTCTCCTGTGCCCTCGTAGGGCTTAATCTGTTCTTGCTTATACATTTATATATAGTTTACTTGTGTGCAGCAAGCCACTCGCTTACGTTCTTCTCGATGCGGGCAGCGATGTCGCCTTCCTCAGCAGCCTTGTCAAACTTCTCGCCGGTGATGTGCTCGTAGAGTTCGATGTAGCGGTCGGATACGCTCTCTGCATACTCGTCGGTAATCTCTGGCATAGTCTGGCCTGGCTCGTTCATGAAGTTGTGCTCGATGAGCCACTGGCGAACAAACTCCTTAGAGAGCTGGCGCTGTGGTTCACCCTTCTCAAACTTCTCCTCGTAACCGTCAGCATAGAAGTAGCGGCTAGAGTCTGGAGTGTGGATCTCATCGATGAGATAAACCTTGCCGTCGCGCTTGCCGAACTCGTACTTGGTATCTACGAGGATCAAGCCCTGCTTGGCAGCGATTTCCTGACCGCGGGCGAAGATGCGGCGTGTGTAGTCATCCATCACAGCGTAATCCTCTGCACTAACAATACCCTGGGCGATGATCTCTTCCTTAGAGATATTCATGTCGTGACCCTCGTCAGCCTTTGTAGTAGGGGTGATGATAGGCTCTGGGAAACGCTGGTTTTCGCGCATACCGTCTGGCAACTTCACACCGCAGATCTCGCGGCAGCCCTTCTGATACTCGCGCCATGCACTACCGGTGAGGATAGAACGGATGATCATCTCCACGCGGAAACCTTCGCACTTCAAACCTACGGTAACCATTGGGTCTGGAGTAGCCAACTTCCAGTTTGGACAGATGTCTGTAGTTGTGTCCAGGAACTTAGCTGCAATCTGATTGAGCACCTGTCCCTTGAATGGGATACCCTTAGGCAGAACAACGTCGAACGCTGAGATTCTGTCGGTAGCGACCATCACGAGGAGGTCGTCGTTAATGTCATACACATCACGTACTTTACCGTGGTAAACACTCTTCTGTCCATCAAAATGGAAATCTGTCTTTGTTAATGCTTTCATTTTACTTTGAACTTTGAATTTTGAACTTTGAACTTTATGATATGCTTTATTTATGATCTGCATTCTTGATGAAATCTATTTTTAAAGAATCATTCAGTTCATTCTTCATTCTGATTATTTTGAATTATCTTTTTCTGCTTTCTGAGCTTCCCGTGCTTCCGCTCTCTCCTTGTCATACTTATCGTATGCGTTGACGATGCGGGTTACGAGTTTGTGGCGCACGATGTCCTTCTGTCCCAGCTTCACCACTCCGATACCTTCCACACCGTCCAGAATCTTGAGCGCCTCCTTCAGTCCGCTTCGCTGTTCGCGTGGCAGGTCAATCTGTGTCAGGTCGCCGGTGATAATCATCTTGGTGTTCATGCCCATACGGGTGAGGAACATGCGAATCTGTTGGGAGGTAGTGTTCTGCGCCTCGTCGAGGATGACGACGGCATCGCTGAGTGTGCGTCCGCGCATAAAGGCGAGCGGAGCAATCTGGATAATGTGCTTTTCCATCATATCCTGCAGCTTTACGGCAGGTATCATGTCTTCCAGCGCATCGTAGAGCGGCTGGAGGTATGGGTCAATTTTGTCTTTCATATCGCCAGGCAGGAAACCGAGTTTTTCGCCGGCTTCTACGGCTGGTCGTGAGAGGATGATTTTCTTGATGGCTTTTTCCTTGAGGGCCTTTACGGCAAGGGCGATGCTGAGATAGGTCTTGCCGGTACCGGCTGGTCCCACGGCAAATACCATGTCGTTCTTCTCGTAAGCATCTATCAGCTGCTGCTGGTTTTCGCTGCGGCTCTTGATAGGTCGGCCGCTGATGCTGTATACCAGCACGCCTTTCACGCTGTCCGCCTTGGTCTGTTTTCCTTTCACGATGTCCAGGATGTCTTCATCATTGAGCATGTTGTATTTAAGCAAGTGCTTGCGCATCTGCTCAATATCCTCTTCCACCTTTGCCATTTCCTCCTCGTCGCCGAGCACACGAATCACGTTGTCGCGTGCCACGATACGCAACTTAGGATACAGCGATTTAATCATCTGCAGGTGGGCATTGTTCACACCGTAGAACATCACTGGATCGATATCTTCGAGTACAATATGTTTCTCTATCAAAATGTCTTAATTCTATAAAGTTTAAACTATCCTATCTAATATTTTGTTATATAACGCTGCAAAATTACTACTTTTCCATGAAATGAGCAAATTTCGGCGAATAAAACATTCTTTAAATATTAAAAAAGCTATTTTTTCGAGAGTTTTTGTTACCTTTGCAGCTAAATTTGGCGATGCGGTTCCCGTTTTGCCTGAAGAATATAGAATATTATTTCGTGAAAATAAGATAATTATGAAGATTAGTAAGAACAGATATTTACAGGGTTTTGGTATTGTGGTTTTGCTTTTGGCGCTGGTAAGAGTCATCTTCCCGGGAGTAGCAAAACCGAAAACGGCGGCTGCAGATGCGGCTGATTCTGCATTAGTGGCTGCGAAGGATTCGGCTGCTTCTGATGCTTCTACTGCTGAGATTTCTGATGCTCCCGCTGGTGCTGATGGAAATGTGGCTGAGGACCTGAAGAAGGATGAACTCTCTGTTATGCCTGATACGGTACAGAGCGGCAAGCCTTCTATCTTCTTCGACAAGAATGGCAAGGAAGTGAAGCATCGTATCTTCTCGGTGCCTCATTTCGGCAATACTTTCCCCGACCAGCAGGATGTGCAGATTCTGGCGGCTACTAAGCACGGCGTGAAACCGGTACAGAACCGTCTGGAGGCGGAGAACAGCAAGGGCAAGCTGGTGTATGTGGGCAGCAATCCTTTCTTTTATGTCGACAAGCTGAACAACAGTATTCCTTACCTGGTGCCTCGTGCCTCTGTGCTGCTCCAGGATATTGGTCGTGCCTATTTCGATTCGTTGCAGATCAAGGGTATTCCGCTGCATAAGATTATCGTGACGAGCATTCTGCGCACCAAGGATGATGTGGCGAAACTGCGTACCCGAAACGGCAATGCTACCGAGAATTCGTGCCATCTCTATGGTACTACCTTCGATATCTGCTACAACCGCTACAAGCAGATTCAGACCCGTGAACAGCCTCGCCGACAGGTGCAGAATGATACCCTGAAATGGGTGTTCTCCGAGGTGCTCCGCGATTTCCGCAACAAGAACCGCTGCTATATTAAATATGAGGTGAAGCAGGGTTGCTTCCATATCACCGTGAAGTAGTGGTGTTTCATTTAATTTTTGATTCTCTTCAAATCTGCTTCTTCTCCCACTATCCAGATGATGTCTCCCTTCTTGAAGACTCGGGTAGGGGATACGTGCGTCAGATTTTCCCGGCCCTCTTCCAGTCCTACCACCATACAGTTGTATTTATCCCTTATTCCGCTTTCTATCAGCGTCTTTCCCAGGAATTCGCTGCCGCCGCTGATGATGAGCTGGCTGAGCTTCATCTCGCGCTTTTCTATTTCAGCCTCCTCAGGCAGCAGGTCGCTCTGCAGGGCGGTGTTGAATTTCTGCAGCTGGTCGTCGTTGCCGATTACCTGCAGTTTGTCGCCCGGGAAGATGATCATGTCGCCGTTCGGGATGTTCAACCGGTGAGAGCCGCGGTGAATGCTGCTCATGTCAACACCGAAACGCTGGCGCAGATGCAGCTCTCTCAGCGATTTGCCAGTCCAACTGCTATCTTCTGGTACTTCAAATTCGCTGATGTGGATATCTCGGTCTAGCAGTCTGCCCTCGTAGAGCGGCCGCTTTTCGCCGTTCACCTGAGCCGCAATATCGCGCGAACGCAGGTTGTGAACGAAGACGCGCTCCATCACGATGCTACGCTTCTTGATGCGGCGGGATGCCAGCATCAGCATCACCACGGCGGCACCGATGCAGACAATCAGCGCATTGGTAAAGCGCGAGAGGAAATTGATGATATAGAAGATGAAAGCCAGTGCTATCATGAAGCGCACGAACACCGTAAAGAGCAGCGGCACGCGGTTGATGCTGCTCTCCACCCAGAGGCGTTTCCACTCGGCACTGTGGTTCTTCTTCATCACGATGGCGCGCAGGAACGGTGAGATGAATAGGACGGTGAGCAGACCGGTGATGGCGTTGGCATACCAGTGGAGATGCCAGCCGGGCAGCAGATTGCGCATCAGTGGCAGCACGAAGGTGAACATCAGGGCGATGACGGCTGCCGAGAGGATGGAGTAGGCGGTGGTGTTGACCAGCATCTGGCGGATCAGCGATTTCCACTTGCTCTGCTGCTGCGTCTGGGGATGGCTCATCGCGAAATGGTTCAGAATATGGATGAGTTTGTCGGGCAGATGTTTCTCCATCACCTGATAGGTAGGTGTGGCAAGACGAATCATATAAGGTGTAAGGAAGGTGGTGATGACACTCACTGCTACCACTACCGGATAGAGGAACTTGCTGATGACGCCGAGCGACAGACCCAGCGAGGCGATGATGAAAGAGAACTCACCAATCTGAGCCATCGAGAAACCGCAGCGCATCGCCGACTTCAGCGACTCGCCTCCGAGCATGAATCCGAAGGTGCCGAATATTGCCTGACCTACCAGTATCGTACCGACCAGGGCGAGGATAGGAACGGCATATTCTATCAGAATCTTCGGGTCTACCAGCATACCTACCGATACGAAGAAGATGGCTCCGAAGAGGTTCTTTACCGGTTCTACAAGCTTGATAATCTTCTCTGCCTCAATGGTTTCTGCCAGTATACTGCCCATGACGAAGGCTCCGAAGGCGCTGCTGAACCCCACCTTGGTGCTCAGTACCGCCATGCCGCAGCACAGACCCAGCGAAACGATGAGCAGGGTTTCGGCATTGATAAGTTTCCTCACCGAACGCAGGAACCACGGAATGGCGAAGATGCCCACGATAAACCATACGCCCAGGAAGAAGCCTATCTTCACGATAGAGGCAAGCATCTGCCCGCCGTCGGGACTGCTTCCGCTCGCTATCGCCGACAGCATCACCATCATCACGATAGCCAGGATATCTTCCAGTATCAGCACGCTCATCACCATCGAGGCAAACTTCTGGGTGCGCAGCCGCATATCATCGAATGCCTTATATATAATAGTGGTGGAGCTCATGGCGAGCATACCGCCCAGGAAGATGCAGTCCATCCTTCCCCAGCCGAAACTGTGGCCTACGCTGATGCCCAGCATCATCATGCAGAACACGATGACCACGGTGGCGATGATGGGAGAGGCACCCATCTTCACGATTTTCTTGAACGAGAAGTCGAGACCGAGCGAGAAGAGGGTGAAGATGACACCGATGTCGGCCCAGGTCTGGATATCCGTCTCGTCGACTACCGACATGGTGTAGGACATGTGTGGCGAAACCAGGAATCCCGCCATGATGTATCCCAGCACCAGCGGCTGCTTGAGCCTTTTGAAGATGAGGGTTACGATGCCTGCTACCATCAGGATGAGGGCGAGGTCTTTTACTAAAAATGGAATTTCAGCCATATTTTTCTGTTTATGAAAAAGGGGAATTTAGATGTGTCTAAATTCCCCATATCTGTATTAGTCATTAAATTCTTCTGTGATTTCCGCTATCTTCACGATGGTCTTCACTACCTTCTCCATTACCTGGATGCTCACAAACTCGTGAGGGCCGTGGAAGTTGACACCGCCGGCGAAGATGTTAGGACAAGGCAGACCTTTGAAACTCAGCTGGGCTCCGTCGGTACCGCCGCGGATAGGCTCTACGCGAGGTGGAACGCCGCTCTCCTGCATCGCTCTGAGCACGATGTCGATGACGTGCATGTTAGGATCAATCTTCTCCTTCATGTTATAGTACTGGTCGTAGATAACCGCCTTTACGGTTCCGTCGCCATACTTCTCGTTCATCTTGTTCACGCAGTCCTCGATGAAATCCTTGCGGTTTTCAAACTTGTTGCGGTCGTGATCTCGGATGATGTAGCTGAGTTTTGCCTCCTCGCAGCGGCTCTCGATGCCGATGAGGTGGTAGAAGCCCTGGTAGCCTTCTGTCTGCTCAGGAGTCTCGTTCTCAGGAATCATGTTCTGGAATTCCACAGCCAGTCGGCTTGCATTCACCATCTTGCCCTTGGCATAGCCTGTATGAACGCTCACGCCCTTGATGATGATTTTAGCTCCGGCAGCATTGAAGTTCTCGTATTCCAGGTCGCCTAGGTCGCCGCCATCTACGGTGTACGCCCAGTCGCAGCCAAACTTCTCTACATCGAAATGATGCGCACCCATACCGATTTCCTCGTCAGGATTGAAACCTACGCGGATATCTCCGTGCTTGATTTCGTCGTGGTCGCGCAGATAGCACATAGCCTGTACGATTTCAGCGATGCCCGCCTTGTCGTCAGCACCCAGCAGGGTAGTACCGTCTGTCACGATGATATCCTCTCCCTTGTGAGCCTTCAGCTCTGGGAAAGTCTCAACGCTTGAGATGATGCCCGGGCTCAGCTCGATGTCGTTGCCGTCATAGTTCTTGATGACGCGCGCCTTTACATCCTTTCCGCTGGCATCAGGCGATGTATCCATGTGTGAAATAAATCCGATGGTAGGAGTCTTTTTCTTGGTATTGCTCTTCAGGGTGGCATAGATATAGCCCATGTCATCCATTTCGACATCGCTCAATCCTTCGTCCTCAAGTTCCTTCTTCAGGTACTTGGCAAATTCAAGCTGTTTTGCCGTACTAGGCACGCTGGTCGATTCTTCGCTCGACTGTGTGTCGAATTTCGTATAGTTTATAAATCGTTCTACTAAATCCATGTTTTCAATTATTAATCATTTCTGTTGTTTCGGGTGATCTCGGTGGGATTCAAACCCACGACCTTCAGAACCGGAATCTGACGCTCTATTCAGCTAAGCTACGAGACCCTCTTTTCTGCCGCCCGTTTCTCCGCCTGAATGACATCGAATCGGGAAGTCGACTGCAAAATTACTGCTTTTATTTGAAATAACCAAATATTTGGGGCAGATTTTTTCATATATATAATGTGTATTTGTGAATAGTTCTACAAAATGCTACTAAAAAACTTAAAAATGCTATCATTTTGCGAAAAAATACGGAAAAATGCTTGCAGATTAATTATTATTTTGTACCTTTGCAGCGCAAATACTAAATATGAAATAAAAATGAGCAATTTGATAAAACCTGAAGGGTACAAGGCGCTGCTGGATATGCGCCAGACCGAAATGGGTATTAAAATGATAAAAGAATTCTTCCAGCAAAACCTGAGCACCGAGCTCCGTCTGTGTCGTGTTACCGCCCCTCTCTTCGTATTGAAGGGTTTGGGTATCAATGATGACCTGAATGGAGTGGAGCGCCCTGTAACTTTCCCTATCAAGGATTTGGGCGAAGCCGAGGCTGAGGTGGTTCATTCTCTTGCCAAATGGAAGCGACTGACGCTTGCCGAGTATGAGATTGAGCCTGCTTATGGCGTATATACTGATATGAACGCCATCCGTGCTGACGAGGAGTTGGATAATCTTCATTCGCTCTATGTTGACCAGTGGGACTGGGAGGCTGTGATTACCAGGGAAGACCGTACCATCGCCTTCCTCGAGAATATCGTGCGCCGCATCTATGGTGCCATCTTGCGTACCGAGTTTCTGGCTTGCGAGCATTATCCTCAGCTGAAGCCTTTCCTGCCAAAGGAGATTCATTTTATTCATGCGCAGGATTTGCTCGATATGTATCCAGACCTTTCTCCTAAGGAGCGTGAGGATGCTATCTGCAAGAAGTATGGCGCTGTATTTGTAGAGGGCATCGGAGGCAAGTTGAGCGATGGCAAGAAGCATGATGGCCGAGCTCCTGACTATGATGACTGGAGCACCGTGGCTGAGAACGGCAAGGTGGGACTGAATGGTGATATCCTTATCTGGTATCCTGTTCTGGGTCGCAGTTTCGAGCTCAGTTCTATGGGTATCCGTGTCGACAAGGAGAGTCTGCTGCGTCAGCTTAAGCTGGAGGGCAAGGAGGATAGAGAGAAGCTTTACTTCCATCAGCAGCTCCTGAACGACAAGTTGCCTCTGAGCATTGGTGGCGGTATCGGTCAGAGCCGTCTGTGCATGGTATTGCTTCATAAGGCTCACATTGGTGAGATTCAGGCTAGCATCTGGCCTGAGGAGATGCGCAAGGAGGCTGAGGAAGCGGGCATGAACCTCATCTAGGCCTTTCTGTCGGTGCGTCATGGTGAGTACTGTGATGTGCTGCATATTCAGTTGATCTTTTTAAGATAATAATAATTTGCTTACGAAGGCTCCCGGTGCTTTTCTGCATCGGGGGCTTTTTTTTGTTGTGTGTCGGTATGACACTAACCTAGTTGGTTCAAATTCCCCAGAACGCCCCGTTTCTGCCGTTTTCGGGGTCTTCATTGATGACCGGCGTCTGCCATCATTTATAACCCGTGTTGGTCTTAATAGAAGACTCGAGCGAGGCACAAAAGACTGTTCTTTCGATTGCCGGTGCAAAGATACGAAGATTTCTGGTATCTACCAAATTTAGGCATGTGATAAGGAACGATTTTCAGCAGCTTACGATTTGAAACTTAGTAAAGAGAAATAACTCTATGTTTCATGGAACGCATCTCTATGTTTTGCGGTGTAGAAAACTATGTTTTGCGCTATAAACCAGTATGTTACAAAGTAATAACCGATTACGTGGAACGTATTAAGTATTCAGTATTCAGTTTTTTTCGCTGTTGTTACCACTCTCTGTATAGATAGTATATTATATATATATAATATATATATATAATATAAAATATTTACTTACAATTTGTAACCATATAAAAGGTAACTATCGCGAAAAAAACTGAATACTGAATACTGAATAACCTCTTGGGCATCATTCTATGTCATGACCAGATCCAGGTCCTTTGTGAGTTTTTTCATCGCAGGGTTCTTCTCCATAAGAAGTTCCAGAACTTCATTCTTGGTCAGAACCTTGCCTACCTCTTCCTGGTCGGCAAGGCGATAGCTGATGCTCAGTTCGCTGTTGTGAAGACCTAAGACGAAAGTCTTGAGAATGCGGTTCTTGATGTTCAAAACGTCGTCTAGCAAGAGCTGGTTGTTGATGATAACCTCTATCTGCGGATAGTTGGTTATCTTCGGTACAATACTCTTCATGCGGTTGGCTAAGCCTATGAAATCCAGCTTGTTCTGCATTCTCATGCACATACTGAACCATGTTGCTTCCACCTGCTCCTGGGTGAACTCGTTCTGGTCGCCCGTGATGGTCGCTTTTTCCTCATTGGTATCATCATACGGACTGTGCAGGCGGCGCTGGTTCTCCTCCTTCTTCTTCAGGTTAGAGAAAGTCATGCCTATGCCGCCCAGCTTGATATTCTTGAGTCGTGGCTTGTGAGGCGATGCAGCATCAGTAGCAGCTCCGGCAGCGGCTGAGCCTTCTGGAGAGGCAGATGCGGCTGCGGTGGCAGATGCAGAATAAGATGCAGCATTAGAGGCTGCAGAAGCGGCTGTCGGTGCCCCTGACGAAGGCACAGCAGTAGCTGTAGCAGCAGACGCTCCCGGCTGTGAAGACCGTTTTTCGCTGCTGCCAGAAGGCTCAGAACCTGCACCCTGAGAGGCAAGCTTAGACTGAGCCAGGAGTTTCTGAAACAGGGATTTTAATCTATTGGGCGTACGCCCCGCACTAGGCACATCCTGATCCTCGGGCTGCGTAATCTGGCCTATCTGTATCAGGGTGAGCTCTACCAGTAATCGCTTGTTGCTGCTGGCGCGGTAATGGATATCGCACTGGTTCATCAGTTCCAGCGCCTTATATAAGAAAGGTGTAGGTGCCTTCTGGGCCTGAGCCTGGAACTTGGCTTTCTGGTCGTCGCTGGTCTCGAGCAGAGGCAGGGTCTGAGGGTCCTTCGCCATCATCACATTGCGCACATGCTGGGCAAGCCCCTGTATCATGTTGCCGCCATCGAAACCGCGGCTCAGAATGCCGTCGAGTGTTACCATCATCTCGGGCACCTTATTCTCCAGAGCCAGGTCTACCAGACGGAAATAGTTGTCGCTGTCGAGCACGTTCAGGTCCTCGATAACCTTCTGGTAAGTGATGTTGCCCATGCAGAAGCTGGCAGCCTGGTCGAAGATAGAGAGGGCATCGCGCATACCTCCGTCAGCCTTTTCGGCTATCACGGCGAGCGCCTGCTCTTCATATTGTATGCCTTCCTTCTCAGCCACCATCTTCAGGTGGTTGATGGTATTGGCTACCGTCATTCGCTCGAAGTCGTAAATCTGGCATCGGCTCAGGATGGTAGGCAGAATCTTATGCTTCTCGGTAGTGGCGAGGATGAAGATGACATGCTGAGGCGGCTCTTCCAGCGTCTTGAGAAAGGCGTTGAAGGCGGCTGTAGAGAGCATGTGGACCTCATCGATGATAAACACCTTATACTTGCCCACCTGAGGCGGAATGCGGGTCTGCTCCATCAGAACCTTAATCTGGTCAACACCGTTGTTGCTGGCGGCATCCAGCTCGAAGATGTTGTAGGAACGCTGCTCGTTGAAGGCACGGCAGCTCTCACATTCGTTGCATGCCTCGCCGTCTTCACGAGGATGCTCGCAGTTGATTGCCTTCGCAAAAATGCGGGCACAAGTGGTTTTGCCCACACCTCTCGGACCGCAGAAAAGATAGGCGTGCGCCAGCTTGCCGCTCTTCACTGCATTCTTCAAAGTGGTGGTCAATGCACTCTGTCCGACAACCGAATCGAAGGTCATCGGACGGTACTTTCTTGCAGAAACTATATACTCTTCCATTATTTTTTCTTAATTGATGATGCAAAGATAACAAAAAAATATTATCTTTGCAAACAAATTCGGAAGAAATGAGTAAAAAACTTGGTATTATATGGAATTATCTCGCTCATTATAAGTATCTTATAGTGATTGTAGCGGGTGTTCTGGTAGTTGGTGTAGTTGACGACAACAGTGTAAGACAGCACATTAAGTACCAGATAGAGATAGCTACGCTCCGTTCGGAGATAGAAAAATATCGTGAGCAGTATGAAAACGACAAGCATACCCTGCGTGATATGCAGCATGGTGTGCGGGCATTTGAGAAGATAGCCCGCCAGCGTTATTTCATGAAGGCTGATGATGAAGACATCTTTGTATTGAGTTCGGATATTCCGGAAAAAACTAACGAACAAGACGAAAATGAAACAATTGAGTAAACTGGAAAGTGCTATTTTCTTGCTGGGCGGCGTGCTGATGGTTGTCGGTGCGGCTTGCTTCGCATTTGGTTTTTCACATCCGCAGCTGGTGCAGGTAACGAGCTGGGGGTTCCTGCTGGGCACCATACTCTTCAGCGTGATGCAGGCGATGCAGATCTATGATGGACCTTCGCTGGTTATCCACCGCCTGAAGCGGATGCAGTATGTGGCAGACATCTTCTTCGTGCTCTCAGGCATCTCGATGGTAGATACGGTGTATGCTTTCCTGCGCCGCTGGTTTGAGAATTATGAGACCTATATCACCTATTTCTATAATAAGTGGGTAGTCTTCCTCCTCATCGCAGCTCTGCTGGAACTGTATACCACGCATCGCATCTCTCATGAACTGAAGAAGGAAAACAATCAGTAATATAGAAAGGACGAGAAAAAAGCTTTCGGTGGCCAATAGGAGTGCAAACAAAACATAAATCTTGTAAGAATGAATTAAATTGCTGCAATTTATTTCGTCAGTTCAAATTAAGATTGTACTTTTGTTCACCGAAAGTGATATAGATAGCTTATGAATAGAATATTTTACGCATTCATTGCCTTGATGGCACTAGCATCTTGTGCCAACAGTTACGATATCTCGGGTACTTCTAACGTAAGTACTCTGGACGGACGCATGCTGTACCTTAAGATACTGGAAAACAACGATTTCAAGAACGTGGATTCTTGCGATGTAGTGCACGGACAGTTCCATTTTCAGGGTTCTGTCGACTCTATGAAGATGGCGAATATCTTCATGGATGATGACCCTGTGCTGCCGCTGGTGCTGGAGAGTGGAAGCATTACGGTGAAGCTCGATGATACACAGCAGGTGGTAAGCGGTACTCCGATGAACGATAAGCTCTTCGGCTTCTTCAAGAAATACCAGCAGATTCAGAATCAGTTGCGCGAACTGGTACACAAGCACGACCAGGCTATCATGAACGGTAGCGATATGGTGGCTGTCAACAAGCATCTGAACGAGGAATCCATCCGCCTCTCTGAACAGGAAGACAAGCTCATCACTTCGTTTGTTACCGACAACTTCAATAATGTGCTGGGACCGGGCGTCTTCTTCCTCGTTACAATGGGCAACCAGTATCCGATGCTCTCTCCTTGGATTGAGGACATCATGAGCAAGGCTACCGACTATTTCAAGAATGATCCTTATGTAAAGGACTATTATAAGAAAGCTCAAGAAAATCAGGAGATTATGAACGGTACACGAGATGCGCAGAGCGGCATGCAGCCAGAGATGGAGGCGGCTCCACAGGTAAATCCTGATGCGGCTCCGGCACCTACAGCCAACGAACTGGCTGCGCCTACGATTCCTGAAAAACAGGAAGGTCAGGAGTAGAAACAGGGCTCTTTCAAGGTCTTGGGCATTAACATCTTGTAAAACTCTTCATTTTATAAGTTTAGTAATATGAAATTAATCAAGAATGGAACCATTATAAATGAGGGTCGCTCTTTTGTGGGCGACCTCTTGTTGGATGGTGAATTTATCAAGGAGATATATGAAGGCGAGGCACCCCGTGGCAATTACGATGAAGTCATCGATGCCTCGGGGTGTTTTGTTTTGCCGGGTGTGATTGATGATCATGTTCACTTCCGTGAGCCGGGACTTACGCAGAAGGCTGACATCGAGAGCGAAAGCCGCGCTGCTGCCTTTGGTGGTGTGACCAGTTATTTTGAGATGCCTAATACGGTGCCTCAGACTACCACTCTGGAGGCCTGGCAGGCAAAGCGGCAGCTGGGCGCTGAGAAGAGTCATGTGAACTACAGTTTCTTCTTTGGTGCTACCAATGATAATGTAAATGATTTTGAACAGCTCGATACGCATCGTGTTCCGGGAATCAAGCTCTTTATGGGCTCCAGTACGGGCAATATGCTGGTGGATAAATATGAGGCGCTGCAGGCTATCTTCAAGAAGGCGAAAGAACTGGATTTGCCGGTGATGACCCACTGTGAGGATACCGAAATCATTAACCGCAACATGCAGCTGGCTAAGCAGAAATGGGGTGAGGACCCTGCCGTAGAACATCATCCGGAAATACGCAGCGAGGAGGCTTGCTATGAAAGCAGCCGTCTGGCGGTGCAGCTGGCTAAGGAAAGCGGGGCGCATCTCCATATCGCTCACGTTACTACGGCTAAGGAACTGGAGTTCTTTGGTAAGGATGAAAATATTACAGGCGAGGCTGTTGTGGCTCATCTCATGTTCTCGGATAAAGACTATGCTGTGAAGGGCGCACGCATCAAATGCAACCCTGCAGTAAAGACCGCTGCTGATCGCGAAGCTTTGCGTAAGGCGCTGAGTAATGGTAAGATAACTGTAGTAGGTACCGATCATGCTCCTCATCAGTTGAAGGATAAACAGGGCGGTTGTGCCAAGGCTGCATCAGGTATGCCAATGGTACAGTTCTCGCTGGTAAGCATGCTGAAACTTGTTGACGAAAAGGTAATCAGTATCGAGCGCCTGGTTGAACTGATGTGCCATAATCCAGCCCGTCTGTTCCATATCAGTCAGCGCGGCTTCCTGCGTCCGGGTTATAAGGCAGATGTCGTTGTGGTGCGCAAGGGAGAGCCTTGGAAGGTGACCGCAGAGGTGATTCAGAGCAAGTGTAAATGGAGCCCTGTAGAGGGTGATGAGTTTGCATGGAAAGTGGAACAGACTTTCTGTAACGGTCATCTTATCTATAACAAAGGCGTGTTTGATGCTGCTTGCAGAGGAGAAGAACTGGAGTTCAGAAACAATTCCTGAAAAAGGGAAATCTTACGGGGATTGTAAAATAAAATATCGTATCGGATGCGGAGAATAGTATACAATATAAGCGAAATTGAGCCATATATCAACTGGCTATATTTCTATCATGCCTGGGGATTGAGCGGCAAACCTCGAGAGGAAAAGGAAAAACTGAAGGCAGAGGCGCTCGATATGCTCCATTCATGGGAAGGCGAATATCATACCTATGCCGTCTTCGGACTCTTCGAGGCGAACAGCGAGGGGGATGATATCTGGCTGGAAGGGCAGAAAGTCCGCTTCCCGATGCTCCGTCAGCAGCATCCGGCGGCTCAGGGAGAACCCAATCTCTGTCTGGCTGATTTCATCCGCCCTCTGGGCAGTGGAATATCAGACCGGCTGGGTATCTTCTGCACGACGGTAGATGGCGGTCTGGAGAAGAAATATCGCTCGGACGACTACCTTAATATGATGGCACAGACACTCTGCGACCGGTTGGCTGAAGCCACGGCAGAGAAGTTGCACGAAGAGGTGAGACGCATCATCTGGGGCTATGCTCCCGACGAGCAGCTGAGCATCGAAGACCAGCATCAGGAGCGCTATCAGGGCATCCGTCCGGCTATCGGATATCCTTCGCTGCCCGATACCAGTGCCAACTTCATCATCGACCAGCTCATCGATATGAGTCAGGTGGGCATCCGGCTCACCACAAGCGGAATGATGACGCCTCATGCCAGTGTTTCGGGGCTGATGTTTGCACATCCCAAGTCGCGGTATTTCGAACTGGGACGGATAGGAGACGACCAGCTTCGCGACTATGCACAGCGCAGAGGAGTGCCCGTGCAGGCAATGAAAACGTATCTTCAATCAAGTTTGATCAAGAAATGATAGCAAGAATATTAATACCCGTAGTGGTATTCACCCTGTTGCCGTATCTGTGGATATATAAAAGGTATGGCAAGTTACGGCTGAAGAGTCTCTGGCAGCGGGTGCTCTTCTGGTTGCCGGCTTTCGTGGTTATCGCCTACAGCGCGTATATCACGATACTGCCCAACTTCCTGCCACGCAATCCGGTGCTCATCGACATCTGGTTTGTGATGATGGCAGTATGTGCGGTTCCGCAGTTTGTCTTCAGCCTGTTCTGTGTCTTCGGTTGGTGCTGTATGCGGCTCCTCCACGGCCATTGCAACTGGGGCAAGCTCCTCGGACTGGTAGTGGGAGCGGTGGCGTTCTTCTGCTTTATCTACGGATTTACCGAAGGTTTTCCTAAGATGCAAGTCAAGCGTATCACCATCTATGTACCCAATCTGCCGAAGTCTTTCGAGGGCTATCGCATCGTTCAGTTCAGCGATATCCATCTCGGTTCATACTATGGCTGGCGTGGTCATCTGCCTCAGCGCGATATCGACAGCATCAATGCCGAGAAGCCTGATCTGATTTGCTTTACGGGTGATTTACAGAATGTTACACCCGATGAACTGCCTGAGTATCAGGCGCTGCTCAGCAGTCTGAAAGCCAGAGACGGCGTGATGAGTGTGCTGGGCAATCACGATTACACCTATTATATGGATGTAGATGACAAGCAGGAGATAGCTGCATTAGAGAAGCGGATGCAGGACTTCCAGCGGAGTTGCGGATGGCACCTGCTGATGAATGAGCATGTGGCGGTGCATAGAGGTACTGACAGTATCTATGTGGCTGGTACAGAGAACTATGACAAGCCAAAGCGAACCAACGTAAGGAAGGCGCTGTATGGCATCAGACCGGGCTCTTTCGTGCTGATGCTGCAGCATATTCCGAAGCAATGGCGCGAGACCTGGCCTTCTACTATCAATAAGGAGAAGGATGAGGATGGCGATGTGATAGGACCTGACAGGAAGGATTCGCTGGTCGTAGCACCGCAACTTACGCTGAGCGGTCATACGCATGCGGGGCAGATCAGTATCCTGGGCTTGCGTCCGTCGATGTTTACTCCTTATGATTACGGCCTCTTCGAAGAGGAGGGTTGCCAGCTCTATACCACATCGGGGCTGGGCGGTACCGTTCCAATCCGCATAGGGGCTACGGCAGAAATCGTGGTCATCACACTCAAAAGAAAATGAGGAGTGTTGAATGTTAAATATTGAGTGTTAAATTATTCATTCTTAATAAAAAATGAAGTACTTATATCGTCTGTATCAGCTTGTAATATGCTTGCCAATCCTCTTGTTGGCTAGCGTTTTAACCAGTGTAACTACTGTTTTGGGATGCATGCTGGGTAATGGTCATTTCTGGGGTTATTATCCCGGCAAGTATTGGTCCTGGCTTTGGGTCCGCATCCTCCTTCTGCCTGTAAAAGTAGAGGGACGTGAGCATCTCAAGAAGAACCAGAGTTATGTTTTCGTGGCCAATCATCAGGGCGCTTTCGATATCTTCCTGATATACGGTTTTCTGGGCAGAAACTTCAAGTGGATGATGAAGAAGGGCTTGCGCAAAGTGCCTCTCATCGGTATTGCCTGTGAGTATGCGCATCACATCTTTGTAGACAAGAGCGGACCTTCGAAGATCCGCGCTTCTTATGACCGTGCTCGCGAGGTGCTCAAAGAGGGTATGTCGCTGGTGGTATTCCCTGAAGGTGCCCGCACGTTTACGGGTCACATGGGCGTGTTTCGCCGCGGTGCTTTCATGCTTGCCGATGAACTGCAGTTGCCGGTATGTCCGCTTACCATCAATGGCAGTTTTGATGTGAAGCCTCGCATGAAGGACATCTACTGGGCTTTCTGGCATCCTCTGAAGCTCACCATTCATGAGCCTATCGAGCCGATTGGCAAGGGAGCTGACAATATCAAGAACCAGATGAACAAGAGCTATGAGGCGATCATGAACGGACTTGACAAGAAATATCAGGGTTTTGTAGAGAATCCGGACCAATAATTTCGGATTTTCGCTTGTTATTTCAAAAATAAGTTGTAATTTTGCATCTGTATTACATTATTTAGTATCAGAATCATTAAAATTATAAGAAGTTATGAGTGATAGCATAGTAATCATTCCTACATATAATGAGAAGGAAAACATCGAGAAAATCATCCGTGCTGTCTTCGGTCTCGAAAAGCAGTTTGATATCCTCGTTATCGATGACGGAAGTCCTGATGGTACTGCTGCCATTGTCAAGGGCTTGATGGCTAATGAGTTTGCCGGTCGTCTGCATATCCTGGAGCGTTCGGGTAAACTCGGTTTGGGTACTGCCTATATCATGGGCTTCAAATGGTCATTGAAGCAGGGCTATGACTTCATCTTCGAGATGGATGCCGACTTCAGTCATGATCCTAATGATTTGCCACGTCTCTATGCGGCAACTCACGATGAGGGGTATGATGTGGCTGTAGGCTCAAGATATATTTCGGGTGTGAACGTGGTCAACTGGCCTATCGGGCGCGTATTGATGAGTTATTTCGCTTCTAAATACGTACGTATCGTAACCGGATTTAAGGTGAATGATACCACAGCTGGATTCGTCTGCTACCGACGTAAGGTGTTGGAAACCATAGATTTGGATGCTATCCGCTTCAAGGGCTATGCTTTCCAGATAGAGATGAAATATACGGCTCATCGAATAGGTTTCAAGATCAAGGAGGTGCCTGTCATCTTTGTTAACCGTCGTGAAGGTGTGAGCAAGATGAGTGGTGGCATCTTCGGTGAGGCTTTCTTTGGCGTGATGCGACTGCGCCTGGATGGCTGGTTCAAGAAATATCCGAAGAAGGATTAATACTCTGTAATCACTACTCAGTAATCACTAATCAGTACTTGGATGGAAATCCAAAAGATAGAAAAAACATACGGGCGTTCGCCACAGGCGGATGCCCTCTTTGATTTGATGGGGAAGAAGTCGGTTCATTCCATTTTTCTCCAGGGTTTGCTGTGCTCTTCGGCTCCGATGTTCTTTGCTTCTCTGCAGGGGAAGATGAGGCGTTCGGTACTCTTCGTGCTGGATGATGCCGATGAAGCAGGCTATTTTTATAATGATCTCACTCAGATGATGGGGCAGGAGAAGGTCTTCTTCTTTCCTTCCAGCTATCGGCGTGCCGTGAAATACGGGCAGCGTGATGCAGCGAACGAAATCCTACGTACAGAGGTGCTGGCGCGCCTCTCTTCGGGAGGACATTTCCTGGTAGTCACTTATCCCGATGCACTGGCAGAACTCGTTGTGGCTAAGCAGAATCTGGATGAACGAATTCTGAAACTGACTGTAGGCCAGCAGATTGCCCAGACCGATGTGGTTCATACCCTGCGCGATTTCGAACTCAAAGAAACCGATTATGTTTATGAACCGGGCCAGTTTGCCGTGCGTGGAAGCATCCTCGATGTCTATTCCTACAGTTGCGAATATCCGTTCCGTATCGACTTCTTCGGCGATGAGATTGACACCATCCGTACCTTTGATGTAGAGACCCAGCTCTCGCAGGTGAAGCGCACAGAGATAGAAATCGTGCCCGAACTCGCTCATATCGAGAGCAACAAGCAGTGTTTCCTCAATTTCCTCTCCGAAAGTACGCCAGTCGTGGCGAAAGACCTTTCTTTCGTTTGCGACCGCATCGGTCAGATCTATACCGAAGGCTTCTCATCGCAGAGCCTTACCGAGCAGCTGGAGGGAGCTACTGAGGTAGAGGCTGAGCGCATCAGACATGACATGAAGACCGAACTCAACCTCGTTTCTCCGCTCGATTTCAAGAAGGCTGTAGCGGCTCATCTCCGCATCGAGTTCGGTAAGGTTGCTCCGTCAGAGAGTTCGGCTGTGATACCTTTCAATATCGCTCCACAGCCTCTTTTCCATAAGAATTTCAATTTGCTTTGTCAGACTCTGGAGGATTTCCTGCTCCAGGGTTACACCTTATATATATTGGCAGATAGCCAGAAGCAGCAACAGCGCCTGAAGGATATCTTTGAAAGCGAAGAACTAAAGCATTACGCCATCCGTTTTACACCGGTAGACAAGACGCTTCATGAAGGCTTTACTGACCATGACAAGAAGTGCTGTTTCTTTACCGATCATCAGATTTTTGACCGTTTCCACAAGTATAACCTGCGCTCAGATAAGGCGAGAGCCGGCAAGATGGCACTCACCATGAAGGAACTGCAGGAGATGGAAGTGGGAGATTTTATCGTGCATGTAGACTTCGGTATCGGCAAGTTCGGCGGTCTGGTTAGGGTTCCTACGGGCAACAGCTATCAGGAAATGATCCGCATCGTCTATACGAACAATGACAAGGTGGATGTTTCTATCCACTCGCTTTATAAAATCAGCAAATATCGCCGCAGCGATACCGGTACTCCGCCTCGCCTGTCTACACTGGGTACAGGTGCCTGGGATAAACTCAAGGACAAAGCTAAGAAGCGAATCAAGGATATTGCGCGCGACCTGATCAAACTCTATGCCCAGCGCCGACGGGAGAAGGGATTCGCCTTCAGTGCCGACAATTATCTGCAGCATACGCTGGAGGCTTCCTTCCTGTATGAAGATACGCCAGACCAGAATAAGGCTACTCAGGAGGTGAAGAAGGATATGGAGAGCGGCAGACCGATGGACCGTCTGGTTTGTGGCGATGTGGGCTTCGGCAAGACTGAGGTTGCCATCCGTGCAGCCTTCAAGGCTGCGTGCGACAGCAAGCAGGTTGCGGTGCTGGTGCCTACTACCGTTCTGGCTTTCCAGCACTATCAGACCTTCAAGAAACGTCTGGAAGGCATGCCTGTAAGGGTAGACTATCTCAGTAGAGCCCGTACAACGAAGGAAACCAGAGAGGTGCTTGACGCCCTGAAAGAGGGTAAGATAGATATCCTCATAGGTACGCATAAGCTGATATCAAAGACCGTGAAATGGCATGACCTGGGACTGCTCGTCATCGATGAAGAGCAGAAGTTCGGTGTGTCTACCAAAGAGAAACTCCGTCAGCTCAAGGTAAATGTCGATACACTCACGATGAGTGCCACTCCGATTCCGCGAACCCTCCAGTTCTCTCTGATGGGCGCCCGGGATATGAGTATCATGCGCACTCCGCCACCTAACCGTTATCCGATTCATACCGAACTGGTAACGTTTAGTAGTGAAGTTATCTGCGATGCCATCAATTTCGAGATGAGCCGAAACGGACAGGTTTATTTCGTATGCGACAGAATATCCAAGCTTCCGGAGCTCAAGATGCTCATCGAGAAGCATATCCCAGACTGTAGGGTAGCAATCGGGCACGGACAGATGAAGCCAGAGGATTTGGAGAAAATCATCATGGGCTTTATCAATTACGATTATGATGTACTGCTTTCTACCACTATTGTAGAGAACGGTATCGACATTTCCAATGCCAATACGATTATCGTGAGCGATGCTCATCACTTCGGATTGAGTGACCTGCATCAGATGCGTGGACGCGTAGGAAGAAGCAACAAGAAGGCTTTCTGCTATCTGATGGCGCCACCTAAGAGTGCACTTACTCCTGAGGCGCGTCGCCGTCTGGAGGCGCTGGAGACGTTCAGTGAATTGGGTAGCGGCTTCAATCTCGCCATGCAGGACCTGGATATCCGAGGTGCGGGTAATCTGCTGGGTTCTGAGCAGAGCGGTTTTATGGAAGATCTGGGTTATGAAACCTACCAGAAGATTCTCTCTCAGGCTGTCACAGAGTTGAAAAACGAGGAGTTCTGTGATCTTTATCAGGAGAAGATGGATGAAGGTGCCCAGCTTACGGGTGATGATTTCGTTGACGATTGTGGCATAGAGAGCGATCTGGAGATGTATTTTCCTCAGACTTATGTGCCGGGTGATAGTGAGCGCATGCTTCTTTATCGTGAACTGGACCGTCTGGAGGGCGATGAGGAAGTAGAGGCTTACCGCAAGCGTATGATAGACCGTTTTGGTCCTGTGCCTCATGAAGCTGACGAACTGATGCATGTGGTAGGTCTGCGTAGGGTAGGCAAGAAGCTAGGTTGCGAGAAGATTATTCTCAAGCAGGGCTATATGCAGATGCAGTTTGTAAGCAATGTAAACAGTCCGTTCTACAGAAGTCAGATGTTTAACCGCATACTCGCTTACGTTACCAGTCATATTCAAGATTGTGTTCTGAAGGAAAAATTCAACAAGCGAATGCTTCGCATTAATGATGTGAAGACAGTAGGGCAGGCTGTAAATCTGTTGAATCAGATATCGCAGATAGATTTAGGTAATGAAAAGTAATCAGTTTATTGCATAAAAAAAACATTGGAATCTCAATACCCCTATTGAGTTCCAATGTTTTATTTTTTGTATAAGTAAAAGATGATGATAAGCGTTTCACAACGCATTTTGAATTTTTCTGTTGCAAAGATACTATTTTTCATTATAATATTGGGTGTAATATTTGGTATTTTGTGGGGTAATATTTGATTAAATTAATAAAAATAACACTGAAAATATACTTATGTAACAAATAATACCTGTAGAATGAACTATTTTATTGGATAAAAATAAAAAAATAGTGGAAAAACGCATAAAAAAGTTCTTTATTTCATTTTTTATTTGTACCTTTGTTCAGGCATACAACAATTTTAAACATATATATAAACATGAGACAGAAAAAGTACATCTTAAGCGAGCAGGAACTTCCTACTCAGTGGTACAACATTCAGGCAGATATGCCTAACAAGCCATTGCCACCATTGAACCCTCAGACACACCAGCCAATGAATGCTGATGATTTGTCACACGTATTTAATAAGGAGTGCTCAAAGCAGGAACTTGATACAGAGCACGCTTGGATTGATATTCCGGAAGATGTGCTGGAGAAGTACACCTTCTACCGTTCAACCCCTCTTGTACGTGCTTATGCCCTTGAGGAGGCACTTGGTACACCAGCGCATATCTACTTCAAAAATGAGAGTACCAACCCGTTAGGTTCTCATAAAATCAATTCAGCGATTCCTCAGTGCTACTACTGTAAGCAGGAGGGTGATACCAATGTCACTACAGAGACTGGTGCAGGCCAGTGGGGTGCAGCCCTCTCTTATGCAGCAAAACTCTACGGCCTGGAGGCAGCAGTTTATCAGGTAAAGATTACCATGCAGCAGAAACCATACCGTTCCAGCATCATGCGTACGTTTGGAGCCACTGTAGAGGGTTCTCCTTCCATGAGTACACGTGCCGGTAAGAATATCATCACACGTGATCCTCATCATCCTGGTTCGCTCGGTACTGCCATCAGTGAGGCTGTTGAGTTGGCTACAACCACACCGGGCTGTAAGTATACGCTGGGTTCCGTGCTCAATCATGTGGCACTTCACCAGACCATCATCGGTCTAGAGGCAGAGAAGCAGATGGCGATGGCAGGTGAGTATCCTGATCAGGTGATTGCTTGTTTCGGTGGTGGTAGTAACTTTGGTGGTATTGCCTTCCCATTCCTCCGTCACAACTTCACAGGCGAGCGCCATACTGAGTTTATAGCTGCAGAGCCGGAGAGCTGTCCTAAGCTGACTCGCGGTAAGTTTGAGTATGATTTCGGTGATGAGGCAGGTTATACTCCATTGCTGCCAATGTATACTCTGGGTCATGATTTCAAGCCAGCCAACATTCATGCAGGTGGTCTCCGTTATCATGGTGCGGGCATGATTATCTCCCAGCTTCTGAAGGATGGTTATCTGCATGGTGTAGATATCCCTCAGCTGGAGTCATTCAAGGCGGGTATGCTCTTTGCACAGACCGAGGGTATCATTCCTGCTCCAGAGAGCTGTCATGCGATTGCAGCCACTATACGTGAGGCTCTGAAGGCAAAGGAAGAGGGCAAGGAGAAGGTTATCCTGTTCTGTCTCTCAGGCCATGGTCTTATCGATATGCCGTCTTACGATAGCTATATTAATGGCGATTTGCACAATTATTCAGTAAGTGATGAAGAAATCCAGCAGTTCCTCAAGGATGTGCCAAAGGTTGACTAATAGTTAACAGTTAATAGTTTATAGTTTATAGCAAACAGTTGACAATTATTCCTTGCGATATATTGAAATAACGATATCACATATAAAAGAAGCCAGGCTGCGAAAAGCAACCTGGCTTTTATTTTAGAGATTCTATTCTCTTTTTTTTAGAAATTCTATTCTCAGTTCGAGACTTCTATCTTTCATTAGAAGTTCAACCACTCTTCGATAGCCTTAGCGATGACATCGAAGCTTGTGGTAGGCTCGAAGCGGGCTACAACCTGACCCTTCTTGTTAACGAGGAACTTGGTGAAGTTCCACTTGATATCGGCACTCTCCTTGTAGTTAGGATCAGCCTCGCTCAACATCTTGTCGAGAACAGGGTAGAGAGGGTGGCTCTCGTCCCAACCAGCAAAGCCCTTACATTCTTTCAGAAATTTGAAGAGAGGGGCAGCATCGTCTCCGTTTACCTTGATCTTCTTGTAGCGCTGGAACTCTGTGCCGTATGTAAGCTTGCAGAACTGATGAATGCTTTCATCTGTACCAGGGGCTTGCTGACCAAACTGGTTGCAAGGAAAATCAAGTATTTCGAAACCTTGAGAATGATAGGTCTCATAAAGTTTCTCCAGTTCCTCATACTGAGGGGTGAAACCACACTTTGTGGCGGTGTTGACGATGAGCAGCACTTCGTTGGCATACTCCTTGAGGGAAACATCCTTTCCCTTTCTGTCTTTAACAGAAAATTCGTAAACAGTTCTCATTTTTTTTATCTTTATGTATGTGTTATCTATATTTCCGATCTCAACTTATATGATCTAGAGTGCAAAGATACTACTTTTCTCTTAGAATACTTCAATAGTTTTTTTAAAAATTCTAAAAATCGAACAAAATCATAGATGAAGGAATGAGCGTAATATATATAATGTAGATAGATATTGTATATCTGGGTAAACAGATACCATATACCTGAGTATAGATATCGGTTAGATATAGAATATAGAAGAATAAAATATGTAGACGATATACCTGCACAATATCAGTATGAAACAGCATAAAAAAATAAAAAATGCAGGATTTTCACAAACCCTGCATTCCTTTTTCTTTACCTCTTTTTCCTCAAAAAAACAAAGAAAAAGAGGTTTACGATTAATCTATCATTTAACTTTTCTAAGAACTTGTTGCAAAGGTACTACATTTTCTTGTAACACCAAACTTTTTCTCAGCTTTTTTTCAGTAAAAAGGGAAAATTAATCAAATACCCCCCCCATTTTTATACTTTTTTGCAATATTCGGTCAAAAAACTAAGCAAAACGGCTCAATTTTATGACTATTCTGCTTTTTTCCTTGCTTGAACGTTTTGCTGTGTACGATAACAAAGAAGGCTGTGCCCGACAACAACTGAAGATATGTCCTGTAATATGTATTACTTTTTTGTCAATACAGATAAAAGCAGCCATCAGTAATGATGACTGCTTTCATCTGTAATGATGCGGGCTATCCCTGCGTTCTGTTTCGGTATTCAGTAGGCACGATACCCGTTTCTTTCTTGAATACCTTCGAGAAATACTTAGGGTCGGTGAAACCTACTGCAAAGGCGATGCTGCTCAGTGTATCGTCTGTCTTGCGCAACATCTCGCATGCCTTCTTGATACGTATATGGCGAACGAAGTCTACCGGCGTCATTCCGGTCGTTGCTTTCACCTTATTATATAGTACGCTTCGGCTCATACCGATTTCGTTCGAGATATCATCTATCTTGAGTTCCGGGTTGCCTGCATTTTCAACAATAAACCTGAAGGCACGCATCATGGTTCTGTCCTGCATCTGTGCCGCCATCAATGCCAGCTCGCTGTTTGGGTCAACCGCTTCGCTCTCGGCACTAGTTTCAGCCTGGTTAAGAGCAGGCTGAGGAGCTGCTGCAGGCAGTATTCGCAGGGCTGCTATGGCATCTTTATCGCCAGTTTCCTTCAGCTTTCTGATGACATCCATCTGAATGTTGCGGCGCTGGGTGAGGATAGCCTCTATTCGGCCGAGCAGATAAGGGGTAGAGAATGGCTTGGTGATATAGGCATCAACACCTTCATCAAAGCCTCGCTGCTGATCTTCTACGCTTGCCTTGGCCGAGAGAATCATCACTGGGATGTTGTTGAGGGTGGTATCCTGCTTGATCTCGTGAATCATCGACAAACCATCCATCACAGGCATGGTAACGTCCGTGAGGATAAAGTCTGGTATCTCCTTGCGGGCCATCACCAAACCAGTCTTTCCGTTCTCTGCAAGCAGCACGTTGTAGGTAGGCGAGAGAATGCTGTAGAGGAACTTGCGCAGGTCGGCATTGTCTTCTACTACCAGTACAGTCTGGTCTTTGAGTTTCGTTTCTTCCTGTGCTTCTTTCTGTTCCTTGCCCATTTCTTCCAGGCGTTCTGCCTCTGCATCCTTTTCTTCTTTCTGTTTGTTGGTTTCTTCCAGATAGTCAGATGCATTGTGGTCGTCAATCTGGCCATTCGCTTTTTCTCTTTCTGCCAGGTCGTAATCTTCCTCGGTCAGACCGCTGTTCGTATGGAAGTCTGCCTTGTTGCCGTATCTCTGAACCTTGTCCAGCATTACCAGCATTTCGTTGGCATTGTCTACTACCATTCTCAGCAGTTCCTTGCCCTTTCGGGTGATACCCGGCTCGGTATCTAGAATGGTTTTTACCGGGGCTCCGATGAGCGTTAGAGGGGTTCTCAGACGGTTGGCAGCATCGTTATAGAACTCGTTCTTCAGCACGCTCATCTCGTGGGTTACGTTCTCGCGCTGGCGCTGGTTGTAGGTATAGAAGATTGCGCCTACGATACCGAAGAGCAGAAGCAGCATCAGAAATTTGCCCCAGATGCTTTCCCAGAAGGTAGGGCGCACTTCGATAGGCAGTTCTGCCACATACTTGCTCCATACACCGTGAGAGTTGGTGGCTCTCACCTTGAGTACGTAATCGCCATGACTGATACGGTTGAAGCCGATGGTATGGTTGCTTCCGTTTGATATCCACACGCCTGGAGCTGTATAACCATCTATGCGATAGAGGTATTTGGTCTGATACTTGCGCTGATAGTCGAGCGATGCGAAGTTGATGGTCAGGTTTCGCTTGTTGGCAGGAATCACTATTTTATCCTTGTGCAGGATAGGTTCCGACTCCTTCTCTCCGCTATAATGGAGGGAACAGAAGATGACTTTAGGCTGGTAGTTGCTCTTCTTCAGCGTAGCCGGATTGAAGGTAATCAGTCCCATCGGGGTACCTACCGAGATGTTGTTGCTTGCCGGATCGTGGTAAGGACGGCTTTGCGAGAACGACATGTTGAAGTCGAAATCGTTAGGTCCGAACACGTTGCACTGTCCTGTTTTCGGGTTTACGCAGTCGATACTCGATTCTCTGATTACCCAGATTCTTCCCTGGTTGTCTTCTACCATGCCCTGTACGATGCCTTCGTTAATATCGATGGCATGGAAGTATTTCGTCTTCAGGTTGTCTTGCAGGAGCGATTTGCTCACAATCTCTTCCATCACACCGCCCTGTTGCGAGATATACATCTTGCCGCTGGTGTGCTCCATGATATTGTTCATATCGTTTGCAGCCAGACTTGTTGTATCGTTCGGTATGTAGTAGGTCTTGTGGTAATTGATCTTTCTTGCGTTTGTAAAGGCATCACTGAAGGTGATGAGACCATCTGTAGTTCCTACGAGAATGGTTCCCGTAGTGGTGCAGCAGATGCGGCGTATGCGGTCGTAGTGCTGTTTCTCCCAAGGCAGTCCGTTTCGTTTACTGATGAAGCTGATACTGCCGTCTGCCGCCTCGTTAACAAGTGCCAGACCACCTCCGTAGGTACCTATCCAGATACGTCCGGTGCGGTCGGCTACAATGTCTTGTATCTTGTCGAACGGCAGCGATGACGGGTTGTTGGCATCATAAACAAAGTGTCTTACCTGCATTTTATCTATCAGATAGACACCATTTCCGTTGGTTCCTATCCATGCTCTTCCCTTGATATCGAAATGGATAGACATGATGCTCTTCTCGGCGAAGTTTACCTGCTGTGGCACAATCTGTCCGCTTGGCGACAGGTATCCGATGCTTTGGTAGGATGCGTTGAGCACCTGGATTATACCATTGTAATAACCAGCCCAGATATGTCCGTCTGGCGATGCATTCACCGAGAACACTTCGTCTTCGCCCACATCCAGCTTGTTGATAATGTAAGGGTGATATTTGAAGACTACCTGTGTCAGGTCGTGAGAGCCTGTCAGCCAGAGGATTCCCTGGTCTGAGAGTACATATTTCGTAATCTTCGGTATGCGGTAGTTGCCCGATGAATTGCTTCTCAGCAGATAAGGCACCAGTTTTCCTGCCTTGCGGTCAAAATAACTGAAGGTTCCTCCTCTAGGCACTACCCAGAGGGTCTTGTGTTCATCTTGTGTGATGAAATTGCTTTCGCAGGTTGTGCGGTCCATCGGGTCGTCCTGGTCGGCAAAGAGCCACTGCTTCTGTCCGGTCTTCGGATTGACGAGGGTTACTCCCATGCCGTCAGTGAATGCCCATACCATACCGAAATCATCGGTATAAATCTTCTTTACCTCTGCCAGAGGCTGACTCGGGCTCTGTACGTTGATGATATCAAACTTGAAGGTGCGCGGGTTGTAGATGACCACACCCAGATTGGTTGCCAGCAGGAGTTGGTAACCTGTATTTTTCAGTTGGTTGATACGGGTTACGCCTTCCGGCATTGGTATCATGGTGAGTCGGTTCTGCAGGTCATATTTTGCCAGTTTACCGTCTTCAGTTGCCAGGAACTCATCTTCTCCCACCCCTCTGAGCCATTTGAAAGGCAGCTTGCTTGGAATTTTCGAATGGTATATGTATGCGCCTTTATCGGTAAGCACCCATTCTCTTCCGTGTATATCTTGATGGATGTACCATACATTTCCGCTTCTGAGTCCCTTTTCTCCTACTTTGATGAGTTCTATGTTCCGCTCATCAAAGGTTCTTCCTGCTGATCGGATGATGTATTTTCCATTTTCTGAAGTAAACCATGTAGCTCCGTTTTTCATTGGGTATATCTGGCTCACGCGCAGGTCGATGTTGAACAGTTCGTTGAATTTCTGTCCTACAGCAAAGAACCGGCAGAAGTGGGTATCGTATACGTAGAGTTGGTGGTCGTATGTGATACACCACACGTTGTTATTATAGGATGGTTCTATTTGGAGTATACGGTTGGTTGACAGGACGTCAATATCATCGGGGTTGTCTCTGAAAGTATGAAACTTGTAGCCGTCATAGAACGACAGTCCGTTCCATGTACTGAACCACATGAGGTTGTCTTTACCTTGTTTCAGGTCTGAGATGGTATTGGCTGCGAGTCCGTCTGTGATAGAGAATTTTCTCACATCGCAGTAGGGTACAGCTACTGTCATAATGGTAGAGAGCAGTCCTAATAGGGTGATATATAATTTTCTTTTCATCATTTTTTATTCGTATACGTTTATTAATCGCAACAAAGGTAGTGAAAATTATTGAGAATACGTATTTATCAGGTGTATTTTTTATGTTATTGCATTAAATTATTCCACTTTTCATGTTATAGGGGTAATATTTGGTTGATTTGCTGGTGGTTCCTTCTTATGTTATGCCTAACAAAAAAACTCCCCCGATAAATGAATATCGGGGGGAGTAGTAGGGATATGTCGTTTTGAATTTGATTACTTCTGAATCATCTTCTTTCCGTTCTTGATGACTACACCCTTGTAAGCCTTGGTTACCTTCTGGCCTGCGAGGTTGTAAACAGGAGCGTTCTTTGCAGCTTCATCTGTTGTTATGTTAGTGATGCCGGTAGGTCCAAACTTTTCTACAGCCTTGATAGGGAGAACTTCAGGGATGTTTCTGAATATTACACCGAAAATACCGGTTAATGTATATTTCTCTCCTTCTGTTAAATTTGAAACACCACCAATACCGCTAAACTTGTCGTAAATCATAATCTTGTTTTCACCATCGTTAGCATAGTAGTTGAATTTACCTGTAGTATACTCTTCTTTGCTGAATGTGAACTCCTTAATCTTGATAAGGTCGTTGGTGTATTTGCCATCAAGGATGTCCTTTACAGTTGCAATAACAGGTTCAGCAGCTTCGTTGCTCTCTGTGATTTTGAGATTTTCGCCGTTTGTTTCCTTGCTTGCTGACAGATAAGGAATTCCTGCGTCATAAGCCAAATTTACCTTAACAGTACCGCTAATGATGCTGTTTACAGGCATATCGATTCCTAAAGTTCTCATTTCGATAGCAGTGTCACCTTCACGTACGTAAGTATTTACGGTTCCCTTGTAGCTGTTTACGTATAATACCTTTGCGTTTGTGAGTTTGAGATTGATGTAATCCTTAGCTTTTTTATTGTTAGCCAAGAGTTCCTTTACACTTGCTGCATCGGTGTACTCTATCTTGGTACCAGCGAGCGTAACTTTGATAGACTTGATTTGGGTGTTGCCAGCAATTGTATATACAACTTTGTTTGCATCACCTGTCCAAGAACCATTATTGTTAGTACCTACGTCAGCTTTGTTATTATCATTCCATTTTCCATTAATAATGTCGATAGAAGCAATCTTCTTGTCAGCAGGTGCTTGAATCGTAAGCGTTCCACTGTACATTCTGAGACGTGGTGACCTATTCCAGATTCGGTTTTCATTCGAACCAGAAGTTTTTGCAGAAACTGTTACAGAAATACCATTAGTTGTACATGTCATGGCTTTGGTGATATCTCCATCTTTAGAATCTGAAGAAGATGTACCTGTCAGTTCTGGGAAGAGTGTTTTGTAATCATTGTCAAAGTCAAAAGTTACTTCCTGTGCAAACGTAACGCTAGCTACGAATGCCAGAACCAATGATAATGAATAGCGTAAAAATTTGTTCATAACTTAATAATTTTAAAGGTTTAACGTATAATTAATAAACTGTTGAAACTCATTTTTTTGAGCGCATTCTTAGAATTTGCTTTGTGCTAAAAGTATGTTCTTTGAATAATTACTTATTTATGATGCAAAGATACGAAAAATATCGATACAATGTGTTAAGAAGGTGTTAAATATTTGATACAGAGAAAGAAAGACCATCAAAACCGAAAGAAATACCACTCTAGGCAAAGAGAAATATCATCAAAAAAGCAGTTGCTTTTGAAAGAATAGGGATTTCCCCCTCAGTTTGTATCCTTTTCCCCTTTGATGCAGACGAAAAATCCACTACCTTTGCATCGGGTTCAAGAAAGAATGCAGTTCTTCGAGAGCTCAATAATTAGAAGATATAAGAATATAAATAACTTAACTGATAAATTGATATGAAAAAGTTTACTACTCTTCTCACAATGGCTTTCATAGCTTTGATGAGTATCTCATTCACCTCATGTGATGAGGATTCTGATATTGCATACACCCTCGATGGTACATGGAAGGGTAATATGTTGGTAGAATACGGTAATTCCAAAGCCCTCTATTCGGTAATTCACTTCGACCAGAATGATGGCATCTATTCCGGTACAGGCTATTGGATCGATTACTTTAAGGGAAATTACTGGCATGGCAATAATTATATAGCAAATCATATTACCTGGACAGTACGCAACAGAAACATCTATATCACTCTTCTTGATGAGGGTAGCGATGTTGTGATTTACGATTATGCTTTGGGCGACCGTAAGTTCTCCGGATATGTAGAGGCTGATAACGGCAACCGTGCTTATTTCGAGCTTTATCGCGATTCTTACAGCTATAACTGGCGCGATTATGACTGGGGCTACGATTGGGATTACGATGACGGTTGGGGCTACAGTAAGCAGCATTCGGGCTTGGAGAACACCCAGATTGTTTCTCGCGGAGCTAAGGATTCTGTAGAGTATGTTAAGGTAGCAGATGATAATCAGAAGCCTGTTCGCCGCTTTGTAGTGAAGTAAGGCAATAAGGAATTTAGTTTGAAGAAAGGAAACAAGATATGAAAAAGTTTAAGCAGATATGGATGTGGATGGCGATAGCTGTTGCATCTTTCTCATTCACCTCATGTGATGATGATGATTACTGGTATGATGACTATAATCATGGTGGCTGGGGATGGAACCAGGGCGACTGGAACAACGGTTCTAACGGCTCTCAGGATGATGACCTGCTGTCGGAGGCTCAGACCCTTACAGGCGACTGGAGAGGCTCTGTGATGCTCTCTGAACTTGCTGAGGACGGCCAATCTCGCAATAACTACAGTTTCAATGCCGAGATGACGTTCTATCAGGCGGGTGATAAGGTTAACTCGCTCAGTGGTAATGGTGTAGAAGTGGATTATGCCGATGATGGAAGCAATGAATCCCAGACTCTGAAGTTTACCTGGTACATCGATAAGAATGGGGATATTTATATCCGTTATAATGATTCTGGTGCTACCTATGTGATGGATGCAGGTGCTAAGCAGTATGGTTTCTTTCTGGGTGATGAAAAGGGGCAGGATGTGTTCTATGGTTATATGATAGGAACAGGTAAGGCTAAGGGTGATGTGATGCAAATCGATTTAGTGCGCTACAATCCGAGTGGAGCCCGTAAGAAAACCCGTTCTGCTGCAACCGATTCCGTAGCTCCTAGCTTCGGTAAGGCTACTGGTAGGGCATTCATGCCACATGCAATCAAGAAGTTGCCAAGGAGATGATGATATAAACAAAAGAAATCCGCTCACTCATTGATTTGAGAGAGCGGATTTCTTGGTTTATATATAGCCTGATTTATTTAAAGCCCCAGAGTTTCTTGAGAGCTTCTGCATCTTGGTTTTCTACATCCTTCTCTATTTCATCAGGGAGATTACAGAAGAAGTCGATGCCGGTTTTGTCTTCCAGCGTCTTGATGTTTACGACATATTTGCCGAGCTTATCGCCCTTTTCAAATGCCTTGTTCTCGTGAGGAAACCAGTAGCCGAAAGCGCTGTATGTATACTGGTTGGTGATCTTGTTTAGCTCCTTTTTCAGTACAGCTACAAAGAAATACTTTGGTATTGGGATATAGCCTGGCTTCTGGGTTTCGCTAGAAGCACCATTCTTCTTCCAGCCCAGGAGATTACTCTCGCTGCCCACCGGGTCGATGGTACCGCCCTTCACGATGAAGAGGGTATCTGAGTCAATCTTCGGAGCTTTCTTACGAAGATCTTCCTCCATTTGATACCAGGTGCCACGCTGGTTGAAGTTGCTGTACTGTGGCTGCATGTTGGTCATGAAGAAAGTCTGTTTCTGCTGTGTCAGATTGAGTTTGCGGTCAGCAGAAGGGCAGATATGACCATGGTTAAAGCCTTGAGCTGTAGGAGTAGGATCTTCTGTAAAATCTGTAATTCCCCATTGTTCTTGCAAATCGGTATCCCATGGGTACTGGCGTTCTCCCTTAGCAGGTTTCCATCTGTCAACGTTAGATGCTGTGTTTCCTGTATGGAAAGTATAGCAGCTCCATCTCTGGCTCTTCATGTTATCATCCCATTCTGTAGAATAGTTCAACATACCTGTTGTATTATCCATGTGAACGATGGCATAGCTGCTGCCATTGTTCTTGAGCTTTGGAAACTCCAGACCGCCGATAGCGTTTCTTACCACTTGTGGCATGTTGGCAGTAGCCACATTCTTGTTTGTATTGTTCTTATCGGTTGATTCACCACCGGTATTGCCACCCGTGCTTCCGCCACCCGTATTACCACCACCCGTATTACCGCCATTTTCAGGATAATAGAACTGCAGGGTATCGTCTGTACCACAGGCAGAGAACGTCATCGCAGCAACGAGCGCGAAGATAAAAAACTTAGTATGCTTCATAATTCTCGATAATGTTTATTAAGTTAAAGATTTAGTGCTTTCTATATAATAATGTATGTAGAAATCGATTGTATGAGGATAGAATAGAGAAAAAAAGTGCATTCCTACGTATATGCAACTACGCTGGAATGCACTCAGTATCTTTGCGATAATAAATATATCCTTATAAAAAAGGTATATTATTACTTCTTCAATTTGCCGTAACGGTTCATGAAGCGGTCTACGCGACCCGCTGTATCAACGAGCTTGCTCTTACCTGTGTAGAATGGGTGAGATGTGCTAGAGATTTCAATCTTAACAACTGGATAAGTCTCGCCTTCGAACTCAACAGTGTCATTAGTCTTGCATGTAGACTGAGAGAGGAACATATCGCCGTTAGACATATCCTTGAATACTACAGGACGATAATTCTCTGGATGAATACCTTTTTTCATTTTTCTTTTTTATTTTTATTGGGTTATTAAAATTAGACGTCATGGGGATGCTTGTTGCATCATTTCGTGTCCCTTATCGGGGCATGCCCATTATAGCCTGTTATCAATTTCAGGCTGCAAAGTTACGCTTTTTTCCTGAAACCACCAAATATTTCTTCTTCTTTTTAAGAAATATTTTAGAAATGAGCATAATACGTAGGTTAGCGTTCCCTCCTGACACCTATGTTTTTAATGGATGAAAAGAAATCCCCATCGTCTCTGTTTGGGTAGAGGACGATGGGGATTGGTATTTTTTCTAATACATAATATCTACTAGGGGAATTACTTTGCGTATACGATTTCCATCTTGGCAATACGGAGCTGAACGCCACCGCCTGTACCGCTGAATGTATTTGTATAGGTTGCTGTATTTCCTGAGAATACTACAGTAGCAGTTTCGTTACCTACAGCATTCCAGTTCTTGTTTGTATCGTATGTGCATGTAAAGATAATCTTTGCGATAGGCTTGCTGGCTGTGAAAGTCATCTTGTTGTTTGCATAGATACGCAACTCATTAAACTTTGAGTTGTAAGCAGGAGCGTTTGTACCACTGTTCTTGTCAAATGCGATAACTGTGCCGTCAGACAATTTGATCTCTGTAGGAGTAGCATCAGGTTTCAATGCGCTGACGTCATCAATCTTAAGGCTTTCGCCGGCTGTTACACCGCTATTAGCCAACGTTACGGTCAGGCCGTTGATGGTAATGCCGTCTTTTGTAGCAGGAGTATCAGGCTTTGATGGAGTGTCTGGAGTTCCTCCTGTAGCCTCTTTCACTGAGAGATTCTTTACTTCCCATGTTCCAGATGAAGCTGCGCAGGCATAGTGGAGAGCGATAACTACATTCTTCTTGCCCTTGAAGGCTGAGAGATCGTGCTTGTAGGTTTCCCAGGTATTCCAATCCACACCTTCCTTCATTGTGCCAGTAATGTCAGTCCACTTGGTTGTTGCTGGGTCACCGGTGTAATTGTCTGTGATGAGAACCTGATTCTTTACTCCCTCAACGGCTGCACCATTTTTTGTAACATAGCGGAGAATGTAAGAGAACTCCAATGTCGCGCTTTTAGATGCAGAGAGGTCGATAGCCTTAGAAACAATGTAGCTTTCAGATGGAGTTGTTGTCTTAGAGGTATTATTGTAACCTGTAGCCTTTGCGTAGCCGTAAGAGTCGATAACCCATGCTGTACCCTTAATGGTCTTGGCTGTGAATGAACCGAAGCTCTTGCTGAATGTCTCATTGATGTAACCGTCAGCTGGAGTATCAGGGGTTGTAGACCCACTTGTCGGTTTACCATTGAGAGATACAAGATAGTTACCTGTATCATATTCGTTGGTTCCGTTGTAGTTCTTAGCCTTACCGCAGATAACAACCTCATCGCCTGGCTTCAGAGCATCTTCGCCTGAAAACTTTGTGCGATTTGGACCAGCATAGCCATTGTAAACATAGAACTGGTTAGCCGTAGTACCATCATCAGAAATATAATACTTCAAACTACCAAAACTGGCATCAAAGCTGCCTGCCTTAACTGATACCACCTTACCCTTGGTGTAAACTTCCTGATCTGCGCTACCGCCATCTTCGATATACTTAATGATACCGGCAATGTTGAATGGGTCTGCAGCAGTACCTGTACCCTTAGGCTCGCCAGCACTTGGAGCTTCAGGCTTGGTAGGCAATGTGTAAGGCTCTGGTACGTCCTCACAGCTGCTGAATGTGAAGGCAGCCATTGCCGCCATCAAAACTGAAAATATATACTTTTTCATATTATTGTCTTTTTAAATATTGTTACTATTTATATCTATAGAAGTGAACCCGGTTATTTTACTACGAAATTCTTAACCTCCCAGGTTGGAGCACCCGTTGGAGTACTGCTGTAGAAGAAACCGATGTAGATGGTTTTGCCACAATACTTCGTCAAATCTGCAGTAGATGAAACAAAGGTCCAGCTGTTTTCTGTAGGATAACCCTGTACGTCCAAGTCGGTCCATGTCTTTCCGTCTGTAGAAATCTGAACCTTGCATTCCTGCTTCATGTCAGAAGCAAAATTGATAGCCTGATCGAACATGAGTTTAGCGCTCTTGGCTGATTTCAGGTCGATGGCAGGCGATTTGAGACGTGACTGGAGTTCTTGTTTTGAACCGTTCACATAGCCTGAAGCCTTCATTCCGTAAGCTGCAGATGCCCATTTCCAGACAAATTCTACACCATCAGCCAGTTTGATGTTGTCGATGGTGAAATTGCCCTGGCTGGCATCAAACGGCTCGCTGAGATAGGCAAGAACTACCGATTTCAAATCATCCGTGTTGCGAAGCACAATCTGCCAGGTGTTATTGTAACGGGTGAAGATACCGGTGATATCGAATACACCCTGTGGAACCACCTCGTTGGCAAACTTAGAATAACCCGAGTTGCGCACTACCAGATTGCTGCTGCTGATCTTCTTGCCCGTTTCGGCATCAATCAGTTCCAGACTCGTATTGGTATCATCTGGTGCCCATACGTTAGTACCGTTGGCAGAGGCAAACTTCACCTTTTTCAGGGTCATCAGCTTGCCCACGTTAGCATCCATATAGGCTGCATCAGTAAGCTTTGTCAGGTCAAACTCCTCTGGCACTACCGTGCTTGCATCAGCCTCGCCAGGGTTCAGAATCTTGAAGTGCTCGTTCCAGATGGCACGCTCTATCTTGCCCATACTAAGCGTTCCGTCAGAGAGTTTGGTGTTTACACCGCCAATCTGAGGCAATTTTCTGTAATTTCCGATATAGAGTCCCTTCAGATTGATGAGAATCTCTTGGCCTACAGGAAGATAACCCGACAGGCCACTTCCGTTGATGGCAATGATGATAGCGCCGGATGCATCCTGTACGCTCACCTGGTTGTAGATATTGCCACTTATATCATTGCCCGTCACTACCGCCTTGATCATCATGTCTTTCTCAATCTGCTTGTAGCCATTGTCGCTGTTGATAACCGTAGCAAACTGGGTCTTCAAATCTGCTATGCTGATTACATTCTTCTCCCTCAGGCTGTTGTTGCCCCATGGAGATGCAGGCACCTTCTCGGTCAGGTCTGGGTCAGCATAACCGTCGCCCATACACGACCCCAGAGTCAGTGCCAGGAATGCCAATGCTATGAATTTTATCTTTTTCATTGTTCTTTCTTTTTATTGTTATTCAAGTTTCGCAAGTGAGGGAATTGATAGAAGTTAAAGAAGTTATCACTCCCTACGGTCGTTCGGGAAGTGAAGAGACAATAGTCATCTAGCGTAAAACGTAGGACATTTGTCCCTTAACTTCCCTCTAACTTCCCTAACTTCACTTAACTTCCCCACATGCGAAAGTTCAGTTAAAGAGAAACTGCTCTTTAGAATCTGTAAGATACCTGGAACATGCCGTTGGTACCCCAGGTGTAATACTTCTTAGGATTCTTAGAGAACTGGTAGAGGCGTGGATTCTTCACGTTGCCGTTAGCATCCAGTGTATAGCTTGAACGTGAGTTCTGCTCATATCCGCCTGTTACGATGGTCTGGTTGTTCAGCAGGTTGGTAATCATGAGGTTGAAGTTGAGAGAACCCTTCTTCAGTCTCACGCTCTTGCCTATGCTCAGGTCAACCATCCATCCTCCGTGACCCTTCTCCTGGGCTACAGCATCCTCAGTCCAGCTCATACCGTCGAGAGTAGTAGGAGCAAAGAGTTCAGGGAATGCCTTGTAGGCAGCCTGGCGGTTGGTCAGCACCTTCTCATATCTGTAGCTTGGAGAATAAGAGAGGTAGATGCGGTCGTAGTAGTTGGCATTGAGGTTGACGAACCATCCGTTTACGTGGGCATCGAGACCGATGCTTCCCACTGTGAGCGGTGTGCCACTCTCGCGCATATTCATCACGTAAGCCTTGTCCTGGTAAACCTCAGCACTCTTTGAGAGCATGTATACGGCGTTTACATTGTTGATGTTCTTCGCCTCGCTCATAGCGCCCAGAGTCTTCAGGTCGAGCCATGAAGTGAGCTTGAACTTAGCGCCCACCTCTACACCATAGTATTCCTTCTTCAGTCCGGTCATGCTCACGTAGGTGAATGAGTTCTCATCATCGTTGTAGAAGTTCTGCCATTCCGTAACGTTCTCCAGTCGGCTGTAGTAACCGCTCACGTTGGCACTCAGCCATGCGTTGCGATACAGGTAGCTGAATTCAGAGCTGAAGATGCGCTCGTTCTTGAGGTTAGTCACGAAGTCGTTGCTGATTTCAGGCGAGATGAAGGCTGTGCTTGCCATCGGCGCACGCAGCTCGTATCCGGCTCCGATGCTGAAGGCATGACCTCTGCCCATATCCACGTTCAGGCTTCCCTTTACGCCACCGTCCAGGAAGTTGGCTGTGCCGCTCTTGCCCTGGCTGTTGTTCGGTGCCATACCGTTGCGCATGTAGCCGCGGCGGTTCATTCCGGTATATCCGATACGTCCGCTCAGCATCGCCTTCATGTTGTAGAATTCGGCTGTATAGGTGCTCCATGCGTTTGCCTTGTTCACGTCGATGCGATAGTCGTAACCGAACTTGTCGCCCTCGTAAACCAGCTTGCCTGTGTTGTTAGGACCGGCTGTGTTCAGGTCGTACTGCACACGTGGGTCGGTCTTAGGATAATCGCCCAGGGCATAGGTGTTGATGTTGTGGAAGATGGCACCGCCCAGCATGTCTTCCAGTGTCTGATAGTGCTGGTTGGTACTCTTTCCGAGCATGATACCCGTAGCCAGGTTCGATTTCTTGGTCAGCTTGGTGTTCAGAACGGATGACAGGGTCAGGGTCAGGTTGTCGTTGTGCTTAGCCTGAACATAGTAGAGCAGATCCTGTCCGTTCTTGGCTGCCTGCTGGTTGGCATAGTACAGGCGGTCCCAGTTAATCTGTCGGTTCTGCTTGCTTGCCTGCCAGTAGTTTACGGCGTTGTTCCAGTTTTCCCAGGTATACATGTTGTTGCCGTTCTTGTAGTCGCCCCATACATAGTAGTTGGCAGATGGCATGTTCTTCCAGTAGTCTGGCTGTGGATTCTCTGCGTTGTTGTAGTTGAGCTTGGTGCTCTTGTACATAGAGTATTTTCCGAACACCGATGTGGTGAGCTTCATCTGGTCGTTGATTTCCCAGTCCCATGTAGCGATAGCCGAAGGGGCAAAGTCGTTCACTACGCGTGAGTTTCTCTTGTGTCCGTTCTGGTATCCCCAGTATGGGTTATACTGGTAGTCGTTTGCCAGCCAGTAAGCCTCGTCGGTAGATGCGCCCTGGGTGCTTCTTTCTGTCGGGTTACCCCATGTAGAGAAGCTCAGCGAGTGGCCGTTCATCCACTTCTTCTGCACGCCGAAGAAATAGGAAAGGGCGTTGTAGATGGTTCCCTCTACGTATCCCCGGTTAGCCCAGCGGTAGGTGAGACCGGCTGTAATGGCCCATCCCTTCTCGTTGAATCCGCTGGAGTAGGAATAGAGTCCGCGCAGGGTATAGTTGCGGTTGGCAACACCTACGCTGGCATACTGTCCTTCCTGCATGCTTCCGGCACGGAAATCATAGTTGTTGGAGCCTGCCATGCCCGTCATCGAATAGCCGTTGGCTTCGAAAGGCAGGGCGAAGTCTACGTTTCTGGAGAATCGGTTCAAACCGCCGATGTTGGAGAAACGGAACTGTCCGGTCTCCATATCGTTCATGGAAGCACCGTTGATATAGACATCGTTGTACTTCTGGTTGAAGGCACGGTAGCGGAAACGTGCTGGCGAGAACCGGTAACCTGCCTGGCTCGCGTATACGTTGCTGGTAGAATTGAGGATGGTGACATTGGATGACATGTCATCGTCCTCGCCCAACTGTGCCTCGGAGAAGGTGAAAGCATTCTCGTCGAGTCCCTGTGCTATGTTCTGGTCAGTCTTTTCGTTCTGAGCCATAGCCAATGAACACGAGAAGAGCGCTAACATTGCTAAGTTTACTTTCTTCTGCATAGTTTATATGTTTTAAATATTAATAGATCGGCAACAGTGATTTCTTTGAGCAGTGATGATATATTTATAGTCCCGTTGGATTTTGTTTAGGTAAACTGTAAGGGGGACTTATCATGGTTTCTGGTCTTGTGTCTTCTGTCCCGATCAAAAATAATTATAAGTGCTGCAAAGTAACAAAAAATTTTTTTAAAAGAGAAGTTATTTATGTTAAAAATGCATGAAAACTGAAAAAATATTCGTTTTTATGGAGATATTTCCGGTTTTTTAGGTATCTTTGCTGCGTATTTCCTTATGAATTTAAGAAATACATATATAATAAGGTATACATTAATAATTAATATTGTATGAGAAAACAATTGCTCTTGCTGGCTGCCCTCCTCATGATAGGGCTGGGCGCTACAGCACAGAAAAAGAAGTCGCAGACTTCAGGCAACAGGCAGTTTCAAGTGTATGCTGTAGGTTTCTACAATCAGGAGAACCTCTTCGATACCTGCCATGATGCCGGTAAGAATGATTATGAGTATCTCCCTGCTAAGGGATGGAATGGTATGAAATATACCAATAAACTCAAGAATATGTCGCGTGCACTTGCCGATATGGGTACCGATGTGCTGCCTAACGTGGGCTGCGCCTTCATCGGTCTGTCTGAGGTTGAGAATGCCAACGTGCTGAAAGATCTCACCGCGCAGCCGCCTCTCAAGGCAAGAAACATGCAGTTCTGCCATATCGAGGGTCCCGATAAGCGAGGCATCGATTGTGCGCTGCTCTATAATCCGGCACTCTTCACGGTGAAGAATACCCGATTGGTGCCTTACGTACAGGAACTTGCCAAGGATTCAGCCTACAAGACCCGTGGTTTCCTCACCGTACGTGGTGAGCTGGCGGGCGAGGATGTGGCGGTTATCGTATGCCACTGGCCAAGCCGTTTCTCCGGTTCGTTCTATCGCGAGAGCGGAGCACGCCAGACTAAGGTGGTAAAAGACAGTCTGCTCCGTCTGAACCCGGCGATGAAAGTGTTCGTGATGGGTGATATGAACGATGATCCTACCAACGCCAGCATGCACAAGGTGCTGAAGGCGAAGGCTGAAATCAGCGAGGTGGGTGCCGATGATATGTACAATCCATGGTACAACATCCTGGCTAAGGAAGGCAAGGGAACCCTGTTCTACAGCGGTTCATGGAATCTCTTCGACCAGATTGTCATCACGCCTAATCTCCTGAACAGGGATAGTAAGAACAAGGACTACAGTTCTCTGAAGTTCTGGAAGAACCACATCTTCCGCCGCGATTACCTCATCCAGCAGGAGGGTCAGTACAAGGGTGCTCCTTTGCGTACCAAGGCGGGTGGCAGATGGCTCAACGGCTACAGCGATCACCTGCCGGTAGTGATGTACCTGGTGAAGGAAAAGCTTTGATTTAGTTGATAGTTAAGAGTTTATAGTTAACAGTTGAATGGTTGAGAATCATCCTTTTGAGCCGTGGCTGCCGGGCAATGCCAAGTTGCTGATGCTCGGCACGTTTCCGCCTGCAGAGAAGCGGTGGTGCATGCCCTGGTATTATCCCAACTTCCAGAATGATATGTGGAGGATATTCGGGATTATCTACTTCCAGGATAAGCTCCATTTCGTGGATGTAGAGAAGAAGACCTACCGTCTCGATGCTATTAAGGAATTTCTCGGAGAGAAGGGCGTCGCCATCTATGATACCGCACAGCAGGTGATACGCACCAAGAATACGGCATCCGACAAGGATCTGCAGATCGTGCAGCCCGCCGATCTCGACGGCATGCTCCGCCAGCTGCCCCATTGCAGGGCGGTGCTCACAGCCGGCCAGCTTGCCACGAAGGTATTTTCAGAACACTTTGGCATCAAGGAAAAGCCTGAGATGGGAGGCTATGCAGAATTCCAGTTCGAGGGCCGCAGGCTCCGTCTGTACCGCATGCCCTCTAGTTCCCGTGCCTATCCTATGGCAGTGGAGAAGAAGGCTGAATTTTACCGCAAGATGTTTGATGAAATCTTATAGAAAAGAAGAAAGAATATGAAAGATAAAGTGACCGTTATTGGCATTGCGGGAGGTACAGGCTCCGGCAAGACCACTGTGGTGAAGAAACTCGTAGAAGTGCTGCCGCCTCATTATGTGGCTGTGGTGCCCCTCGATTCATATTATAACGATACCTCGCAGATGACCGAGGAAGAACGTCATCAGATCAACTTCGACCACCCGTCGGCATTCGATTGGAAGCTTTTGCACCAGCAGCTCGCTGATCTGCGTGCTGGCAAGGCGATAGAGCAACCCACCTATAGTTATATCAAATGCAACCGTGAACCGGAAACGGTTCACGTTGACCCCAAGCCGGTTGTGATCATCGAAGGCATCATGACGCTGGTGGACAAGAAGTTGAGAGACCTGATGGACCTGAAGGTGTTCGTGGATACCGATGCTGATGAGCGCCTGATACGCAACATTCAGCGTGATACCATCGACAGGGGTCGCACCGTATCGATGGTGGTAGACCGATACCTCAAGGTCCTGAAGCCGATGCACGAGCAGTTTATCGAACCCACCAAGCGCTATGCTGACATCATCATTCCTCAGGGTGGCGAAAACCTCAAGGGCATCGGTATCCTCTGCAAGTATGTAGAGGGACTGATAGAGAAATAAAAATATTTTTGCTCAAGCATTGCATTTCTATTGCAAAATAAAGATTTTTAGGAATAGAATAGGGCGGGCTTCTTCGCAAGAAGAGGTCCGTCCGAGTGTTTTATGGGGCCGTTATTTCTTAGCACTAAAAAACGTGCACACCATAAAGAATGGCATGCACGTTCCGATTACATATCTAATAAAAAATTATTCCTCTTCCTCCTTCTCAAAAGCCTCTACGAAAGGCTGGTGGAAACCCTGGAAGATGCGGAGATACTCGGCTCGCACCTCATCACTCTCCTCAAAAAGATTCAACTCGCCACGCTTGTGAGCCTTCAGCATACTGCTGTAACGGCGAATCTTACGCTTGTAGTTCCTTGCCATCAACGCATCTGCCTGAACAGGATTCTGACTGACATACGAAAAGGCACAAAGCTGCTTCATGAACATGTCGAACACCGGATTGTCATGACTCCAATCGTCCTCACTCAGCCAGAACCACTGGAAATGATACTTCTGCTCCAGTGCCATCAGATGCTGCCCCAGCTCGTCAATCTCCATGCCCTTCTGCATCTGCTCCTCAGCAAACGCTACCAGAGAGGCTGCATCCACATTCAACTCAACCTCGTGAGACAGCGTGGTGCCCTCAATCTGAATGCGCCAACGGTGATTCCTGTTCTTGATGAGCGCAGAATTCGTGTTCATCAGCAACTCAGAAAGCTTGCCCTCGGTAGGAATCTGATCTACTACCGAAAGACGGTCGCGCTGGTTGCGAACCACCAGCTGATGGTCCTCATGGCGCAATACACACATGTAAACCAGCCTGTTGCTGTCGAGCTGAAGGGTGAAACGGTCGTTGTTGTCATCGCCCACAAATTCGTAGGTGTAGTCATCTACCTTATCCTGCGGAATGCTCAGCTCGCCATGCACCTTGTTGCCCTCGGCATCGTAGAGCGAGAAACCGATATAAGGAATCTGAAGACGGAGGACAACCGGATTGCCGCCGTCCTCAGGAATCAGGGTAACAGCCAGTCCGTCATCGCCGAAATCATCCTTGCGGCATACGAATCCGTCATCCGTCTTCTCAGCCTTCTCCACCTTCACCTCGCCGTGGCGCCACCAGAAATCGAAGGTGATGGTCTGGTCGTCCTCAGCGGCTACACGGATGAAATCCTCGATGTCCTGACCCAGGTAAATCACCTTGGCAGGCTCAATCTCCTCATCGTCATCGCCCAGCGCTCGCACCCACATCTCGCCCGGAACAGGATCATCTTCCCATTCGGCATCAGTAGGGGCTGCAGTAGATTTGAAAACGAGGAAAACCATTCTTTCTTCTTCCCTCGTGCCATCTTCGCGGCACGTGAAGCACTTCGCCTCCTTAGGGATGAAGAATGGGGTTAACAGGTACGGGTTTTTGCATAATGCGGTATACTCTACCTCGGTCCATGCCGGGAGAGCGTGTGTATTTGTCTTGTCTGTCATATTCTCTTGTTGCATATAATTCTTGAGTTGGTCCTATTTCTTTTCATCATCCGGCGTGTGTGGCAGGACGAGGGGGATGTTGATCCCAAAAAACGGTTGCAAAGGTAATGCAAAATCGAGACACTACAAAATATATCACCTATTTTTTTAATTATTTTACGATTCAATATTTGGTGCTTCCAAAAAATAGTTGTAGTTTTGCATCTGAAATAATGAATAGAAAGATGAAAGTCAAGACAATACTCATACTGGCGCTAGCCGCCACAACCCTCGCAGCATGTCACAGGGGAAAGAAACCACCACGTATGGACAATTCGAAACTCGCCATCAGCCTCTCGAAACCGGCAAAGGGCGACAGGGCTATCTACGGACTTGCCTGCCTGGGCTGCTCGGATACCGCGCTGGTGCTGCTGCCCAACGGAGGTGGCGACCCCGTAAGATACAACATTCTGGATGCCACTCGCAACCATCAGGTGTTTGGAGATATAGAGGTGGGCGACTGGGTTTGCGTGATGCCATGCGAGGAGAAGGATGAGAAGAACCGTGCCGACATGGTGATAGACCTGGACCAGCTGAAGGCCACCTGGACCTATCCGGTGATGCCGAAGCTGCGCGATGTATCGCATCTGAGCAAGCGCCAGCAGGCGAGAATCCTTGCCAATATGCCCGACAGCATCGTAGAAACCTATATGGTGCCGCGCCAGTATGGCTTCACCCTGAAGCGAATGAGCGAGGCGATGGCCGTGGGCAGGGTGATGATAAATAAAGATGTGGACGACGACAGCCCCGTAGAATATCCTGATGTGCCTCAGTATACGGAATGGCATGCCTATAACGGCAAACTGATTCTGGTGCAGGGCCACCGCGAGCTGGATGGCGTGGTGATCAACGAAAAGACGAAGCGCGATACCTTCACCTTTGTATATATGAAGGGCGACAGTCTGGCCCTCTCTGATCGTGAGGGCCGCATCCAGGGTTTCCACCGCTCGCTCAATGCGATGAAGGCCAACGCCAAGGCCCATGCTGCAGCCGAGAAGCTGAACAGTAAGATGAAGAAGGAAATATTGAAGTAAATTACATAATAAATATAAAAAAAGAGGCGAATAGGACGATTTCTCGATTTTTTTGTCTAATTTTGCACCTTGGAATTTAATTCATACATCGAATATAAAGAAAAAGAACAAGAATAATGAAGAAGAAAATTCAGTTCAGTCTCGTTTATCGAGACATGTGGCAGAGCTCTGGTAAGTTCCAGCCACGCAAGGATCAGTTGGCTAAAATTGCCCCAGTTATCATTGAAATGGGATGCTTTAGCCGTGTAGAGACTAACGGCGGTGCCTTCGAACAGGTTAACCTCCTGGCAGGTGAAAACCCTAACGATGCCGTACGCGCATTCTGCAAACCTTTCAACGAGGTGGGTATCAAGACTCACATGCTCGACCGCGGATTGAACGCTCTTCGTATGTATCCTGTGCCTGACGACGTGCGCGCCCTTATGTATAAGGTAAAGGCTAAGCAGGGTACCAACATCACACGTATCTTCGACGGACTGAACGATGTGCGCAACATCATTCCTTCTATCAAGTGGGCAAAGGAGGGTGGCATGACTCCACAGTGTGCACTCTGTATCACCAACTCTCCTGTTCATACTCTCGAATATTATATGAACATCGCCGACCAGCTCATCGCTGCCGGTGCAGAGGAAATCTGCTTGAAGGATATGGCAGGTATCGGCCAGCCAGCATTCCTCGGCAAACTCACCAAGATGATTAAGGACAAGTATCCTGAGATCATCATCCAGTATCACGGCCACTCAGGTCCTGGTCTCTCTATGGCTTCTATCCTCGAGGTCTGCAACAATGGTGCCGACATCATCGATACAGCCATCGAGCCATTGTCATGGGGTAAGGTTCACCCAGACGTAATCTCAGTTATCAGCATGCTGAAGAACGAGGGCTTCGAGGTACCTGAAATCAACATGAGCGCTTATATGAAGGCTCGTGCTATGACTCAGGAGTTCATCGACGAGTGGCTCGGCTACTTCATCAACCCAGGTAACAAGATCATGTCTTCATTGTTGCTCGGTTGCGGTCTCCCTGGCGGTATGATGGGTTCTATGATGGCAGACCTCGGCGGTATGCGTCAGACCATCAACAACATCCGCAAGAAGAAAGGTGAGGAAGAGTTGTCTATGGACGACCTGCTCATCAAGCTCTTCGACGAGGTTGAGTATGTATGGCCACGCGTAGGTTATCCTCCATTGGTAACCCCATTCAGCCAGTATGTAAAGAACATCTCACTGATGAACCTCCTCACCATGGAGCAGGGCAAGGGTCGCTTCGTAATGATGGACGACTCTATGTGGGGTATGATTCTCGGCAAGAGCGGTAAGATTCCTGGAACTATCGACCCAGAACTCGTAGAGCTCGCCAAGAAGCAGGGCCGCGAGTTTACCGACGTAGATGCGCACACATTGCTCACCAACGCCCTCGACGACTTCAAGAAGGAGATGGACGAGAACGGTTGGGATTACGGTCAGGACGACGAGGAACTCTTCGAGCTCGCTATGCACCCAGAGCAGTATCGCAACTACAAGAGCGGACAGGCAAAGAAGAACTTCCTGGCCGACCTTCAGAAGGCAAAGGATGCCAAGCTCGGTACAACCCTTACTCCTGCACAGCTTGCAGAGTTCAAGCACGCCAAGGCAGATGCCATCGTGGCACCAGTAGCCGGCCAGCTCTTCTGGGAATTCCAGGGCGAGGGCGAGTGCCAGCCAGCTGTAGAGCCATACATCGGCAAGGAATATAAAGAAGGTGATGCCTTCTGCTATATCCAGGCTCCTTGGGGCGAGTTTGAAACCATCCCAGCTGCATTGGGCGGCAAGCTCGTAGAAATCAATGCCAAGCAGGGCAGCAAGGTGCGCAAGGGCGATGTTATCGCTTACATCGAGCGCGATGCGGAGTAAATATAATAGAAATGAATTATCAAGCTATTATTGATAAGTATTATCCTGAGGATAATGAACTTCGGCATATCCTCATCACACATAGCCAATCTGTAGCGCGAAAAGCGCTACAGATTGTTTCGTATCATCCCGAATTGCAACTCGATGCCCAGTTTATCGAAGAAGCAGCTATGCTCCACGACCTCGGCATCTTCATGACCGATGCCCCAGGCATACAGTGTTTCGGCTCGCAGCCCTACATCTGCCATGGACGACTGGGAGCAGAAATCCTGCGCAAGGAAGGATATGAGCGACATGCCCGCGTATGTGAGCGCCATACCGGTGCAGGCATTACAGAGGCACAGATCATAGCACAGAACCTGCCCCTGCCACATCAGGATTTCCTGCCGGAAACCATGGAGGAGAAGGTGATTTGCTACGCTGATAAATTCTTCAGCAAAACTCACCTCGACCGGGAAAAAACAATTGAGAAAGCAGAAAAAAGTCTCATGAAGTTCGGAGAGGAAGGAGTAAAACGCTTCCAGCAATGGGAACGCATGTTTGAATAGAATTCTAATTTATTGAATGAGAAAACAATCGACGATAGCTATGCTGCTGCTCGCTGCCATCTCGTGTATGATGGTGGCTAACCCAGGTACGCCCGATTCGAAAAAGAAAAAGAAGAAAACGGAGAAGACGGAAACCGTGGACAGCGTGGGTGACAGTGTGTTCGTAGACTCGCTGGGCAACGAAATAAAGTCCAAGCTGAAACAGGCTGACGACACCACGCAGATGGACTCGCTGCAGAAAGCTATATGGAAACATAATAAAGTGGTGGATGACAGTATCCGCCTCGACAGTATCGCCAGAAAGAAACAGGGTGGAGTAGACGCACCGGTTAACTATCAGGCGGACGACTCTCTCGTATACGATGCCAAGAACAAGGTGGCATATCTCTACGGAAACTCCAACGTGAAGTATACCAACATGGACCTCAGTTCCGACCGCATCTCCATGGATATGGACAAGAGCAACGTGAAGGCGATGGGTACACCCGACAGTACGGCAGAGGGAGGCATCAAGGGCAAACCTGTCTTCAAGATGGGTAGCGATACCTACGATACCGACACCATCAAATTCAACTTCAAGAGCAAGAAGGCCCTTATTAATAATGTATATACAGAACAGGAAGACGGATTCCTGACCGGTATGAAGTCGAAACGCGACTCATCGGGTGTCATCTATCTGCAGCACGGCAGGTATACCACCTGCGATGATCCGCATCCCGACTTCTACATCTCGCTCTCCCGAGCCAAGGTAAGACCGGGCAAGGATGTGGTATTCGGACCAGCCTATCTCGTGGTGTGCGATGTGCCTATGCCGCTTGCCATCCCTTACGGCTTCTTCCCGTTCACCAAGAGCTACAGCAGCGGTTTCATCATGCCAACCTACGGCGATGAAACGGCACGAGGATTCTATCTCAGAGATGGCGGATATTATTTCGCCATGAACGATAAATGGGACCTGAAGCTGCTGGGCGAGATTTATACCAAGGGATCGTGGGGACTCTCGGCAGCCAGCAACTACCGAAAGAGATACAAATACTCGGGTTCCTTCTTCTTCAGTTACCAGGATACGAAGAACGGTGACAAGGGAATGCCAGACTTTACCGAGCAGGAGAGCTTCAAACTACAATGGAGCCACCGCCAGGACAGCAAGGCAAACCCATACAGTTCGCTTTCGGCAAGTGTGAACTTCGCCACATCGAGCTACGAACGCAACAACCTCAATTCGCTCTACAATCCGCAGACGATGACGCAGAGTACGCGAACCTCATCTGTTAACTGGAGCACCTCGTTCTCAAGCATCGGTATGACGCTCAGTTCCACCGCCAACCTCTCGCAGAACATGCGCAATTCATCTATCGCCATGACGCTGCCCGACCTCAACATCAGCATCTCCCGCTTCTATCCGTTCAGAAGAAAGAAGATGGTGGGCGATGAGAAATGGTACGAGAAGATAGCCATGAGCTATACGGGACACATCTCTAACAGCATCAATACCAAAGAGGATAAGCTGATGCACAGTTCACTCATCAAGGACTGGCGCAACGGATGGCAGCATCAGATACCGGTGAGCGCTACATTCACGCTCTTCAAATATCTCAACGTGAACCCATCGTTCAATTTCACCGACCGTATGTATACCAACAAGGTGGAGAGATCATGGGATGAAGCCAGCCAAACGGAGAAATGTGATACCATCTATGGTTTCAACAACGTGTATAACTGGAACATGAGCGTAGGTCTCTCTACCAAACTCTATGGCTTCTACATACCAAGCCGCAAGCTCTTCGGAGATAAGATACAGGCTGTGCGCCACGTGTTTACGCCTACGGTGAGCTTCAGTTATGCCCCAGACTTCGGAGCTTCACGCTACGGCTACTGGGACACCTACCAGAAGACCGATGCCGACGGAAACGTATCGCTGGTGAGCTACTCGAAGTATGCCAATGCCCTCTACGGTGCGCCGGGCAAGGGTAAGAGCGGTAATATCTCGTTTACCCTGGGCAACAACATCGAGATGAAGGTGAAGAGCGATAAGGACTCTACCGGATACAAGAAACTCAGTATCATCGATGCGTTCGACATCAAGATGAGTTACAATACCGCAGCCAAGGTTCGCCCTTGGAGCGATATGAACATCAACCTCAGACTGAAGTGGTGGAAGAACTATACCTTCAACATGAACGCCGTGTTTGCCACCTATGCCTACGAGCTGGACGACCAGAACAATGTTTATGTGGGTACCCATACGGAGTGGGGCAAGGGCAGGTTCGGACGATTCCAGGGTATGTCGCAGAACTTCTCGTTCACACTGAACCCGGAGAAGCTGAAGAAACTCTTTGGCGGGGGCGATGATGAGGACGACAAGAAGAACAGCCAGCGCAATGATGATGACGATGAAGGTCTGGATACCGACATCGAAAGCAACGTAGACGACAGCATGGAGAAGGGTAAGACGGCAGCCAAGAAGGGCGGCAAGGCTGAAACGGATTCAGATGGTTATATGGCGTTTAAGATGCCATGGTCGCTGACCTTCGGTTATGGTGTAACGATGCGCGAGGATACGCGAAGAGAGAAGTTCAATGAGAAGACGATGCGCTATGCATACAAGTTTACCCAGACTCTGAACATGAGTGGTAACGTAAGAATCAGTGATGGCTGGAACATCAGTTTCTCATCCGGTTATGATTTTGACAACCACAAGATCAGTATGACCACCGCCAGTCTGGCTCGTGATCTTCACTGTTTTAACATGAGCTGTTCTGTGGTTCTCGCTCCATATACGAGCTACAACTTCACCTTCCGTTGTAACGCAGCCACCCTGACAGATGCGCTGAAATACGACAAGCGCAGCGGTTATTCGAACGCTGTACAATGGTACTAGATGAAAGTTTATAGTTAATAGAGCTTTTCAGCTTATAGTTAATAAAAAAACAGGCAAAATCATTTTGCCTGTTTTTTTGTTTTATCTATATTACTTTTTTACCCTTTTACTTTTTTACCTTTAAAAGCCTTTTTTTCGCCTCCGGGTGCTCAGGATAAAGGGTGAGGGCCTTGCGGTAATTCATGATGGCAGCCTCTTTCATGCCCTCTTTTTCGCACTCCTTCCCCATAATCACATACTCCGTGGCAAGGCGCTTGAGGAACTTCTGCTGCTTCTCCTTCTCTTCATCCTTCTTTCTTATTTCTTCACGCAACCGCTCGTTCTCTGCCTGAAGCTCGTTCACCCTGTTCAGCTTTTTGCGGATGAAACGCTTGGCAAGCGGCTGCTCGATGTCATAACGGCTGTGGATGGCAAGGAAGAAGTTGTCGAGAGTCGACTGCATATCGCCCCTGTCAAAGGCCTTGACGGCATCATGATACTGCTTGTCGGCCTTACTCTGGGTAAGCGCAGTGTTGATGGTGCTCTGGTCGTTGTAATGACGGGCAAACTGCTTGACATCATTGCGCACGAAAACATCACTCTGACGCAACGGCTCCTGAAGACTGATGCCCTCGAGACTGGTGCAGCGGGACAAGGCAACATACGTCTGTCCGCCCGCAAAGACACCACCCGTGAAATCAATCTTCACCTGGTTGAAGGTGAGCCCCTGGCTCTTATGAACCGTTATCGCCCAAGCCAGACGGATGGGGTACTGCTCGTATCTGCCAATCTCTTCCTCCTCAATCTTTTTCTCAACCTCATTGAAATGGTATCTCATGTTGCTCCATGCCGCAGGCTCCACCATCACATCCTTGCCTTCCTCGGTGCGCACATAAATCTTGGCATCCTCATCCTCATCAAAACCGATGATGGTGCCCAGCGTGCCATTCACCCACTGATGCTCGATATCATTCTTGATGAAGATAACCTGAGCCCCCGTCTTGAGGTAAAGTTCGATAGGGGTAGGGAGACTGCTCTCCGGAAACTCGCCCTGTATGTGGCCACGGAAGAGGCAAGGCTCTCCCGGAAGACGCTGGAGCTGGCTGTCGTTGATGTAATCTACCGTATCGCGGCGTGTAGAGAGGGTGATGGCAAGTTTGGAATCACCTTCATCGAGCTGGGCTCCCACACGCTGGTTGAGGCGCTGTAGATCCTGCATGGGCACCTGAGACGTGCGGATATGGTCGAGGATGCTGATGAAAACGGGATCGCTCTGACGGTATACCTTCTTGAGTTCGATGCTCACGAGTTTGAAGTATTCGAACACCTTGGCATCGAAGAAGAAACTGCTGCGGTAGAAGGGACTGAGCAGACGACGGTCGTCTTCCCTCACCACAGGCTCCAGCTGGAAGATATCGCCCACCAGAAGCAGCTGCTTGCCCCCGAAAGGCTCTCGCATGTTGCGGCAATATACCCGCAATATCTTGTCCAGGAAATCGATGATATCGGCACGAACCATACTGATCTCATCGATGATGATGAGCTCTACCTCGCGTATAATCTTTATCTTCTCTGAATTATACTTCAGGGTGTTGCGGATGTTGCGGACGGAATACATGCTGTCGTTGGGCAGCAGCGGGTGGAAAGGAAGCTTGAAAAAGCTGTGGAGCGTGCTTCCTCCGGCGTTGATGGCCGCAATGCCTGTTGGGGCAAGAATGATATGTTTCTTCTTGGTATTGGCGGCTATATAACGTAAAAAAGTAGATTTACCCGTCCCCGCCTTTCCGGTAAGAAAAAGCGAACGACGGGTAAACTGTATGATTTGGAGTGCATTCTGCAACTCCGGGTTGTCGAGATCAATCATTGTATTTAATTTATAGTTTATAATTTATAGTTTATAGCATAAGCCACATTAAATCGCCTTCTTGCTAAACGGTGTAGCCGCTATAAACTATAAATTATTAACTAAATTTAAAGATCATCGAAGTTGACAGGCTGCTCCGTTGGCTTGGCCTTCTTCTTCTCTTTCTTTTCTTCTGTGGTGGCTGTACCGTTGGCAGATTCGCTTTCAGCCTTCTTGGCAGGAACCTCGCGGATGATAGGGTTGCCTTCGTCATCGAGAACGATCTCTTCCTGGAAGGCGGTACTGTCTACCTTGGTGGTATCTACCTTTGGCTTTGGTGCATAGCTTGCACAGATGTACATATCGCGGGTGATATCGCTGTCCTGTGGCTTGTCAAACTTGCCGTGATACTGCTGGAAGGCTGGGTCGCCAAAGACACTCTGGAGGAAGTAACCGCACACAGGAAGAGCGGTTCTGGATCCCTGACCCAAGGCTCCGGTGCGGAAGTGGAGACAGCGGTATTCGCCTCCTACCCAGGCACCAACTACGAGCTTAGGGCTCACACACATGAACCAGGCATCGGAGTGGTTATTGGTGGTACCTGTCTTGCCACCGAACTCGGTATCACGGTAGTTGCCTACATAGCCCCAGAGACTCTGGGATGTACCTCCCGGCTCCTTCATACCGCCCTGTAAGAGCTGCTGCATGAGGAAGGCACTCTTGTAAGGTATCACCTGCTCGGAATCGGTAGGGCCCTCGTAAACCACTTTACCGTCGTGGTCTACAATCTTGGTAACCAATACCGGGTCGTGGTGCTTGCCATTGTTAGCAATGGTGCTGTAGGCGCATGCCATCTCCAGAAGGTTGACATCGCTGGAACCGAGGGCGAGAGAAGGGGTGTCATCCAGCGGACTGTTGATACCCATCTTCTTAGCTGTCTCGATGATGCGCTTGATGCCCATCTCCTGTCCTAATCTTACAGCCACAGAGTTGATACTCTTGGCAAAGGCACTCTTCAATGGGATGCTGTCGCCCGAGAACGAACCATTGGCATTGGATGGACGCCAGGTGGTCATCTCGTGCTTCTTCTTATCGTATACCTCCATAGAGATATATTCGTCGCGACGCTTGTCACAAGGGGTTAAACCCTGATTCATTGCCTCGGTATAAACAAAGAGCTTGAAGGTAGAACCAGGCTGGCGCTCGGCTGTAACCTTGTCATACTTCCAGTGGTCGAAGTCGATATCGCCCACCCATGCCTTTACTGCTCCGGTCTGTGGCTCCATGGCTACAAAGGCGCAGTGCATGAAGGTGGTCATATACTTGATGGAGTCTTCTGATGTCATGTTCATCGTGATGCTGCCCTTGTCATAATCGAATACCTTAACCGGGTGAATCCACTCCTTATAGTAATAGTTTACTGAGTCGGGATTGTTAGGGAAGCGGGCTATCAATGCCTTGTAGAATGGCTGGCGCTCGGCGATGCCCTGGATGAAGTTTGGTATCACGTTGTGGTTCTCATCCTGCCAAGGATCCTGACCCATCCAGTTGCCTTTGCCTGCCTGGGTACGGCGGATGCTCCAGTGGTTGTTGAAGTTCTGCTGTACCTGTTTCATCTGCTTGCGGGCTGCATCTTCTGCATACTTCTGCATGCGGGTATCGATGGTGGTATAAATCTTCAAACCGCTGGTATAGAGGTCGTAACCTTCGTCTTTACACCAGTCTTTCAGGTAGTTGGCTACTGCCTCACGGAAGTATTTAGCCTGTCCGTCGTAGTTTTCTTCTACCTTGAAATCGAGCTTGATAGGCTCATCTTTCAGTTCATTGTATCTGTCTTTTGAGAGATCGCCATGTGTCACCATATTATATAATACGGTGTTGCGGCGTGCAAGACTGTTCTCCGGGTTGGTGCGTGGGTTGTAGTAGGTGGTAGCCTTGAGCATGCCCACGAGCACGGCAGCCTGACCGGTGGTCAACTCCTTAGGGGTGGTGTTGAAGTAGGTCTTCGCAGCGGTTTTGATACCATAGGAATTGCTACCGAAATCTACCGTATTGGCATACATGGTGATGATTTCCTTCTTGCTGAACACCGTTTCGAGTTTAACCGCGATGATCCACTCCTTGCTCTTGATGATGAGCAGGCGGAGTACAGGAATCTTGCCCAGCAAACCGGTAGAATATTGCGAACGTACACGGAACATGTTCTTCGCCAGCTGCTGTGTGATGGTAGAAGCACCGCGCCCGTTATGATGGAGGAGTGCATCCTTGGCAGCAGCAAACACGCCGATAGGGTCGATACCGATATGCTTGTAGAATCGTTCATCCTCGGTATCTACCAGTGCCTTGAAGAAATCAGGTGTTACCTCATCATATTCTACCGGAGTACGGTTTTCGTTGAAATACTTGCCGATGAGCTTTCCATCAGCCGAATAGATTTCAGAGGCCTCTGAGGTCTGTGGGTCCAGGATGCCTGAGAAATAGCCAGGTGACTTGCCGAAGAGCCATAAGAAGTTGATATCTACTGCGCCCAGATACAAGATGAAGGCGACTATACAACTTGCCAAGGCAACGAGGGTCTTGGTATACCACGCCCTGCCCTGATACAATCCTTTGTACCAGGTACAGAATGCGCGAAACTTTTGCCATAACCAGGCAAAGAGAGACTTAATTTTATTCATATATGATGATATAATGATTTCGTTGTTTTACTCTTCGTTCTTCACTTCCTCTACATCCACATAAATCTCCTTTGAATCCTGTTTCTGCTGCTGCTGGTTTTTCAGCCAGATTCTCTTGTTATTGGAGATTTTAAAGGCGTTGAGAAGCTCTACTACTCCATAGATGAGCATACCCCAACCGATGATGAAAAGAGGAGCAGAGGCGATGGCTGAAGGCTTGATGATGGCGAGCAGCCCCAGCAGAAGAAGGGCTGAAGGGAAGAGCCAGAAGAGAATGCCTACGCGTCCCATCTTAGCTGCTGAAGCCAGATTGACAAACTGGGTCAGAGCACCCAGAATCAGGATGAATGCCAGGATGAACATCAGCCAGGCGATAAACACCTGAGGCATCAGGGCAAGCAGCAATCCCAGAATAAGACTGCCTACGCTCACAAGCGGGAATTTAGGCATCATGCCCATGATAGGCTTACCATTGGAATCGGACAGAATCTGACCCTGCATCTTCTCTGCATTGCGCTTGGCTGCCCAATAACTGGCAAGGGAGATGACACCTGAAAGGAAAAACAAGACACCGATGGCGACGGTTATCCAGGTGACGGTCTGCTCACGATATTGGATGAGCAGGACTCCTACGATGATGGCGCATACTGCGCGGAATATTGAACTGTGTATTACCTTCATACTAAAACTGATTTTGTTATTTCGGGGCAAAGTTACGAAAGAAATCCGAAACTAGCAAGAAGTTTTTTATATAAACTTAAATTATTGCTATATTTAACGCTAATTATTGCTATATTTAACGCAAATTATTTGTTGGTCTCGATAGAAAGCCGTAATTTTGTAAGCAAAATCAGAATCATGATGTCTTGGAAAGAGACTTAGTGAAAGTAAAAACTATGTCTGGAGTATAGACTTAGGAAAAGTAAAAACTCATTTTTGATATAGACGGAAAAAGTAAAGACAATGACAAAATTATATTTGGTGCGCCATGGTGAAACGGTGGATAACAAGGCGCAAATTATGCAGGGACAAACACCGGGAAAACTCAATATGAAAGGTATTGAGCAGGCTGAGGAAGTGGCCAGGAAAATGGCGGGTACACCTATCGGTGTTTTCGTATCGAGCGATCTCTATCGCAGTATACAGACCTGTGAAATTATCGCCGGCTCGCATCCCGTTGTCACCACTCCCTTGCTCAGAGAGCGCGATTGGGGCGATTTTACGGGCAAATTCATCCCTGACCTGCCGAAGGACCCAAAGGATTGGCCGGACAACATAGAGACGCTGGAAAAGATGAAATCAAGAGCCCAGAATTTCCTTACCTGGCTCAAGGTTACTTATCCTGACCAGACCGTTCTTGCTGTGGGGCATGGCATCATCAACAAGGCTATCCAGAGTGTTTATTATAAACGTCCGATGAACCAGATTGAGAAAATGGCGAATGCTGAGGTCAGAGTCCTTATTCTTTAAGTGAAGAGTGAAGAATTCAATTGCTTCGCTAATCATAAAGTTCAAAGTATCAAAAGTTCAAAGTATAATTCAAAGTATCAAAGAATATGAATAAAATTGCTCTTATTACAGGCGCAACAAGCGGTATTGGCGAAGGTTGTGCACGTCGTTTTGCCCGTGGCGGCTATAACCTGATTCTTACAGGTAGAAACACGGGAAAGTTGGAAATCCTGAAGAAAGAACTCGAGGCTGAGGGCGTTGAGGTGCTTGCCTTGGCTTTCGATGTGCGTAACCGTGAAGCTGCCAAGAAAGCGGTGGATTACATCCCTGAGGAGTGGCGCAATGTGGATGTGCTTATCAATAATGCGGGACTCGCACGTGGACTGGAACCTGAATATGAGGGCGATTTTGAGGATTGGGACCAGATGATTGATACCAATATTAAGGGACTCTTAACCATGACTCGCCTGATAGTACCTGGTATGGTGGAGCGTAATCATGGTCATGTAATCAATATAGGTAGTGTGGCGGGTGATGCTGCTTATGCGGGAGGTAATGTATATTGTGCTACCAAAGCGGCTGTAAAGGCTATTACAGACGGCTTGCGCATTGATGTGGCACATACGAAAGTGCGTGTTACCAATGTGAAACCGGGTTTGGTTGAAACCAACTTCTCTAACATCCGTTTCCATGGTGACCAGAACCGCGCAGACAACGTTTACCGCGGCATAGAGCCTCTTAACGGCGATGACGTGGCAGATGTTGCCTTCTATGCTGCAAGTGCCCCAGAACACGTGCAAATAGCTGAGGTGCTGGTTCTTGCTACACATCAGGCTAACGGAACCGTGATACACAGAAGCTAGTTAATAGTTTACAGTTAATAGTTTATAGTTTATAGAGGCTGCGCCGTTGAGCAAGATTGTCAAAGCGGTTTATGCTATAAACTATTAATTATTAACTATTAATGATGTGGCAAAGCTGATTGATATCTGATTCGAATGTATCTCGATTAATCGCTTTTGCTCGCATTCCAGACTTGTAGTTATAGATGGTCTGGGTGGAGTAATGCAGCAGGGTGGCAATCTCCTGGCTGTCGGTTACACCCAGTCGCATCAGGGCAAAGATGCGAATCTCAGTAGTCAGGTCGTGCGTAGTAGGAACTTCCATTTGACATTCTGGCAGCAGGAGCTTGTTCAACTCAGTAACGAAACCCGGATACAATTCCATGAATGCCTTATCGAACCGGTTGTAGAACATCTGTGATTCCTCTTCTTCCAATTTATTGGTGTTGAGACTCTTCAGCAAATCGGCGGTCTGGTTTGCCTTGATCTTACGGCTTACCAGTTTGCGGTAATCTGATAACTTGCTGATATAAGCCGCACTGATGTCCATAAAGAGGCGCATGTAGGTCTCTCGCTTGATATTGGTCTCTATCAGCTGCTGGTTCAGTTCGGTGAGCTGTGCATTCATCTCTTTCTGCTTCTCGTTCTGTTCTTCAATCTCAGCCTTGTTTTTCTTCAGCCTGTTCTTCTGTCGGTTATTGACGAATGAGAGGATGAGAATGATGACCAGCGCCATGCTTACACCAATGAGCCCCCAAAGAAAGCGGAGGGCACTGAAAAAGGTGCCTGTTTTTGGAAAAACAAATAAAAAAGCAGCCAGTTACTGTACTTCTGAGCAGTTTTCAGACGGACAGATTTTAAGTCTATTCTGCCTGACACAATGGCTTAGATACCTTTATAACGACTTACAGAGGGTTATATGAGGGCATATTCATGAGGATATCCTCTCTCTTATGCTTTATGCATTAATTTGAGGATTCTTTTGACATTTGCAGCGAAAATAGTCAATGCGCCCTGCATTTCCATGCACGACAAACCATATGACAGTGCTCTATCATATCCAAGGGTATTCTTAAGTTCCGAGTTCTTGGCCTCTATCTTGTATCGTTTCCTCTGAAGTTGAGCAAACTCAGGTGTCTTCTGATATTCAAGTAATTCTTTCTGAGCTTCAGTCTTTATTGTTACGTTAAAGCACTTAGATTTTGCTCCAGGTCTATAGCAGCCATTACGCAGAGGACAGACTTTACATTTGTCGATATCGAAGAAATAACGGAATCTATCGTTCTTATGAGCTTTATCATTTGTACGGAATTCCCTAGCCTTCCTTACAGCCATATGTCCTGCAGGACAAACATACATATCTGCATCTTTGTTATATTCAAAATTGAGCGTATTTTGGCGATTTCCTTTTTCTACTAAAGGATTCAATGGAGCTGCCAATTTTATATCTTTGGATTTTGTGAGTTCTATGTTTGATTTACTAGAATATGCAGTATCTGCAACAATAGCATCAATCTCCATTCCTGCAGATTCAGTCTTTTCTATGAGTGCTGGCAACTGCTGTCCATCGCACTTTTCGCCAGAAGTGACGGTAGCTGCGGTGATAATTCTTTCATCACTCATAGCCATATGCGTCTTATAACCAAAGAATGAAGAATTTGCTGTCTTATGCCCAATGCGAGCATCTTCATCTTTAGAGGTTATACTGCGTATCTCTGCATCCTCAATGGTTTCTTTCAGCATATTGAGACGCTCCTTGACTGCAGGCATATTGGCAGTTGCAGCGTCAGCTTCTACTGTAGCAACAATCGCCTTGGCAGCTTTCATGATAGAAGAATACTTCTTCTCTTCAGGAAGCTCTGGCAATACCATACTATCATCTATAGAATTTATGACTTTGATTACGGTCTTGCAATAGTACTCCAAACTCTTTGCTGCACTAATAGGGTTAGAACGAGAATATGTATGGGTAGCATCAACAATGACGGTTTTAGACTTTAGGACACCTACTTCTATAGCAATAGAAACTGTCTTTTTGATGAGCAGATCCAACAACTCCATATCCTTCAGGCGAAGTCGGCGGAATTTGGTCAAGGAACTAGGATTTATCAACTTAGTCTCCTCAGGAGTTAATCCTAAGAAGTACTTAAATGACATATCATAGCGAGCACGTTCAACAACATCAACATCAGATATGTTATAAATCACCTTCAACAGGAGATACTTGAACATACGGATAGGACTCTCTGCCGTACGCCCATTGTCATGACAATACTTATCCTGCAATTCCTGGTATACGAAACTAAAGTCCACCAGGTCATTAATCTGGCGGAGCAGGTTGTCTTTTGGTATAATCAAGTCATACAAACTTGAATAATCACTGAATGATATGGTCTGTTGTTGCTCTAGCATAATCCTTGTATTTTCCTACAAAGATACAAAAAATATTGCACATATGCAACTTTTAGGGAGGCTATTTTAAAAGCAGAATGTTAAACTACCATAACCCATGAAGGGACTTTTTCAGTGCCCTCAAAGCGGGTACGAGAGCGCTCGGCAGCCTGCTGGTTGGCTGAAGCGATGACTGGAAGGATATTGGAAATCTGCATCATGCGCAATTGGTTGTTGAAGAACTGGGCATCTTCCATCGTGTGCTGGATGTATTTGGCAGCTCTCTTGCTGTTGCTCGCATCCTTTTTAAAGAGGTAGTAGGCTAGCTTTTGAAGCGCAACAGTTTCTTTGAGTTGGCACAATCCATCGCTCACGGATGCCTCTACGAGAAATTCCTCGTAAAGGTCGAATTTGCCGTTTTTTTTGTAATATCTGGCTATACCATAAGCTGACATGGCATGGATACGGGATTTGGCTGGCGACATCTTCAGTGCCTTCTGATAATGGTTGAGCGATTCCTTGCTGGTAGGGTTGTTGAAATAGGCGTATTCGCCCATGAGATACTGATAGTAGGCAGATTTCTTACTGTTTTCGTTAAAACTCTGTATCAGGAGGGTCAAATAATGCTTCTTCTGGGCATGGAATTCTTCGGCGTAATCAGAGTTCTTTGCGTATGATGCCCAATAATTATAGAGCCAGGTGAAGGTGAAGTAATAGTATAGCTTCAACTGGTATGGCATCTCGTCGGGATTGAGCGATTGGAGTAAGTTTTCTGCTTTGTCATAAAACCCCCTTACCGAGAGTATGGATGCCTGGTTTATCTGGTTGCGTAAAATATAATAGGTGTTATGACATTTTTCTGCCAATTCAAGCCCCTGTTTCATATATGCGTATGCTGAATCGTAGCGGTAAGCGCTATAGGCATGATATATGCTGTCAAGAAACAGTAGTCGGGTTTGGTTGTCTTCAGCTTCATAAGCTTGCCGCTTCAGATGTTTCAATTCCTTTTCCTTGATTCCCTGATAATATTGGTCGTTTTCAATCATCTTGTCAATACGATCCAATAAAGTCTTCTCGTCCGTTTTGCCTTGAGCAGCCAATGGCATAGTAAGCAAAAGAAGTAAATATATAAGTAGTTTCATCTTTAATGCTTCTTTATAATTATAACAAAATAGTCTTTTAAATATTATTTTCGTCCTTTTGTCCGTTTTGTGGTGCAAAGATACAAATTTCCTTTCATATAATACCATTTACTTTAGATAAAAATAGTTAATAGATTAAAGCCTCTGATTCTTAAGAAGTTATCTAGTTCTTTAGTAGGCTGATTTTTTACCAAAATGCTACTTAGGTATACAACTTTGAAAAAAATAATATAACTTTGCAAACGAAATCAGAAAACAGTAGTTTTAATGGTTTAATTACCACTTCAAGTCTTCTAAAAGTATTTAATGATAAAGAAAATTCCTTTTGTTGATTTAGTATGTTGATTTAAATAGGAAAACAGGTTTAGTTTATATTAGGGAAAAAAGGATTGGTAATAGACTAGGCTACTTGATGATTCAAGTTTGCCCTTAAAGGCAAAGCTTATCTATTATGTTTTAGGGAAAACCGCCATGCTTTTGTGAAAAAGTGTGGCGGTCTTTGTTTAATATATGTTAGTTTCTTCTCTTTTCTTTGGTCAACTCAAATTATTTTTTTACCTTTGCCACATATTTATATATAGATGAATGGATTTATATATAGTAGTAGGAAATAGATTTCGAAAGAAAAAATCAGTTTTCTTCATGTGTAGAGGGAAATGGTAAGTAGACTTTAAAATATTATATTGAATAAAATATTAAAACAATGAATATATTAGTAACAGGCGCTAATGGTCAATTGGGACATGAAATGCAAATCTGTGCCCAAAAAAACAATCACAAGTTTGTCTTCACCGATGTGGCTGAAGGCTATGAAAAACTGGATATCACCAATCTTGACGCTATCAGAGAAAAGGTGAGGGAGAATGATATTCAGGTAATTGTTAACTGCGCTGCTTATACCAACGTAGATAAGGCTGAAACAGATTACGATCTGGCTAATCTGCTCAACAATACTGCTGCGGGAAATTTGGCACAGGCTATGAAGGAGGTAGATGGTACTTTGATTCATGTATCTACTGACTATGTTTTTCAGGGCGACAAGAATATACCTTGCCGTGAAGATTGGGAAACGAATCCTTTGGGGGTATATGGTAAAACGAAACTTGCAGGCGAAAAGAGTATTGAAGCTACTGGATGCAAGCATATCATCATCCGTACAGCATGGCTCTACTCGCAGTGGGGTAAGAACTTCGTGAAAACCATGCAGAGTCTCACGGCAAGCCACGACACCCTGAAGGTGGTCTTCGACCAGGTGGGTACTCCAACTTACGCTGGCGACCTGGCTGCTGTCATCTCACATATCATCGAAACTGACCAGTTGGATAAGACGGGCATCTACCACTTCTCTAATGAGGGTGTCTGCTCTTGGTTTGATTTCGCTAAGATTATCTGCGAACTGAGCGGAAATACTTGCGATATACAGCCTTGCTACAGCGAGGAGTTCCCAAGCCCAGTGAAGCGTCCTCACTTCTCTGTACTTGACAAGAGTAAGCTCAAGCAGACTTTCGGATTCAAGGTGCCATACTGGACTGACAGTTTGAAGAAGTGCATCGCTGAATTGGCGGCAGCAAAATAATTATTAATTATAAATTATTAATTGAAATGAAGAATATCATTATCACGGGCGGTGCTGGTTTCATCGGCTCACACGTAGTAAGACTTTTCGTGAACAAATATCCTGAGTATCACATCATCAACCTCGACAAGTTGACATACGCAGGCAACCTGGCTAACCTCAAGGACATCGAGGACAAGCCTAACTATACTTTCGTTAAGGGCGACATCTGCGATTTCGACCTGATGTTGAAGCTGATGCAGGACTACAAGGTGGATGGCATCATTCATCTCGCTGCCGAGAGCCACGTAGATAGAAGTATCAAGGATCCATTCACTTTCGCTCAGACCAACGTGATGGGAACCCTGTCTCTGCTCCAGGCGGCAAAGATTTACTGGGAGAGTCTTCCTGAAGGATACGAGGGTAAGCGCTTTTACCACATCTCTACTGATGAGGTTTACGGTGCTTTGCAGATGACTCATCCTGAGGGCGTTCCTGCTCCTTTCACTACCAAGGCATCCAGCGATAAGAACCACGAGGCTTACGGCGAGGAGTTCTTCCTGGAGACAACCAAGTACAATCCTCACTCTCCATATTCTGCATCCAAGGCAAGCTCAGACCACTTCGTCCGTGCTTTCCACGATACATACGGTATGCCTACCATCGTGACCAACTGCTCTAATAACTACGGTCCATACCAGTTCCCAGAGAAGTTGATTCCGCTGTTCATCAACAATATCCGTCATCGCAAGCCATTGCCGGTATATGGTAAGGGTGAGAACGTGCGCGACTGGTTGTATGTAGTAGATCATGCCCGTGCCATCGATATGATTTTCCACAAGGGTAAGATTGCCGAGACCTATAACATCGGCGGTTTCAACGAGTGGAAGAATATCGATATCATCAAGGTGGTAATCAAGACTGTTGATAGATTGCTCGGCAGAAAGGAAGGCGAGGATATGGATCTCATCACTTATGTAACAGACAGAAAGGGTCACGATATGCGTTATGCCATCGACTCTAGGAAGTTGCAGAAGGAATTGGGCTGGGAGCCATCTCTCCAGTTTGAGGAGGGTATCGAGGAAACCGTAAAATGGTATCTCGATAACCAGGAATGGATGGATAATGTAACATCGGGTGATTATCAGAAGTATTACGATAATATGTATTCAAACCGATAATAGCTTTTGGAGTAATCGGAACATGTTTCTATTGTAACCGGTGCATGTCTCTATTGTAACCGGTGCAAGAGATTCTGTTTTGTATATTGAATCAGGAGTCCTGTATTTGTTTATAACAGCAAATGCAGGACTTTTTTGTTTTATGGCAATTAAAATGCAGTAAATATATTATTATTTCTTAATTTTTTATGCTTTATGTCGAAGAAAACTGAAAACTAGAAAATATTTTTCTATCTTTGCAGCCTTAATAATATATAAAAGAAACAGATATGAAGAAAATAATGTTATCAGGCATCGTCATGGCGGTTGCTACCTTGTCGTGCCTTCCCGTTAAGGGACAGGAAAGGGTGGTTCCTTTTAAATATGGTAATATGGACCACTGGGTAATCAGGAATATCAAAGAATCAGGCATTATCGGAGGAAATCAGAAAACTGTTTATGCCGTTGGGCCTAATATGACTATCAATGGTAATATTCCTTATACCAATAAGGGTGGTTCGCCTTGGGGTTCCTCTAATGTCCTGGCACATGTATCGGGCATCTATAAGACGAATAACTCTGTGTTTCGTGATAAACATGGTAGTGGATATTGTGCCAAACTGGTAACCCATATTGAGAAAGTAAAAGTGCTGGGACTCATCAATATCAAGGTCTTGGCTGCCGGTTCTCTCTTTCTGGGTAATGTTCGTGAACCGATAACAAGTACCAAGGATGGTCCTAAAGCCATCAACTGGGGTATACCATTCACCGCACGTCCTAAGGCTTTGCGCTTTGATTATAAGACATCTCTCCCTCATGCAGCCAATCGTATCAAACAGAATGGATTTAGCGGAGCCTCTACGGTTGCAGGTCGAGATCATGCTATAGCTGTGCTCTATCTGCAGAAACGGCATGAAGATGCTAAGGGAAATATAACAGCTAAACGTGTGGGTACGATGGTAGTCAGATTCGGAAAGAGTACCGATAGATGGGTGGAAGATGCTACCTATACAATCCATTATGGCGATATCCGCCACATGGCAGGTTATCAGGCTGCTGCTATGGGACTGCGATCCACTGACTATGCCCGTAACAGCAAGGGTAAGAGTGTGCCGGTAAAAGAAGTAGGATGGGCGAGTGCTAACGAAACACCTACTCATCTGATTCTTCAGTTCTCCTCATCCGATGGTGGAGCCTATATCGGAACTCCAGGCAATACCTTGTGGATTGATAATGTAGCATTGGTGTATTAAAATAATAAAATCGACAAAATGAAGCATATTCTGACAATACTTATTATGATGTTGGCATTGGGCAGCTATGCCTCTGAGCCTTCTGTAACCGATAGTATCTCATCTGCAGAGAAGGTGGATACGACGACTTTACATGCCGGGAAATCATGGGTGAACCGGATTCTTGACTACTTTAATGATTCCAACAAAAACAAGAAGCATAAACGTTTCGATTTTAGTGTGATAGGTGGCCCTCATTATGCCTCTGATACCAAGTTTGGATTGGGATTGGTGGCAGCAGGACTATACCGTACTGATCCGAATGACAGTATTCTTCCTCCTTCTAATGTCTCGCTTTATGGTGATGTCAGTTCTGTAGGTTTCTACATGTTGGGTGTCCGTGGTAACCATATTGCTCCTAAAGGAAGATATCGCATCGATTATCACCTTTATTTCTATTCTTTTCCCTCTGATTTTTGGGGTATAGGCTATGAGATGGGCGATAACGATGCCAATAAGAGTGACATGAAGCGTTGGCAGGCTCAGGCTGAAGTTAGCTTCCTGTTTCGTGTAGCAGATAATTTCTATATCGGACCGATGGCGAGTTATGACTATGTAATAGGTAAACATATTGAGCGTCCGGAATTACTGCAAGGCATGGATCAGCATACTTGGAATGTAGGAGCTGGCGTTTCTCTGGTATATGATAACAGAGATAATCTTACGAATCCGCATCGTGGTATCTATCTGAATATCAATCAGATGTTCAGACCTGGATTTATGGGAAATGATTATGCTTTCAGTACGACGGCATTTCGTTTTGATGCCTATCAGCGACTGGGTAAGGGAACGGTTCTTGCCGAGGACATTGGGGCTAACCTCAACTTTGGTAATCCTTCGTGGGGAATGATGGCTGAATTGGGTGGTACTCATTCCATGCGTGGCTATTATGAAGGCCGTTATCGCGATAAACATTCTCTGGAAGCTACGGTTGAGTTGCGCCAACATGTATGGAAGCGTAATGGCATCGTAGTGTGGGTTGGAGCAGGAACCATCTTCCCGAAATTCTCGGCATTGCGCTCTAAACAGATTTTGCCGAATGCCGGTGTAGGTTATCGCTGGGAATTTAAGAAGAATGTGAATGTACGTCTGGATTATGGATTCGGTAAGTCGGGGCAGTCTGGTTTTCTCTTCAATATCAATGAAGCGTTTTAGTAATAATGCTCTTTATGTAGTTTGATAATGCTCTTTAAAGTGTTAATGAAAAAGTAGAATGAACAGTTTTACGGATATATATAATAAGGTGGTGTTGCCTATATATAATAAGGTGTCATCGGGCGCATTCCTTTACGGGTATGCTGTGGTAGCATTGTTGTTGCCTAATATAGCTCTGTGTTATACCGAATGTCTGGCTCCTTGGGCTTGTGGTGCCAATGTGTTGCTGCCTTTGGCACTCTACATGTGGTTCTTTTCGTTAACCAGATGCCCGGGTAAGATGATCTGGTGGGCTTTTCTTTTTGTTTTTTTCGCTGCCTTCCAACTGGTATTGCTTTATCTCTTCGGGACGGGAGTGATAGCGGTAGATATGTTTCTGAATCTTGTAACTACCAATCCTGGCGAGGTGAAGGAACTGCTTGGTAATCTGTTGCCTGCTGTGGTGGGTGTTTTTGTGGTTTATCTTCCTTTGCTGGTTCTGGCTATTGTCAATATCAGCAAGAAAGGGATGATAGTGGTTCAACTCCAGCATCGAGTGCGTCGTTGGGCTTTGGAGATAGCTGCTGTCGGTTTATTCTGTCTGCTGGCTTGCTATGTGGCTGTAGATGATTATCGTTTGCGCAACCAGCTTTATCCTGTTAACGTTTGCTATAATCTCTATCTTGCTTTCGAGCGTAATGCGGCTTCAGAGAATTACAGGGAGGCAAGCAGGAATTTCAGGTTTGATGCCAGGAGCGAGCACGATGCTGAGGCTCCCGAGGTGTATGTGATGGTGGTGGGAGAGACGGCGAGAGCCCACAATTTCAGTCTCTATGGCTATCCGCGCGATACCAATCCTTTGCTTTCCAAGACTCCTGGAATCATAGCTTTTCCCGATGCTACAACCCAGAGTAATACTACGCATAAGAGTGTTCCTATGCTCCTGTCGGCTGCATCAGCAGAGGATTTCGAACGTCTCTTTCATGAGAAAGGTATCCTGGCTGCTTTCAGGGAGGCGGGATTTCATACCGTATTTATCAGCAATCAGCTGCCTAATCATTCTTTTATTGATTTCCTTGGCGAACAGGCTGATGAACATTACTTCCTGAAGGAAGGTGCTTCTGCAAAAGAGAATCATTATGATAGTGATTTGTTGCAGAAGTTGGATGGGATATTGCGTGCGGCAGATGCTTCTTCATCCAAGCAATACCGTTATCGGAAACTCTTCGTGGTACTTCATACTTATGGCTCTCACTTTAATTACCAGGAGCGCTATCCCCGTAATTTCGCTTTCTTTAAACCAGACAGTAAGAGCGAAGCGAAGCCGGAGAACCGGCGTGACCTGCTGAATGCATACGATAATACCATCCGGTATACCGATTATATCCTGCATGGTATCGTAGAACGTCTGCAGAAATGGGAGAAGACTCAGGCAAAGACGGATGGGGTATATAGCCAACCTACATCGGCGATGCTCTATACCAGCGACCATGGAGAGAATATCTTTGATGATGACCGTCGCCTCTTTCTGCACGCCGCCCCGAAGGCATCAGATTATGAGCTGCATGTTCCTTTCATCATCTGGACATCAGATGGTTATGGAAAACAATATCCGGGAATACTGAAAACTTTGTCTGGTCATCGTACCCAACAGGTACAGACGAGTCTTTCGGCTTTTCATACGATGTTGGGGATAGGAGGCATCCTGACCCGTTATCGCCAGGATGAATATTCTGTGGCAAGTGAGAAGTATCATCCTGTGAAGTTGTTTTATCTGGATGATCATGATAAAGCGATTCCACAGGAAAATGCCAAATATTAGCATCTGATTTTAAGCGTAAACGCGCTCTTTGTGTAAAATACATGAAAAGAGTTTTCGTAAATGTCAATTATTTGCGAAAACTCTTTGTCGTATCTATAATTTGCTGTATCTTTGCACCCAGATTTAGATAATAATAAAAATACAGTTGTTATGGAACCAACTCGAAAAATCGAAAAGGTAGGCATGCGCAACCTCCGTATGGAGGATTATGATCAGCTTGCCAAGTCATTTAGGCGTATTTACGCAGACTCAGATGTATTCTGGACAAAAGAACAGATTAAGAAACTCATTACTATCTTCCCTGAGGGACAGGTGGTTATTATCGTTGATGATAAGATTGTGGGCTGTGCGCTCTCTATCATCGTTAACTATAATATGGTGAAGGGTGATCATACCTATGCTCAGGTTACGGGTAATGAAACCTTCAATACCCACGATCCTAAGGGAAACATTCTTTACGGCATCGAGGTATTTATCCACCCTGATTATCGTGGTTTGCGCCTGGCTCGCCGTATGTATGAGTATCGTAAGGAACTCTGCGAGAAGCTCAACTTGAAGGCTATCATGTTTGGCGGTCGTATACCAAACTATCACAAGTATGCCGATAAGATGCGCCCTAAGGAGTATATCGAGCATGTAAGAAACCGTGAAATCTATGATCCGGTTCTTACCTTCCAGCTTTCCAATGATTTCCACGTGCGCCGCGTAATCCGCAACTATCTTCCTAGCGATGAGGAGAGCGAGCACTGCGCCACCCTCTTGCAGTGGGATAACATCTATTATCAGCCACCTACGGATTCTTATGTAGACCGCAAGCCAACCGTAAGAATCGGATTGGTACAGTGGCAGATGCGCCCATACGCTTCGGTGGATGACCTCTTCGAACAGGTAGAGTTCTTCGTTGATTCCGTGAGCGATTACAAGAGCGATTTTATCCTCTTCCCTGAGTATTTCAATGCGCCTTTGATGGCTCGTTTCAACGACTTGGGTGAGGCGCAGAGCATCCGAAAGATGGCGCAGTATACCGAAGAAATCCGTGACCGTTTCCGCGAGTTGGCCATCAGTTATAACATCAATATCATCACGGGTAGTATGCCTTATCTTAAGGACGATTCCCTCTATAACGTGGGCTTCCTCTGCCGCAGAGATGGTAGCGTGGATATGTACGAGAAGATTCATGTTACACCAGATGAGCAGAAGTGCTGGGGATTGAGTGGTGGTAGCCATATCCAGACCTTCGATACCGATTGCGGTAAGATTGGTATCGTTATCTGCTATGATGTGGAGTTCCCTGAGTTGTCAAGATTAATGGCTGAGGATGGCATGCAGATTCTCTTCGTTCCATTCATGACCGATACCCAGAATGCTTACTCCCGAGTAAGAGTATGTGCCCAGGCGCGTGCCATCGAGAACGAGTGCTATGTAGCCATTGCGGGTAGTGTGGGCAACTTGCCTCGTGTTCATAACATGGATATCCAGTATGCCCAGAGCGCCGTGTTCACCCCTTGCGACTTTGCTTTCCCTAACGATGGCAAGCGTTCAGAGGCAACACCTAATACCGAGATGATTCTCGTATCAGATGTTGACCTGAATCTCTTGAATGAGCTTCATACCTACGGTGCTGTAAGAAATCTTCGCGACCGCCGCAAGGATCTGTATGAATTGAAACAGAAGAAGTAAGTGAGGAAGGATAATTCAACACTCAACATTCAACATTCAACATTTAACATTTAAATAAAGTGTATAAGATAGACATCTCGGAGCGCACGCTCCACTTCAAGCAGCCGGCAGGCACGTCTCGTGGCGTATATACCACGAGACACAGTTATTATCTCACTCTCACCTCTGATGAAATGCCGGGAGTAGAGGGAGTGGGAGAGTGTGCTACGCTCCCTGATCTCAGTTGCGATGCCAAACCAGAATATGAGATGACCCTGCGACAGGTTTGTCAGATGGTGGAGCAGATGGGACGCATTCCTTACGATATGATTCGTGCTTACCCTAGCATCACCTTCGGATTGGAAACCGCCTTTGCCTCGTTCTTCGATGCAGCAAAGAAGTTTTTGGAGATTGTTCCTGCTGAAGGAGCATCTTCTTCTTCAGAAATGTTGAAGCAGAAAGGGGTTTCTGTTCCAGCCGAAATGGAGAACCTGACAGATCTTTTCGATTCTCCTTTCGGAAGAGGTGAAGAAGGTATCACCATAAACGGATTGGTGTGGATGGGAACCTACGAGGAGATGCTGGCACGGTTGGAGGAGAAGCTCCAGGCGGGTTTTCATTGCGTGAAACTGAAGATTGGTGCCATCGATTTTTTCAAGGAACTCGATCTCATCAAGCGCATCCGTGATGTTTATACCAAGGAGCAGGTTGAGTTGCGTGTAGATGCCAATGGCGGCTTCTTGCCGGAGAATGCGATGAGCCAGCTGGAGGCTTTGGCTAAATATGACATTCATTCGATAGAGCAGCCTATCAAGCAGCATCAGTGGCCTAAGATGGCCCAGCTCTGTCGCGAAACACCGCTTCCTATCGCCCTAGACGAGGAGTTGATTGGTGTGAATGTGAGAAGCATGAAAGAGGCTCTGCTCGATACCATTCGTCCACAATATATCATCTTGAAGCCTTCACTTCATGGTGGCATCTATGGATGCAACGAGTGGATAGAACTGGCTAACCAGCGTGGTATCGGCAGCTGGATTACTTCTGCTCTTGAGAGTAATATCGGTCTGAATGCTATTGCTCATTATGCAGCTAAAGTATATGGTCCTAATGTCAAGATGCCGCAAGGCTTGGGCACCGGACAGCTCTTTACTGATAATATACCGATGCCTTTGGAGATTCGTGGTGACAAACTGTTTGTAGTAAAATGACTTTAGAAGAATTCCTTTCAGAATGGAATAACGGTAGCGACCGGGTGCTGGTGCATACCAGTGGCTCCACGGGAAAGCCCAAGCCGATGATGGTAGAGAAGAAGCGAATGCTCAACTCAGCCCGCATCACTTGTGATTTCCTGGGATTGAAACCTGGTGATAGCGCCCTGCTCTGCATGTCGCTCGATTATATTGCAGGTAAGATGGTGGTGGTGCGGAGTATAGAGCGCCATCTCCATCTTATTTCTGTTTGCCCAAGTGGGCATCCTTTGAAAGATGTAAATGAAGAGATTACCTTCGCTGCGATGGTCCCGATGCAGGTTTATAACACCCTGCAGGTTCCTGAAGAGCGGGCTCGTCTCTGCCGCATCAGGCATCTTATTATCGGTGGCGGGGCCATAGATGAGGCTCTCGAACAGAAACTGAAGGCTCTTCCCGGCGATATTGCCATCTGGAGTACCTACGGAATGACCGAAACGCTCTCGCATATTGCCCTGAGAAGAATTAACGGTGCTGAGGCTAGCGAATGGTACCAGCCTTTCGATAGTGTGAAAATCAGTCAGACCGATGAAGGATGTCTGGTGATAGATGCTCCGCAGGTCTGTGCTGAACCCCTGGTAACGAACGATATAGTGGAAATAGAATCCTATATATATAATAAGGTGGAAAAACTCCGTTTTCGCATCAAAGGCAGAAAAGACAATGTGATTTGCAGCGGAGGCATCAAGATACAGATAGAAGAGGTTGAGGCTCTGTTGAAGCCTTATCTCGAAAAACCTTTCATGATAGCCAAGAAGAAAGACGGGAAGTTTGGAGAGATAGCAGTTCTCCTGACGGAAGATGAGGAGATAGAAAAAGTAGAGGCGACTGTTCGCCGCCTCTTATCTGATCATAAATATTGGATTCCAAGGAAATTCCTTCATGTAGAGCATCTCCCGCTTACCGAAACCGGAAAGCCGAAGCGCTCTATCTTTCTTTAAAGGGATTCTCTGAAGAAAGATTCTTTAGCTGAATTATCCTTCTCTGAAGAAATCGAGTGCTTCCTTGATCTCTTCTGTCGTAGCTGTCTGGTTGATACGGATATCGCCTATGCCACCCAGCATCGTGAAGTTGATGATGCCATTCTGGTTCTTCTTGTCATGATGCATCAGTTCGATGAGCTCATCATAGTCATCGCAGGTAATATCCAGTGTACCATAGAATTCCTTGATGAAGTTTACGGTCTGGCGCATCTTCTCAGTAGGGAATCCGGTCTTGGCAACACTCAGATAGAGTTCTGGAATCAGACCGAATGCCACAGCGTAACCATGCAGGATAGGCTTGCGCTTCAAAGCCCAGCTCTCGAATGCATGACCGAAAGTATGCCCCAGGTTCAGCGCCTTGCGGATGCCCTGCTCGTGAGGATCCTGCTCTACAATGCGCTCCTTTACCTTCACGCTGTCGCCTACCATGCGCTGCAACTGCTTCAAATCAGGCTTGTCGAGGTCGAAGCTGACCAGTTCTTCCCACATTGCTTCTGTAGAAATCAGACCGTGTTTCAGCATCTCTGCATAGCCCGAACAGATGTTTTCTGCATCGAGCGTCTTTAAGAATTCTGTATCGAGAATAACGAACTTAGAATCGTTGAACACACCTACTTCGTTCTTCAGTCCGCCGAAGTTGATGCCTGTCTTTCCACCTACCGATGCGTCTACCATAGCCAGCAGGGTGGTAGGAATATTGATAAAGTTGATACCTCTCTTAAAAGTGCTGGCAGCAAAGCCACCCAGGTCGGTTACCATACCGCCGCCCAGATTAATCATACAGGAGTGGCGTGAAGCTCCTCCCTCCTGCAGTCCTTTCCATACCATCATCAGACTTTCGATGTCTTTATGGCTGTCGGTAGCCGGAATAGTGATGATATGGGCTTCCTTCATGCAGTAAAAATTCTGCAATACAGGCATGCATAGTTCCAATGTCGTAGTATCTGTAAGCACAAAAAGCTTGTCGTGCTCACACTCAGAAAGTGCACTTACCAGTTCGCTTTCCAGTTGGGGTGATATGATTACTCTTTGTTCCATAACATTCTAACGTATTAATTTTTGTGCAAAGATACACTAAAATGGAGACAATACAAAAAAAAAGTTGCTAAATTTGCGTTTTTTATCTCAGAATGCATTAAACCTTGGTGTATTTAACGCGTCAAAACAATCGAGTAACAAAAAATGATAATAGAATATCATAGCGATTATGTGTGAAAACACTCATAGTTGGAAATAATAACAAATAAAAATAAGAATGAAAAAATCGATTCTGACGATGCTGCTGCTGTTGATGGCAATAGCATCCTTTGCTCAGCAGCGACTGATATCCGGTCAGATTACCGACCGCGATACCAAGGAGGCCATTGAGCAGGTAACTATTCAATTGCTTAAGAGCGACAGCACGTATGTGGCTGGTGCCATCAGTAATGAGAACGGACTCTTTCATGTCACCGCTCCGGCTAATGGCAAGTATCTGCTCAAGATTTCGAGCGTAGGATACAAGGCTACCGTGAAGCATATCCAAATTTCTGATAACAAGGATCTGGCTATGGGTAAGATTGTGCTGGGTGCTGAGGCTATCATGCTGAAAGGCGCAGTGGTAACAGCTATGGCTCAGAAGGTAACCCTGAAGGAGGATACTTTCGTGTACAATTCTTCTGCCTATCGCACACCGGAAGGCTCGGTAGTAGAGGAACTCGTAAAGCGTCTGCCGGGTGCAGAGGTGAGCGATGACGGTACCATCAAAATCAATGGTAAGGAGGTAAAGAAGATTCTCGTAGATGGCAAGGAGTTTATGACGGGCGATACCAAGACTGCCCTGAAGAACCTGCCTACCAGCATCATCGAGAAAATCAAGGCATACGATGAGAAGAGTGATCTCTCTAAGGTGACCGGTATTGATGATGGTGAGGAGCAGACCGTGCTCGATTTCGGTGTGAAGAAGGGTATGAACAGAGGTTTGATTTCCAATATCGACCTGGGCGTGGGCAACAAGAGCCGCTACAATATGCGTGGCATGGGAGGTTATTTCAGTGATAACAACCGATTCATGCTCTTTGCCAATGCCAATAACACCAGCGACCGTGGTTTCGGAGGCGGTGGCCCCGGCAGAGGCTTCGGAGGTGCTAACGGTTTGAATGCCAGCAAGCTGATTGCTGCCAACTACAATTACGAACTGAAAGATAAATTCAAGTTCAATACTTCACTTCGCTGGAATCACAGCGATGGCGATATTTGGAGCCGTCGTTCCAGCGAGAACTTCATGGGTAGTAGCTCTTCGTTCAGCAACAGCTTGACTCAGAATTTCTCCCGCAGCAACAGCTGGAACGGCAACATCCGCTTGGAGTGGATGCCTGATTCCATGACCAATATCCTCTTCCGTCCTTCCATCTCCTGGAATACCAGCGACGGCAGAAATACCGGATTGTCTGCCCAGTTTAATGACGATCCTTACGAGTATGTAGATGATCCGCTTCAGGATGCTTTCCTGAAAGACCTCTCTACGGGTGAAAGCAAGAGTAAACTGAATGAACTCCAGAAACTGGTCAACAGCCAGGAAAACAGCGGCTTGAGCTATTCAGATAATAACAATATGAAAGGTATGCTGCAGTATAACCGCAAGCTGAACTCCCAGGGCCGTAATATCACGTTCCGTGCCGATGCCAAGTATACAGATAAGGACAGCAAGAGCATCTCGCTCAAGAATACCCGCTATTATCTTGCGGAATTGGAACAGGGCAAAAACGCATCAGATATCAACCGTTATAACCTGACACCTTCCAAGGATTACAGCTATGCGGGTCAGGTTACCTATAGTGAACCGCTCTGGAAGGCTACCTTCCTGCAGTTCAGCTATAAGTTTACTTACAGCTATTCCAAGAGTGATCGCAGCACCTACCGTTTTGATGATTATTCCTTTGATGGCATCACTCCTGTTTACCGCACCTGGGGCAGCTATCTCGACAGGGTAGGAAACAATTGGGAGGATACCAAGGATGATGACCTGAGCAAGTATTCTGAATATAAGAACTATACTCACGATATCCAGGTGATGATGCGATTCATCCGTAATAAGTATAATCTCAACTTCGGTGTGATGATTCAGCCACAGCGCTCCAACTTCATCTACGATTATATGGGCAATCATACGGATACCGTCCGCACAGTCACTAATTTCAGTCCTACGCTCGATTTCCGTTACCGCTTCTCTAAGATGAGCAACCTGCGCATCAACTATCGCGGTACAACCTCGCAGCCAAGCATCTCGCAGTTGCTGAATGTAGTGGATGACAGCGACCCGCTGAACATCTCGAAGGGTAACCCTGGCTTGAAGCCTTCGTTTACGCAGAACTTCCGATTGTTCTACAACAACTTCGTGCAGAATCATAACAAGGGTGTCATGACGTTTGTCAACTTCTCTACCACCCGAAACAGTATCAGCAATAAGGTAGAATATGACGAGAAGACGGGTGGACGCACCACAACCCCAGAGAATATCAATGGCAACTGGAATGTGATGGGAGCCTTCATGTTCAACTGTTCTATCGATAGTGCGGGCGTCTGGAATATCAATACCGGAGCCCATGCCAACTATAACAATTATGTGAGCTATCTGAGTGTTGACCAGAATTCAAGTTCACTGAAGAATACCACCCGAAGCCTTACATGGCGCCAGAATCTCTCTCTGAGCTATCGTAACGACTGGGCTGAATTCTCGCTCGACGGAACGCTGACTTATAACAAGGCAAAGAACAAGCTCCAGCCAACCAGCAACCTCAATACCTGGCAGTTCTCTTATGGTCCTAGCATGACGCTTACAGCGCCTTGGGGTACCAGTCTGAACTCAAGCCTCTCTATCAGCAGCCGCCGCGGTTATAGCGACAGCAGCATGAATACGGATGAGTTTGTATGGAATGCGCAGCTCTCTCAGGGTTTCCTGAAGGGCAAGCCTCTTACCATCATGCTGCAGTTCTACGATATTCTCCGCCAGCAGAGCACCTTCTCTCGTGCCATTTCTGCTACATCCCGCACGGATACGGAGTATAATGCCATCAACAGCTATGCGATGCTGCACGTGATTTACCGCCTGAATCTCTTCGGAGGCAAGGATGCCCGTAGGGGTGGACCTGAAGGTCCTGGTGGTCCTGGTGGCCGTCCAAACTTCCATGGCCGTCCATTCAATGGCGGTTTTGGCGGTGGTCGTCCAGGCGGCAGAATGTTCTAGAAAAGAAAATGAAGTAAGCTTCATTTTAAACGATAGTAAGCCTCACTTCATGTTTACGTGAGGCTTATTTCAAACAGATATGACGAGAAAAAAAATCCCCGCTCTTCGTAATGAAGAACGGGGATTGTTATTTTGTCTTATCAAGAGTTCTCGATTAGAGAGCGAACTTGTAACCTACAGTAATCTGGATTACGTTGTTGTAACCTTCGTCTGAGTGCTTGAATACCTTTGTGCAGCCGATGTTGTAGCGAGCATCGAATACAAGGTTAGAATACTCATAAGAGAGACCTACTGGTACAGAAAGGTCGAATGTCTTAACAAGCTCGTCAGGCATATCATCCTTACCTACCATGAAACCTGGCTGAATACCAGCCTTGAGAGCGAGACCCTGAGCTACATAGTAGTTCAATGTTACAGGTACGTTGATATATCCTGGAGTCCAAGTTACGTGATCAGACTTTGTTCCCTGAGCAGAGTAGAGAGCGCCAACAGCAAGACCTAACTTGTCTGTAGCCTGATACTGCAATTCAGCACCGGCTGCGAAACCTGCCTTCCAATCGCCGTCAGCGATAGTAGAAACGTTCAAACCTACCTTAGGCTGAATAGTTGTTGTACCTGCAGCCTGCTGTGCGAAAGCACCTACTGAAGACAGCACCATAGCTGCCATAACGAATAATTTTTTCATAATCTCTAATATTTTAAATTAATAGTTTATAATGCTCATATAGAGTATGATTAGTTATCAGTGTGTTGCTGATTCCATCATTTTTACTAGGTGCAAAGGTATGTTTTTTCTCTATTCGCTCCAAATATTTTAAGCTTTATTTTAAAATAAGTAGCCAAATATCACATATAAGTTTCTATTTCGTATATTTTTAGCAATAATTATCCCAATTTTCTTGCATCGTATCTTAAAATGTTTTATCTTTGCAAAGTAAAAAAGAAAGGAAAATAATTATGACTACACAAGAAATTAATTTCGCAATGATTTGTGGAGCACTCATCCTGATTTGTCTTTTTGCTGTCGGGTTGATTATTCACGAAAAGAGCCAGCAAAAGAAGAATGCTCAATGGGAATAAAAAAATCCCCTATACAGTGTAAAAGATGTATAGGGGATTCTTTTATTCTTCATCCTCGTCCCAGTCTTCTTCGTCAAATCCAAACATGGCGGGATCTACGAAGGCATCCAGGGCTCGGCGTTCTTTCTTTGTAGGGCGACCAGTGCCTCGGGCTCTGTCTACGAATCCGCTGATACGGCTCATCTCCAGGAGCTCGTATTGCTTAGGGTCGGTTACGTTTTTATAGACACCATACAGCATCTTGGCGCCTACGCGCTGCTCTATGCAGTCGAGAACCTCGAAAGAGTAGGTGATAGGGGCTTTCTTTACGCTCACCACATCGCCACGCTTGATGATGAAGGAAGGCTTTCTCGTTACGCCTCCCACCATGACGCGACCATTCTTACAGGCATCGGCAGCAATGCTGCGGGTCTTGTAAATGCGGGCAGCCCAGAGCCACTTGTCTATTCTTGCTGATTCTTTCATGATTTCTAATGCTTATGGAGATTAATCACTAATAATTAATCACTATAATTACTTCTTTCCTAGCTTATTGTATTGGTTCATGGTGATGTCGATACCGGCAAGGACGAAGCTCTTGATAATCTCTACACCCAGGTCGATGGCCGGCTGCAGCTGCTTCATGTCTTCCTCAGAATATTTGCCCAGCACCCAGTCTATCTGGCCGCCACGCGGATAATCGTTGCCGATGCCCATGCGCAGGCGGGCATAATTCTGACCGATAAGCTGCTGGATATGTCTCAATCCGTTATGTCCGCCGTTGCTGCCGTTCGCCTTCAGTCGGAAAGCACCCAGAGGCAGGGCTAGCTCATCGCTGATAACGAGCAGTCGGCTCTGGTCAATCTTTTCCTGATTCAGCCAATATCTTACCGCATTACCGCTGAGATTCATGAATGTGGTAGGTTTGAGCAGGAAAATCTTTCTTCCCTTGAGCGTAGTCTCGGCTACGAAGCCATATCGCTTATCCTCAAAATGAATATTGGACGCTTTAGCAAAAGCGTCCAATACCATAAATCCTGTGTTGTGCCTGGTGCCGGCGTATTCATCGCCAGGGTTACCAAGCCCACAAATCAAATATTTATCCAATGTTTGATAATGCTTTACTCAGGTTCGTAAAATCTCTAGATGACTCAGTGATTAAGCCTCTTCTTCCTCAGCAGTCTGAGCTGCGAGCTGAGCGTTACGTGTCATCTTGATAGAGCAAACTACGACAGCCTTGCTTGTAGCCAACTCGAGACCCTCGAATGAGAGGTCACCTACCTTGATGCTCTTACCGATCTTCAACTCTGTAACGTCGATATCGAGGTGCTCAGGAATAACCTGGTAAGGAGCTGTAACGTTGATCTTACGGATAGAGAGGTTCATACGACCACCATCACGTACACCCTGTGCAAGACCTGTCAACTTAACTGGAATACCGATAGTGATAGGCTTCTGGTCGTTAACCTCGTAGAAGTCAACGTGCAGAGGAGCGTCTGTTGTTGGGTGGAACTGAATCTCCTTCATGATAGCTGTGTGGCTCTCACCGTCGATGATGAGGTTGATAACGTATACATGAGGAGTGTAGATAACTTTACGCAACTCAGCGAATGGAACTGCGAATGACATAGCCTCAGGAGCACCGTTCTCGCCCTTCTTCTCACCGTAAAGGTTACATGGGATAAAACCTTCCTTACGCAATGTCTTAGAAGCTTTCTTGCCAAGGTCTGTACGCTTCTGACCTGTTACATTAATCTCTTTCATTTTGTGTTACTCTAAATTAAGTTATTAATAAAAAATGTGCCTTAACTCGCCATCACACGGATTAGCTTTGCTTAAAGCGGGTGCAAAATTACGAAAATTATTTGGAATGAGCAAACTTTTTGCCGAAAAACATGTTTTATATGCAGAAAAAATATTGAAAATACAATTTTTTGCTTAAATAAACTGAAATTTTTGCCCGTTTTCTTGTCTATTACCTATTTAATGTGTATTTTTGCAAGCGTATTAGGTAATTTAATAAATGAATCTTTTAAAAACATTAGAGAATGATTAATAGGGATTTGATAAGACGTAAGATTGTGCAGTTAACCTACGCATACTATCAAAACAGCGATCATAACATGGAGAACGCTGAGAAGGAGCTGATGTTTAGTCTCTCCAAGTCATACGATTTGTACAACTACATGTTGCAGCTCATCGTTGCCATCACCCAGGAGGCACGCAAGCGCTACGATGTAGATGTAGCCCGTGCCAAGAGAGAGGGTGAGCAGGAACCTTCACCACGTTTCGCATTCAATAAGTTCGCTCTGCAGCTCGAAGAGAACAAGATGCTGCTCGAATGGATAGATGTTAAGCATTCCAACTGGGATGAGGATATCGAAATGGTGCGCAAAGTGTATACTGCGATTACGTCTAGTGATCTCTATGCTGATTATGTCAGCGGTGCTATTGATGAGGAACTCGCCGATCTCGACGAGTACAGCCGCGACCGTGAGGTATGGCGCCGCATCTACAAGCAGTTCATTCAGAATAATGAAGAGCTTGATGCATTCCTCGAGGAGAAGAGCCTCTACTGGAACGATGACAAGGATATCATAGATACTTTCGTATTGAAGACTATCAAGCGTTTCGACCCGGAAGCTAAGGCCAAGCAGGAATTGCTGCCGGAATATAAGGATGCTGAAGACAGAGAGTTTGCACGCAAGCTCTTCCGTGCTACCATCCTCAACTGCGATACCTACCAGCGCTATATGAGCGAGGCTTTGCGCAACTGGGATTTCTCACGTCTTGCCTATATGGATGTGATTATCATGCAGATTGCCATCGCTGAGGTGATGAACTTCCCTGGCATCCCGGCTACCGTCACTATCAACGAGTATGTAGAACTCGCCAAGGCATACAGCACTCCTCGAAGCGGCGGTTATGTTAACGGTATGCTCGACAGCATCTGCCGCGAGCTCATCAGCCGCAACCTCATCCAGAAGGAGATGCCTGAGCGTAAGCCGCATGCACAGCACGGCGAACATGCCGGCAACCAGCGCCCAGCTTCTCAGCGCCCAGCTGGCCATCGTCCGCGCATTCACCGCGCTCCGGGCAAGGGTGAGTAAATAACGGAGGCCTTTCTTACAGGTCACACCTTATTTATATATAGAACATAAAATAATAATAGATAATACTTTAACGACATGACAAATTTAGTATTGCAAGCAGCTGCCGGTGGTAGCAGCATGAGTTTTCTCATCATGATGGTAGCTATCTTCGCTATCATGTGGTTCTTTATGATCCGTCCTCAGCAGAAGAAGCAGAAGGAAATCCGCAAGTTCCAGAATGCTTTGGCAGAGGGTACCAAGGTGGTTACAGGCGGCGGTGTTTACGGCACTGTTAAGCGTGTTAACCTCGAGGCTAATACCGTTGATGTTGAGATAGCTCGTGGCGTGGTAATCACTGTAGCTAAGGGCTACGTGTTTGCTGATGCAGCTAGTCAGACACCTAATGCATAGTATCAAGAGCATATTAAAAGCTGTCAGAAACTTCCTGTTCAGTGGTCTGAATAAGGAGTTTCTGATTTTTTTGTTCTTTCTCGCTCTCAGCGGCATCTTCTGGCTGATGATGACGCTCAATGAGACTACCGAGAGAGAATTCAATATTCCTGTGCAGTTAACCGGCGTGCCCCGCAATGCGGTGATAACCGGCGAACTCCCTGATACCGTGCATATTACGGTACGCGATAAGGGATTCACACTCGTTACCTATGCTTACGGAGGCAAGATTCATCCGCTCACATTCCGGTTTGCCAATTATGCCGACGAGGAAACGGGAACGGGACAGATTCCGATGGCTGATGTGCAGAAACAGGTGGCATCCCTGCTCTATGGCTCTACCAAACTGATCTCCATCAAGCCGGCAAAATACGATTTCTTCTTCACCTACGGCTCTTCCAAGCGAGTGCCTGTGGTGTTCAGAGGTAAGATTACAACCAGCAAGAGCTATTATCTGGCACATACCGAATTCCTGCCGTCTACGGTTACGGTTTATGCCAACAAGAAGCAGCTCGATGAGTTGGAATCGGTAGAAATCGAGCCGTTCAACCTGCGCAACCTGCAGGATACCATTCATCGCAACGTACCTATCAAGAAGATACGTGGCATGAAGATTGTGCCTCAGATGGTGCGTCTGGCGGTATATCCTGATGTGCTTACCGAAGAGTCGGTCGATGTGCCTGTTACGGCCATCAACATGCCTGATAACATGGTGCTCCGTACCTTCCCGTCTAAAGTGGCGGTAAAATTCACCATCGGAGCCAGCCTCTTCAGAACCATCAAGCCGAGCCAGTTTAAGGTGGTAGTAGATTATAACGATCTGGCTAACAACCCTTCTGACAAGTGCAAACTCCAGTTGCGCAGCGTGCCGCGCTCGGTGAGCAAGGCGCATCTCGAACTGGAAACGGTAGATTATCTGCTGGAACAGCAATGATAGTTGATAATTGATAGTTTATAGTTGATAGTTTTTCTACTATGATGAAGATAGCGATAACGGGCGGTATAGGTAGCGGAAAGAGCTATGTGTGCCGGATATTGGAGAAACAGGGCATCCGGGTCTACGACTGCGATGCTGAGGCTAAGCGGCTCATGCGCACCGATGCCCGCTTGCAGGCTGGTTTGAAGAAGCTGGTGGGCGAGCAGGTTTACAGCGCAGAGGGCGTTTTGCAGAAGCCCGTGCTGGCTCAGTTTCTGCTGGCTGGCGAGGCTAACAAGCAGGCTGTCAACGATGTAGTTCATCCGGCTGTGGCGCGCGATTTCGAGCAGAGCAGCTATGAGTGGATGGAGAGTGCCATCCTCTTCGATAGCGGTTTCTACCGCCGTATCCACCTCGATTTCGTGGTCTGCGTAACGGCTCCCGTCCCGGTCCGCATCCAGCGCATCATGCAGCGCGACCATATCCCGGCAGAGAAGGCGCAGCAGTGGATAGATGCCGTCATGCCGCAGGAAGAACTTGCAGCCCGCTCCGATTTCGAAATCGTGAACGATGGCGAGCAGGATATCGAAGCACAGGTAAGGAAATTATTGGATATCATTAATAATAAAGAATAATAGAAAAGACAATGGAAACAATCCTTTCAATTGCAGGCAAACCAGGCCTTTATAAATTGGTATCAAGAGGTAACAGAAACCTCATCGTAGAAACACTCGATGAGACTCACAAGCGTATCCCAGCTTTCGCTACCGACCGTGTAACAAGCCTTGGTGACATCGCTATGTATACAGATGCTGATGAGGTGCCACTCTGGGAAGTGCTCGACAGCGTAAGCAAGAAGGAAGAGGGCAAGCCTAGCACTTTCAACTACAAGAAGGCGCCTGTTGCTGAGCTCCACGCTTATTTTGCTGAGGTTCTTCCTAACTACGATCGCGACCGTGTTCACGACAGCGATATCAAGAAGCTCCTCCAGTGGTACAACATTCTTGCTAAGTACGGCATCACCGATTTCAAGGCTACTCTCGCTCCTACAGAGGGTGAGAACGTAGATGATCGTGCTGAGCAAACTGCTGAATAAGAATCATTTATCAGAGTTAGCATATAACAATAAAAAAGGCTCCTGCAACACTTGCAGGAGCCTTTTTCGTACATTTATTTCTTTTTCAATCTTCTTTCTCTCTTTTCTTTCTTTTTTTTACTTTTCTTTTTTACTTTTCTTTTTCAATCTTCTTCAGTTCCTTCTCAAATCTTCTGCGATACATTTCTCCCGCTATGGTCAGACCAAACGGAAAGGCTAACCAGATGCCCAGAATGCCTAGGCCGCAAGGGAAACCTAGGGTGTAGCCCAGCGGCAAGGAGATGACGAAATAGGCGATGAAGGCATAGAGCACCATCGGCTTCACACAGGCGATGCCGCGCAGCGCGTTGGCAAAGGTATACTGCAGTCCGTCGCCAAACTGATATACCATCAACAGGATAATCAGCGTAGCCACATACGCCTGCACCTCCACATTATCATTAAACCAGCCACCTATCTGATGGCGAAGCAGGAGCACCGGCAAACCCATACACAGCGAGAACAGCAGGTTCAGCCGGAAACCGTCGTAGGCATTGCGGCGAACTGCCCCGTAGTCCTTCTGACCCATAAAATGACTCACGCGGATAGCCAGCGCAGCCGCCATGCCCGAAAGCACGAGATAGAAGAGCTGCGAGAGGGTAATCATCACCTGATGAGCCGCCAGCGGAATGGTTCCCAGCCAGCCCACCATCACACAGCTCAGCGTGAAAGCAGCCGATTCCATGCCTAGCTGCAGCGCCACAGGCCAGCCCAACCGGTTCATCTCCCTGAAGTCAGCCTTGGTCAGAGAACTGTGCAGAATATCGCGTCTGTATTCCCCGAAATTCTTGCCCGTCATCAGTATGCCCACCATCGCCAGTGCCATCAGAATACGGCTCACCAGCGTCGAAATACCGGCTCCCAGCAATCCCAGTTCTGGGAAGCCCGCCACACCGTAAATCAGTACCCAGTTGCCCAGAATATTGATTACGTTGCCGCCAATCATCGCCCACATCGCCACCTTGGTCTGTCCGAGTCCGTCAAGAAATTGCTTCATCGTGAAGAAGATGCCCATGAAGAGCACCGAGGCGAGGTTTACCAGAAAGTAAGGACGGATGAGTGAGAGCAGCTCTTCAGGCTGTCCGATGCGCCCCAGATTCAGGTAGAGCACAATGAGGGCGAGGGTGAAGATGATGCCCGTCAGCATGTTGGCACAGAAGGCATTGCGCACTTTCTGTCCGATGCAGTCGGTCCGTTCCTCGCCGTAGAGCCGTCCGATGATTGGAGTGAGTCCGTAGGTGAATCCCATATAGGATACGAAAACGAGACCGAAGATATTGTTCACCAGTCCGGCAGCCGCCAGTTCGGGTGTACTGTGATGGCCAATCATCAGCGTATCAGCAAATCCCAGGATGATGGTACCCAGCTGTCCTATGATGATAGGAATGCCGATAGCCAGCAGTTCCCGGTAGTGATGTTTCTTGTTCGTCGTTATTGATGTCGTATGATTATTCATATTTGCTTTTAATTACTAATCTATTTCCTTTATTCTGCTTAAGAGCATGCAAAGTTACGGCTTTATTCACTAATTACCAAATTTTTCTCCCCTTTTTTTTTGAGGACCAGCGATGGAATCGCTGGGAACGGGGCGCAACGGGGCAGGAATAGGCAGAAAGGGGCAGGAAGAGGCTTTCCCCCTTCCTGCCCCCGTCCCCAGCGATTCCATCGCTGGTCCTCCTAAAAAAGGTAAAAAGAGCCCTAGCTAGCTTACCCCCGCTAGGCTCTTTTTACCTTTTTACTTTTTTACCTTTAATAGATGTATGAACTTCCTTCCTCTTTCTGTCCATACGAGGTAGGTGTGGGTGTAGGCGGTGCCCAGCTTCTCCTGTGCCCCATCGCAGTGAGGGTCGGGGAGGGTAGAGTAGCGGGTGCGGCTCTTCGCCAGGCCCATGTGGGCATAATCAGCATAGAGAAGATACTGGCCGCTCTGGTAGTACTGGATATGAAGGGCACAGAGCTGGCGGTTCAACTCCTGTGCCGTGATACCCAGCTCCTTCGCTATCTGCGTGGTGGTATAGCAGGAAACAGAGTTGAGCACATTGTCGGTGTAGAGCGCCTTCGGCAGAAGATGATCCACCTGATTCTCCAACTGGATGATGTTCTCACCGTTCTTGGCGATGCAAACCACCTGTTCGTCCACCACACCGTTCAGCCGACGAATCTCCGTATCCTGTTCTCCGATGAGTTTCTTCTGCTGATCAATCTGCACCTGCTGGTTTTTCAGCAGATTCTCCTTCTCCTTGAGTGTAGCTCTGAGAATCTCTTCAGCATGCCGGATCGTCTCCTCATCACTCTCGCCCTGCTTTACCGGAATATAACCGCCCGTCTTGCGAATCTGTGGCAGCACCTCGGAAGTAACCCAGTTTTTGAACTTCACCGCCGTTGGAAGCTTGGACCCGAGAACCAAAGCATAGAATCCGCTCTCGTTGACGAAAAGCACTTGAGACCATCGCTTAGCTTCACTTCCATCCTTCTTAATACCTGTCACTACCCATGCCCCTTGTTTTAAGGTGTCATGTGGGTTAACGAACTGATATACAGCGTTATAAGATTTCTTGTACCCCAGTATATCGCAGACATCCTTCGCACAGAACAAAGGCTCCCCGTTTTCATCGGTCTGAGTAAGAATCTTACCGAATTCAGGGTTTTCAAACACGACAGCATTCCCCGCTGTCTTTTCATTCTTCATCTCTTCTTTTTTTGTTTTATAATTTCTTTCCATGATATAAAAATGTATTAAAAATTAATCACTGAAGTTTCGCATGTAAGCTCCACACGCCCTGAAAGGGCAGAAGCTCCTAGCCCAGGGCATCGCCCTGGGTAATTACGGACGCAAACCTGTCGCCCTGTAAGGGCAAAAGCTTTAAAACTCCAGGCAAAACATAAAGCTTTTGCCCTTACAGGGCGCCTTACTGATTGCCATTATACCCAGGGCGATGCCCTGGGCTAGAAGCTTTTGGGCCTTCAGCCCGTACTTGAACCACATGCGAAAGTTCAGTTAATCACTAATCATTACAAAATCGTTCCCCAAATGCTCTCATCCCTGTCTCTCGCAGCGGTGATGGCATTGATGAGGCGGTGGAGCCAGATGCGGGAGTTCACAACCATGCCTTTTACACGGTTCTCACCCACCAGGATGCAACCCTGCGTATCATCGGGATAATTGCCGGCATGAATGCGGATGCCCTCAAAATTGGGGACACCCAGCAGCAGCGGCAACCACATCTTAAAACTCGGCGATTTGCTGATCACCAGCGGATAAGTACCCTCAGGTATCGCCGTCTTGCCCTTCATCTTCTGCGCCTTCTTGCCCGATACACGCCCCAACCGCACATTCTCCTCGGCAGGACTCAGCTCCACACCCAGAAGATTGCGCCAGCACGGCTCCATCGTATCACAGAAATACGAGTCCGCATTCAGCTTCTCCTGGGGCACCTCGCACACCGTCTTCAGCCCCCTGCACTTGTTCACACTCTCAATCGTGCGCTTCTTCACATCCTCATCCTTCAGGATGTAAAGGCGACCTATCGTGTAGGTCTTCTTCTTCGCTATACGTTTTAAAACTATCAGCATAAGTAAAAATAAATTTAAGATTTAATAACCATACCGTCGTGGCGGTACTTAAGCTTCTCAAAACTGTCACAACTGTCACAACTGTCACGCTTGCCCGTATACTGATACGCCCGCCTGATGTAATTCCGGTGCAGCCACTGCCTGATCATCATGTCGGTACCCTTCGCATCCAAACCATGCTCCAGCCGGATGGCAAGCAACTGTGCAGCCGTAAAGTTATCGGGCAGAATCTGTAAAAGATTCTGAGGCCCACGCTTCGAACTCCTCTCCGCCGTAAAGTTCTCCTTCGCAATCATGTCGCCGAAGAACCGCATCTTGCAGTACAGGTCATATTGCTCGCTCCAGCGGATAAACTCATCAATCTCCGGCTCCCACTTGCAACCATTGGCTACATACAGCACGCACGCCTTCAGGTAAGCGATGACGTTGGCACGGAACGAGAGATTCTCAAACGTTCTGTCCTGCGACAGCCGGGCAAACTCAGCATTCTCATCCTTCAGTTTGAGGGCAAGCTGAAACGCCTCCTTACACTCAATCAGACCCGTTACTTTGTTCAGATTTTCGATGTAAGGCCGCAGCGCCTCACGGTACGATTCATCATAAGTTCCGTAAACAGGCATATCTTCGCCGATTTCCCTTTCGGGGATGGTACAGAAGTTGATACGGCTGATAGGACCATCGGTAAGAACCTTAGAGAAGTAACGCTGACCTTTCTGGATGGTGGTAGATGCATTCCAGTTGAACCGGATGGTAACACGCTCCGTAACACTCATCGTTCCTACGCGAGTCTGTCCATATTTATTGCCTGGGTCTGCGGCAAGACACATGATACGGAACTGCTGGCTTCCGCTACCCTTGAGCGCATCAAACTGGTCTAGCTCATTGAGCGAAGTATAGAGGAAATGTTCCTGCGCTTCGGCCGTTCTCATCACGAAAGCCGGGTTTGTCATATCCGCATCAATCTCCTGGATAATCAGGTTTTCTGGTCTCTTGCGCTTATCCTTGTTGGCACCTTTGCGCAGCATCTCATCCTTCCACGCCTTTTCGCGCTTCAGGTTTTCAGCATCCCTCAGCCTGATATCCTCCATAATGAAATCGATGGGCCTGTTCACGCTGCTCTTACCCGCTCCGGTACCCGCAAGCAGCAGCGTCATCAGTCTCGCCTCGTGCTCCACGTTGTCAATATACCGGAACCTCGTCTTCCAGAGATGCGTAGCCAGCGGCGGGAAGATAGCGTGCGCCACAGCCGGCTTATAAATTTCCGGCGTCCTCGATATCAGCAGCTCCACCAGCTTCGGCAGTTTCTTCGGCATCTCCGGCGGGTCAGGATAATCCTCATCAGCCCTATTACCTGTTAACTGTAAACTATTAACTTGTTGCTCAGCCCTATTAACTTTCAACTGTAAACCATTAACTTGCTGGCTGGCCTTCTGCTCCGCAAGCGCATTCACCCTCATCACTTCCCTCGACATCGGCTTCGTATTGTCAGCATATTTCGCATAGAAGTCGTGAATCAGCTGATGGCAGTCGTTCTCCTGATAGTAGCTCGGCATTTTCACCCTCACCACCTTCATCAGTTCCTCTTCCTCCATCACCCTCGAAGCACCGGCGCTCATGATAGCCAGCAGCGAAGAGTGTCTCGATCCCACGGTATCAATCTCCATACCCCCGAGTCCGGCAGCCTGCGTAAAGAGGTCAAACGCAATCAGATTCTTCTCCCTGGCTCCCAGTCCGCCAGCATTCTGATTGCCTCCAGAATCCCCGATATGAGGAGCATCAGCACCATGGCTATCACCAGGGTGGGCAGGCTGAACAGCAGAGCCAGCAGAAACAGCAGGATTGCCGTCATTGCCCGATAGTCTATTATTTTCATTATTCTTGTCATTGCTATTAACTTTTAACTGTAAACTATTAACTTTCCCTCTTCCGTCCACGGTCAGTCCGCGGTCCAGATACGCCTGCCTTCGCATCAGAATCTCCTTCTCGCTCAGCACGGCGCACCACATCTTCGACCTGTAGATTTCCGAGTCCTTATCCGTAAGATAAATCATTCTCTCGGGTGTGATGCAGCTCTCGTCATACGGCACCCCCAGCGCCTCGCAATACGCCTTCTGCGTCTCCTCGATGGTCATTCCCACCGGCAGTCTGATACCGATGTGCAGTTTCTTCCGGGCACTGTAGCAGAGGTGCAGCAGCGAGCCGTTCCAGATGCTGTCAGAGCAGTTCAGCTCCCTTGCCTTCTCGATAGCCTTGTCTACATACTCCCTGTCATCCACGTCAATGATAGTCTGGAACATGAAGCTCTCGGGCTGGGCATTCTCCTGTCTGCGCACATTGTTCTTGAAGATGCCGTAGTGGGGACAGAAGAAAGGCAGTTCGCTCTTCAGCCTGTCCTGCGCCTTCTTCACCGCCTCCTCATCGTTGGCATTCACCTTCGGGATAGGCAGTTCGCCCCTGATCTGTTGAATCATCTTCCTGATTTCCGGCGATGCAATCACCTTGTCATACACCGCCATACTGTTGGAAAACACCTTCCCCTTATTGCCCTTGCGATAAGGGTTCAGTGCAATTACATGTTGTGTTTCTGTCATGTTATTTCGTTAATAAAAGATTGGTTTGTGGGGTAATGCCCTCTTCCGTTTTCACTACTCTCAGTCGTCTGTAAGAAGGATGACTGAACACATACGCTTTCACTTCCATCATTTTAAATAATTTAGAAGATTGGGGGCTCCCACCATGGTTGATGTGCAGATACACAAAAGCCCCCGAAACTCAAACCGCATTGGTTCTGAATTCCGGGGGCAAAGGTAAGGGAAATTTCTCACTTCTACCTAGTACGTACTATGTACGCGTACTAGTACTACCTGCCAGATTAACCTCTGATAGCAGGCATCACTTTTTCGAGGAAGGGAATCGTTTTCTTCTGATCCATTCCTCGGTTGTAGGCGGCTCTCATCGAGTTCGGATTAGGCCCCCAATAATTGCCGAATACGCTCCATATATTATCGATTTTCAACTCTGTACCTATCTGGTTGGCAAGGATGGCAGCTTCAGATGATGACAGTCCTGATGGCATGAAATTTTCGGTTACCAAGCCTATCTCTATCAGGTTGTTCTTTATCCTCTGAGCCTTTTCCGTTTTCAGCTCTTCCGGCATCTCAGCATTTCTGCATGAGTTTTGCTCACAGGCATTGCTGCCATAATAGTTCTCTACATGCTCGAAGTACGAGCTACCAGCGTTCATGATGATCATTCTTTGTCCAGACATTTCTCATCCTCCTTTCCCTGATAGTTGTTCATGTGCTCGATGTATTGTCCACCATTCATCTGTATGGTATTGTTGATAACGATGGTAAAGTGCTTTATTACGAAGCGAATAAATTTTCTATAGAAAAAAAGTTTCATCTTCTTTTATTGTTTTTATGTTGATTGTTAACTGTTTCCGCCTCATTTTAGTAGAGGACGCGTGTTTGCGCTAACGTTTTTAGCGTAAGCCGCTGGAGAACTGCCGAGCGCCTACTATCGTAAGGTGTGGGGGCGGGTAAGGTTGTGTTTACTTTCTGGTTGTTGATATGGCATTAAGTTGATACTTGGTCGCAGATACCTGGCATCTCGACCGATTATTAGTAATTACAGCATGCCACAGCTCGCTTAGGAGTTCTCCTAAGCTTCCGAAACACCTTTTCTTCATAAAGTCGAGGTGATTGCTGTTCATATGCTTCATTTTTTCATAATTTCAAAATTTCGTGCAAAGGTAATAAAAAACATTCAAATAACCAAATAAAAAGTGAGCGTTATGACGCTCACTTTAATTTAATGTTTATTATACCAATATTACATTTTCTGCAATTTTTTGAGATATTCAGAAGGAATCTCCCCATATTCAGCCTTGAAACACCGACGGAAATAAGCCACGCTATTCATACCTACCATAAAGGAGATCTCACTGATGCTATACTTACCCTCCAGAAGCAAATGCTCGGCATACTGCATCTTATACTTGCGGATATATTCGTTGGTAGATATACCCGTGAGCGCCTTCATCTTGCGATAGAGCGTACTGGTACTTACCGCCAAGTTACTGGCAATCAAGTTAACATCCACATCACCACTGATATTCTCTTCTATCAGCTTATTCAACTTGTCAAAGAATTCCTGATCTACCTTATTGAGCGATTCCCTCAACTGCTCTTTCTTCCGTGCCAAATTGGTTTCCTTCGATTCCTGTATCAGCATCTTGTCACGCCGACGCTGCTGCAAGAGGTTAAGGATTCGGCTACGCAAGAGCAAATGCGTGAAAGGTTTGGTGATATACGAATCGGCACCCGAATCATAGCCCTTCTCCTTGGCTTCGAAAGAATCCTTCGCCGTAAGAAGAATGATAGGAATATGACTCGTGCGTATATCTTTCTTCAAGGCCCTGCACATGGCATTGCCATCCATATTTGGCATCATGACATCTGAAATGATTACATCAGGCACCTTATTCAATGCCAAAGCCAATCCATCCCGACCATCACCAGCCTTCAACACATCAAACTCGTCAATAAACGATTCTGCCACATAGTCGAGTATCTCCCTATTGTCCTCTACCACGAGGAGCAACGGTTTGCCATTCTCCACACTGAGCACAGCTTCCTCCAAATTGAGGACACCAGATGCAGTATCATTACCCTGCAATTTAGCAGAAGCATTCTCATCACCTCGCAAGGCATCGGGATAAATTTCATTCTCATCCAGAGTGACGATGAAACTGGTACCCTGCTCCAGATTGCTTTCTACCTTCACTTCACCATGATGCAGGGTCACCAACTTCTTGACCAGCGAGAGACCGATACCTGTGCCGGAAGCCTGATGGGGTCCATTCTCCTGATAATAGCGATCGAAAATATGCGGCAATGCCGTTGCAGAGATGCCATGGCCCGTATCACTCACCGTGATATCTACCAGATGACGTTCCCCGCTGCGACGACGCTCCACACTGATATCAATATTACCCTGATCGGTATATTTGATGGCATTCGATACCAGATTATCCAAGATAATAGCGATGACCTCCTTGTCGATATACATCATAATCGGATTCTCTGGAGCCACAAACTTGATGGCTACGTCAGGCTTCTGTGCCAATTCCTCGTACTTCAAAGAAACCTCATGCACGGCATCCACCACGTTTGCCTTCACTACACGAAGCTGACGGTTGTCGGTCTCCGTCTTTCTGAATTCCAATATCTGCGTAATCAGTTCGTTCAATCTCACCGCACTCTGATATATCACCGCCAGCTTATGCTTCACGGCCTTTGTAATATCCGACGAATGCGAGATGTCATCGAGCGGACCGAGAATCAGCGTAAGTGGCGTGCGAAGTTCGTGAGTGATATTAGTAAAGAAGCGCAGGCGTTCCTCGTTGAGTTTCTGTTCCTTCTCATGGTTCACCTTTTCTGCTTTCAACTCGAATTTCAAGCGGAGATGACGCTGATATATTCTCAAAGCCAGATACACTATCGCCAAAACGAATAAGGTATAGCACAACTTAGCCCACCATGAAAGCCAGAACGGAGGCCGAACGATGATGGTAAACTCGGCTATTTCAGAAGACCATGGCTGGTTATGAAAGCGAGCTCGTACCTGCAACTGATAGGTTCCTGATGGAATATCACGTAAAGTAATGGTTCCATTCTGTGCTGTAATCCAATCATTCTGCAAACCAGAAAGCATATAGCTATACTCCACATAGTTCTCCATGGCAAAGTTCTTCACGGTAAAATTTATCGCAAAGGAATTTTCATCATACGCCAACGAGATATGGTTGCGTATGGCAAGATTGATGACACTATCAGTCTGCTCTATTCCACGAATCAGCCGCAACGAAGTTATAATCGTTTTAGGCGCTCGGTTGACAGACAAGACTTGTCTTGGCAGGAAACAGCATAATCCCTGAGCCGAACCAAAATAGATAACACCTTGCTCGGAACGAGCCACACTGCCATCGTTAAAATTAGCCTTAACGACATTATCTTTCTCATTAAAATTGATAAACCTACCAGCTTGTCCTGCCTTTAAGCAACTGATACCACGATTGGTGCTCATCCAAATGTTGTGCATCTCATCTTCTATAATGGCACGCACATGGATATTGCTCATTCCCTGTCTCTGGTCATAAATCACGTGTCTATCCTGATGCTTTACATCAAAGCAGATGGCTCCCTCGTTGGTAGCTGCCCAAATACGACCTTGGGAATCACGCATCAGTTGATTCACTGCGTTGGAAGGAATATATTCTTTTTCACCCTTAGTTGAATTAAACGCCTTGATCCGCTTCATTTGAGGCGAAAACACCTCAATGCCAATGCCGAAATAGCCCACCCAGACTCTATGCTGTGCATCCATACAGATGGCACGTACCATATCATTGCCAAGATGATAATTATTTACCACCTTCATCCGCTTGATATCAACCACATAGATGCCATGAGCGGTACCTATCCACATCTGCTGCTTGTCATCTTCATAGAAACATCTGACATCTTCATGCGCATCTGGCAAAACCTTGCGGAAACCTCCCCCCCCCCGCCATCTTTACGGTAGCACCCTGAAAGAAAGATCCAAACCACAAATTACCATTGCTATCTCGAGTTGCAGCTGCCACGATACTGCCACCTTCATGTTCATAGGTAGCCAATCGTTTTTTTTCTGGCGAGAAGACATTCAGTCCTTTACCATCAGTACCTACCCATAGCTGCCCATTCTTATCGAAAACCAATCCCATCACAGATTTCTCCGTAAGTCGTTCCAGCTGATCAGGAACACCAGCCCGAATGGTACTGAATGGTGCAACAGATTGAGTCAGGAAATTGATGCCGCTACCATAAAATCCTGCCCATACATTATTATATTTATCTAGCAATAGGCTTCGCACACTATTACCCGTAAGATTAAATTCTTCCAACCCCTCGCTGATGAAAGAACATGGAATTTGAGTACTTGCAGTAAATGATTTGTTGGCAACATCCAATACAGCTATACCCATCTGCTCGGTTGCTACAAGCATATTACCATTCGGCAATTCACAGAAATCAAAAATACGATGATTCTTGATGGTTTGATCCGCCACATGCAGAAATCGCTGGCTAAGTGGGTCGTAAATATCTATACCCATATTAGTACCGATCCATATCGTTCCTTTTTTGTCGCGATACAGACAAATTACCTCATTACCCGAAATAGAGTAGATGTCTTGGGCGTTGTGCTTAAAATTCCGGGCAGTTAAATGTTGGGTATCCATGATGGATAATCCACTCTTGACATGTCCCACCAAAAGATTGCCATTTCCCAAATCGAGCACACACCACAATTGGTTATCAGGCAAACCTTGCACTCTATCTTTATCAAAATGCACAAACCTGCCGGTTTCGGGATCAAACAGTTCTACACCTTTCCAATAGGTGGTAATCCAGAGTTTACCATTGGCAGAGGGTGTGATATGCGTAATATCATTCGTTGCGATGCTGGAAGGATTCTTGCCGTCATGCTTATAGCTATGCCATTCTTCTGTTTGATAGTTAAAGGAATTGAGACCATCATTCTTGGTTCCAATCCAGACAACAGGTTTCTTGGCATCATCAATCACACAGTTCAACTCACTACTAGATATGCCCTTTCTGTCTCTTTGCTTGTAATAGGTAAAGAAGCTATTACCATCAAACCGATTCAATCCTTCTTCGGTAGCAAACCAAAGAAAGCCATATTTATCTTGCGCTATGCTTACAACATAATTGCACGATAAGCCCTGCTCCAAGTCCAATGGTCTTACCTGATACTTCTGAGCCAAGGCAACAATATGCCCCATCAAACAGATGAAGACCACCCAAAGTGTCTTTTTTATTTCTATCATATTCATCGAAGGTATATGTTTTTTAATTTTCAATTTGCTGCAAAATTAACAAAAAAACGCCAAAAATCGGGCAAAAACAAGCAAAAAAACGAGAAAAACAGAGGCACAAATCCTTCACTGCACGATTTATGCCCCCTTTTGAATGATTTTTCTCCATTAATTCCTAATAATCGCCGTACATTTGCAACCGAATAAACAACACGCAAGTTGTTCAACTAACACAAAGTTACTCAACTAACGCATAATAAACAAAACAACAAATATAAATAACTAAAAAGAATGTTTTATGGCACATCAACCATTTAATCTAAAGAATGTCCTTTTATGGGCTGCAATTGCTTTGGGTGGATTCACATTCCAGGCATGCAGTAACGATGATGATTATCCTACAGTGGATGGTCAGAATCCAACGATTTCATTAACATCAGACCTGATTCATGCAGAACCAGGACGTACCTTCAACATCACAGGTAAGATTAGCGATGCCGACGGTATCAAGTCTATCCGACTCAAGAACGAGGGAATGTTCCTCGACAAGACCATCAACCTGCTCGACATCTACAAAGATTCCCTGCTCCATGAGTATAACCTTGACTATGCTTATACTCCTGCAGACGACTGGACCGACAACTCCAGCTTTCCATTGGAAGTGACCGTTGAAGACGTGGTGGGAAAAGTATCAACAGCCAACATCACCATCAAGGGTGACGGCGACTTTACCTTCCCGGTATTCACAGTAGCACCATCTAATAAGGTGAACGTGATGAAGGAAGACCCAATATTCCTGCTCAATGTTGCCGTATCCGACAACAAGTCGTTGAAGAAGTTGGTCATTGATATTCCTGGCATCAACAAGCACGACGAGGTAACACTCTCTGGTACCGAGTACGAATACAGCGAGGAATATACATTCCCATCAGAAGATGCCGATTACGAGATGAGCATCAAGGTGTATGACAGTATGGACAACATGACCGAGCAGAAGAGCACCATCATCGTCAGCGACTTGGTTGACTTTGAGAAGATGTATCTTGCAGATGTCAACTCAGCAGCAGAACTGACAAGCGATGTTTATGGTGTACCAATGCTGGTTGATCACGTAGGCGAATTCCAGTATCGTGCCCGCTACTACAACCAGAAGCCAGGCACAGGCATACGCTTCATTCCACAGAAGACTGATTTCGTTCCTCTCTGCTTCGGTGTTGACGAGAAGACAGGTTTGCTCACCCGCAAGGCTAGCGATGCAAAGCCTATCATCTTGGAAAAGGTGGGTTACTACGAAATCAACTTCAACATCATCACAGGTGAATACAAGGTAGAGGAATATACTCCTACAACCAAGAAGATGACCCTCAACGGTTCTACCACGATTGACTTCAACGACGGTTCTGGCGCACAGCCTGCACAGATTTGTCTAGCAGGTAAGGGTTACTTGCCAGAGGGAGCCGGCGAATGGACAACCAATCAGAACGCAGGTGCATTCATCTTGAATCAGGACGAGAACAACCCATATCGCCTCTATCGCGAAATGAACCTCAAGGCAGGTGATGAAATTGAATTCACCATCAGCCAGACTCACTGGTGGGGTTGGTGGCCAGAGCCTTACTGGCGCTTCGATGGTTCGGATGAGAACGAGGCCAACAAGCTCAACGGCGGTGACAACATGAAAGCGGTAAGGGTTCCTGCTACAGGAAAGTACCTCTTCGAGTTCGACTACGCTCTCTTGCGTTCTCGCATCATCCCTATCAAATAGTATAACACGTGTGAAAGAACAGTCATCTAGAATATTAGAAACATTGTAATATGAACAAGAAATATATCATAGCAGCCATGGCAACCAGTTTCGCCCTCAATATGAACGCTCAGAGCGTGAAAGTGACGGGTAATGTCGTGGACAGCAACAACGAACCAGTTATTGGAGCATACATCAAGGTGAAAGGTAGCAACAGAGGTGCTGTTACCGACCTGGATGGTCATTATGCCATCGATGCCGACAAGAACGCTACCCTCGTTATCTCATACGTAGGTATGGCAAACCAGGAAGAAAAGGTTGGCAACCGTTCACAGATCAACTTTGTGCTGAAGGACGATGCCAACGACTTGAACGAGGTGGTTGTCATCGGTTACGGTCAGGTAAAGAAGGGCGACCTCACCAGTTCTATCTCAGCCATCAAGGGCGACAAGCTGGAAAAGCTCTCTACCGGTAACGTGATGAACGCCCTTCAGGGTCAGGTGAACGGTGTACAGATCAGTGGCGCCGGTGGTCCTGGTGCTTCTCCTCGTGTCATCATCCGTGGTGTCACTACCGTGAATGGTTCTGATCCTCTCTACGTTGTAGATGGTATGCCTGTAGGTACCAACATCAACTTCCTCAACCAGAACGACATCGAGAGCATGCAGGTATTGAAGGATGCCTCTGCATCAGCTATCTATGGTACCCGTGCTTCGAATGGTGTGATTTTGATCACCACCAAAAAAGGCAAGAAGGGAGATGCCAAATTCAATGTCACAGCCACCGTAGGTCTCCAAACATTGAAGAAGCAGAATATGGCAGACTCTCAGGAATACAAGAAAGTGTTTGATACTCGTTATACCAACGATGGCAACGTTTCTCCTTTCAAGGGAAGCGCTGACACCTATACCGACTGGTGGAAAGAATGCATCAATGATGTAGCCGTACAGCAGAACTATGACCTTTCATTCTCTGGCGGTAACGACAAGATGATTTACTCTGGAAGCATCGGTTACTACAAGCAGGACTCTCAGTACAAGGTAGGTCAGTGGCAGAAACTCTCTGCACGTTTCTCTACCGAATACAATTTCAATAAGATTGTCAAGGCTGGTGTTGACTTCACTCCTCGCTACGAGCAGTGGGATGACACCCCAGGACTGATGAGTGCCATCATGGCGATGGATCCAACTACTCCAGTGATGCGACCAAAAAGCGAATGGACCAGCAATCCATACAGCAACTATGACCGTTCGCACAACAACCAGGAATGGAACCCAGTGGCTTCTATGGCACGTATGGACTCTGGTGCTAGCGAATATGGATTGCTCGCAACTCCATACGTAAGTCTCACCCCAATCAAGGGATTGACCATCAAATCAGCATTCGGCTTGAACGCCCGCTTCCGCAGAACCGATTCGTTCAACGTTAACTTCTTCATCGACAACCTGGAGCAGAACCAGAACAACAATGCTACCAGAAAGATGGAGAACTGGGTGGACTGGAACTGGACCAACACCGTGAACTACATGACAACCATCAACAAGAAACACAACATCAACTTGATGGGTGGTTACACTATGGAGCGCTTCCAGGACTACTGGGCTAATGCTTACTCAGAGAACATTCCAAATAATGATGAGTCTCTGCGCTACCCTAGCTCAGGAACCAAGAACCCAGCAGCTACGGGTACCGACAGATTCACTTCGCTGGTATCTTACCTGGGACGTGTGATGTACAACTACGCAGAGAAGTACTACCTCACAGCATCTATCCGTGTGGATGGTTCTTCCAAGTTCTCCAAGGACAACAAATGGGCTACCTTCCCATCTGTATCTGGAGCTTATCGCCTTACCGGCGAGGAGTTCATGAAGAACCAGAAGGTGTTTGATGACATCAAGATCCGTGCTGGTTGGGGTAAGGTTGGTAACCAGAACATCGACAACTCGGCATACCTCAGCTCTATCGGTACAACAACCTATGTATTCGGTGAAACTCCAAACCGCATCATCGGTTCTACTGTGAGCGGTATCGGAAACACTAACCTGAAGTGGGAAACCGTGGAGGACTGGAACGTGGGTCTTGACCTCGCTCTTCTCCAGAGCCGCCTGAAGATTACAGCGGATTACTTCGAGAAGACATCTCACGATATGCTGATGAGGAAAGACAACCTCCTCATCCTCGGTTACCCAATGTGGAACGGACAGATGTGGGAAAACGCAGGTAAGATGAAGGCTACAGGTTGGGAACTTGGCATCAACTGGAACGACCATATCCAGGACTTCACCTACGGCGTAGGTCTGAATCTTTCTCAGGTAAAGAACAAGGCAGTGAAACTGAATGGTGACTACATCTGGACAGGTGGATTCAGTGGCGACTACATCGTTCGCAATGCCGAGGGCGAATCTCTCAGCCAGTTCTGGGGTTACAAGACAGCAGGTATCTTCCAGAACGAGACAGAGGTGAAGTCATACACCAACGAGCATGGCGAGTCATTGCAGCCAAATGCCAAGCCAGGTGACCTCCGCTTCGTGGATTTGAATAATGATGGCGTCATCGACAGCAACGATAAGACTCATATCGGTAATCCTTTCCCAGACCTCATGGTAGGTTTGAACCTGAATGCGGCATACAAGGGCTTCGACCTCGTAGCCAACTTCTACGGAACCATCGGCAACGACATCTTCAACAAGAACATCGGTCGTTATGCAGGAACCGACGGTCAGAATGTATATGCCGGCACATACGACAAAACCTGGAGAGCCGACAACACAGGTGCAGAATTTCCTCGCCTCTCTGTCAACGATTCCAACATGAACTACAGGCGAGTAAGCGACTTCTTCGTAGAGGATGGTTCTTACTTCCGCTGCAAGTTGCTCCAGATTGGTTACACCTTGCCTAAGCAGTGGTTCAACAACAAGCTGAACTTGCGTCTGTCATTCTCAGCTCAGAACCTCTTTACCATCACCAACTACTCTGGTGCAGATCCAGAAGCAGCATCAATGGGTAGCAGTGTAACAGAGGCAGGTATCGACTACACAGGTTATCCTAACCCACGTACCTTCCTCTTTGGTTTGAACATGAGCTTCTAATCGCAGGGAATATACATTATTATAATATATGTAATCATTAAAATAAGAAACAAGATTATGAAAAGATATATCATAGGTTTGACCTTGGCTTCTGCCTTGACTATGGGCTTGACATCTTGCTCCGACTTCCTTGAGGAGCCTATCCGCGGTCAGCAGGATATGGAGAACTACTTCACCACCGAGGAAGAATGTGAAAAGCAGATTACCGGTTGCTACAACTTCATCGCATGTGATGACTGGTGGCAGATTTACAAATTCTACAACCTCTGCAACATTACCACCGATGATTGCTGGATGGGTAACACCACACAAGACCCTGGTGAATATAGAGCAGCAGCCATGTTTACCGGCAACACCATCGACTTGGGTAATGCCGTACAGAACTTCTGGCAGTATCGCTACAAGGGTATCACCCAGTGCAACATCGCCATCGAAAAAATTGCACAACTGAAATTCAACGACGAGAAGTATCAGAAGCGACTGATTGCCGAGGCTAAGTTCCTCCGCGGTTTCTACTACTTCGAACTGGTGAAGAACTTTGGCGGTGTACCATTGGTAATGTCACTCAAGATGCCTTCTGAGGTTCAGGGTATCACCCGAGCTACCAGCGCAGAAACCTACGCTCAGATTGAGCAGGACTTCAAGGATGCCCTCGCCGATCTTCCAAAGAAGGCAGAGTTATCTGCCAACGACATCGGTCGTGCTACCAGCGGTGCTGCCAAGGGTATGTTGGCAAAGGCATATCTCTACCAGGGTAAGTATGCTGAAGCTGAGCCTATCCTGCAGGAACTCACCTGCCGTGGCTCTCATGCCAGCGGAACACCGGAATATGAACTGATGGATGACTTTAGCCAGGTTTGGAACATCGACTACAACAATGGCAAGGAGAGTCTCTTCGAGATTCAGACCAGTGATGATACCCAGTATTCTCTGGGTGAGCGCTACTCTGTCTTGGTTGGTTCACGTGACGACGCTGGTTGGGCATGGGGTCTTCCTACCAGCAACCTGGAAAAGGCTTTCAAGGATGCAGGAGACGAGATTCGACTTCGCTATACCATCCTTCACGATGGACAGACAGAAGTTCCTGGTGACCCAACATGGAATGAGGACAACCCATACGTGATTTCAGCCAGCAAGCATAAGTCTGGCCGTTGCAACATGAAGCTCTTCATCCCAGTGAACAGGCGCCCTAGTCCATACGATGCACCTCACAATCCATTGAACATCCGCTTGCTCCGCTATGCAGAGGTATTGCTGATGTATGCAGAGACAGAGAATGCTCTCAATCACGACAGTGAGGCACAGTGGGCACTCAACAAGGTACGCCAGCGTGTTCAACTTCCAGAAGTTACCGCCACAGGTACAGCCCTTCGTGATGCTATCCGCACCGAGCGCCGTCTGGAGCTGGCACTTGAGGGAACCCGCCTCGACGACCTGCGCCGCTGGAAGATGGATGATGGAAAGACAATGATGGAACACGTATTCGGTCCTAACGGTACTTTCGTGAAGTACAACATGGAGGAATCTACCGACCCATACGAGACCACCAACCAGCAGGAGAACAGCAACGAGGGTATCAACTTCCAGGCACCTCGCGACCTTCTCTTCGCCATCCCTAACTCAGAAATTACCATGAGTAACGGAACCATCAAGCAGAACGAAGGTTACAACTAAAATATCAAAGGGGCAGGACAAATCTCTTGTCCTGCCCCTTTTCTTTCATAAAAATATTGTTATCCATACACCTTAATTATATATAAAGCCTCAGCAAATGAAAAAAACATCCATCTTCAGCCTCACAGCTGCCTTGATGATGACTGCCAACTTATATGCGCAATCATCATATAAGGTCACCGTAAACCCCAACATCTGCTATCAGACCATAGCAGACTTCGGATCAAGCGACTGTTGGACAGCCGATTTTGTGGGCAAATATTTCAGTGATGCAGAAAAAGAGAAATCGGCGAAATGGCTCTTCAGCCAGGAAATGGATGCCGATGGTAACCCAGAAGGCATCGGTCTCTCAATGTGGCGCGTAAACCTGGGTGCCGGTTCAGCAGAACAAGGCAGCCAAAGCGGCATCGAAGACATCACCCGACGTGGCTACTGCTATCTAGATGCCAATGGCAACTACGACTGGACCAAGTCGGCAGGTCAACAATACTTCATGCAGCAAGCCAAGAAATATGGAGTAGATCATTTTCTGCTCTTCTCCAATTCAGCCCCAGTACAGTTTACCAAAAACGGCAAGGCATGCGCCAACAAGGGTGTGAGCGGAAGCAATCTCGCAGACAATCACTATGCCGACTTTGCCAAATTCCTCACGACAACAACCAAACACTTCACCGACAAAGGCTACAACATAACCCTCATTGATCCGGTCAACGAGCCACAATACGATTGGACTGAAGGTCAGGAAGGTTCACCATGGACCAACGAGTGCATCGCCAAGCTCGCCCGAGAGTTGGACAAAAGCATTACCGACCAGGGACTCTCTGCCCAGATACTCCTGCCGGAAGCCTGCCAATGGAAGGCACTCTATCAAGACGGAACCGAGAAGAGAGCCAACAACCAGATAGAGGCTTTCTTCAATACCAGCAACAGCAGCACCTACATCGGCGACTTGAAAAACCTGAAAAGAGCCATCGCTGGTCATAGCTACTGGACCTTCGGCACGAATGCCGACCTGAAGGACATCCGTCAGAACGTATGGAACAAGGCTCAGGAATACAATCTCGATGTATATCAAACCGAATGGAGCATGCTCGATAAGGAGCCATCCACTTCAGCAGGTTTCCCTTCCAGTTACGATGCAGCCAGCTATATGGACATCTCGCTCTATATGGGTAAGCTTATCCACTGCGATCTCACCTACGGCAATATGGCATCATGGAGCTACTGGACCTCTTTCGCACAAGAGAAATGGGGACAGAAGAACCGCTTCTATCTCTTGCGAATGAATACCCAGGGCGATAACAACAACGAGAGCTATGGTGATATCCAGAACGGCGGTACCATCACCGACAACAGTAACCTCTGGGTACTCGGCAACTACAGCCGTTTCATCCGCCCTGGTTACAAGCGTATCGACCATATCACCAATAAGGAAGAAAATCTCAATAAGCTTCTGGGATCTGCCTATCTTTCTCCAGATGGCAAACGAATCGTTTTAGTATATGTAAACATGATGGCATCACAAAACAGTGTACGCATCAACATTGAGGGACAGAAGGCAGCCAAGGATATCAACGTTTACCGCACATCTGCGAAAGAAAACCTGAAGCACATCAAGAGCAGTTTCAGTCTGGATAAGCTGATTGCCATCCCAACCAAGAGCGTTGTAACCATCGTGATTGATTTCGAAGATGCCATCAATACTGGCATTAGCCATATCAAGGCAGATAAGGCCGGTAGCAATGACATCTACAGCATCGAGGGCAAATTGGTTCGCAAACATGCAGATTCTACAGAAGGACTCGCCAAGGGTATCTATATCCAAAACGGAAAGAAATTCGTGATAAAATAACAGCAAGTGCATCCATCTGCTTTTGAACAACTCATCAAACATAAAATTCTATTATGGCACATAATTATATGAAATACGGTGCTTTATCTGCATTGCTCATCGCCAGCATCAACATGCAGGCAGCACAGGAAGGAACAACCCGTTATACCATCCTTACCCAAAGCCCGGAGCAGCACATCCAGCACTTCGGTGCCAGCGATGCATGGAGTATGCAGTTTCTCGGTCTATGGTCAGAGAAACAGCAGGAGCAGATTGCCGACTGGCTCTTCTCTACCGAGAATGATGCCTTAGGCAAACCTAAAGGCATCGGCTTGTCTATCTGGCGATTCAATCTGGGAGCCGGAAGCGAGGAACAGGGAGAGGCATCGCAGATTCAGCCGGGCACAAGAACCCAATGCTTTCTCAATGCTGACGGCACCTACGACTGGAGCAAACAGGCTGGACAGCGCAAGTTTCTCAAGCTCGCCAAGCAGAGAGGTGTGCCTTATTTCCTCGCCTTCTGCAACTCAGCACCCGTGTTCTATACCAAGAACGGACTCGCAACCAACACAGGGCGCGGCGGCACCATCAATCTGAAGGATGATTGCTACGGCAAATTCGGAAAGTTCATCGCCACATCTCTCAAAGGCATCGAAGAGCACGATGGCATCCACTTCAACTACATCAGCCCTATCAACGAGCCGGATGGACATTGGAACTGGACAGGACCGAAGCAGGAAGGAACCCCAGCCACCAACCGCGAGTTTGCCAAGGTGGCAAAGGAGGTAAGCAAAGCATTGGTAAAAAACAAGCTCAACACCGAGATTCTCATCAATGAGTCGAGCGACTATCGCTGCATGCTTGGCACCCACATGGCTGACTGGCAGCGAGGCTACGAAATCAACTCCTTCTTCACCAAGGACAGTACGCAGACCTATCTGGGCAAGACCAAGCAACTCCTCCCTCTCATCGGTGCTCATAGCTACTGGACCAATACCCCTATCCCATACATGAGAGAAATCAGAATGAAGATTAGGGAAGCATGTAAGCAGAAGAACATCAAGTTCTGGCAAACAGAACTCTGCATCATGGGCAACGACGAGGAGATTGGCGGCGGAACTCCTTACGACTTCTCGATGAAGACAGCCCTCTATGTGGCTCGTGTCATCCATCATGACCTGGTATATGCCAATGCCGAGAGCTGGAGCTGGTGGCGTTCTGCAGGCGGTGACTACCGCGATGGACTCATCCGCATATACAGCAAGGATGGATGGAAGAGCGGCTGGGCAGTAGATTCCAAGTTGATGTGGGCACTCGGCAACTATTCCCGCTTTATCCGTCCAGGTGCCCAGCGCTTCGATATCGCTACAACTTCTGCCGACGGAAAGCAGATAGAGGAAGGCTACAACGACCCTTACGGAGTAATGTGTTCTGCCTATCAGAATGCCAACGGCAAATGGGTGATTGTGGCAATCAACTATTCTGAGGATGTGAAGCCTGTCAACTTCCAACTCGATAATCATGAGCAGAAAAATTGGCAGATGTATCGTACCAGTGACATCTCTTCCGAGAGTTTAGCGCCTATTGGAAGTTGCGATGGAACCACGCAGTTGGCTCCACGAAGCATTACGACTTTTATGCAAAAATGATTGAAATAGTCCCTTTTTAACGAAAAATCCCCTTTATTGAACGATTTTTATCCTTCATAAAGGAGATTTTCCGTTATCTTTGCAAATGTTTTATCAAGAATACTAAAAAATAAGTATAATGACAGTAACAACTTCAATCAAGACATTAGCCTTTGCCTCACTATTGGCACTGGCACCGGCTCAGATGATGGCGGCACAAAAAGGTGGCACCTTCACTACCGGCGACAAGACATTCCTTCTCAATGGCAAACCTTTCGTCGTTAAGGCTGCCGAGTTGCACTACCCTCGTATTCCTCGTGCCTACTGGGAGCATCGCATCAAGATGTGCAAGGCTCTTGGCATGAATACCGTCTGCCTCTATGTGTTCTGGAATATCCATGAGCAGGAGGAAGGCAAATTCGACTTCACAGGCAACAACGATGTGGCTGCTTTCTGCCGCCTCGCCCAGAAGAACGGCATGTATGTCATCGTTCGCCCGGGTCCATACGTTTGTGCAGAATGGGAAATGGGTGGTCTGCCTTGGTGGCTCCTCAAGAAGAAGGATATCCGTCTGCGTGAGCTGGATCCTTACTTCATGCAGCGAGTAGAAATCTTCGAGAAGGAAGTGGGCAAGCAGCTGGCTCCACTCACCATCCAGAATGGTGGTCCTATCATCATGGTTCAGGTGGAGAACGAATATGGTTCTTACGGCAAGGACAAGCCATACGTAAGTGCCATCCGCGACATCGTCCGCAAGAGCGGATTTGATAAGGTAAGCCTCTTCCAATGCGACTGGTCATCCAACTTCCTGAACAATGGTCTCGATGACCTGACCTGGACCATGAACTTCGGTACAGGTGCCAACATCGACCAGCAGTTTAAGCGTCTCGGTGAGGTTCGTCCGAATGCTCCTAAAATGTGTTCAGAGTTCTGGAGCGGCTGGTTCGACAAGTGGGGAGCCCGCCACGAGACCCGTCCTGCCAAGGATATGGTAGAAGGAATGGACGAGATGCTGAGCAAAGGCATCAGCTTCTCTCTATATATGACCCACGGCGGAACCAGCTTCGGCCATTGGGCAGGTGCCAACTCTCCTGGTTTCCAGCCAGACGTAACCAGCTACGATTACGATGCCCCTATCAATGAATGGGGATTGGCTACGCCTAAGTTCTATGAACTGCAGAAGATGATGGCAAAATACAACGACGGCAAGAAGTTGCCAGCCGTGCCTAAGGCTCCGATGCAGATCATCAAGGTGCCAGAGTTCAAGTTTACCGAATACAAGCCATTGAGCTACGGTATCGGAAAGGAGAAAGAATGCAACGCTCCTCAGTGCTTCGAGGATATGGATATGGGATGGGGTACCATGGTTTATGAAACCCAGGTTCCAGCCATCGAAAGTACATCAACCCTTACCGGCGAGTTCCACGATTTTGCCCAGGTATATGTGAACGGAAAGTATGTAGGCAAGATTGACCGTGTAAAGAATGAGAAATCACTCGAATTGCCAGCCATGCCACAGGGTGCACAGCTCACCATCGTAGTAGAAGGTATGGGAAGAATCAACTTCGGTCGTGCTATCAAGGACTACAAGGGTATCATCGGCAACGTAACCATCACTACACAGAAAGAGGATTGCGAACTTGCTCTCACCCCTACCCGTTGGAACAACAGCAGCATTGCTGATGATTACCAGACTGCAGTCAAGGCACTCACCATGCCAACCAACAAGATGCGCGGTCTCCAGACCAAGGCGGGTTACTATCGCGGCTACTTCAACCTGAAGAAGGTGGGCGACACCTTTATTAATATGGAGGCATTCGGCAAGGGTCAGGTTTATGTCAACGGTCATGCCCTCGGTCGCTTCTGGCAGATTGGTCCTCAGCAGACCTTATATCTTCCAGGCTGCTGGTTGAAGAAGGGCAAGAACGAGGTGATTGTTCTCGACGTTGTAGGTCCTAAGGGTGAAGCAGGAAAGCCAGGTTCTACTGTGGCTCCTACCGCTTTCTGCCAGGATCATCCGGAGCTCGACAAGCTGAATCTCGAAAAGAGCAACAAGCATAACGAGCCAGGTCATCGCATGGATCTCAATTCAGAGACTCCTGTATTGAAGGGCGAGTTCAAGGCTGGCAACGGCTGGCAGACCATCAAGCTCGACAAGCCTGTAACCGGTCGCTACTTCGCCATCCAGGCAGAAAGCAGCCAGAGCGGTGACAGCCAGATTGCCATCGCCGAGGTTTATCTGCAGGATGCACAGGGCAACCGCATCGACCGCAACAACTGGGTAGCCTTCTATGCCGACAGCGAGAAGGGCAACTCAACACTCGACAAGATGTTTGACTTGCAGGAGAGCACTTACTGGCAGACCGAGAAGGGTGCCAACTTTCCACACCTCGGCATCGTGGATATGGGCAAGGAAGTTACCATCTCTGCCTTCGAGTACTTGCCACGTGCCGAGCAGGGTGCTCCAGGCAGCGTGAAGGCATTCAAGCTCTATGTAAAGAAATAAATGAAAAGAGGGAGACGGAAAGTCTTCCTCTTTTTTTTATTGTATGCTCGGCATGAGCTTATTCTAATGGGTGCAAGTCCCTAACGAGCCCTAATAGCGGGAATCGTATAGCCAATAGCAAGGGTGTCCATCGTGAGGTGGAATCTGAAAGAAGCTGGCGGCAAACATCTGACCTAACGCACAGAAACTTCATACAAGGCATTTGACCATGGATGAGATTGCAAGACAAATCAAAGTCCCATAGCTATTCGGAATGGTTGGTGTAAATGAAGTGGGTATAAGATGGAAAGAATAAGCCCTTATCCGAGGAGGTCTCACGGACGCATGGGTGAAGATGAATAATTCGATGTACAATGACGGAGTAAAGCTTGCCGTGAGAAGTCAGCAGAGGTCATAGTACCCAAGGCACGTGTGCTTATAGGGAAGGACTGAATCGTGCAGTGCAATAGTAAATGAATGTTACCTTGTGAGACTCCTCGTCAGATGTCCGAAAGGAACTCTCTATCCAAGACGATAGGACGGAATCCGACAATAGGATAGAAGTGACGCTACTCATAGGGATAACTGAAATCAACTTGCCACACATCGCAAGATGAGAAAGCACGAAACCGCCGTATGCGGAACCGCACGTACGGTGGTGTGGGAGGTCGGTAAATGTGAAAATAGGAGGCAAATGCCTTTTATGACTAGCATTTACCTCCTACCCGATTGTTTTTTTATACATTATTATTCTACAATACTGTGTTAAATTAACATTTAATCGTCTGTAAATCAATAATTTATATTAAGAAATGCTTATGAAAACTTAACTATAAAAAGTTGGTCAAGTCGCAGTTTTTCAGTAACTTTGCAAATCACGACAAACGCAAAATTATATGAATACAGGACTTGACCAATATATGGATATCTTTAAAGATGCAGTTGAAGATTCGGCTGCAAAGTTAACAAAAAGTTTCGAGAAAATACTCATCGAGGTGATAATTTTGTTTATGGTAATACCAAGAAAGATAAATTTCACCCAAATGGGGAGGTATGGCTCGCATGTTGAGCAAACCTATCGCAACGCATTCGGCTTAAAAAAGTCGAAAAGCATTGACTGGCTCAAACTTAATGTCTCACTTGCCAAGCGCTTCTTTGGTAAACAGGGAAGATGGAGATGAAAGATATAGAAGGAACAGCTTATACTTTGATAGCCTATTCCAAGGCACTCAGGTGTAAAGTTAGACTTGTCATCTGGCAGATGCCGAATGGCAAGAAGAAACTATTCTTCTCTACAGACCCCTCACTTTCGGGTGAAGAGGTACTTCTTTATTATAGAACCAGGTTCCAGATCGAATTTTGCTTTCGTGACGCCAAAGGCTATACTGGTCTTATGGACTGCCAGGCTCGCGATAAGTGGAAACTCGATTTTGCTTTCAATGCTTCGTTCACATCACTAAATGTTGCCAAGGTAACTATGAAGGAGATGGGAATGGAATATTCTATGTCTTCATTCAAGTCACTGATGACCAACATTTATCTGGTGAAACGAATTTTTAAAGCAAGCGGGTACACCCCGAACCGAACTTTAATTAGCAAGATTTTCAAAGATCTCTCGTGCTTACAGCGTATAGCTGCTTAGCACATTATTGAATTATTAACGAACTATTGTAATAAATAAGCCGAAAAAAATAGGAGAAAAGATGATGTAAATGGATTCTTTTTTGTACTTTTGTACGCAATTAAAGAAATGCAAGACTTATGGAATCTAGATTCTTGACCAATTATACAGAGACAACCTTCCTGTCTACCATTCAGATGAACTTGCGCCGCTGCAAGTCATTTGCTTTTTCAGTCAGCTTTATCAAAAAAGCCGGCCTGGTACTCTTGGCTAAAGACATTAGTGCTGCTATAGAGCGTGGTGCTAAAGGAAGAATTATCACTTCTACTTATCAGAATTTTACCGATGTAGAATCGTTAAACTACTTCTTGAGTTTGGCACAACATCCTAATTTTGAGTGTCATCTGGACGATGAATGTTTCCACGATGAGAAGAACTATTTTACTAATGGTTTCCATTCTAAAGGCTATATTTTCGAACTGGAAAATGGTATAGAAATGGTTGTTGGTTCTTCTAATATCACACGCTATGCTTTGCTGAAAAACATAGAGTGGGATTTGGTGGTAAATTGCGAGCATGATACCGAGGCTTATCTTGATGCAATGAATGAGTTTGAAAGCCTATGGAATCAGACGTATGAATTATCGCAGGATAGAATTAAAGAATATTCTACCAAACTCAGTTTTGCTATTGAGCATTGGGATATGGATTATGATATGGCGGATTCTGAAATCAAACCTAATTATATGCAGCGCAAAGCACTTAGGGAATTGAACAGGTATCGTGCCATCGGTCAGGAGAGAGCTTTGGTGATTTCTGCCACAGGTTCAGGAAAGACGTATCTGGCAGCATTCGATGCGCTCAATTTTAACCCCGACAGATTGCTCTACATCGTACATGAAGGCTCTATTTTGAAGAAATCCCTGGAGACATTCCAAAAGGTCTTTGGTGGCTCTAAAACCTGCGGTCTGTATAATGCGGAGGCAAAGGAAACAGGTGAGGATTTCCTGTTCTCTACCAATGTTTCGATGTGCCGTTCGCTCGAACTCTTTGATAAGAAGGAATTCGATTATATCATCATCGATGAGTGTCACCATGCTGTAGCAGACAGTTATCGGAAAATCATCGACTATTTTGAGCCGGAGTTCCTGCTGGGCTTGACTGCTACCGAGAACCGAATGGATAATCAGGATGTAGTAGAGATTTTCGGCAATAATATCCCATACGAGTTACGGCTTCGTGATGCCATCATCAATGATCTGATTGTGCCTTTCCACTATTATGGTATTCGTGACGAACTGGTTGATTATGGGTTGACAGCATCTGGCGAACGCCGTTTGATTTCGCAAATCTCTACACCTGAAAACTGCGAGTTTATCCACCAGCAGATAGAGAAGCATCGAATGGGAAACCAGAAGCTGAAGGCGCTGGCTTTCTGTAGAAACATCCAGCATGCCAGAATGATGGCTGATAACCTGGGTGATTATTACCATACAGCTTTCTTGAGCGGTAAGAACAAGACCGGTGAACGTATTCGTGCTTACAATGATTTACAGGATGAAAACCGGGATTTGGAAATCTTGTTTGCTGTAGATATCCTGAACGAGGGTGTGGATATTCCTGGTGTCAACATGGTGCTCTTTCTGCGCCCAACGGAATCGAGTACCATCTTCTTGCAGCAATTGGGTCGAGGTCTTCGTAAGTATACAAACAAGCCTTATGTTACGATACTCGATTTCATTGGCAACAGCTATAAGCGTAGCGTTCATATAGCCTTGGCGCTAGGCAGTCTTTCCCGCAATTCTATTTTGGAAAAGAAACTCTTGAAGTTCATGGTAAGGAATGATTTCAAGAGCTTGGGCTTGGATAAATATGGCGTTGAGGTACACATCGATGACCTTTCCAAAGAGGAAATCATCGACAAGATTGAGAGCGAGAATTTCAACCGCATTAACTATCTGAAGATGGATTATCAGAATTTCAAGGCATATCTGAAAACTCCGTCTTATCCATCGCACATGGATTATATGAATAGTGATTATGCTCCTAATCTCTTGAAATTCATGAAGATAAAGATTGGCTCCAAGAAAACCAATTCTTATTATGGTTTCTTGAAGGGTATAGAAGAAGAGGGCTTGCCGGTATTCTCAGAAGAGCAGATTGCTTGTATCAATTATCTGTCTAGTCTTTTGCCTTTGGTAAGAGAACATGAGTATTTGGTAATCAGAAATTTACTGGAGGGAGAGTCTTCTTTATCTCGTATTGAAGCCAATATCCGGGAGGAAATTCCTGGTTTCAAGCATGAGCAACTGGAGCACGCTTTGCGATTCCTGGAAGAGGGATTTGCTGTGAAGATAGAAGAGGGTGAAGTGCAATTATGTGGCGAAAGAGAACAGGAATATGAGGCATATCTGCAAGATTTGCTTAACTATGGTTTGACGCAATATGAGGCAAGATATGCTGATACAAAAAAAGATTTTTTGTTGTGGCAGGATTATCGTCAGGACCAGGTGCTCTTGAAAATCCTGGAGAATCCGAAGCACAATCAGTATGGCACTTATTATAAAAATGGCAATATGTATATCTTTGCGGGTTTAAAGAAGGATGCCTCGCTGGATGAACATTTGAAGTATAATGACAAGTTCTTGTCGCCAGATGTTTTCCAGTGGGAGAGTATTGCTCGTATCTCTGCCAAGGATGAGGCTTTGCAGCGAACTGCCAAGAGGGTATTGGTGTTTGTGAGGAAGGTGAGTGCTGAGAATGGTATCACTCTGCCATATACTTATATCGGAACTGGTCATTTGGAGAATCCGAGAAAGGATGTAACGACGAATGGTTCTATATTGTATGATATCCACATGGACAATCCGTTGTCGCAGGAATTGCAGGAAGACTTCCAGTGGATGGAGTAAATGATATTTTAATAGGAGATAAGAACAATGAAACATTATAATGTGGTAGCAGCCGTGGTTTGCCATGATGGCAAGTATCTCTGCATGCAGAAAGGCAAGACAAAGTTTGAGTATACAAGCTATAAATGGGAGTTTCCTGGTGGAAAGATTGAGCCTGGTGAAACTCCTCAACAGGCGTTGGCTCGTGAGCTGATGGAGGAGATGGAATATCCTGTAGAAGTAGGAGAGGAGTTGGTAACTGTGAATCACGAGTATCCTGATTTCTCGATAACCATGACTGCCTTTCTGTGTACGTCAAAAGGCGATGCTAATGGGTTCAAGAGGCGTGAGCACGCTGATAGCAAGTGGTGCAGCAAAGATGAGCTGAAAGGGCTCAACTGGGCTGCAGCGGATATTGATGTTGTGGAAGGTATCTTATAATACGCTAGTCAATCTTGCTGTTAGTTGATAAGGCAAATCCCTCTATATAGAATTTCTCCTTAACATCGTTTATGATAGCTTCTTTCTGCTCCTCGTTGGAGTCTTCTTTCTCGAGCGCAAGTATCAGATAATCATTGAATTTCGTTGGTGAGAATATCTTGCCGATAAGCTTTCTGAAATTCTGGCTGACGAATTCTTCTACTTGCGTATCTTCTTTCGGCGTGAGGCGATAGAAGTCGTATCTTTCGTCCAGCATCTTCTGGATTTCATCACGGAACATCTTGCGAACCCGGTTTTTCCAGGCGAATTTCTGGTGCTCGTTATGACGGGCATACAGAGATACTACATAGAGGAAGTTGACATCGTAGTGGAAGACGAGAAGGGTGTCGCGGTCGAACAGGCGGTCGTTGAAATGCTGGGTGTTGAAGCACTTCTTTTCCCTGTCGGTTGACGAAATCTGGTCTGAGAAAGAGAGATTCTCTGCCATCTTTGCGCTGATGAAGAAGTTCGGAATGATGTTGTAGCCTTCCGTCAGGTCATCGCGAAGCTTGGGTACGTTGCCGAAGTTACGCTTGTCGTATTGCAGTTCTTCATCGTCCTTATCGTCGTTCATAAAGAGGTTCAGGTTCCACTGGATGAGGTTTCTGGCATACGTAAACTGCTTATACACAGATTCTTTGCCGATGGAATGACCTAACTTGTAATACTTGCTGTCTCCGATGTAATAAACTGGCTCCTGATTTCTTGTTGTAATCAGGTTCTGGTAGCTGTACAGATGGTCTATGCGCTTGCCGTCAGCCTGTTCTTTCAGTCCGGCTGGAATGTTCTTCTCGCCTAGAAGTTCATCAATAATGGCCTCGAAAACGATATTGAAACTCTTAACCAGAAGATACTCTTTGTGTTCCTGCTGGATGTTCATGCGCTTGGCATTATCAAAGAAATCGTAGCATAGTTGCCAGAGGTGTAAAGCCTTGTCTGAGAAGTATTTATACTTAATCTGGAGCAGCCTAGTCTTCCCTAATCCATCCAGATAGGTCTTGAAACGATAGCCTGTTATCAGCTGGAAATTGCAGTTGATATGATTGGCGAAGCCGTATCTTTCGCTGATATAATTCAGGATGGAATAGAAGATAATCAAGAGTTCTTCATCAAAATTAATCTGCTTTTTCCTATTGACAGGATGGGTATAAACAGGGCTGTTTTTGCTGATGATGGCACTCGTGGTGGCTATGGTCTTTGACCAATGAATGCGGTTGTAACCGGAATGGATGTTCTTCAGGATGAAGAAGATGAAATCCTGGTTATGCTTGTTGAAGTCGATGAGGGCCAGCAGAATATCGAGGAATGTGTTGTTGATTTGTCTGTTACTTTTACCGAGGCACGCTATTTTCTGGTGATAGACAATGCCGTTTCTGGTGGTATTGTTGTAAACCTCGATGGTGCGGTAAATCCAGACAGAGAACTCATAGATGAAGTCTTTCTCCTGTTGAGAGAGTGGGTTGTTCTGGTTCAGGTTGACGATGGTTTCCGGGGCGTATTTGCCGAATACTCTTTCGCCCTCAGGTGTATCTTCGAGCAGTACTTTCGGCAAAATAAAGACGCAATCGTTGAGCTGGGTATTGTAGTAATACCCAACGTAATTGATGCTGACGTTACCATCAATGTCCTGCATGGCGTCAATGCCGTGCAGGACATCCCTAATCTGTTCAGCCTGATACTGATGTTCTTCTATGAGGATTCTCATGTTATGTTATTCTACGGATTCAACAGTACATCCTTTTGATTTTGCTAATTCAATAATAAGATCGATATTATCTATGCCCCATTGTGTTGTAAAATAAAATTCGACGTTATCTATTGTTGTTAAAGGATGATCGAAGTTCCAACGTTTACCAGTGTCATTTTTATGTTTCTCTTTCCATTGAGGATAGTCCTCCACTTTAATAACTATTCTATCAGTCTTCTTCGGATTGATAAATCTGGTTATATCTGCTAAAATTTCAGAATATGTCTCTTTCTTATTATTAACCAGATATTCTATTACAGCAAGAGCCATTTCTTTCTTATTTAGGAGTTCGCTGCTTCCATTAACTCGATATTTCGTCTTGTCGTATGAACGCTGATTGCTATTGGTATTATTGTTAAGTTCCAAATCTGATTCGTTTTCGTATGAATCATCAGAATCCTCTTCTTCTGAAATGTATTCCTCTACTCCCAAATTCTCCAAGAACTGCTCAACGATAGCTATATCAACGTTAGTTTTGCCGTTCTTATCCTCATAGAATCTATCGAAAGACAGAATCTTGCCTTCTTCATCCTGAAAGTCCTTATCATCGAAACCATAGTCTTTAAACACATCATTCCAGAGATAGAAGATAACCTTGCTTACGAATAAATCGGCATCGATTTCGCCATCCTTTGCCTTGCAGAAGAAATAGCCGAGTTTCTTGTCTTCTGAATTGGTAAGTGAGCCAATCAGGTCGTTAACCTTTTTGATAAATGACCACCATTTGTACTGCTTATCTCCCGTGTTGATGTACCAGTTGAGATGAGCATTGGTTTCTTTGTCACGACCTTCGCGAATAGGTACATACTTCCAATCCCAGCGGCGTTTAAAGGCAGAGTCGATAGGGAAGAGACTCTGGTCGCTGGTGTTCATTGTAGCCCAAATATAGAGGTTTGAAGGCAGAACAAGGCGCTCTCCCTTCATGATGAGGTTTACCATATTGGCTTCGCCATAGAGCTGGTTGATTTCGTCTTTATTCGTAATCTCCCATCCTTCAAATTCCTTTTCGAGATACTTCTGCATATCCTTATCTGCAACGATAGGATAATCAGAAAAACCATATTCGTTGCGGTCGAGCAATTGGAACAGATCACCAAAGATTTGGGCACAATTGCCTCGGTTTATTTCCTCGATAATGAGAAATTGCTTTTTGCTGGAGCCTAGTTTCTTCCACGCTTCAACATAGGCTTCGAGAAAAGCCTGAGGAATGAACTTGTAGGCAATTCTTTCTTCCTTTACGACTTCCTTTGTATCGTCGTCGATGACCTTTTTGCCATAGCAATCTCGGAGATCAACTTCTTCTGTAATAGGTTTATAAGTACCTACAAAAGAGGCGTAATCTGAGTCGGGATGAAATGTAGTACGAATCACGCTCTCTCCGAAAGTCAAGTCCTTGATGGTCTTTGATTTACCTGTGCCAGGAGCACCATAGTAAATCTGCTGAAGGCCTGTAGTCTTAAGCAAATGGTTTTCTGCACGAGAAGATTCTGCTGGATTCCCTTTTCTGACGAGTTCGTTCTTTGGGTCAAGAACCATCTTAGCCATTGCTGTCAACGTAGCGTTGTAGCCATATTCATATTTATCAATGTCAGACAGTTCTTTGAGTTCTACTCTGGCATCCTCAGCCTTTTTGTTGGGATTCTTTCTATAGTAGTCTATAAATTCTCCCAGCAATTGCTTGGATATGGTACGAATACTAAAACTGCCTTTGCTCCCTGATTTTACCAGATAGCAAAGTCTGTCTTTATCAGCAATTATAATGCGCCCGTCTGTTGATTGGTCGCCAACCATAAGTTTATCGTAATCTTCCATGTTGTTTCTTTATTGAAATTTAGGCAAAAGTACAACTTTTCGGTGAAATGACCAAGTATTAATTCGATTATTTTGATAAATGTATGATATAAAGTAAGATTAGGTATATTTTTCTGCAAATTTTTAGGCTTTTTCTCAAAACTTCCGCCCTTACATAGAAGGGCTTCAAGGTATGCTTTCAGACGGACTATCAGGAAAAACTTAGGGGGCATTTCCACATAGATATCTACATCGCTGCCATCGTGGTGCTGTTTTCTTGCCTTCCCTTGTTTTCATTCTTAATATCCTTTTTAAAAAGGCTTTTGCCCTTACAGAGCGCAAGGTGGATTACGCTTATACCCAGGGTGTTACCCTGGGCTAGGAGCTTCTGGGCCTTCAGCCCGTGCCTGAACCACATGCGGAAGTTCAGTTCCTAACATAATTATATAATTTAAAATGTTTGTAATGCAAACGAGCACAATGAAAGCTGCTTTCAAATTGCCGAGTGCAGCTTTTCTTCTGCAAAGAAAATGCAAACGAGCGCAATGAAAGCTGCTTTCAAATTGCCGAGTGCAGCTTTTCTTCTGTAAATATATGAAATATTTCTCTTTTCTGCAAGTTTTTGGGCTTTTTCTTTTGTGTTTTCAAAGGAAAAATGTAAATTTGCAGAAAAATGTAGAACGTTTTAATGTAAAGGTTATGGCAGCAACGGTATTGAATAGTAACAAGTACACCTCTTGCAAATGTTTCAAGTAGATGATTCTCAGCAAGGTTTGGAAGAATTGAAGGAATTGTTGTATTCTTATTATTCAAAGAAAATGGATGAATCTCTGAATGAACTTTGGGATTCGGGCGTGCTTGACCAGAAAAGACTTGACGAAATCAATAATATGGATTTGCCAAAGTGAATACGGAAATGCTCAAATCGATCATTAAAAAAGACATAGAATATGGCAGGAAATATGACATTGGCAGGAAACAGCGAGTTCAAAAGTTGGGTTTCGCAGTTGAAGAAAGATATACGCCATGCACAGGTTAAGGCGGCAATCAAGGTTAACACAGAATTGCTCCGCCTTTATTGGCGTATGGGTGCAGACATCTGTGAAAAGCAGAAATCTGCATCTTGGGGCGATGGCTGGCTCAAAGAATTGAGCCGTGAACTTATGGCGGAGTTTCCAGATATGAAAGGGCTTTCATACAGGAATCTACAATACATTAGGCAATAGTATCTCTTTTATAATCAAGGAAATATAATTGTGCAACAAGTTGTTGCACAATTACAAAAAGGACATGGGCAACAACCTGTTGCCCAAATAAACGAGGACGTATTCTTCTCCGTTCCTTGGGGGCATCATCTGTATATCATATCGCAATGTAAGGATGTTAACCGTGCTGTGTTCTATCTGAATAAGACCGTAGAAAATGGTTGGAGTCGTGCTGTTCTGCTTAATTTCCTTGACACTAATCTGTATGAGCGACAGGGAAAGGCTGTGAATAACTTTAACAAGCTGCTGGCGGATTCTCAAAGCGAATTAGCAGCACAAACATTGAAAGACCCTTATAATTTCGATTTCCTCACACTTGACGGTGAGTATCGGGAGCGAGAATTGGAGCAAGGACTTACCCAAAATGTAACAATAGGCATCTCCGAATATCAGTTGTCTAAGCTCATGCCTGAAAACATACAAAGCCAGTTGCCTACAATCGAAGATATTGAAGCAACGCTTTCTGATATAAAGGAGACTAAGGATTGATACGTAAGATATCAATATGAAAAGCCTACGGCTGCGGATTGCAAATCCGCTTTAAAGTGGTCGAACCTTTTAGTCGGCATAGAAGACTTAAAGTCTTTCGGAAAGAGTTTGGATAGTTGATATTCTGATATTCCCATCGGTTCCTTGTATGATCTGATAAGGGTCTTTTGTTATCTGTTGCGCTAAGTCACTCTGCACAGCAGGGAGCGTGGATTGGAAGTTTGTGATGGCTTTGCCGTCACGCTCATAAAGGTCGGTATCAACCAGTTGAGAAGAGCGTCACGTCCCCAATTGTTCTCCCAAGTCTTTCTTACGAAGAACAGGGCTTTGTCCATATCGCCCTTACATTTATCGATGATACGGCGATGATGATCCCAAGGAATGGGAAAAAGCATCTTGAAATCGTCCGCAGCTTGCGGAACATTTAAGCTTATATTTTCCTTTGCCATCGTTCTTTCTTTTTATTTGCTGCAAAAATAAGCAATATTTCTCTTTTCTGCAAGTTTTTGGGCTTTTTCTTTTGTGTTTTCATGAGAAAAGATTAATTTTGCCAATGAATGGTGTTAATTGATATAAGAATTGTTTCTTCTAATAGAATTAAATAATATGAGTATATTGGACAAAATACCTTCTTTGGCAGAAAATGAACTCTTCCAGAAACTTGCTGCGATAGAGGACATTACTGCACTCTGCAAGGAAGATCAAGAGAAATATGATGATGCAATCAAGGTGATGCGTGACCATATTGCAGCTTATAAAGGAGCTATCATAGAGGCTAAAATTGAAGTAGCTAAGAATATGCTGATGGAAAACGAGCCTATTGATAAAATCGCAAGATATACAGGGCTTGCCAAGGAGGATATTTTAAAACTCAACTAATATTTGAACGAGGTTATTGGTAAGAGTGACCTCGTTTTTGTTTCTAAGTTACGTTAAAAGAAGTCTTTGTAAATAAAGAGTATGTCGGATCGTTTGACCATAGAACAGCGCCACAACAATATGGCGGCAATAAGGGGCAGGGATACCAAACCGGAGATTCTTGTCAGGAAATTTCTGTGGAGTAGGGGATTCAGGTATCGGCTCAATCACCCGCGGTTGCCGGGCAAGCCGGACATCGTGCTGAGGAAATATCGCACCTGTATTCTGGTGAACGGATGCTTCTGGCACGGACACGAGGGGTGCAAGTATTATGTGGTGCCGAAATCGAACACCGGGTTCTGGATGGAGAAGATCAGGAGGAACCGGGAGAGGGACCATGAGGTGCTGCACCGGCTGGCTGAAATGGGATGGCATACCATCGTGATATGGGAATGTGAACTGAAGCCGGCGGTAAGGGAGAAAACGCTGGAGTCGCTCGCCTTTACGCTGAACCATATCTATCTGGAAGATCATCATATCAGAAGATATGAATTGCCGGAAGAAGAGCCGGAAATGGTGGCGGAGCCGGAACCAAGGCGTCGTGATTAGTAACTACTATTATTGGGAATAAGGTTTATGAAAGATATGGATAAATATTGGAAGAGCGTGGGTTCACTTTTCGATTCTAAAGATAATCGAAAAGTGATTTGGATAGGTTATGCAGTTGGTCTTGTATTGGTTACTGCTTCCATATTTACGCTATGCCTTAGGTTATTGAGGCATGAAGAATTTACTTTCGGGAGAATGTCTTCATTAATTTTAGTGTTAATGGTAGGTCTTTCTTTGGTTTGTTTTCTTTTTTATAGGAAGAAAATATCGATTAAAATTAAGTTTTACCTGTTGTGTCTGATTTTTGTGTGTGGTGGCATCAATATGTTTCTTCATCCAAAAGTATCAAGAAAAATTCCATCTGAAACATATTGTCAGGTAGTGGGAATAGTGGGCTGTCTCTTCTTTGGGGGAGGCGGTTTGTGGGTATTGTACAATGACTACAAGTGGCATAGGAGGCGTAGAGACGAGGAGGAATAAAGTGTACCGATGCGCAGACCTTGCGGAACCTGTCGAGTTTCTTACCGCTCATTTCTGTTTGCTATCACTTCAATCCCATCTCTCTCAACTTCCTTGAGTAGGAAGGGATTGAGGTGTTGGTGCTTCCGGATAATATCTACAGGGCTGTCTAAAAGTTCTTCCAAGTATACCTTCAGGCGGACTACTAGAAAAAACTTAGGGGGCATTTCTACATAGATATCCACATCGCTGCCATCATGGTGCTGGTTTCTTGCTACAGAACCAAAGAGGCGCAGGGAGGTGATGCCGAAGGTGTTTTGCAGTTTTTCGGCATGAGATGTGATGAGGGTTATGTATTCTTCTCTTGTTTTCATTCTTAATATCCTTTTTTTAAAGGCTTTTGCCCTTACAGGGCGCAAGGCGGATTGCGCTTATACCCAGGGTGTTACCCTGGGCTAGGAGCTTCTGGGCCTTCAGCCCGTGTGGGGCAAGGTATCTAAAGTACCGCTGCACAGACCTTGCGGAACCAGTCGAGTTTCTTGCCGCTCATTTCTGCTATGGATAAGTTCTCTTTGTTCACATCTTCTGGCTCAAATTCATAATAAGAATCTTCGGTAGGGAGATAATCCTCTGGAAGATCTTCTATGGAGTGGGTCTGGAAGTTGTGATGATTGCCTTCTTCATCAATATCGACAGTATATACTATGTCGTCTAATGGCGAACTTAATACGTTACGCAATGTTTGCTTTTTATTCGTGTACTTTTGTATATTGTCGTAATCGGTTCTGATGAACATCCAACGATTGTTTGTATCATCTTGGTCTATCCAATAGAAGAGATAGTTGTCACCCTTGTTGGTAACGTAGTGTGACAACAATGGTCCATCGAAATATATAAGATCGGCCACTTTCTTGAATTTGTCGAAGTTGCGCTTCTTTATGCAAATACCTTTTATTGTTTTCATAATTTTCCCTCCTCTAGTTTAAATGTTTTGGAGTTAAGTTCCCCACATGCGAAAGTTCAGATACTTATATATTCCCATCTTTTTATATTTTAAATCTGCTGCAAAAATAAGAAATATTTCTCTTTTCTGCAAGTTTTTGGGGGATTTCTTTTGTGTTTTCGTGAGAAAGATTAATTTTGTATCGAATAAAATTCGAGACCATTTACCGCATAGAGCGGTACGTTAGTAACCCAATCTTCCTGCAGATAATCATTCATGGAGATGCGATAGGCCTTCTTTGACTGGTTGTCTGCAACAAACTGGCGCAGGCTCTTTGCCTTGACATTCGTCTCGGCTTTCACCTCCAGCGGAACAATCTCATCCTCCTCATCCTGGAGCAGAAAATCAATCTCCTGAGTACTGTTGGTCTTGGCATAATAATACGGTTCATACCTGAGAATTAGCTGCTGCAAAACATACTGTTCCGTCAATGCCCCTTTAAACTCTGTAAAAATACTGTTGCCAGCCACTATTGTCGCAGCCTTGAGATTAGACATCGCACCTAGAAGCCCGACATCCAGGACAAAGATCTTGAAGGCCGCCCGGTCTTCATAACTGGCAAGCGGCAGTCGGGGAGCCTTCACATTATATACCTTATATATCAGTCCGGCATCCAGCAGCCACTGCAAGGCCAACTCATACTCCCGGGCTCTTGCCCCCTCGCGCACCACTCCATAGATAAACTTCCTGTTTTCCTTGCTCAACTGGGCGGGCAAGGATTTCCACAAATCAGTAATACGGGGAATAATCTCCGATGGAGCATGCTTCGACATATCTCTCTGATAACTGTTCAGAATGTCCTTCTGTATGGTTCTCACCTCTTTCCAGTCACGATTCTGGCTAAAGCTCAATACGGCTTCAGGCATGCCTCCCACGTAGTAATAATACTTCAAGAGTTCCTGAAACTTGGGAGCAAACATCGTTATCATATTCCAATCCTTCGTCTGAAGCAGCTGCGCCAGATTCTTCTCCCCCATAGCCATCACGAACTCGATAAAGTTCATTGGATACAGAGAGAGAAAATCCACCTTACCCACAGGAAAAGATTCCCCCTGATGCAGTTCGATACCCAGAAGAGAACCTGCAGCTATGACATGATAGCCCGGCGCATTCTCTGCAAAATATTTGAGAGAAGTAACAGCATGAGGGGCAGCCTGAATCTCATCCAGGAATATCAGCGTTTCGCCCTCTGTGCAGGTTACATTCGTTGCAGCCCCAATAGCTGTAAGAATTCTAGGAATACTGAAATCCTGTTCAAATAGATTCTGCAGGATCTTCATCTCTTCAAAGTTCACATATGCCAGCTGCTTGTAATTCTGGCGGGCAAACTCCTTCACCAGCCAAGTCTTTCCCACCTGTCTGGCGCCCTCTATAATAAGAGGTTTACGATATTGTTTATTCTTCCATTTCAGAAGTTCATTGATAGCTAATCTTTCCATAATCCGTAGCTTAAAATCACATTTTATGAGGGAATAATCATCTATTACCCCACATTTTATGAGGGAATAACGCTGCAAATATACACATTTTATGAGGGAATCCTATCATGTTTTTGCACATTTTATGGGGAACACCTATTTTTTAACTGATTTTAAAGGATGAAAAATGAAGTAACTACTCAGCAGCACCCCCTATGGGCATGAGCGAATCTCCCTAATAACCTCCAGGGGGGTAGGATGATTTCTCTTTTCTTTACAAAATAGGATGAAGGGAGAAGAAGAAGAGAGGCGTTACAGTTGTGACAGTTGTGACAGTTGTGACAGTTTTCAGGGGAGGGGTATATGAACTCGGGCTGCTTTCAAATTGTTATTATTATATTTAACTTATAATATATATATATTTATATATATTATAAGTTACCTCTAAAGAGAGGGAGGTGGGGGTAGGCGCTGAAAACTGTCACAACTGTCACAACTGTCACAACTGTCACACTTTGGTGGTGGAAATGGGTTCGGTGGGTGATGATGGATTTCTTGCTTCCTGCTGTTTTCGGGATGAGAAAGCATAGAGAAACTTTTTACATCACATAGTTTTCTCGCACGATAAATTATGAGTTGGCAAGATTAACCGGATACGCCCGAAGTGTTAAATTCGTTTAACATAACTCTGCAGGGTGAAATTTGGTAGTATCAGAAAATTGCCGTACCTTTGCATCGTCGTTCGAAGAAAGGCAATCACAAATTTTAAAGCTTTTGCCCTTACAGGGCGACAGGGGGCGTCCGTAATTACCCAGGGCGATGCCCTGGGCTAGGAGCTTCTGCCCTTTCAGGGCGTGTGGGCAAAAACTTGCGCACCCCACCAAGTCAACATTCAACATTCAACATTCAACATTAAAAAGAAGCATTCAACATTAATATTAACCCTTTAATAATTTAAGATCATGGAACAGAAAGGAACATTGAAGTATCGTAAGTTGCAGCGTACACCACAGAGCGGCGAGAACGCAGGTAAGAAAAAGTGGTATGCCACTGCGGTAACCGACCGCGAGGTGGATTTCGAGGGATTCGTATCCCATATCTCCGACCACGGTTCGCCTTACTCCCGAGGTACTATCCACGGTGTGCTGATGGATGCACTCGACCATCTGCAGGAGTTGATTCTCGACGGTAAGAGTGTGCGTCTCTCTGATCTCGGTCTGTTCTCCATCGGTATGACTTCGAAGGCGGAGGATACCAAGGAGAAGGTAACGGCTGCCAGCGTAGAGGGTGTACACCTGATTGTGAGAAACACAAAAAGCTGGAGCAACTCTGAGCTGCGCAAGAAGTGCAAGATTCAGGAGTACGGCGGCTATACCGGCACCGACGAGGGTGGCACCTCTGGTGGTACCTCGGGCGGCACTGAACAAGGCGGCGACACCAGCCAGGGCGGCTCCGGAACTACCGGCGGCGGTACGCAGCCAGGCGGCGGCTCTCAGGAAGGCGGCGACGGGCTTGAATAAAGCCCTCGCCTGAGGGCAACCCCCAACCAAGTCAACATTCAACATTCAACATTCAACATTAAAAATTAGACATTATGAAAGCAAGTACCTGGAAAACAATTTTGCAGATTGCAATCTCCTTCCTTACAGCCATCGCTACCACCCTCGGTGTAACAAGCTGCAGCAGCTTTTAAAGGTAAAAAGGTAAAAAAGTAAAAAGGTAAAAAAAAGCCCCGATGCATCATGCATCGGGGCTTTTGCTTTTATCTGCTTTTTCTTCGTTTATCGGATATCTCTTCCTGCCTGGCTGTATCCTTCGAGCATCTTCGGGCTGCTGATAGGCTTGCGCGAACAGTAGTCGAAAGCTACCTTCTTGTAGCCCTTGCTGGAACGCCAGCGGATGGTGAGCTTCACCGTCTTGCCTTCGGTATCAGGCACGACTCCGTTCAGGTTGAACGCTACGAGGGCATCTCGCCAGTAGTTCTGAGGGTCGCCATTAACATTGTGGCGCAGCTCTACCTCGTAAGGATTCTCTGGATTCACACCCGTAACGAGGTTGATGTAATGCACCTTCTGACCGCCCCAGAGAGCACGGAAACGGAGGGTGAGATAGCCATCTTCTGCCACCGTTACCCAGTCGCGCACGATGTCGACCATGTCGTCGCCATACTTCTCGCGGTTCTCGGTATCAGAACCGAGCGATGGAACTGGCTTCTTGGTCAGGATGCTGTCTATCCAGTTGACGTGAATCACCTGGTTATACTTCTCGCTCTTCTCCGAGGTCTGCGTGTAGTTGACCAGGGCGCGAACCTCCTTACCGTCAAAGATGGTAGGTTTCAGGTTCTTGGCGAGCAGCGTGGTGTTGTCGTCGAGCTGCAGATAGCAGGCATCACCACTCTTCTTCACGGTTACCAGTGCGTTAGGGAAAACGCGGTCCCAATCGGTATCGTTATCGTTATCGCACGACTGGAATGTGAGGGCCGACAGGAGCATCATCGCTGCCAGCCCGATCTTCTTGAAATCAATTTTTCTCATATATAATGTTCCTTTCTTTTTTAAAATTTTCTTCTTTCTGATAATAAAATAAGAAAGGAACAGAAATCTTGCTTCTGATTTAGAAAAAGATTGTTAAAAGCTCAATTAAAAATAATACGTGCAGCCGATGGTGGCAGCGCGGTTGCCGAAGTGCTGGCTCGCCATATCGTGGAAGCGGCCTTCGAGCGTCCAGTGCTTGCCCAGATTCTTGTACACCCCTACCTCGGCATAGAGATTAGCCGGGGTGTAGGCATCGCTGCGGCGGCGGGTACACCAGATGAGATTGCCCGTAAAGCGCCAGCCATCGGCCATTGTGAGCTGCGGTGCCAACTTGAATACGGCAAAATGATTATACTCTGCATTGCGCTGCTGAGCCTCCTCTGAAGGGGTTTCGCTGCGCTGCCAGAAGTAGTTGACTCCGGCTGTGAGGCGAAGGATGCCCTTATGCCAGAAGGCGGTGGAGCCGATGCCGAGCGTATTGTCGTGAGTGGCACTGAACAGGTGCTGGTGGATGTTCTTCACCGAGGTGCTGAGCACGAAGGCAGGACGGCTGTAGGTATGCTTGAGCTCTACCACATTCGCCATGCTGTTGACGATATCGGCGGTATAAACCGGCTGCCAGGCGCCCTCCATATCGCCCGCGGTAACGAAATCGCCAAACTCGGGATTGAAGATGCGGCGGCAGTAGGTGGCCTGCAGGGTATGACCCGGCGTGAAGCTGTAATAGGCACTCGCCGAGTAGATATGGTTGCGCGTGGTATGCTTCCAGTGCTCTTCCGGCGCAATCTGCTTAGGACGGAAGTTGATGATGCGGAAGCGGTCGCCTGCCATGAATCCCCACTTGCCGATGTTGTAATCCAGCTGGGCGTAGAAATCCTGATAGTTGGAATGGTTGGTGTAACCGGCGATGCAGTTCTTCTCGATGGAGAGACCGCCCTCGAAACCTGCCGTAATCCAGAGATTGGAGGTGACGACCGGAGTGGCGTATTCTACCACCATGAAGGGGTAGGTAGAGTGGTTCTGATAGGGCGCAGTCTGGGTTTCTTCCAGCGTGCGGCCGTTGTCGCTGATATGCTCGGCACCGAGGGTAAAGAGGATGCTGGAGCCGTTGTCGGCGAGCGTGCGGGTATAGTCAGCCTGCAGATGATAGGCGCGCACGTAATCGGCTGGGGTGTGGGTGAAATGGTTGCGGGTATAGGTCTGCATCGCATCTATTTCGAGCACATCCTTCGCCGTAGGCGTCCAGAGCAGATTGAGCTTGGCACCCTCGTGGGAGTAGTGGTTCATGGTGGTGCTTGAGATGCCCTGGTAGGCATCCTTATCGCTGCTGGAGGTGCGCTGGAAGTTGCCTTCTACATGACTGAGCACACGGAGTTTATCCTGCTGGCTGATGACGCTGACGATGCCTTTTGCGCCGCCGTAGGTATCACCGAAGAGTCCCCATCTGCCGGTGGTTCCGTTCTCCTTCTTTCGCAGTGTGATGTCGATGACTTTCTTCAGACTGCTGCATCCCTTCATCACTTCGGCGTTCTGGCACACCTTGATGGTTTCTATCTCCCGAGCCTTGAAATGGTGGAGGAAGGTGGCGTAATCGAGTCCGTATTCCTGGTTGTCGATACGGATGACGAACTTGCCGTAGAGGTTGGCGAATGGATCTCCGCCGATGATGTTGTTGCCGTCGAGCGAGATGACTTCCGGGCACATCATGAGCACATCGAGGAGTGATTCTTCGCCTGTGAGTTCCATTTCTGGAATATGCATGATGTATCTGTCGCCGATATGTTCTATCGGGGCGGCCTGTGTCTGGTAAGTAGTGCTGGCCATCGCGAGTGCGATGATGAGCAGGCTTTTCTTCGTACTGTTGTTTATCTTCATTTTCTTCTAATTTATATTATTGGTAAAAAGGATTTCTTTGTGCCAAATCTATTTGCAAAGATAAGGCAAAAATCGGGGAATAACGAAAAAATGGAGATTTTTTTATCGTTCAATGCGTAAAAAAGGTGTCATTGCGTAAAAAAGTGGAGAACGGGGCAAAAAAAGAGGGCATAAAACTTGCGTGGTATTAAAAAAAACATTATCTTTGCAAAAGAACAAAGAATTTTCTAAGAACTATACTTATATAATAACCCTTAAAAAAGATAAGAACTTATGAAGCGACTATTACACATTCAATTTCTATTGGTATTGTTGCTGGCGCTGGGATACTCTCCTCTGCAAGCCAAGCGAATCACACAATGGCAGGCTCAGCAACAGGCCTACAGTTTCTGGGGAAAGCAGATGCCGCAGAAGGCGAAGGCGAAGAGCCGCACGGCTACTACTGCATCGCCATCGGATGCTTACTATGTATTTAACAACGATGCCGGCGGATTCGTCATTATCGCTGGTGATGATGCCGTAACACCAGTCTTGGGCTATACCTCAACGGGATCATTTGATGCAGAAAATCTGCCTGACGGACTGAAGGATCTGCTGAAGAGCTATGAGCGGCAGATTGCGGCGCTGGGCGACAATTATGTAGCGAACCAGACTGCTACAAGAGCCGGTTTTACAGGCGAAAAACTGCTCAATACCGCAGAATGGAACCAGATGGCTCCATTCAATAAGTATACGCCAAACAACTATGTAACAGGCTGTGTGGCAACGGCTGGAGCCATCGTGATGAAGCACCACGGCTATCCTGCCAAGGGTACCGGAAGCCATTCCTATACCTGGAACGGCAAGACCCTGACTGCCAATTTCGAGCATACCTACGACTGGGCAAGCATGCCTGCTATATATGACGGCACCAACGATGCCGCTTTCGACGGCGTAGCAAGACTGATGGCAGACCTCGGTGTGGCAGTGGAGATGCAGTATAATAAGGACGGAAGCGGTGCGTATATCGGCAACCTGGTAACCGCCCTGCAGAAGTACTACGGCTACAGCAAACTTTCGCATCTGATGGCAATAGAAGATGTGGGTGCTGAGGCATGGAACGGCAGACTGCGCGAGGAGATTGATGCCAACCGCCCTGTGCTCTATGCTGCTTCTGACCCAGCTAGAGGCGGTCATGCCTTCGTAATTGATGGATACAAGGACGAAAGCTTCAGCGTAAACTGGGGCTGGGGAGGCTATTGTGACGGTTTCTACCAGATAGGAGCCCTGAATCCGGAAAGCAACGGAAAACCAGAGGGCGATAAGTATAATGTAGGTCAATCGGCAGTATTCGGCATGGAACCTTCTGATGGTACGGAGAAAATCTCTGGCATGGGATTCATGACAAATGTAGGTAGGTTTCATATACTGAATATGAATATCACCGATGTGAAGAAGGGGCAGAAGGTTGGCATCTTCTGTGCGCCAATCGGTAATACGGGAGACCAGCCGTTTACCGGAGAAGTAGACGTAGCGCTGATGAATGCGAAGGGCGAGATGCGGAAAATCGTAACATCCATCCCTCTGACTGTTGATGATTTAGACCCTGGTTATTATTATTCGTCTCCGTCTTTCAATTTTGTGAGTACAGTGGATGCAGAACCGGGTGATTATCTGGCTATTGTGGCAAAGGAAAAAGGCTCTTCGGAATATATAGAGCTGTATGATTCGAACTTCGAGAGATTGCGTCTGCCGGCAACCGGATATGTGCCTCGTACATATGAAATCAGAACGAAAGTGGGAGAAGGTGCAACGATTAAGCAAGCAGAAACGTGGTATAATCCTTCCACCAATTTCTATAATGGCAAACCTGTTATCGGTGCCTATTACTGTTATTATCTGACGTTAGATGCAGGCATTGCGAACTGTTGCGTTGAATTGAATGGCGAACTGGTTAATGATATCAATTTGGGTACTGACCAGCCGAATTCTTTCAGAGGTATTGAACCGGTTTATACCCTTGAGGTTAAGACTTATCGCAACTATCAGGAAAAGGATACTACAATCAACCTGATGGGGGCTGGAACGCTGAAGCAAGCACTTGCCAACGGAAATCCTGACTATTTTGTATACAGAAATATCAAGGTGAACGGCGAGATTGACAAGCGCGACTTTGATGAGCTGGCAAGTCATTATTTCAAGAGCATCGACTTGAGCGGTGCCAAGGTGGTGGCTTATGATGGCTACAAGGCTGATATGGTTCCTGATTATGCATTTGATGGCAACACTTATCTGGAGCATTTCAAGATGCCAGCCGGTGTCAGGGAGTTAGGCTTCAACGCCTTCATGTCTACCAATCTGAAGGAAATTGATTTGCCTGAGACGATAGAGGAGTTCGGCCGCAATACATTCAATTCCTGCTTCGAATTGACGGATGTATATATGCGTCATAAGGAGGCTCCTTACTGGATAAGCTGGTGTGTATTTGCCAACAAGAGCAGTCGGTTGTATCGCACGCTGCATCTCTATCCGGGCAGCAAGGCAAAGTATGAGGCTCATCAGTATACCCAGAACTGGATAGTATACTTCGATAATGTGGTAGAGGACCTGGAGCCTACCGGCATCCATTCAGTAACATTGGATAAGGAGACTGGCAATAAGGCGATTTATGACCTGAACGGCCGCAGAATACAAAATGTTCCATCTAGGGGTATCTATATCCAGAATGGAAAGAAGATCAGCGTTAAGTAATGTTGAATGTTGAGTGTTGAATGTTGAGTGTTGATTATTACAATTAAAAGATAAGAATCCCCTGGTGCTCTCTGTGGCATCAGGGGATTTTTTTTTGCAGTAAGATACGTAAGTACGCCAGGCGTTTCACCCTTCCTGCATTACGAAAAGAGGAGGGTGATGAGCGGGATGGTGATGATGCTGCCAACCGTGGTGATGAACGTCATCTCGGTGATGAGAGAAGGATTGCGGCCGTATTTCAGACAGAACATCGTGCCGAAACTCGCTACGGGCATCGCAATGACAACCGTATTGATGTCGTTGACCTGATCGCTTACACCACATACCTTGAACAGGAAATAAATACTCAGAGGTACTACCACAAGACGCAAGAACGAGGAGAGGTATACCTTCGGACTGCCGATAATCTCCTTCACCGGCAACTTGGCCATCGAGGAACCGATAATCATCAGGGCTGCAGGAACCGTAATGTTGCCCACCATCGTTACCGGACGCGCAATGATATCAGGCGTATGTACCCCGAAAGCTACCAGGAGGGCGGCAACAAAGGCACCCAGAAGAGCCGGAGAAAACAGCACCTTAGGATTGAACAGCTTGATGCTGTACTCGCCCTTGATGAGCATGACACCTGCCGTAAAAATAAAAAAGGTGTTCGGCATGTTGAGCAGCGCGGCATAAAAAATGGCCTTCGGACCGAATATGCTTGAAACAATAGGGTAGCCGATGAAACCTACGTTGGCAAACATCAGCGCAAAACCTATCATGCCCTGGTCATCATGATTGCGCGTGATGAGACGCGGCACCCAGAAACCGAATACCAGCAAAAGGATGTAGGTAAGAAAACCTACGCCCAGGAGGGGAAGAATGAGCGTGCGGTCGGGCAGCTCATCGCCCATTACTGACGAGAGCACCAGCAGGGGGCAGGTGATATCTACCACCATGCTGGATAACTTCTTGTCAAACTTGTCGCCCATATATCCTAACTTGCAGGCGACGTAACCTAAAATCACGATGATGAAAAGTATCACCATCACTTCCAAATTCTCCATTTATCCTGAAAATCTATACCTTATATATATATATATGCCGGAATCCCGATATTCTCTCGGAATTTCCGGCAAAAATGGGTTAATCGATAAATCGCTTGGTAATATCTCCGTAGTTCTCGATGCGGCGGTCGCGGAGGAATGGCCACCAGCGGCGCACATTCTCGCTGTGCTTCAGGTCGATATCTACCACCAGGCTCTCTTCTTCCTGATCGCTGGCACGGTAGTAGAGCTCGCCCTGAGGACCGGCTACGAAACTGCTGCCCCAGAACTGGATGCCCTCGGTCTGACCGCTTGGATCGGGCTCGAAACCTACGCGGTTTACGGCGATGACTGGCAATCCGTTGGCTACGGCATGGCCCCGCATCACGGTAGTCCACGCCTCGCGCTGGCGCTGCTGCTCCTCCTCGGTATCATAGGTAGCGTAGCCGATGGCGGTAGGATAGATGAGCATTTCGGCTCCCTGCAGCGCCATCAGACGGGCTGCTTCGGGATACCACTGGTCCCAGCAAACCAGCACGCCGAGTTTGCCTACAGAGGTCTGGATAGGGTGGAAACCGAGGTCGCCCGGAGTGAAATAGAACTTCTCGTAGTAGGCAGGATCGTCGGGGATGTGCATCTTGCGGTATTTTCCGGCAATGCTTCCATCCTTCTCCATCACTACCGCCGTATTGTGGTAGAGCCCCGGAGCGCGGCGCTCGAAGAGGGAGGTGACGATGACAACGCCGAGATCCTTGGCAAGCTTGCCGTAGAAATCGGTTGAAGGGCCCGGAATAGGCTCTGCGAGGTCGAAGAGGTCAACATCCTCTACCTGACAGAAATAGAGGGAGTTATGAAGCTCCTGAAGCACGATGAGCTCTGCGCCGCGATGGGCGAGGTCGATGATGCCTTCTGCCAGGCGCTGCTTGTTGTTGGCGATATCTGCCGTATTATGAAGTTGTAATAAACCGACTTTCATTTTTTACTTTTAATGTTAAATGTTTAATGTTAAATGTTGAATGTTGAGTGTTGAGTGTTGAATTTTGAGTCTCTGAGGGCTCCCTCGGGCAACTGCATGGTGATGCAGTGGATACTGCCATGCTGGCGGATGATGGTCTGCGAATCTACACCGATGATTTCGCGGTCGGGGAAGGCGAGCTGAATCTGCTTGCGTGCCTCCTCGTCCTTTTCCGGCTGATTATAGGTTGGATAAATCACCGCCTTGTTGAGTATCAGGAAGTTGGCATAGGTGGCAGGCAGGCGGTCGCCCTCGCTCTCCGGGTTGGTGGTGAGGCAGTCGCCCTCATCATAGATAGGGTCGGGCATCGGCAGTTTGAGCAAGCGGTAAGGGTATCCCTCCCAGGTGAAGAGGCCCTTGAGCTGCTTCTCCAGCGCTTGGAAGTCTTCATACTGCTCATCTTCCGGATTATCGCAGCCTACATATAATAAGGTGTCGTGCGGAGCCACTCTCACGATGGTGTCGATGTGGCCGTCGGTATCATCGCCTATCAGATTGCCGTGATCCAGCCAGACGACTCGCTTGAGCTGGAAGAAAGTCTGCAGCAGATGGTCGATGCTGTCGTGGTCGAGCGGCTGGTTGCGGTGAGGCGCCAGCAGGCACTGCGAGGTGGTGAAGAGTGTACCCTTTCCGTCACTCTCGATGCTGCCTCCTTCGAGCACGAATCCCTGGTGGTTCTCTATATCGGCATTGAAGGCTGCCTGATAGTATAGTTGCAGGGTGATGGCATTATCCTTCTCCCATCTGAACTTTTCGCCCCAGCCGTTGAACTTGAAGTCGAGTATGCGGTAAGGCACCATCCAGGTGTTCTGCTTTTTGCGCAGCACCATCGTGAGGGGTCCGTGGTCGCGCACCCAGGTATCATTGCTTTCTACCTCGTAGAGCAGCACGCGGCTCATCTGTTCGGCAGAGAGCTTTTTCTTGAGCTGGTATCGGGTGGCAGGCACATCGGGTGTAGCCACAAGCAGCTGCTCGTAGCGCGTGATGATATCTGCCAGTTCGAGATAAGTATCTGTAATTTCAGGCAGATACGGCTTCCAGTCGGTGCCGGCATGTGGCCAGGTGAGCATGATGGCGCTCTGTGGCTCCCATTCGGCAGGGAGTGCGAAATCGCAGGGTAATGTAGATTGATGCATAAGCTATACTATTTTTATGATACGATGTTCTATACCAATTTATTATACTCTGTTCTTCATCGGGAACCTTTCCTTGGGGACGGGCTCCGTTCTGCTTTTATGAAGTATGCTTGCAAAATTAATAAAAAATCTACAACTATCGGCTGTTTTTGTGAAATATTTTGCGCAAAAGCGAAACTTTGTATTAAAAAAGTTTAAACAGAGGGCTGTATGGAGATAAAATCGGGGAAAAATGAGTAACTTTGCAGTCTAAAAATAAAATATTGAATAGGAGCGTGAAAATAAAACAGGTAGTTGATGCCCTTGAACATTACGCGCCTCTGCCCTTGCAGGAAGGATATGATAATGCCGGCCTGCAAGTTGGATTGACAGAGGCGGTAGAAATGTCAGGGGCATTGTTGTGTCTTGACGTTACTGAAGCCGTGGTAGACGAGGCCATCCAGAAGGGATGTAACCTCATCGTGAGTCATCATCCGCTGATATTCCGCAAACTGGCGAGAATCTCGGACGAGAACTACGTGCAGCGTACCGTGCGCAAGGCGATTAAGAATGATATTACCATCGTGGCGATGCATACCAACATGGATGCGGCTGCGGGCGGCGTGAACTTCAAGATTGCCGAGAAACTGGGACTGCGAAACGTGCAGTTCTTTGCAGGCGAGAAGGAAGTGGACGGCGTGAAGGGCGGCGAGGGCGTCATCGGAGAGGTGGCTGAGGACCTGGCAGCCGACGACTTGGTGCTGATGCTCAAGGAGCGGTTTGGCGTGGAGTGCGTGCAGTGCAACCAGTTGCTTCGCCGTCCTATCAGGAAGGTGGCGCTCTGCGGTGGAGCAGGTGCTTTCTTGCTCGACGCAGCCATCAAGGCAGGTGCCGATGCCTTCATCACGGGCGAGATGAGCTATCACGAGTATTTCGGCCACGAGCAGGAGATTCAGATCTGCGTTATCGGCCACTATCAGAGTGAGCAGTTTACGGGCGAAATCTTCCGCAGTATCATCCAGGAGAATTTCCCTGATGCCAAATGCTGCATCTCGGAGATAAATACGAATCCGATATTGTATTTATAGGTTGGAAGGGCGCAAGCCTCATTCAACATTCAACATTTAACATTCAACATTAAAAAAAATAAAGTTATGGCAAAGAAAGATCCTACAGATTTGACAGTGGAAGAGAAGTTGAAGGCTCTCTATCAGCTTCAGACCACCTTGTCTGCAATTGATGAAAAGCGTGCGTTGAGAGGTGAGTTGCCTCTCGAAGTTCAGGATTTGGAAGACGATATTGCTGGTCTTACCACCCGTATCGAGAAAATCCAGACCGATATTGAGCAGTTTGACCGCGCCATTGATCAGAAGCAGCACGAGATTGAGGAGGCTCAGGCTAGCGTGGAGCGTTATAAGAAGCAGCTCGAAATGGTTAGCAACAACCGCGAGTATGATACTTTGAGCAAGGAAATCGAGTTCCAGGAGCTGGAAATCGAACTTTGCAGCAAGAAGATCCGCGAGGCGCAGCAGACAATCAACGAGCGCCTGTACGACCTTCACAAGGCTGAGGACCAGAAGGCTGACCGCGAGAAGGGCTTGGTAATGAAGCGTTCTGAGCTCGAGTCAATCATGGCTGAAACCCGTGAGGAAGAGGAGAATTTGAAGGAGAAGGCATTCGAACTCGAGAAGAAGATTGAGCCACGTTTGCTCCAGAGCTTCAAGCGCATCCGTAATGGTGCCCGCAACGGTTTGGGTATCGTTTACGTGCAGCGTGATGCATGTGGCGGTTGCTTCAACAAGATTCCACCTCAGCGCCAGCTCGATATCAAGATGCACAAGAAGATTATCCCTTGTGAGTATTGCGGCCGTATCCTCATCGACCCAGAATTGGCTGGTGTTAAGATTGAGTCTCCTAAGACAGAGGAGAAGCCAAAGCGCAAGCGCGCTATCCGCAGAAGAAAGACTGAGGGTGAAGATTAAAAGATACAATGAAGGCTCGCCAAAATTGCTTGGCGAGCCTTTATTTTTTTCGACCTGTACGGTTTAAATTACCCAATACGCCCTGAAAGGGCAGAAGCTCCTAGCCCAGGGCATCGCCCTGGGTAATAATGAACGCAAACCCGTCGCCCTGTAAGGGCAAAAGCTTTAAAACTCCAGACAAAACATAAAGCTTTTGCCCTTACAGGGCGTCTTGCTGATTGCCATCATACCCAGGGCGATGCCCTGGGCTAGGAGCTTTTGGGCCTTCAGCCCGTACTTGAACCACATGCGAAAGTTCAGTTAGAGTCCTCTAGCCTTGTAAATGCGGTCTTTGGCGTCGTTGATTTCCTGGAATTTCTTCTCGGCTGCACGGCGCACATCTTCGCCTAGGGCTGCTACCTTGTCAGGATGATGCTTGAGCGCCATCTTGCGGTAAGCGGCCTTCACCTCATCGTTTGATGCATCCGGACTGATACCCAGAACACGGTAGGCATCATCCAGGCTGCCTGCTGAAGAAGCCCCGCTCTCCAGGTTCAGCATCTGGTCTACATCCTCGGCAGAAAGACCCATGTGGATGGCCATCTCCTTGAGTGCCTGAATCTCCTGAGAATTCACAACTCCATCGGCCTGGGCTATCATGACGAGGAAATTGAGCAACTGCAGGCGCTGCTCATACATCATGTTGGCACGTATCTGATGACAGCTGTCCTGTATCACCGAACGGTACTGCTGCATGCCCATCTGTTTCTGCTGTTCGAAGAGTTTGAGGAGGATTTCCTCGCCCTGCTGCTTGGCTGCCTCGCCGAAATTCTGACGCAGGAAGCGGCGCACCAGCTCCATCTCGGAATGCATGATCTTGCCATCTGCATTGATGATGTAGGAGCTGAGCACCAGCAGCGAAAACATGAAGGAGTTTCGCTCTCCTTCATAGCTCTGCTGGCGGCTGTAGCCCTGGTTGCCGAAGCCCTGACGGCCGTTGTGCTGCTGGCCGCTGTAGGCATCGTAGGCGTTGTTGTAATGGTGGTCGCCGTCGCGGTTTACCGCATCCAGTCCGTGCTCAAAGAGGGAACCGAGGGCATAGCCTGCCAGGGCTCCCAGCGGACCGGCTGTGATGAAACCGAGCACACCACCAATCCATTTACCTGCTGCCATCTTTTAGTTGTTGAAATAGTAGAGGAAAGAAGCGATGCCTGAGAGGGCTGGCTTGCGCTGACCTTCTATTTCGATGTCAAACTTGATGCTGGTCTTGCAGATGCCACGGATGTTCTGGATGTCGTGGAGAGTGGCTACCAGGCGCACGCGTGAACCGGTGATGACTGGCTGACCGAACTTCATCTTGTCCATGCCGTAGTTTACGAGCATCTTGAGGTTGTTTACCTCGATAATCTGCTGCCAGAGGTATGGGAGTACTGAGAGGGTGAGGTAACCGTGAGCAATGGTGCTGTGGTAAGGGCTCTCTACCTTGGCGCGCTCTACGTCTACGTGGATCCACTGTGGGTCGAGTGTAGCGTCTGCGAACTTGTTGATACGGTCCTGGTCAATCTGCAACCAGTCTGATTCTCCTAACTTCTCACCGAGGTGAGATGCAAATTCCTCATAGGAATTGATTACTAATTTTGCCATTTCTTATTTTTCTCTTTATTATAAATATTATTGTTTCCTATATTCCGTCTTCCGCTTTTAACTGTTAACTTTTAACTATTAACTTTCAGTTCAGATCAGTCTCTTCTGAAAATATCGCGGGTGTAAACCTTCTCTTCCACATCATCCAGGCATTTGTCATACCGGTTGGCGATGATGGCCTGACTCTGCTGCTTGAAGGCATCCAGGTTGTTTACGATGCGGCTTCCGAAGAAGGTGGTTCCGTCTTTCAGCGTAGGTTCGTAGATGATAACCTGTGCGCCCTTTGCCTTGATGCGCTTCATCACACCCTGTATGCTGCTCTGGCGGAAGTTGTCGCTGTTGCTCTTCATCGTGAGGCGGTATACGCCGATGGTGCAAGGCTTCTCTTCCTCCTCGCTGAAGTTGTTCTGGTTGGCATAATCGTAGTAGCCAGCCATGTTCAGCACGCGGTCGGCGATGAAATCCTTGCGGGTGCGGTTGCTCTCCACAATCGCCTGAATCAGGTTCTCAGGCACATCGGCATAGTTGGCGAGCAGCTGCTTGGTATCTTTCGGCAGACAGTAGCCGCCGTATCCGAAGGAAGGGTTGTTGTAGAAGGTGCCGATGCGAGGGTCCAGACCCACTCCGTCGATAATCGCCTTGGTGTCGAGGCCCTTCATTTCGGCGTAGGTATCCAGCTCGTTGAAGTAGCTCACGCGCAGGGCGAGGTAGGTGTTGGCGAAGAGTTTCACCGCCTCTGCCTCGGTAAGTCCCATGAACAGGGTTTCTATGTCTTGCTTGATGGCTCCCTCTTTCAGCAGTTCTGCAAAGGTGTGGGCTGCCTGGTCCAGTCGCTCGTCATCATTCGGTCTGCCCACGATGATGCGGCTCGGGTAGAGGTTGTCGTAGAGTGCCTTGCTCTCGCGCAGGAATTCAGGAGCGAAGATGATGTTCTTGCTGCCCGTCTTCTGGCGGATGCTTTCGGTGTAGCCTACCGGGATGGTGCTCTTGATGACCATGATGGCATCGGGATTCACCTGCATTACCAGGCGGATGACTTCTTCTACGTGCGAGGTATCGAAGTAGTTTTTCACCGGATCATAGTTGGTTGGTGTGGCAATCACTACGAAGTCGGCATCCTTATAGGCTTCTTCTCCATCGGTTGTGGCTTTGAGGTTGAGTTCCTTTTCAGCCAGATATTTCTCTATGTATTCGTCCTGGATAGGCGAGCGGCGCGAGTTGATGAGCTCTACCTTTTCGGGTATCACGTCTACGGCCACCACCTCATGATGCTGGCTCAGCAGGGTAGCGATGCTCAGGCCTACATATCCTGTTCCGGCTACGGCGATTTTTATCTTTTTATTCTCCATTTCTTTCTGTTCTTTTAGGCAGTCTATACCTTAATATATATATATTAGATGCAAAGATAATGCAAAAGGAGGAGACTACAAAATGAAAATGGGTTTTTTATTAAAAAATAACGCGAGAAAGGGGATGGGAGGAAAAGGAGTGCTCAAAAAGGGAGTAGAAAAGGAGTGCTCAAAAAGGGGGAGGAAAAGGAGTACTCAAAAAGGGAGAGGAAAAGGAGGCAGAAAAAGGCCTCCAAAATTCGCGAATTCTAAAACGGATGGCCGGTTGGGCGGAAATTCGCAAATTTTGAAGGCTGGGGAAACTCTGTTTAAAAACTTCCGGACTGGCCCCGATGCTCTCATAATGTCAATAAATCGGAATAATCGGGAATAGTCTCTAAAAATACATATTTTTTACTTTCATAATCCATCTTGCAGATGTAATGCTCCAGCCCGTTGCTCACCACCAGGAAGTCGACATGGAGCAGGAGATTGTAGACCGAAATCTGGTCGAACACTTTCTGTGTGATGGGGATGTGAGGGGCTTTGTACTCGATGATCATGCGGGGCTGCAGCTCACGGGAGTAGAGCACACTGTCGGCGCGCAGCACCTTGTCGCCACATTTCAGCTGGATTTCGTTGGCGAGCAGAGAGGCAGGATACCCCTTGTGCTCGATGAGAAAATGAACGAAATGCTGGCGCACCCACTCTTCGGGAGTGAGCGTGATGAACTTCCGGCGCAGCACATCCAGTATCTGGGGATGCTGTTTTGAGCCCGAAACCTTGATGTCGAAAGATGGCAAATTTAAGCGAATCATTTTTCTGTACCTTATTATATATATGGTTATATTTCTTTCTTTTCTGTTTTCGATATGGTTTCTTTTCTTCTTTTAACCATACCTCATTTTCAAAAACTACCTCTTTTATATAGGCAGTTCAATTTATTTTTTGTAACTTTGCAGTCGAAGTGCAGCTGAAAACTGCACCTCAGAAAACTGCGAACCTGGAGGCGGAGCAAATGCTTGTCCGCACCCCCGGAGTTTGCTGGGTGCAAAGTTACAAAAAATAATCCAATGGTAGAAAAGAAAAGTGCAATAAGTTACGAGTCAATCATGAAAGATTTGAAGGCTCGGAAGTATTCTCCCGTCTATGTTCTGATGGGCGAGGAACCTTTTTATATAGATAAGATCTGCGACTACATTTCAGAAAATGTGCTCCAGCCCGAGGAGCGTGACTTCAATCAGACGGTGGTTTTCGGAGCTGATGTTACGGGGGCGCAAGTGGCAGATTTGTGCAAGGGCTACCCGATGATGGCGGAGTATAGAGTGGTGGTTGTGAAAGAGGCTCAGAATTTGCGGAATTTGGAAGCGCTCGAGAAGTACCTCGAAAATCCGGTAAAAACAACCATCCTTGTTTTCTGTCATAAAAACGGCAAGCTCGACAGTCGTAAAAAGTTTTCTGCCCTCGCTGCCAAGGCGGGTGTGGTTTTTGAAAGCAAGAAGCTCTACGACCGAAATCTGCCGGGCTTCATCGAGACATATCTCAAGACCCGCAAGGCAACCATAGAACCCAAGGCTACCCAGATGGTGGCAGATCATGTGGGAGCAGATTTGCACCGACTCACTTCCGAGCTCGACAAACTGCTCATTTCTCTTCCTGAGAACGACCGGCGTGTTACTCCGGAGATTGTGGAGCGAGAAATAGGGGTGAGCAAAGACTTCAATGCCTTCGAGCTGAGAAGTGCCATCGTCAGCCGCGATGTGTTCAAGGCAAATCAGATAATAAATTATTTTGACAGCAATCCGAAGAGTGGTTCTCTCTTCACGCTTCTCCCGATGCTCTTTACTTATTTCCAAAACCTGATGATTGCTTATTATGCACCCAACAGGCAGAACGAAAATGAGCTCGCAAAATTCCTGGATTTGCGCGGAGCTTGGGCGGCGCGCGAATATATTACAGGAATGAGGAACTATACGGGCGTGAAAGTGATGGCGATTATTGAGAAGTTTAAGGAGGTGGATGCGAAGATAAAAGGACTGGATAATCCATCCACTCCGGTGGGTGAACTGATGAAAGAACTCATCTTTTTTATCCTTCACTGATGCTGAAGAGCGAGGTGGGGGAGAGTAGGCGAGCTCCTGCTGAGAGTTTTCTCTCGGCAGGAGCTCGTTTTTGTTTTCGGCCTTCTTTGCCGCCTGTTTCCAGAAAGCAGCCAACTAGCGTTTAGCATTATAAATTTGCCCCAAATAGGGGATTTTCAGCTCTTTTTGGAGCGTTTATCTGGGCTCATTTTGGGCGATTTTTGGGCAAAAATGGGGGATTTAAGCGATTTTTCGAGCTAGATGCCCATTTTTCTGTTTCGCCTGAAAATAGACTTAACTTTATTGGTTATCAGTAACTTACATAAATTAACCCTCTTCATTACTCGCGAATTTGCCCGTTTCCTTGCCGATGGGCTGGAATACGCTAGAAATGGAAAAATTTGCCATTTCCTGTTGCCTGAAATCGGTCGTTTGCATTTGTTAAGGTTTATGTTTTCTAAGTTTATATTTTTAAATTCATAAATCGAAACGGGTGATTTTGATTTATAAACGTAAATGCAAGAAAACTAAATACCCGAATTCATATTTTATATTTATAAAAATAAAGATAAAACAGGGTGTTTATGGTTATGAATGAATAAATATTCATGCTATATTTTGAATTTATAAGTAGCGGAAACTCAGTTAGTTATGTGCTTTAGTTGTTCTATAAACCATAGATTTTTACATAGGTGTGGGGTAAATATTGCATAAATCGCTCTATATGCCTTTATTTAGGTGGTTTATGGTATGAATAACCAGTGATTTAGCCTAAATTTATAAAGAAAAGATTCGTCATATATTTTGATTGATAGGTTTATATTTATAAAACTAAACCTAAAAACCGAACACAGGAGTGAGTAGAATTCAAATTTATAAACAGAAACCTAAAGTTTAAAAATCTAAATTTATTCAGAAATGTTTGGTTATTCTAAATTTTTGCTTTATCTTTGTAAAATCAACCGAAAAAGGGTCCAAAAGTGGCTTGTTCGGAAATAAAACATCGTATCAGTAGAAAAATGAACGCTAAAAATTTTAGAGCATGAAAGATAGAATCAGACAGCTGATGGAGGACCAGCACCTCACTCAGCAAAACTTCGCTCAGATGATCGGAATCTCGACCGCTACGCTGAGCAATATTTTCAACGGGAAGACTAATCCATCGCTTAGCATTGTGGATGGCATCCATAAGAGTTTTCCCCAGGTAAACGTTTATTGGGTACTCTACGGTACTCCTCCTATGTATCAGAACCAGGCTTCCCAGGGTGGCAGCGAAGAGGGTGCTGCAGACATGTATCAGAGCATTACGGATGGAGCAGCCGGTGGTGCTGAGGGGATGAAGCAGGGCAGTCAGCCTTCTGGAGCCGCCTCTGCCGAGCCTATGCTCGATTTTGGAGCCGAAGGAGCCACAGCCTCCCCTACTTCTCCCTCGCTCTTTGACCAGCCTCAAATGCAGGGTGTAAATCGTACACCTAAAAATATCGCCCAAGCGGCGGTAAAATATGTAGACAAACCGCAAAGAAAGATTACCGAAATCCGTATTTTCTACGATGATCAGACCTGGGAAACCTTCGTTCCTAAGAAATAAAGTAGGGATTGGAGAACCCTAAAACAAACACATAGGAGCGGCGATAAAGAAAAAATATCTCTTTTCTTTTCGTCAATTCGGATTTTTGATGTACCTTTGCATCGTAGAAACGTAGGTGGGCGTAACCGGAAGCTACGCGTACCTATTTTATAATATACGTACATTATATAATAAGCATATTAAAAATTAGCAATAAGATGAAAAAATATGTTCTCGACCTCAAGGTGGTTTCTGTAGAGGCGCTTAGCGATAAGCACGTTTTGATTAAGCTTACCGATGAGAAACCTTTGCCTGAAATCTTGCCTGGCCAATTCGTAGAAGTAAGAGTAGACCATTCGCCTACTACCATGCTTCGCCGTCCTATCTCCATCAATTTCGTGGATCGTGAAAATAATCAGCTCTGGCTGCTCGTAGCAATGGTGGGCGACGGTACCCGTCAGCTCGGACAGCTCAAGGAGGGCGACGTGCTCAACTGTATGCTGCCTCTCGGCAACGGCTTCACCATGCCTACCGTGAAGAGCCAGAAATATCTGCTCGTAGGTGGTGGTGTAGGTGTGGCTCCGCTCCTCTATTTCGGAAAACTCATCAAGGATTTCGGGGCTGAAGTTACCTTCCTGCTGGGTGCACGCAAGGCTACGGATCTGCTCGAACTGGATGAGTTTGCCAAGATTGGTAAGGTGTGCATCACTACCGAGGATGGCTCGGCTGGCGAGGTAGGTTTCGTTACCAACCACTCTGTTTTGGAGAATGAGAAGTTTGACATGATTTCTACCTGCGGTCCTAAGCCGATGATGGTGAGCGTGGCTCGCTTTGCCAAGAAGGCTGGCGTGGAGTGTGAGGTTTCTCTCGAGAACAAGATGGCGTGCGGTGTGGGTGCCTGCCTCTGCTGCGTAGAGAAAACTACCGAGGGTAACCAGTGCGTCTGCAAGGATGGACCTGTCATCAACATCAAGAAACTTACTTGGGAAATTTAAGTGAAGAGTGAAGAACGAAGAGTGAAGAATTCGTTTGGAAGCGAAGAGTGAAGAATTCGTTGGAAACGAAGAACGAAGAGTGAAGAACGAAGAATTCTCTTGTCTTTGTTTGTAAAACATTTTTAAGTAAAAACAGAAGATTATGGCTGATTTAAGTGTAAAGATAAAGGATTTGGAGTTGAAGAACCCTGTGATGACTGCATCGGGTACTTTCGGCTACGGATTGGAATTTGCCGATTTCGTTCCTCTGGAGGAGATTGGCGGTATTATCGTGAAGGGCACTACCCTGGAACCGCGCGAGGGAAACGACTATCCGCGTATGGCTGAAACGCCTCAGGGCATGCTCAACTGCGTAGGTTTGCAGAACAAGGGTGTGGAGTATTTCTGCTCTCACATTTATCCTCAGATCAAGGACATTGATACCAATATGATTGTCAACGTGAGCGGACATTCGCCTGAGAGTTATGCCGAGTGTGCGGCGCGCATCAACGAGCTGGATAAGATTCCGGCTATAGAGCTGAATATCTCCTGTCCTAACGTGAAGGATGGCGGTATGGCCTTCGGTGTAACCTGCGAGGGGGCAGCCAGCGTGGTGAAGGCGGTGAGAAAGGTTTATAAGAAGACCCTCATCGTGAAGCTTTCGCCTAATGTTACCAGCATTGCCGACATCGCCCGTGCCGTGGAAGCTGAGGGTGCCGATTCTGTTTCGCTCATCAACACGCTGATGGGTATGGCGGTGGATATTGAGAAGCGCCAGCCTCTCTTGAGCATCCGTACGGGTGGTTTGAGCGGTCCTTGCGTTAAGCCTGTTGCCCTGCGCATGGTTTGGGATGTGGCTCATGCCGTAAACATTCCGGTTGTTGGTCTGGGTGGCATTTCTTCTGCCAAGGATGCCATTGAGTTCCTGATGTGCGGTGCTACAGCCATTGAGATTGGTACAGCCAACTTCATAGATCCTGCGGTTACGAAGAAGGTGAAGGATGGAATCAATGAGTGGCTTGATGCTCACGGATGCAAGAGTGTGACTGAGATTATCGGGGCCATCAAGTAAATGACACCTTATTTAATAAGGTGTGGCTCATACTTTGACGCCCTGTTTTAGGGCGTCAAGTGTGTTAACTCATTGATATACAATAGAATAACTTTTCGTAAAAATATAAGGTTATGGATTTGAACCAGATAAACCCTGTTCTGTTGCTTGCTACGCTGACGCAGCAGATTGTAGAGCAGGAGAAAGAATTGGCAGAACAGAAGGATTCTGCGGAACACTCGTCTGTAAAAGCCTCTCTGAGCGAGAACCTCCTGAAGCGCGGCAATCTGCTGATGCAGATGGGCGACAAGGATGGTGCCGGAAAGGACATGAAGCGCTACCTGGAGCTGAACCCGGAGAAAGTAGGGGAGCTGACAGGAGAATTCAAGGCTGAAGGCAGAGAACATTGCAGATAAAGGAAGGGGCTTGCCTCACGGATTCCGGCGTTGCGTCTCTCCCTAGCGCCTAGCTTTTGAGTACATTTTTCTGCATTTTTCCGTATCCTGATGATAAAAATTGGGCGAAAATATGTTTTTTAGCATAAAATATAAGGAAAATGAAGAAAAATATATCAAATTGTTTGGCAATATCAAAGAAAAATGTTACTTTTGCAGTCGAGTTGAGATTTTTGCAAGTCGAGACTCGAAATCTGAGCACTACCTGCTCCTTATATAATAAAGGAGAAACGGGCTCGGAAAGAACAAAAGTGAGTAACATATAAAATGTAAAGACAATGAAGAAGTTTAACGCATTCTTTTTTAGCTATTACTTTTACTTTGCAAATAATTGTAAAGCGGGAAGTTGCGTGTAAATTTCAACTTAGGATATTAGATTCTTGAAATCATCGAAACGGTCCCGCTCTTATTGAGTAGGACCGTTTTTCGTAACATTAGACAAGATAAAAGAAACATGAAGAGAATAGCAATTCAAGGAGAGCTGGGATCTTTCCACGACATTACCGCCCACCAGTATTTCGAGGGCGAACAGATTGAAATCATCTGTTGTGCTACCTTCGAAGAGGTGTTCGAAAACATCAAGCGCGACCCTACTGTAGTAGGCATCTGCGCCATTGAAAACACCATTGCGGGCAGCCTGCTCCACAATTACGAACTGCTCCGGCAGAGCGGAACCACCGTGGTAGGCGAACACAAGCTCCATATAGAGCACAGCATCTGCTGTCTGCCAGAAGACGACTGGAGCACCCTGCAGGAGGTTCACTCCCATCCGGTAGCCCTCATGCAGTGCGGCAAGTTCCTAGCCAACCATCCCGACCTCAAGGCGGTGGAGGCAGAAGATACCGCAGGCTCGGCAGCCTACATCGCCCAGCACAAGGTAAGGGGATGGGCAGCCATCTGCTCTTCTTACGCTGCCCACATGTACGGCATGAAGGTGCTGCAGGAAGACATCCACGACAATCCGCACAACTACACCCGGTTTCTCGTGGTCTGCAATCCCCAGAAGGCAGCCCTGCTCCGTCCCATCGAAAAGGCCAACAAGGCGAGCATCGTCTTCAGTCTGGCTCACGATAAGGGATCGCTCTCCAAGGTGCTCACCATCCTGAGTTTCTACGACATCAATCTCACCAAGATTCAGTCGCTGCCAAACATCGGACATGAGTGGGAATACCTCTTCTACGTAGACCTCACCTTCGACAACCTGACCCGATACCGCCAGAGCATCGACGCCATTACGCCGCTCGTGAAGAAAATAAAGGTGTTGGGAGAATATGAGGAGAAGGAATAGTTGATAGTTAACAGTTAATAGTTAAAAATAAGAATTATGATACAACCAGCCAATAGAGTAACGGAAATACAGGAATACTACTTCAGCCGAAAACTGAAGGAAGTGGCTAAGCTTAATGCCGAGGGCAAAGACATCATCAGTCTGGCCATCGGAAGTCCAGACATGCCGCCTTCTAAGCAGACCATTGACAAGCTCTGCGAGGTAGCCAACAATCCCAACGCACACGGATATCAGCCTACGGTGGGCATACCAGAGTTGCGCAAAGCAATGGCTGGTTTCTATAAGCGCTGGTATGATGTAGACCTCGACTGGGCTACAGAAATCCAGCCCCTCATAGGTAGCAAGGAAGGCATCCTGCACGTAACGCTCGCCTTCTGCAACCCTGGCGACGAGGTGCTCATCCCGAACCCGGGATACCCTACCTACACCGCCATCAACAAGATTCTGGGTACCAAGATTACCTACTACGATCTGAGAGAGGATAACGGATGGCAGCCCGATTTCGACGCCCTGGAGAAGATGGACCTGAGCCACGTAAAACTGATGTGGACCAACTATCCTAACATGCCGACAGGCGGTGTGGCGAAGCGCGAAACCTACGAAAAGCTGGTGGCATTCGCCCAGAAGCACAACATCGTGGTGGTGAACGACAACCCATATTCGCTCATCCTCAACGAGCACCCAATGAGCATCATGCAGGTGCCGGGAGCTAAGGACTGCTGCATCGAGTTCAATTCTCTGAGCAAGAGCCACAACATGCCAGGCTGGCGTGTGGCGATGATTTCGAGCAACAAGACTTTCATCTCATGGATTCTGAAGGTGAAGAGTAACATCGACAACGGAAGTTTCCGAGGCATACAGCTGGCAGCTGCCGAAGCGATGCTGAACAACACGGATGAATGGCACCGCGAGAACAACATCCAGAACTACCGCCGCCGCCGCGACATTGCTGAGGAGATCATGAAGGTGCTCGACTGCCAGTTTGACCCTAACCAGGTAGGCATGTTCCTTTGGGGCAAGATACCTGAGAAATATGCTGATGTAGAAGACCTGACAGAGAAGATTCTGCATGAGGCTCGCGTCTTCCTCACCCCAGGCTTCATCTTCGGAACCAACGGCAAGCGTTACATCCGTATCAGCCTCTGTGCCAAGGATGAGAAGATGAAAGAGGCCCTGGAGCGAATCAAGAAGGTTTTTGAAAAGTAAAAAAGTAAAAAATAATAATATACGACTATGGAATTAGAATTAGAACCATTGAATTTTCCTAGTGATCAGGAACGCCCTTGCGTCATTGCCGGCCCTTGCTCGGCAGAGACAGAAGAGCAGGTTATGACTACCGCTAAGCAGTTGGCTGCCAAAGGTTGCCACATGTTCCGCGCAGGTGTGTGGAAGCCACGCACCAAACCGGGAGGCTTCGAGGGTAACGGTGAAACAGCCTTGCCTTGGATGAAGCAGGTGAAGGAAGAAACAGGCATGCTGACAGCTACTGAGGTGGCTACCCCAGAGCATGTAGAGCTCGCACTGAAATATGGAATCGACATTCTCTGGGTCGGCGCACGTACTTCTGCCAACCCATTCGCCATGCAGGCACTTGCTGACAGTCTTCAGGGCGTAGACGTGCCTGTGCTCGTTAAGAACCCGGTAAACCCAGACCTCGAGCTCTGGATCGGTGCCCTGCAGCGCATCAACCAGGCAGGCATCAAGAAGCTCGGTGCCATCCACCGCGGATTCTCAAGCTTCGACAAGAAGATTTACCGCAACCTCCCTATGTGGCAGATTCCTATTGAGTTACACCGCCGCATACCACAGTTGCCAATCATCTGCGACCCTAGCCACATCGGCGGCCGACGCGACCTCATCGCCCCTCTCTGCCAGCAGGCAATGGACTTAGGTTTCGACGGACTCATCGTTGAGAGCCACTGCAGCCCAGACGATGCATGGAGCGATGCCAAGCAGCAGGTTACCCCAGAGGTGCTGGATTACATCCTCAGCCTCCTCGTAGTGCGCGATGAGCATTATTCTACAGAGGGTCTGCACCAGCTGCGCGGTCAGATTGACGAGTGCGACAACCAGCTGATGGATCTCCTGGCTAAGCGTATGCGCGTTTGTCGCGAGATTGGTACCTACAAGAAGGAGCACAACATGACCATCGTTCAGACCAGCCGTTACAACGAGATTCTCGACAAGCGTGGAGCCCAGGCAGCCCTCTGCGGCATGAGCCCTGAGTTTGCCGCTCAGATTTTCGAGCACATCCATGAGGAGAGTGTCCGCCAGCAGTTGGAAATCCTAAACCAGAAGTAAAGGATACTGGCTATGAGAATATTAATTATGGGAGCAGGTAAGATGGGAAGTTTCTTCATCGACCTGCTCAGTTTCGACCACGAGGTGGCGGTTTACGAGAAGGATGCCAAGCGACTGCGCTTCACCTACAACTGTTACCGCTTCACCAAGATGGAAGAAATAGAGATGTTCCGCCCCGAACTGGTTATCAATGCGGTGACGGTAAAATATACGCTGCCAGCCTTCGAAGAGGTGTTGCCACATCTCTCTCACGACTGCATTATCAGCGACATAGCTTCGGTAAAGACCGGACTGCAGGATTTTTACGAGAAGAGCGGTTTCCGCTTCGTGAGCACGCACCCTATGTTCGGCCCGACCTTTGCCAATCTGAACCAGCTTTCAGAGGAGAATGCAGTCATCATCAAGGAGGGTGACTACATGGGCAAGATATTCTTCAAGGACCTCTACCAGAAGTTGGGGTTGAGTCTGCATGAGTATACATTTGATGAGCACGACCAGACGGTGGCCTACTCGCTGAGTATTCCTTTCGTGAGCACCTTTGCCTTTGCAGCAGTGATGAAGCACCAGGATGCTCCGGGCACCACCTTCAAGCGCCACATGCAGATAGCCAAGGGCGTGCTCAACGAAGATGATTACCTGCTGCAGGAAATCCTCTTCAACCCATACACATCGGGCCAGGTGGCGCAGATCAGAGAGGAGCTTGCTGAGCTCATCGACATCATCGACCACAAGGATGCGAAGCGTATGAAACTCTTCCTTACCAAGATACGTAATCATGTGAAGGAAGATATTGAGATTAAAGAAAAATAAAAATGTTGATTTAATGGGGGAGCCCTTATTATTATGTTCCCCCTCCAGTTGTTGGTGTTTTGCATGTGAATGCAGAACATTTAAGTTGTTTAAAGGCCTTGCATGTGAATGTAGGGTCTTTTTTTATGTGTTGCCGGAAGCGGAAAAGCTTAATGACCTTAATGACCAATGACCTTAATGACCACCCGCGGTTAGTGATTAATGATTAAAGATTAGTGATTAGGCAGGTGTGCGTCCCCGGTAAGGCGCCAGCAGGTGGATAATAAGGAAAAAAGGGGGCAAAATGAAAATATGTAAGGAGATAGGGGCGATTTCTGAAATATTATTTGTACCTTTGCACCCACAAATCAAAGGATAGATTGTAGAATCAGTAAAAAAGATTGTAGAATCAATAAACAGATTGTAGAATCAGTAAAAAGAGAGCAGTTCTATTATGAGCGAACAGAAAGAAACAAAGAATATGAAGAATGCTGCTGAGGCGCAGGTCCCTGAGCAGAATACAACAGAAACAGCAGCTAAGCAGAATGATGATGCTAAGCAGGCTGATACAACAGAACAGCAGGCGGATGCTGCTGCCTTCCAGGTAGTGAACGAGGGTTTTTCTACCCGCGAGGCCATTGAGGAGGCTAAACGCTGCCTCCACTGCAAGATTCCGCAGTGCAAGAAGGGATGCCCGATTGGTAACGACATTCCTGATTTCGTACACGAACTCTCTATGGGTAACATGGGTGCGGCGATGAGCATCATCAATGCCAAGAGCAACCTGCCGGCCATCTGTGGCCGTGTATGCCCTCATGAGAAACAGTGTCAGGGCAACTGCGTGCTCGGAAAGAAAGGAAAACCGGTACAGATCGGCAAACTGGAGCAGTTTATTGCCGATTTTGATACCAAGATGAACCTTTCGCGTGAGATGTTGCCACAGAAAACACGTGGCCGTGTGGCTGTCATCGGTTCGGGTCCAGCGGGTTTGACCGTAGCCGGCGATCTGGCGCGTCAGGGGTTCAACGTCACCATTTTCGAGGGCCAGGCTGAGCCGGGAGGCGTGTTGATGTACGGTATTCCTGAGTATCGCTTGCCTAAGTCGGTAGTACGCGATGAGGTGGCTAAGATTGCTGCCCTCGGCGTGCAGTTTATCACCAACTGCATGGTGGGCGAGAATAATGTAACCATCGACAGTCTGTTCCGTGCAGGCTACGACGCCATCTTTATGGGCACAGGTACCAGCGTGCCTCAGAACATGGACTCTACACCGGGCTCAAAGCTCCACGGTGTGAGCCAGAGTACATACTTTCTGCATAACGTGAATGCCTATAACGAAGGCGCTTTGACCCGCGACATGGTTCCGCTGCGCGACGGCGAGAAGGTGGGTGTCATTGGCGGCGGAAACGTGGCCATGGATGCTGCCCGTACCGCTATCCGACTGGGTGCCGACGTTACCGTGCTGTACCGTAAAACCCAGGAAGAGATGCCTGCCATCCAGAGCGAATATGAAGATGCTGTGAAGGAAGGCGTGAAATTTGAGTGGAAAACTACCGTCGAGGCCTTTCTGAAGGGCAAAAACGGCCGTCTGGGAAGCTGTGTGCTGAACACTCCTGAGGGTGAAAGGGTAGAAAAATTCGACAGAATCTATCTCGCCATCGGTTCAAGACCTGCCAACCGTATCGTTTCTACCACTGCTGGAATCGAGGTGGATGAGAAGGGATATGTAAAAGTTGTTGAACGTCCGTTCGGTATGACCACCCGTCGCGGTGTGTTTGCCGGAGGTGATGTGGTACACCGTCCGCAGACTGTAGTCCTGGCAATGAAGGCTGCCAAGGAGGTGGCTCAGGGCATCGCTCAGTATGTAGATGCCATCAAGCTTCTTGAAGAGGCTAAGAGAATCGAGCAACGTGGAATAGTAGAATAATGAAATGAACTCAATAGAATTAAGTGAATTATTTCTGCAGTAACGGAATTGCTTTTACTGGGATTTGTCACTAGGCTCGGCAGATGTGCTGACTGCAGTCGGCAGACCTGCTGACTAGGCTCGGCAGAGCTGCTGAGCCTAGTGGTAATATCTGGGAAGCTATGTGTTTTGACTTGGGAAACTATGTGTTTTGACTAAAAAGACTATATGCAAGAACTCTAAAGGCTATATGCTTTTACTTATAAAAATATTTCTTAGTGTTGAAAACACCATATCTTTCCTTTGAATGATACTATATACCTTTGAATGATACTATATAAATAGACCAACTGTTATAGACGCTTAATTTTTTTACATTACTCTTTAAATGAACTTAAACTTCTTGGGGAATTTAATGAAGTATCAGATTTAATCATTACTTTTGTATCAGATTCATATTAATAAGAAGAAGTAATTTGTCTGGTACAAAGAAAAGATATAAATCAGAGAAAAAGCATGAAGCGTATCATATTGATTTTAACAGTATTGCTTGCCATGTTAGGGCAGGTAGCCTATGCGCAGAAAACGTGTGTCATCGCATCGGCAGAAAATCATGTGCCTATTCGTGAAGCACTTATTCATACCAATAACAATCATTGGGCAAGAACAGATTATCGGGGCTATTGGACGATGCGCTATCAGTTTGATTCAGCAACCGTATCGAAACCTGGTTTTATGAAGGCAACTATCCGGTACAAGGAACTGCCGGATACTCTGTTTCTCTTGCCGGATGCCAAACAATTAGGCGAAGTGACAGTTTGGGGCAAGAATCAGGAAGGCATCAAAAACATGGAAGAGGATATTCAGGAGAAGATAAACTCTTTACCAACTTCATCTGCTGGCATTGGTTTTGATGCTTTCGGCTGGATGGATAAACAGGGTAAACGTGATAAGAAGCATCTGCAACAGGCTAAAAAGGTATTTGAAAAAATGGAACATAAGGATCCTGTGGTAGCTGCTTATGAAAAAGCAACGGGGAAAAAGTATGAATTGACTAATCCGTATGATGTCTCGGCTTTTAAGAAAGATCCTCCTTCTGAAATGGCTACAGAAGAGAAAAAAGCAACTTCTGATGCTGAATCAAAATCGAAAAAGAAGGAGAATCCTGAAAAATAAGCACAAGAGAAAACTGAAGAAATGAACTCGGGAAAGGCAGAGCGACAGCTATTTTAGCCGACGGGATAAAAAAAAGCATAAACAAGTTGGCTTTCTCGAAAAAAAGTCGTATCTTTGTAGCCAAAAATATAAAGAAAGAAAAATGTTTGAAAATTTAAGTGATAGACTGGAACGCTCGTTCAAAATCTTGAAGGGCGAGGGAAAAATTACAGAAATCAACGTGGCGGAAACCATGAAGGATGTGCGCCGTGCACTCCTCGACGCCGACGTAAACTATAAAGTGGCTAAGGAATTCACCAACAAGGTGAAGGAGAAAGCACTCGGCATGAATGTACTTACTGCCGTAAAGCCGGGACAGTTGATGATCAAGTTGGTGCACGATGAACTGGAAGAACTCATGGGCGGCGAAGAAGCCCCATTGAAGCTCGAAAGTCATCCGGCCGTCATCCTCATGAGCGGTCTGCAGGGTTCGGGTAAGACTACCTTCAGTGGCAAGCTTGCCAACATGCTCAAGACCAAGAAAGGCAAGAAGCCATTGCTCGTGGCCTGCGACGTTTACCGTCCGGCAGCTATCCAGCAGCTCCATGTAGTGGGTGAGCAGGTGGGGGTTCCGGTATACAGCGAGCCAGAGAACAAGGATGTGCTCAGTATCGCCGACCATGCTATCCAGCAGGCTAAGACCAACGGCAACGATGTGGTAATCGTCGATACAGCCGGACGTCTCGCCATTGATGAGCAGATGATGAACGAGATCAGCAATCTCAAGAATCATCTCCGTCCAGACGAAACCCTTTTCGTGGTTGACTCCATGACCGGTCAGGATGCCGTAAACACAGCCAAGGAATTTAATGATCGTCTCGACTTCAACGGCGTTGTTCTCACCAAGCTCGATGGTGATACCCGTGGTGGTGCTGCCCTCAGTATCCGTACCGTGGTAACCAAGCCAATCAAGTTTATAGGTACCGGCGAGAAGATGGACGCCATTGACGTGTTCCACCCAGCTCGTATGGCAGACCGAATCCTCGGCATGGGTGACGTGGTATCCCTCGTAGAGCGCGCACAGGAGCAGTTCGACCTGGAAGAGGCCAAGAAACTGGAGAAGAAGATCAGAAAGAACCAGTTCGACTTCAACGATTTCTACAACCAGATCCAGCAGATTAAGAAGATGGGTAACATCAAGGATCTGGCAGCGATGATTCCGGGCGTGGGCAAGGCCATCCGCGACGTAGATATCCCAGAGGATGCATTCAAGGGCGTAGAGGCCATTATCCAGAGTATGACTCCTAAGGAGCGCACCAACCCAGCCATCCTCAACACATCACGCCGCCAGCGCATCGCTAAGGGTTCGGGCACCAACATTCAGGAGGTGAACAAACTCATCAAGCAGTTTGACCAGACCCGCAAGATGATGCAGATGATGACCGGCAACAAAATGGCGCAGATGATGAGCCGCATGAAGGGTATGCCAGGCATGCCTAAGATGCCGGGAATGTAAATCAGTTAATAGTTTATAGCGGCTTTGCCGTATAGCAAACTTGCGATAGGCAAGAATGCCCATAAAGCAAGAATGCCCTATAAACTATAAATTATAAATTATAAACTAAAGAAAGAATGACGTTAATCGACGGAAAGGCGACGGCAGCCGCCATCAAGGAACAGATAGCCCAGGAGGTGGCACAGATTGTTGCCGACGGTGGCAAGCAGCCACACCTGGTAGCCGTGCTCGTAGGGCACGACGGAGGCAGCGAAACCTATGTGAAGAACAAGGTGCTGGCCTGCGAGAAGTGTGGATTCAAGTCGACCCTCATCCGTTATGAGGAGGATGTTACCGAAGAAGAGCTCCTGCAGTGTGTAGACAAGCTGAACCAGGATGATGATGTTGACGGATTCATCGTTCAGCTTCCTCTGCCTAAGCACATCGATGAGCAGAAGGTAACCATGGCAATAGATTACCGCAAGGATGTAGACGGATTCCACCCAGTAAACGTGGGCAGAATGTCGCTCGGCATGCCTTGTTTCATCTCTGCCACTCCGCTCGGTATCCTCACCCTGCTGCAGCATTACAATATTGAAACCAGTGGCAAGAAATGCGTCATTCTGGGCCGCAGCAACATCGTAGGCAAGCCAATGGCTCAGCTGATGATGCAGAAGCAGTATGGCGATGCTACCGTCACCGTATGCCACTCCCATTCCAAGAATTTGAAGAAAGAGTGTCAGGAGGCAGATATCATCATCGCAGCCATAGGCCGTCCTGATTTCGTGACAGCCGATATGGTGAAGCCGGGAGCCGTAGTCATTGATGTGGGTACCACCCGCGTGCCTGATGCTACGAAGAAAAGTGGTTTCCGACTGAACGGTGATGTGAAATTCGACGAGGTGGCAGAGAAGTGCTCTTTCATCACTCCTGTTCCGGGAGGCGTTGGTCCGATGACCATCTGTTCACTGATGAAGAATACGCTGGCTGCCGGCAAGAAGGAATATTACAGCTAGAAAGAAGATAATTATTTCAGAAAGAAGCAGTGCTTAAGTCACTGCATACTTGATTTTTTATAACTCTCTAATTTGTGGGGCAGGGTGCAGTGATGCACTCTGCCTTTTTATCAAGCCGAGAGAAATAGTGTAAAATGAACAAACAATATTAATCTAAAAATATAGAAACATGATAAAACTAAAGTACATATTTACATCAGCGCTGCTCGTGGCAGCTGCCAGTGCCAGTCAGGCTGTCAGCAGGCAGCAGATGCAAATAGACAAGGATGCTCCTGCATACACCATACAGGGCAAGGACTCCATCTGCCAGATATTCATCTATTCGCCAGCACCCAACCAGGGCTTGCATCTGGCTTATTTCACCGACGATGAGCGTTGGGTGGATGTAGGACAGCTCTGCGCCAGCGACTACGGTCCGTGGGGAGCTGAAAAGAAGATGTATAACCCCTTCGTGGTAAAAGCCAACGACGGCACATGGCGCGCACTCTGGAGCGTGAACCAGCATGCACCGCAGTTTGCCGTAGCCTATTCAGAAGACCTCATCACCTGGCGCCCGCAGGATTATCCCATCATCCGCGAAAAGGGCGTGAAGGATGTGGCTGCCTATCAGATGGATGACGGCAACTTCGACATCTATCTCAAGACATCCAAAGGCAAACGATACGTACAGGCAAGCAACGATTTCCGTACCTTCAAGGAAGATACTCTGGAGGCTTCAGCTGATGAGATACTCTGGCAGCGCGACACCGCAACCATAGGCGGAAAACTCTTCCAGGGCTGCGATTTCGAGGTGCCGGCCGTACATCTCAACTACATCCGTTCCTGGTTCCACGCCCTCTCTGAAGAGGCAAAACTCAACGCCCAGCCGATACCGAAGACCGATGCCGACCTCGCAGCTTATGCCAAGGACAATCACATCGACCTGCCGAAAGATTCGGAAATCCCTGCCAACCTCAGCATCAATCCACAGAAATCCCACCGCATCTCCAACAAGCTGATGGGTATCTTCTTCGAAGACATCAGCCGCGCTGCCGACGGAGGACTCTCTGCAGAAATGTTGCAGAACGGTGACTTTGAGTATAACAAGGAAGACCACCGCCACCAGTGGAATGCCACCACGGCATGGGTGGGGGTAGAGAAAGAGGGCATCGCCACCGAAAACGGGGTGAGCCAGAACAATGCCCATTATGCCGTTCTGGGCGCTACACCTATTTATAATATAGGTTGGGACGGCATCGCCATACGTCGCGGAGCTGCCGTTGAGGGCAAGGAGGGTAAGCATCAGCCAGCCATTTACGAGGTGAGCCTGCACGCCCGCTGCATTGATGCCAAGAAGAAAGACCTCACCCTGGCGCTCGTAAACCAGGAGGGATTGCCTGGATGCCAGACCAAGATCAAGGTGCAGGGCGCAGACTGGAAGGAATATAAGGCGCAGCTCATCGTGACCGATAAATATGAGGGCGAACTCGCCAGTGAAGCCACCACCAAGGAGGGCAAACTGGGCAAGAACATCCGGTTCGCCATCTTGCCTAAGGGCGAGCAGAAAGTGGCGGTAGATTTGGTAAGTCTCAAGCCACAAGATACTTACAAGGGTCATGGACTGCGTAAAGACCTTGCCGAAGCCATTGCCGACCTGAAGCCTCGCTTCGTGCGCTTCCCGGGCGGCTGCATGCTCCATGGTCAGGGGCTCAAGAACATTTACCACTGGAAGGAGAGCGTGGGTCCGCAGAAAGATCGCAAGCCAGCCTACAACATCTGGGGATACCATCAGACCCGCCAGCTGGGTTTCTATGAGTATTTCCAGTGGTGCGAGGATATGGGAGCCGAGCCGCTGCCTGTATTGGCGGCAGGTGTTCCTTGTCAGAACTCTGTGGCAGATGAGCGCGGAGTGGCTGGTCAGCAGGGCGGAATCCCGATGAGCGAGATGCCGCAGTATATTCAGGACGTGCTAGACCTGGTAGAATGGGCGAATGGCGACCCTGCCACCTCTAAGTGGGCTAAGATGAGAGCCGATGCGGGTCATCCGGCTCCGTTCAACCTCAAGATGATAGGCATCGGCAACGAAGACCTCATCTCTACCGATTTCGAGCAGCGCTATCTGATGATCTGCAAGGCAGTGAAGCAGAAATATCCTCAGATAGAGGTGGTGGGTACCGTAGGTCCGTTCCACTTCCCGTCTTCCGATTATATTGAGGGTTGGAAGATTGCCCGCGAAAACAAGCGCTGGATTGATGCCGTAGACGAGCATTATTACGAGCAGCCGGGCTGGTTCCTGAACCATCAGGATTATTACGATCATTACGACCGCAAGGCTCCTAAGGTTTATCTGGGCGAATATGCATCTCGCGGTGCCAATGCGGTAGACAATGCGCTGGCTGAGGGCATCCACCTCTGCAATGTGGAGCGCAACGGCGATGTGGTAGAAATGACATCCTATGCTCCTCTCTTGTGTAAGGACGGATACAGCAACTGGCAGCCGGACATGATTTACTTTGATAATAATAATGTACGCGCGAGCGAGAGCTACAAGATGCAGAAGATGTTCGGTCAGCATGCCGGTGACCTCTACATCTCATCCGTGCTCAGTCTGCCGGATGCACTGAAGAAATATGTGGGCACCAGTGTGGTGAAGGATTCTAAATCGGGCAAAACCTGGCTTAAAGTGGTGAATGCCTTGCCTCGCACGCTGAAACTCTCGGTTTCTGGCTTGGGCAACAAGCAGGTAACCATCGCAGGCAGAAGCGCTCAGGTTTTCGAACTTTAGCTTTCTTCAGAAGATGTTTTCTGATAGAAACGGATAGAACCAATAATGGCTCAGATTATTTATTTTTAGTAAAATAGAATGGAGAAATAGGATATTAAAATGTTCTTTTTCTCCATTTTTTATGTTTTACAGCATAAAATATGGCCAAAAATTTGGTAGTTAATAAATTTTTTTATTATTTTGCACCCTGAAAATGAAGTTTTAAGTAATTTATATAAAATCAAATTTTAGAGAGAAAATGAAAAAGTTAGTATTAATGTTTGCTGCTGCCGTAATGGCAGTATCTGCATCTGCTCAGACTACACAGGAGAGCAAGTTCTTAGACAATTGGTATCTTGGTGTAAACGTAGGAGCTGCTACAAAGACTACTCACAATGCATGGTTCAAGAACGTAAATCCTTCAGTAGGTGTACGTCTCGGAAAGTGGTTTACTCCAGTTTGGGGTGCTGCTGTAGAGGCTGACCTCTATGCTCGTAACCGCAACCTGCCTTTTACACATAAGACTTTGGTTCGTGGTGCAAGCGGTAAGTTCATCGGTACTATCAATGCAACAAACCTCTTCTTGGGTTACAAGGGTGAGCCACGTAAATTCGAAATCATCCCATTGGCAGGCATCGGCGGTTACCACTCTTTCAACCTTCATAATGGCAACCTCAATGCCCTCACAGCTAACGCAGGTGTTGACTTCGCATTCAACCTTGGCGCAAACAAGGCTTGGCAGGTATATGTAGAGCCATCTATGAATTGGTTCCTTCACGACAACAAGAGTGCTTGCAATGGTTGCCAGTTTGATGTTAACAAGTCTGCTTTCCAGGTTAAGGTGGGTGTTAACTACAAGTTCAAGGGTTCTAACAACTCTCACAACTTCACTATCGTAACTCCACGCGACCAGAACGAGATTGATGGTTTGAATGGTCAGATCAACAACCTCCGCAACGACTTGAATAGCAAGGATTCTGAACTCGCAGCTAAGGACAAGCAGATCAAGGATCTCCAGAATGCGCTCAATGAGTGCCAGAAGGCTCCTAAGTATGTAAAGCCAGCTACTGCTACCAATTTGCAGCCAACAGTATTGTTTACTGTAGGTAAGTCAAAAGTAGAGCGTAGCCAGATGCCAAACATCGAGATGATTGCTCAGTATATGAAGAATCATCCAAATGCTAAGGTTGAAATTAAGGGTTATGCATCTCCAGAGGGTTCTAAGGAACTTAACCAGAAACTTTCTGAGGCTCGTGCCAATGCTGTAAAGAACATTCTCGTTAAGACTTACAAGATTAGCGCAAATCGTCTTCAGGCTAAGGGTATGGGTGCTACTGACAAGCTCTTCAAGCAGGTTGAGTTCAACCGTGTTGCTACATTCAATGATAACAATGCAGCTGAATAAATAAATAAGTAGTTTCAGATATTTGGTCTTGTGACCAGGTCCTCCTAAACTTCGGTTTAGGAGGATTTTTTTTCTTCTTACCTTTCTTACATGTCTGGCCGCCTCGCTTTATACTTTTTCGTCAGGTAATCTTAATAAGATAAGAGTTCAGTGTGGTTAATAAGCTCTTTCTTGTTTTTTTGCACAAAATCAGCAGAAATGAGTATCTATCGTGATAAATTGTAAGCATTTTATTTGTTTTTCTAACAAAAAAACGAAGTTTTCTGAAATTTTATACGAAATTAGTTGGCTATTACATAAATTCTCTGTATCTTTGCAGTCAAATTATAACAAATGGGCTCGAAAGAGCCCTTTTAAGCAAGGAAATAAAAGAAAAAAAAGATATGAAACATCCATTAAGAAGCAGCGTCTGCACTGAAGGCAGAAGAATGGCAGGTGCCCGAGCACTCTGGGTAGCTGCAGGTATGAAACACGAGCAGTTTGGTAAACCAATCATTGCTATCGTGAACAGCTTTACTCAGTTTGTGCCAGGTCATACCCATCTTCATGAAATCGGTCAGATCGTCAAGAAGGAAATCGAAGCTATGGGGTGCTACGCAGCCGAATTCAATACCATCGCCGTTGACGACGGTATCGCAATGGGACACGACGGAATGCTCTATTCCCTCCCAAGCCGTGATATCATTGCCGACTCTGTAGAATACATGGTCAATGCTCACAAGGCCGACGCCATGATCTGCATCTCAAACTGCGACAAGGTAACCCCAGGTATGCTCATGGCATCTATGCGACTGAACATTCCTACCGTGTTCTGCTCAGGTGGACCTATGGAAGCCGGACGCTGGAAGGGTGAGAACGCCGACTTGATTACAGCTATGATTAAGGGTGCTGATACAAGCGTTTCTGACGAGGAGATGACGCAGATTGAGCAGTGCGCCTGCCCAGGTTGCGGTAGCTGCTCAGGTATGTTTACCGCCAACTCAATGAACTCACTCACCGAGGCCATCGGTCTGAGTTTGCCAGGCAACGGAACCATTCTTGCTACCCACAAGAACCGCATCCAGCTCTTCAAAGATGCTGCACGCCAGATAGTTAAGAACGCTTATGCATATTATGAGGACGGCGACGAGAGCGTATTGCCACGCAATATAGCTACCCGTGACGCATTCCTCAACGCCATGACCCTGGACATCGCCATGGGCGGAAGCACCAACACCGTGCTCCACTTGCTGGCAGTAGCTCAGGAAGCTGGCGCAGACTTCAAGATGGAAGACATCGACCAGTTGAGCCGCAAGGTGCCTTGCCTCTGTAAGTTGAGCCCTAACACCCAGAAATACAGTGTACAGGAGTGTAACCGCGCAGGTGGTATCCTCGGTATCCTGAACGAGCTGAACAAGGGCGGTCTGATCAACGGCGCCGTAAAGCGTGTTGACGGCAAAACACTCGATGAGCAGATGAAGAAATACGACATTACCGGCACAGAGATTGATGCCGAGGCTGACAGAATCTACCATTCAGCACCGGGCAGAAAGTTCTCTACCCAGATGGGTAGTCAGGATGCTCAGTGGGAGAGTCTCGACACCGACCGCGCCGAGGGTTGTATCCGCGACCTCGAGCATGCCTACACCAAGGATGGCGGACTGGCAGTGCTCTTCGGCAACATCGCCCAGAACGGTTGCGTAGTAAAGACAGCCGGCGTAGACCCAGTGCTCTGGCATTTTGAGGGTCCGGCCGTATGCTTTGATTCTCAGGAAGATGCATGCGAAGGCATCCTCGGCGGAAAGGTTAACTCAGGCGACTGCGTAGTCATCACCCACGAGGGTCCGAAGGGTGGCCCTGGCATGCAGGAGATGCTCTACCCAACCTCTTACATCAAGAGCCGTCACCTGGGCAAGGAATGTGCCCTCATCACCGACGGCCGCTTCTCAGGCGGTACATCAGGCTTGAGCATCGGTCACATCAGTCCTGAGGCTGCAGCAGGTGGCAACATCGGCAAGATTAAGGATGGCGATATCATCGTCATTGATATCCCTAGCCGCTCCATCAATGTGAAGCTCTCTGACGAGGAACTCGCAGCACGTCCACAGCAGCCGCTGAAGCGCAACCGCGTGGTTAGCAAGGCACTGCGCGCTTATGCCCAGAGCGTAAGTTCGGCAGATAAGGGCGGTGTGAGAATCATCGACTAGTCTTCGAGAGTCTTTGAAAAGACAGTTTTTAGAGTCTTTGAGAAAAGAAAAGTTTTTGAATTATTCAGAATAATAACATATAAATGGCAAAAGAAGTAATAACAGGAGCCGAAGCACTGATGCGCTCCCTGAAAAACGAGGATGTTAAAACCATCTTCGGATATCCGGGCGGCAGCATCATGCCAGTGTTTGATGCACTGTACGGTTACACGAGAGGTGAAAAGAAGATGTTTGACCACATCTTGGTACGTCACGAGCAGGCTGCTGCTCACGCTGCACAGGGTTATGCCCGAGTCAGCGGCGAAGTGGGCGTCGCTCTTGTCACTAGTGGTCCTGGAGCTACTAATACATTGACCGGCATCGCTGATGCCATGATGGATTCTACACCAATCGTAGTCATCGCCGGACAGGTAGGCGTAGGTGCCCTGGGTACCGATGCTTTCCAGGAGGTAGACCTCGTGGGTGTTACCCAGCCAATCTCCAAGTGGTCTTACCAGATACGCCGTGCCGAGGATGTGGCATGGGCTGTGAGCCGTGCTTTCTACATCGCCCGCAGCGGACGTCCGGGACCTGTGGTGCTCGACTTTACAAAGAATGCGCAGGTGGCTACATGCGAGTGGGAACCAGTGAAATGTGAGAAGGTTACATCTTACAACCCTTATCCTACGATAGATGAAAAGGCGGTGGCTGAAGCTGCCGAACTCATCAACAATGCCAAGAAACCATTCGCCCTCGTGGGGCATGGAGTAGAGCTTGGCGGTGCACATAATGAACTCATCGAATTCCTCGAGAAGGCAGATATCCCTGCCGGCAGAACCCTGCTCGGCCTTTCTGCCCTGCCTAGCAACCACCCGCTCAACATGGGTATGCTCGGCATGCACGGTTCTTATGCTACCAACATGAAGACCCAGGAGTGTGATGTGCTCATCGCCATCGGTATGCGTTTCAGCGACCGTATCACAGGCGTGCCTTCTAAGTATGCTCCTCAGGCAAAGATTATCCACCTGGACATTGACAAGGCTGAGATTGATAAGGTTATCAAGACCGATGTGGCTGTGGTGGGCGACTGCAAGCAGAGTCTGCCAGCCATTACCCGTCTGCTGAACAAGAATGTTCACCGCGAGTGGAGAGATTCCTTCGAGGAATACCGCCAGCAGGAACAGGAGAAGGTAATAGAGAAGGATATCCACCCTACAGAGGGACCGCTGCTTATGGGCGAGGTGACCAACGTGGTAACGGAAGCTACTCATAATGAAGCAGTTCTCGTAAACGACGTAGGTCAGAACCAGATGATCAGTAGCCGCTACTTCAAGTTTACCAAGAAGCTGAGCATCGTAACCAGTGGTGGCTTCGGAACCATGGGCTTCGGCCTTCCGGCAGCCATCGGTGCCACCTTCGGAGCTCCCGACCGCACCATCTGCTGTTTCTTTGGCGACGGCGGTTTCCAGATGAACATCCAGGAACTAGGCACCATCATGGAGCAGCAGGCACCGGTAAAGATGATTCTGCTGAACAACAACTATCTGGGCAACGTTCGCCAGTGGCAAGACCTGATGTTCGGCGGCCGTCACTCCTTCACCCACATGATGAATCCTCATTATGCAGAGATTGCCAAGGCCTACGGCATACCATACGATGTGGTAATAGACCGCAAGGACCTTCAGGCTAAGGTGGAGAAGATGATCAGCACCAAGGGTCCTTACCTGTTGGAGTGCGCCATCAAGGAGAATGAAGACATCGTTCCGATGACGCTGCCGGGCAAGAGTGTAGATGAGATGCAACTCGAGTTGAATTATTAAAAGCTTTCGGCTATATATAATAAGGTGTAAATTCCTTCATGAGGGAGCATCCTCCGAAAAGGAAAAACTCCGAAAAGTAACCGATTATTTTAAAATTTGGAAAAATGGAGAATAACAACGAAAAGAAATTATATACATTGCTTGTTTACTCAGAAAACATTGCCGGTATCCTGAATCAGATTACTGCCGTGTTTACTCGCAGACAGGTAAATATCGAGAGCTTGAATGTTTCGGCCAGTAGTATCAAGAATATACACAAGTATACCATTACGGTTTGGAGTGATGAAGAGCAGATTGAGAAAATCAACAAGGCAATAGAGAAGAAGATTGACGTGGTGAAGAGCGATTACTACTCTGACGACCAGATCTTCATCCATGAAGTGGCTCTCTTCAAGATTTCCACTCCGGTATTGCTCGAAAATCCAGAGGTTTCGCGCACCATCCGCAAGCATGATGCCCGCATGATGGAGGTGAATCCTACTTACAGCACCGTGCTCCTGGCAGGACTTACCGAAGACATCGCCGATCTCTTCCAGCAGCTCAACAGCTACAACTGCCTCCTTCAGTATACCCGAAGCGGCAGAATCGCTGTTACGAGAAGTTTTGACGAACCCATCTCTGATTATCTCAAGCAGAATTCAGAAGATTAGATTTCTTTCATATTTTGATGCCCTTTGTTCCCCTGGCTTCAAACTAGTGGAGCAGAGGGCTTTTTCGGTTTAAAACAACAAGACAAAAAACAAGATAAAAGGACGAGACAGATATTATGGAACAGAAAATATTAGATAAGGTAGGGCGTTACGAATTCCTATCTGAGCCTTTCCACTGCGATTTCAGCAGCCACCTCTTTATGGGGCATCTCGGAAATCATCTGCTCAATGCTGCCGATTTTCACAGCAACGACCGCGGGTTCGGTATGAACTACCTCATGCCCCGACACAAGACATGGGTTCTCAGCCGACTGGCCATTGAGATGACAGAGATGCCGAAGTCTTACGACCGCTTTGTGGTAGAAACCTGGTGCGAGAGTGCCATGAAATATTTCACATCCCGAGATTTCAAAATCTGCGGCAAGACATCATCATCAGAAGAAGCCAAGGTTTACGGTTACGGCAAGAGCGTGTGGGCAATGATTGATACGGAGACCCGACAGCCTGTTGATATTTTTGAAATTCACGACGGGCTTATCAAAGAATATATTGATTCGGAAAAACCTTGTCCTATCCAGGCAAGTTCGAGAGTGAAAATGGGCAAGGATGCCAAGCTGGTGAGAACCATTGACACCTATTATCATGATGTAGATGTTAACGGACACATCAACTCGGTAAAATACATCGAACATATCCTCGACCTCTTTGATCTGGATTATTACAAAAATCACTTTTTGCAAAGATTTGAGATAGCTTACGTAGCAGAAAGTCACCAGGGAGACCAACTTCATTTCTATTTGGAAGAAACAAGTGAGGCAGAAAAAATGCAAGAATACTGCATAAAGATAACAAAAACCGGCAAAAATGACGTAAATGAGGTGGAAGTTGTAAGAAGTAAGGCTAAATTTATTAAAAATTGAAAGAAAAATTTGGTAGTTTCATTTTATTTGCTTACCTTTGCACTCAGAAAATAAAAATAAACCCAGAGCCGCCTTCTTGGATAGGGGGTGGACGGATCAAACAGGCTCTCTTTGGATAAGAATACAGCTCGCATCCGTATGGACAAGTATAACCCGCGGCTCCACAAATGGCAAGCCGCACAAAAAAAATAAAAATTATGGCAGAAATGAATTTCGGTGGCGTAATGGAAACTGTTGTCACCAGTCATGAATTTTCATTGGAGAAAGCACGTGAAGTATTGAAGAACGAAACAATCGCAGTTATCGGTTATGGTATCCAGGGTCCTGGTCAGGCTTGTAACCTTCGCGATAATGGTTTCAACGTCATCGTCGGACAGCGTCAGGGTAAGACCTACGAGAAGTGTCTGAAGGATGGTTGGGTTCCTGGTAAGACATTGTTCTCTATCGAGGAAGCTGCTGAAAAGGGTACTATCATCTGTATGTTGCTTTCTGATGCCGGTCAGATTGCATGCTGGCCAAAGATTAAGCCACACCTCACAGCAGGTAAGACTTTGTATTATTCACATGGTTTCGCTATCAACTGGAGCGACCGCACAGGCGTTGTTCCACCAAAGGATATTGATGTAATCATGGTTGCTCCTAAGGGTTCTGGTACTTCTCTCCGCACTATGTTCTGCGAGGGTCGTGGTTTGAACTGCTCTTACGCTGTATACCAGGATGCATCTGGCAAGGCAGAGGAGAAGACTATTGCCTTCGGTATCGGTATCGGTGCCGGTTATTTGTTCAAGACAACATTCCAGCGTGAGGCTACTTCTGACCTCACAGGTGAGCGTGGCTCATTGATGGGTGCAATTGAGGGATTGTTGGAGGCACAGTATGACGTGCTCCGCGAGAATGGTCACTCTCCATCTGAGGCTTTCAACGAGACTGTTGAGGAGCTCACACAGAGCCTTGGCCCTCTCTTCGGTGCTAAGGGTATGGATTGGATGTATGCTAACTGTTCAACAACAGCTCAGCGTGGTGCTCTTGACTGGGCTCCTCGTTTCCGTGAGGCTATCAAGCCTGTAATGGAGTGGTTGTACTACTCTGTAAAGACTGGTAACGAGGCTCAGATTTCTATCGACAAGAACTCTCAGGCTGATTACCGCGAGAAGTTGAACGCTGAACTCGAGGCTATGCGCAACAAGGAAATGTGGCAGGCTGGTGTTACAGTTCGTAAACTTCGCCCTGAGAATAACTAATTTTTTTCTCGTACATAATGTTGAAAAGGGAATGGCCCGAGAGGTGTCGTTCCCTTTTTTCTGTTTATATGGGGGTATAAGTTGCTGGCATATACAAATCTCGCTGCTGGCGTATGCGAAATCCCAATGCTGGCATATACAAAAAGCCCTGAAAAGGCAAAAGCATCTCTCTTCTGAAAAGCTTTTACTCCTTCAGGACTTATAAGATATTAGGGCTTCATTTCCGGTTTCGGTTCAAGCCGGATTTCATCTTCCTCAACATTCATCATATTCTCCACAACCATTTCTTCAAGAACTGCAGCCATATCTTCTGAATCATATTTCAGTTGGTTTAGTTCTGTAATGTCATGTGGCTTTCCGTCTTTCAGCAAGTCTAGAATTTCTGATATAATAGTTTGCTTCTGGGGTATTTTGTGGTCTATGCAGACATCACATATCCCGCAGTCGTCCTTCATTTTCGTTTTTTCGCCAAAATAACTCAGAAGCTGGCGCGAACGGCAGATGCTGTCGTTCTTTGCATAACTGATAATGCTCTTGATGTGGGCAGTAAACTGTTTCTTGCGTACTTCCCATACCTCCTCAGGGATGATAACTCTGAAACCATCTTCCCTAGGACGCGTGTAGCTGATATAAGGTGTCTTGCGGCGGGGAATGAAGTCGATGATGTGGCGGGCACTCAGATTTTTCAGAATCATGTATACCTGCTGACGGTTTAGTTCGCTTACACGCTCTATCAGCGACTCATCAATGTAAACATAGTCGGTAAACAGACCGCCGTAATTACGCAGAAGCCCCGTAATAACAGACTCTTCCTTCTCCGAAACATTCTCTAGCAGATAGAGATCATTTCGGCTGATGTTAAATCTGATTCTTGCTTTTCCGTCAGGATTGTCCTCGTAGTGGATATAGCCTGAGCGCTCCAGAATGCGCAGAGCCGAGTCTACGCGAGTAGGGAAGTACTTGTAGGTGAAGCAGAACTTCTCTATCTCGAACATGAAAGTCTGTCCCATTCCGCTTCCAACTGCCACCTGGAAAAAGTAAGCAAGATGCTCGTAAACGTCTTTAATGAATTCTTTGTCTGGGAAAGTTTCGTCTATGCGTTTCATGAGTTTGTTTTCATCGCTCTGGTTGTAGAGCAGCACAGCATAAGCCTTTTCGCCGTCTCTTCCGCCTCGTCCCGCCTCTTGAAAATAGGCTTCCAGTGAGTCTGGACAATCTATATGAATTACCATTCTCACATCTGACTTGTCTATTCCCATGCCGAAAGCATTGGTTGCTACCATTACCCTTATCTCGTCATTTTGCCAGTTTTTCTGTCGGATATCCTTCACGTCGGAATCCAGTCCGGCATGGTAAAATGTAGCAGAAATACCTTGTTTGTTCAGAAGTTCTGCCATCTCCTTGGTTCGTTTTCGGCTTCTCGCATAAATGATTGCTGAGCCTTGGGTACACTGTAGGATATGAACCATTTCGGTCAACTTGTCGTTGGTGGTGCGCACCACATAGGCAAGATTCTTGCGGGCAAAACTCATTTTAAATACGTTTTGCTTCTTGAAGTGAAGCTGGTTCTGGATATCTTCTACTACATCGGGAGTGGCCGTAGCCGTAAGAGCAAGGACTGGTACACCGGGCTTCATATCTCTTATTTTTGCAATTTCGAGATAAGACGGGCGGAAATCGTAACCCCACTGGCTGATGCAGTGAGCTTCATCTACCGTGATGAAACTCACCGGAATGTGGCGCAATTTAGTTTGGAACAATTCTGAAGAAAGACGTTCTGGTGAAACATACAGAAACTTGATTTCACCGAAAATACAATTTTCCAATATTCGGAGAATCTCTTGGCGCGACAATCCTGTGTAGATGGCTTCAGCCAGGATGTTGCGGGCCTTGAGATGCTGTACCTGATCCTTCATCAGTGCAATGAGTGGAGTTACCACAATGCAGACGCCCTTTTGGGCAAGGGCCGGAACCTGGAAGGTGATGGATTTACCGCCACCTGTAGGCATAAGACCGAGGGTATCCTCACCTCGGGCTATACTCTCGATGATGTCTCGTTGTATGCCGCGAAAGTCAGGATACCCCCAATATGTACGTAGTATTTCTTGATATTTATCTGCCATTTTTTGAAACTTTTGCCCTTGCAGATTTCGATGCTTTTGCGTCCTGGCGGATTTGCTCTACAAATCCGTGTAATCCGAGTAATCAGTGCCTAATCCATGCATAGGGCTAAGTACCTCATCCTTCGTTTGGACGGATGTCTTCTATCTGAAGTTGAACTTGGTTTTTCTTAAAAATATTCTCTTCTATGGTGAAGGCTATGTCGAAACTTCGCTTACTCTTGATGTAGCGGGCAGCTGCACTCTGACCGAAAGCGATGCCGTTTAAGACCGTGCTCGATTTTGAGTCTACCAGTTCCAACTTGATGTGTTCCTGTTCTCTGCCCACCACCTTGCTGGTACCATAATCATATACCCGGTTGGTGCAGAAAATAGGTTTCTGGTTACATGGACCGAAAGGAGAGAAGCGTTTCAAGTCGGCCTGCAGATGCTTGGTAATGTCTTTAAAGTCAATTTCAGCATCTATGTTGAGCATCGGTTCTGTCTGTTGAGGCGAAATATGCTCTTCTACATAATGCTGGAACCTGTCTCTGAACTCTCTAACCTTATCCCACTTCAAGGTAAGTCCGGCAGCATAGGTATGACCACCGAAATTGAGCAGGAGGTCGCGACAACTCTTGATGGCTGAGTAGATGTCAAATCCCGTTACGCTACGTGCTGAACCTGTAGCCATATCACCATCCCGGGTCAGAACAATGGTAGGGCGGAAGTAGATTTCGGTGAGTCGGGAAGCAACAATGCCAATGACTCCCTTTTTCCAGCCTTCATCATAGAGCACGATGCTGGAATTGTGTTTCATGCTTTCCAAACGCGATACGATGCCGTTGGCTTCTTCAGTCATCTGCTTGTCTATGTCTTTGCGCTGCTCATTGTACTCATTGATGTGTCTGGCCATGCGCAGGGCTGAGGAATAGTCTCTTTCTACCAGCAGATCTACGCTCAGCTTGCCGTTCTCCATTCTGCCTGAAGCATTGATACGGGGACCAATCTTGAACACAATATCGCTCATAGAGAGCTCGCGTCCGTTCAGTCCGCAGATGTCGATGATGGATTTCAGACCGATACTTGGATTGGTATTCAGCAACTTAAGACCATGGAAGGCGAGTATTCTGTTCTCATCTACCACCGGCACAATGTCGGCAGCAATACTCACGGCGCAGAAGTCGAGCAGAGGAATGAGCCTGGAGAACGGAATGTTGTTGTTCTTGGCAAAAGCCTGCATAAACTTGAATCCTACACCGCATCCGCAGAGATGCTTGAATGGGAATGGATCGTCAGGACGCTTCGGATTGAGTATGGCCACAGCAGGTGGCATCACATCGTCAGGAACGTGATGGTCGCAGATAATGAAGTCTATTCCTAGACTTTTGGCATATTCTATCTCCTGAATAGCCTTGATTCCGCAGTCTAGAATAATAATCAGTTTTACACCAGTCTGATGAGCAAAATCTATTCCTTTCTTACTCACTCCGTAACCTTCGTCGTAGCGGTCGGGAATGTAGTAGTCGATGTTTGAATAGAATTGCTGCAAGAATTTGTACACCAGGGCAACGGCGGTGCATCCGTCTACGTCATAGTCTCCGTAAACAAGGATACGTTCCTTTCTACCCATAGCATCGTTCAGGCGGTCTACGGCAATATCCATGTCTTTCATCAGGAATGGATTGATGAGATCTGAGAGTTGTGGACGGAAAAACCGTTTGGCTGCAGACTCTGTCGTAATCTCGCGCTTGATGAGCAAATGGGCAAGAACTGGGCTCATATTTAGCTTGGCGCCTAATTCTTCAGCTGCTTTTTGCTGTTCAGGTGTTGGTGATTCGTAATTCCATTTAAAATGCATTTTAATTATTTTTTATTTCTGCCCCCAAAGTTACGAAAATAAAATGACAAAAGGAAATGTTTAGGGAGGAAATTTACTAAATTACCTAGAAATAAGTAAAAATAAGACTTGTTGGCAACCCAAAATAAGTAAATAAGAGATTTTCTTGGCAACAAAAAAGGCAGCAAACTCATCGGTTTGCTGCCCCTTGAATATTTTTGTTTAGGAGAATGTCCATAGAAAACCTATAGACTATAAACTTTTAACTATTAAAACTCTCCTAGATTCCGAGCTTCTTGCGGATGTCCTTAGGAAGGGCGTTCTTGTTAACCATGAAGTCCATAGTCTTGTAAGCTACGAAAGCCTTGGTCATGTACCAGGTTCCCTTGTAGTCACCATACTCGCCCCAAGAGTTCTTAACCATGTAGTACTCCTTGCCGTTCTGATCCTTAGCGATACCGTAGATGTGCATACCGTGGTCATCAGTTGTCTCCCAATTGTCGAATGCTTCCTGACGCATAGCCTGTGTAGGAACAATCTCAGGAGCATTTACGCCGAGAGAATCAAACTTCTCCTTCTTCTCGTCCTTAGAGAGCTTGAACCAATGGTCAGCATCTGTACCGGCCATAGAGCGAACCTTCTTTACGTCGTAAGCGATACCGAGACCCTTGCGAGTGAAACCGTCTTCTGTTACGTCACCGCCCCAAGCTACTGTGTAACCGTTGTTTACAGCGTTGTCGATGATCTTGCAGATGTCTTCCATAGGAACGTTGTAACTCAAAGGCCAGCGCCAGTTATCCTGTACCTCAACAGCAAACTTGCTCCACATTGGGTGGTGGGTGTAGCTGGTAATGGTTACATAATCATCAAGATTCAAACCGAGACTCTGGCAGAAGCTCTGTGGAGTATACTGCTTGCCCTCGTATGTAAACTTCTCAGGAGCCTTACCGATGTAAGAGTCGATGATGCCCTGAAGACCGCTCTTCCAGGCTGGAGAAAGCTTCTTAGCTGTGCTCTTTGCTACTGCCTCTACGTATGGAGTCATTACATTGAAGAACTCACCGAAGTTAGCCAAAGAGTCACCTGTCAATGAACCTGGTGCAGGCATGGCAGACTCAGGTACAATACCATAGTGCTGCAAAGCATAGAGTACATCGTAGGCGCTACCACCCTCAGAGAAGCTCACGTCGCCGTGCATTCTTACAGCCACTGTGGCGCGGTCCATATAAGTCTTGTTGGCTACGAACATTTCGCTGAGGTCGTAGGTCTTGCCTGTCTTCTTCAAGATTTCGCTCTCGAAGTAGCTGAGGGTAGAGTAAGCCCAGCACGTACCACTGCGGTTCTGGTCCTTGATGCTAGTGATAGGATTCTGCTTTACTACAGTAAATACAGGTTTGTTCTTTGCTACTTCTGCAGAGTCTGCAGCTTTCTTCGCATTTGCTCCTGTGGCTACCAAAGCCATCAAGGCTGCAACAATCATAGTTTTCTTCATGAATTCTTTTCTCTTTATATTAATGTTCTTGTTATATCTTCTCTCTGATTCCTTTTTCTGAAATGATTTCTCTTTCAGGAATTTTATTCCTTGTTGGCTGCCATGAACTCCTCAACATCTTTTGGATGATAAGGTATGCGGTCTTTGCCCAGGAATCTGCAACTATCTTTGGTGATGAGTACATCGTCCTCAATTCGGATACCACCGAAATCTTTATAGGTCTCAATCTTGTCGAAGTTGAGGAATTCTGCACAGTGACCGGATGCCTTCCAGTCGTCGATGAGGGCAGGGATGAAGTAAACTCCCGGCTCGTCGGTTACCACGAAACCTTCCTGCAGACGGCGACCCATACGCAGGCAGTTGGTACCGAATTGCTCCAGATTAGGGCGTACCTCTTCGTCGAAACCAACGTTAATCTGGTCGAGGTTCTCCATGTCGTGAACATCCATTCCCATCATGTGGCCCAAACCATGAGGCAGGAACATGGCGTGTGCTCCAGCCTTTACAGCCTCTTCTGTATCACCCTTTGCAAGTCCGAGCTCCTTCATGCGGTCGAAGAGCAGGCGGCAAACAGAGAAGTGTACGTCTGCCCATTTTACGCCTGGCTTGGCTACATCCAGTGCATGGTCGTGGCATTCTTCTACAATAGAGTAGATTTCCAACTGGCGCTGGCTGAACTTTCCGCTCACCGGCATGGTGCGGGTGTTGTCTGAACAGTAGTTGTTCATAGTTTCTGCACCTGCATCACAGAGTGCCAGTCTGCCTTCTTCCAGTACATTCATAGATGGATAACCATGCTGAATTTCACCGTGCTGACTGAAGATGGTTGGGAAACTGACCATGGCTCCGTAAGAGTGGGCAATGCCGCTTACCTGACCTGCAACATATTTTTCTGTCACACCCGGACGTACGAGCTTCATCGCTGTGGTATGCATCTTGTATCCGATGACAGCAGCACGCTCCAATTCCTCGATTTCTTCCTGGGTCTTAGTTGAACGCATCTTCACAACAGCCTTGATGAGGTCCATGCTGGCCTCTTCTTTCTGCTGGTTAGGATGGATGCCCAGAAGGTCGAATACCTGCAGCTTGATGTCGTAGCGGTAAGGTGGCAGAAAATGAATCTTGCGCTTCTTCGACATGGCGTCGTTGCAGATAGTCTTGAGTGTTTTCATAGGTGCTGAGTTGTGAACGCCTACCTGTGCTGCAAGATCATGAACACTGTCAACGCTTCCGTACCATACGATGTCTACGAGGTCGATGTCGTCACCAATCAGGGTTTCAATATCGTTGTCTATATCTATCACACCTACCAGACCGTCGCGCTGCAATCCGAAATAATAGAGGAATGTCGAGTCCTGACGGAAAGGGTAATATCCGTTATTAGGGAAATTACATGGTGAATTGTTATTTCCGAAAAGTATAATTACGCCGCTTTTCACAAGCTTCTTCAACTCCTGTCTGCGGCTGATGTAAGTCTCTTTGCTGAACATATTTTTAGTATTTTACATTATTTTGCTTGCAAAGTTAGCAATTATTTCCCAAAAAATACGTATCTTTGCAAGCAAAATTGAATAAAATGCGTAAATTTATAAATAATTAATATAAAAACGGCTTTTTGATAGACAAAATGTAAGAAAATTGTCTATGCTGCGAGCAAAATATAATTATTTTCAGAATTTTAAAAGCAGAGAGTGTGTTATGAAATTGAATTTGAAAACAACAGGTTTGGTTCTTGAGGGAGGAGGCATGCGAGGGGTCTTCACTAGTGGGGTACTGGATGCCTTCATGAAGCATGATGTTCATTTCCCTTATACGGTGGCTGTATCGGCTGGGGCATGTAATGGCATGTCGTATATGAGCCGCCAACCTCGGCGTGCCCGTATCTCTAACATCGATTATCTGGCCCGATACCAGTATATCGGTATTCGCCATCTGGTGACTCAGGGGTGTATCTTCGACCGCAAATTGCTCTACGATAAGTTTCCGAACCAGCTCTTGCCTTTCGATTTTGATACCTATTTTAAGTATGCCGATGGTTTCGAGATGGTTACTACCAATTGTCTTACGGGCAAGGCTATGTATCTTTCCGAGAATCATGACAGGCAGCGTGCACTGGATGTTGTGCGTGCTTCCAGCAGTTTGCCATATGTGAGCAAGATTGTGGAAGTGGATGGCATTCCGATGTTGGATGGTGGTATTGCGGACAGTATTCCGGTACAGCACGCCATTGACATGGGGTGGCAACACAATGTGGTTGTCCTGACTCGCAACAAAGGATGGCGTGATATGGGCAAAGACCATAAGATACCTTATTTATATAAGAACTATCCTCGCCTGCGTGTGGCTCTGAGTCACCGTCATCGGGCTTATAACGAACAGATCCAGCTTGTAGATGATCTGGAGGCTGCGGGTAAGATTACCTGTATCCGTCCAATCCGTCCGTTGGAAGTTGGCAGAATAGAGAAGGATACCGATAAACTGGAACGCCTCTACGAAGAAGGTTTCATGCTGGGTGAGGCTTTCTGCGAAAAATGCGTAGAAAAAGAATAATATTAATAAGGTGTAGTTGATAAATAAGGTGTAGAGTTTTAGTATATGGCTTGAGAATGAGTAGAACGGTGATTTTTAGGAACGGATTACACCGTGCCTAAAAATCACCGTTCTGGGTATGATAGTAATCAGCAATGATTTCTTCTTATTTCAGCAGGTCAGGGCGCAGGCGCTTGGTTCTTTCCATGGCCTGGTCGAATTCCCACTGGCGAATCTTGGCTTCGTTGCCACTGAGCAGAATCTCCGGAACCTTCCATCCCTTGTAGTCGGCAGGACGGGTGTAGATAGGGGCGGCAAGAATGTCGTCCTGGAAACAGTCGGAAAGTGCACTCTGTTCGTCGCTGATAACACCCGGAACCAGTCGGATGACGGCATCTGAGATGATGGCTGCGGCAAGTTCGCCACCCGTTAGCACATAATCACCTACACTGATTTCGCGGGTAATGAGATGGTCGCGCACACGCTGGTCAATACCCTTGTAGTGACCGCAGAGGATGATGAGGTTACCCTGCATCGACATTTCGTTGGCTATCTTCTGGTTGAAAGTTTCACCATCTGGCGAAACATAAATCACGTCATCATACTCGCGCTCTGCCTTCAGTGCAGCAATGCAGCGGTCTATTGGTTCACATTGCATCACCATGCCGGCACTTCCGCCGTATGGATAGTCGTCCACACGCTTCCATTTATCTAATGTGTAGTCACGCAGGTTGTGCAGATGAATCTCCGCTAGACCCTTCTTCTGCGCACGTGCCAGAATGGACTCATTGAAGAATCCCTCCAGCATCTCTGGTAATACTGTAATAATGTCTATTCTCATAACATCTGCAAAAATAATAAATAATGCGGAGAGTACCAAAAATTTTTGCTTTTTCTTTCATTTTAACTCCTCTTTTCTTCACTTTCCTTTCTTTTTTCTCTGTTTTCCTGCCTTTCTGTAGCCATTCTTGTCTTTTCATATCATAATCCTGCTTTTCCGGAGAAAGAGAGTGATTAACGTATAAATATGCAACAAAATTATCAAAAAACAGAAAAATCATATCAAAATGATAAATTTTCGATAAAACATGCTACTATTTGTAGAAAAAGTTGTATTTTTGCAAACAGAATTGCTCGAAAGAGTGTATAATTAATTAAAATTGTGAACAAGATGATATTGGACATTGAAATGCTGAGAAGCTTTTACGCTTCGTATTCGGAAAGTGTAGCCCAGGCTAAGGCTACGGTGAAACGACCTCTTACTTATGCCGAGAAGGTGCTCTTTGCGCATCTTTTCGACCCTACACAGTTGCGACCATATAAAAGAGGTATAGAATATGTTGACTTCCGTCCTAATCGCGTGGCGATGCAGGATGCGACTGCGCAAATGGCACTCTTGCAGTTCATGAATGCGGGTAAGGACAAGGTGGCCGTACCTGCTTCCGTACATTGTGATCACTTGATTCGTGCCGATGTGGGCGCAACACAAGATCTTCCTGAGGCTTGCAAGACCAATAAGGAGGTTTACGACTTCCTGAAGTCTGTTTCTCAGAAATACCATATCGGATTCTGGGGACCAGGTGCCGGAATCATCCATCAGGTAGTGCTCGAAAACTATGCATTCCCTGGAGGTATGATGGTGGGTACCGATTCTCATACTCCTAATGCCGGCGGTCTCGGCATGGTGGCAGTAGGTGTAGGTGGTGCTGATGCCGTAGATGTGTTGACCGGTCAGCCTTGGGAACTCAAGATGCCACGCCTCATCGGTGTGCATCTTACAGGCAAACTCTCTGGCTGGGCCACTCCTAAGGATGTGATTCTCGAAATCCTCGGCATTCTTACCGTAAAGGGCGGAACCAACGCCATCCTCGAATACTTCGGCGAGGGATTGGACAGTATCTCTACCACTGGCAAGGCTACCATCTGTAACATGGGAGCCGAATTGGGTGCCACATGCTCTATCTTCCCATTCGACCAGAATGCCAGCGAGTATCTCCGCAAGACAGGCCGTGAAGAAATTGCATCTCTCGCACAGATGAATGCAGCCGAACTCCGTGCTGATGATGAGGTGTTGGCAGATCCGTCTGCTTTCTACGACCAGATTGTTGAAATCGACCTTTCTAAGGTTGAACCTCATCTTAACGGTCCGTTCACTCCAGATGCAGCCACACCAATCTCTCACATGAAGGCAAAAGGTCCTGCCAACGATTATCCGATGGTAGTAGAAGTAGGATTGGTAGGTAGCTGTACCAACTCTTCTTATCAGGACTTGGCCCGTGCTGCCAGCATTGCCCGTCAGGCTTATGAGAAAGGTATTGAGGTAAAGGGACAGCTTATCATCAACCCGGGTTCAGAGCAGATTCGCTATACAGCCGAGCGTGATGGCATCCTTGATGATTTCAAGAAGATTGGAGCCCTCATCATGACCAATGCCTGCGGTCCTTGCATCGGACAGTGGAAGCGTCATACCGATGATAATTTGCGCAAGAATGCCATTGTTACCTCTTTCAACCGAAACTTCCGCCGCCGTGCTGATGGTAACCCTAATACGTTTGCCTTCATCGGCAGTCCAGAGCTCACCGTGGCTCTCACCATTGCGGGCCGTCTCGACTTCAATCCGGCTACAGATACCTTGCTGGATAAGGAGGGCAACAGCGTGATGCTCGATGCGCCTACAGGTTTCACCTTCCCACCTAAGGGGTTTGCCGTAGAGGATAAGGGATTCATTGCTCCAAGCGAAGAAAATGCCAATGTAGAGGTAGTCATTTCGCCTGACAGCAACCGACTCCAGAAACTTGCTCCGTTTGCTCCATGGGATGGAAAAGACCTGACAGATATGCCGCTTCTTATCAAAACCGAGGGCAAATGTACCACCGACCACATCTCTATGGCGGGTCCTTGGCTGAAGTTCCGTGGACATTTGCAGAACATCTCCGACAACCTTTTAATGGGTGCCGTTAATGCCTTTAACGGTGAGAGCAATAAGGTGAAGAACCAGTTGGATGGTGCTTATGTCGAGGTTTCTACCGCTGCCAAGGCTTACAAGGCAAAAGGCATCAGCAGCATCGTGGTGGCAGAGGATAACTATGGTGAAGGTTCTTCCCGTGAGCATGCAGCTATGGAGCCTCGTTTCCTCAACGTGAAGGTGATTCTCGCCAAGAGTTTCGCCCGCATCCACGAAACCAACCTGAAGAAGCAGGGTATGCTTGCCCTCACATTCTGCAACAAGGATGATTATAATAAGGTGCAGGAGGACGACCGCATCTCTTTGACAGGTTTGAAGGAGTTTGCTCAAGGTTCTAAACTCACCGTCACCCTGAAGCACAAGGATGGTTCTGAGGATAGTTTCGAGGTTGAGCATACTTATAATGATACACAGATTGCATGGTTTAAGGCTGGTTCTGCATTGAACTTTGCAGCAAAGAAATAATAGTTGTAGCCATGCAGCTAAAAAAGTAACGGTTATGAATAAAGAATATTTAATATATAAATTAAGCGATGAGGTAAAAAACTCATGCAAGATTGATAAGGATGCATTCAAGAAGTTCAATGTGAAGCGTGGACTTCGTAATGAGGATGGCTCTGGTGTGTTGGTCGGACTGACCAATATCGGTAATGTAGTGGGTTATGAGCGCGATGCAGAAGGTAAGTTGACCCCTACAGAGGGTAAACTTTATTATCGTGGTTATGAACTTGATGACCTGGTAACTCCTCTCTTGAAGGAGAAGCGTTTCGGATTCGAGGAAGTAGCCTTCCTGCTGCTCTCGGGCCAGTTGCCTGATAAGGAGGAATTGGATGCTTTCAGAGAACTCCTGAACGATAATATGCCGCTTGATCATCGTACGATTACCCATATCATCGAGCTGGAAGGCAGCAACATCATGAACATCCTGGCCCGTTGTGTGCTTGAAATGTACACCTTCGATCCGAATCCGGATGACATCAGCCGTGACAATCTGATGCGCCAGAGCATAGAGTTGATTGCCAAGTTCCCAACCATCATCGCTTATGCATACAACATCTACCGTCACTCTGTTCAGGGTAGAAGTCTGCATATTCGTCATCCTCGTGAGAATCTCTCTATTGCTGAGAACTTTCTTTATATGATGAAGCATGAGAACTATTCCGAACTGGATGCCCGTATGCTCGACCTGCTCCTGATTATCCAGGCAGAACATGGTGGTGGTAACAACTCTACCTTTACTGTACGTGTAACATCTTCTACCCGTACAGATACTTACAGTTCTATTGCTGCAGGTATCGGTAGTTTAAAGGGTCCTTTGCATGGTGGTGCCAATATCAAGGTTATCAATATGTTCCACCACTTGAAAGAAGCTATCAAGGATTGGGGTAATGTAACAGAACTTGATACTTACCTTAAGCGAATGCTTAACAAGGAGGCTTATGACAAGACAGGTCTCATTTATGGTATCGGTCATGCGGTCTATACTTTGAGTGACCCACGTGCCGTTGAACTGAAGCGCCTGGCAGGTGAACTTGCCAAGGAAAAGGGTAGAGAAGACGAGTATAATTTCCTGAAGTTGATAGAGCAGGAAGGTATCAAATGTCTGCAGGAACACCGTGGAGGCAGCAAGCCAGCGTGTGCAAATCTTGATTTCTACAGTGGCTTTATCTATGAAATGATTGGTTTGCCACAGGAAATCTATACACCTATTTTCGCCATGGCACGTATCGTGGGTTGGACAGCCCATCGTATTGAAGAACTCAATTTCGAAGGCCGTCGTATTATCCGTCCTGCATATAAGAATATTCTTGGCGAACTGGAGTATAAGCCACTTAATGAGAGATAAAATTCCTCTTTGTTATTATACAAGAAAGGCAATGCCCGTCGTTGGGTGTTGCCTTTTCCTGTCTATATACAAGCAGGCTATTGTCAAGTGATGCAGTGAAGTTCTTGTTTTGACCATTAGAATTAATATACGTTAAATATTCAAAGTAGTATGTTGTAATTTTGGAGAAATGAATAATTATTCTTATCTTTGTAGCCGAAAAGTATAAAGAAAAGTATAAGTATTGAAGTTTTAACCGTCTAGTTTTAAGACAAAACAGTAAATGGATTGCATGGAAAAAGAATTTGAAGATTACTGGAATAAGCACCAGAAAAGATTAATCTTGAATGCTCCAAAAGCACTACGCGATGAATATTTCGAATCAACCAAGCTTGACAGCCCGATAGATTGGGTCTGTTTTATCCTGCCTGTGGCTTTGGGCATTGGCCTCCAGCCAATTTTGGATATTCAGAGTGAGATTCTCTCTTGGGCAGTAGTATTGCTTATTGTGGTAGTTTGTTTTGCTGTGATGCAGCTGGTTAAGCCTATGTTGCAGAAAAAGAAATCTACCATACAAGTGGTCAAGAGCATTAAAGCTTTTTATTATGAAGTATACAAGAAAAATGGTTTAAAGAAATTAGAGCCTTGGAATTAGATTCCAAGGCTTTTTTGTTTGTTGAAACCATTATATAATCATGAAATCACTCATCACATCATCCGATATGTAAAGGCCTTCCCGAGTGAGGGAGAGCCTGCCGTTCTTTATTTTCATCAGCCCCCGGGTGATATGCGACTGGGCTTCCTGGAGCAGTCTGTCTGCCAGTTCTTTTCCGAATTCCTGCTCCATCTTCATGAGGTTTATTCCGTCGCTTGTTCGCAAGGCGGTTGTTATCAGATCGTTGTATCGGGTGGAAATATCTAGCTGTTCACTCTCAGAAGGCAGAATGCCATCGCCGATACTTCGAATATAAGTCTGGATATTTTCGATATTCCAGCTGCGCTGCTTCCTATTGTAGGAGTGGGCGGCTGCTCCTATTCCGATATATGGTACCTCGTGCCAGTAACTGCTGTTGTGGCGTGAACGGAACCCCGGACGGGCAAAATTGCTGATTTCATAATGTTCGTAGCCTGCTCCAGTAAGCTGGTCTATCAGGGTTTCATACATCTTGCGACTGGTTTCTTCATCTATTTCGCTAATCTTTCCCTGTTTCAGCATATGGTAGAGGGGAGTTCCCTCTTCGTACATCAGACTATAGGCAGATATGTGTTCCACATCCAGCTGTATGGCGTGCCTGATATCGCTCATCCATTGGGAAAGAGATTCTTCGGGGAATCCGAACATCAGGTCGATACTGATATTGCGGATGCCGATGTTGCGGAGTCGGTCGACGGCTTCTTCTACCTCTCTGGCGTTATGACGGCGATGCAGAAAGTGTAAGCGCTCATTGCTGAAGGTCTGCGCTCCCATGCTGATTCTGTTGACGGGGAGTTTCTTCAGCGTTTCACAGAAATCGCCGGTTACATCGTCCGGATTGCATTCCATCGTGATCTCCATATTCTCTGCCAGCGTATAGTTTTTTCTGATAGCAGAGAAAATCTGGTTGAGTTGGGAGCCGTTGAGCTGACTCGGGGTTCCACCGCCCAGATAGATGGTTTCGATAGTTTCATTGCTTCCGAGAGCGGCTTTTGCCGGGCGCATCTGCATCTCCCGGCAGAGAGCATCAGTGTAATCATCCCTTAACTTGAGGGAGGTGGTACTGTAAAAACCGCAGTAGATGCACCGGCTTTCACAAAAGGGGATATGTATGTATAGTCCTGCCATATTTCTGAACTTCTTTTTCTATATATAATAAGGTGTAAAGACAAAAACATGTCTAAACAAAGTGCAAAAGTACTAATATGTTTTAAAAAACAGAAGTTTTTTGCCCAAAACTTTTGGCAATGTGCGATTTTTTTTGTACTTTAGTAGCATGAAACAGAAAAACCGGTGGTTTGACTGTGGATTGCAACTAGCAAATTTAAGTATAACCCTTAAAAATCTATAAGCGTCATGAGAGTTTATCAGACAAATGAGATTAAAAACATTGCGCTGTTGGGCAGTGCGGGTAGCGGCAAGACTACACTTGCCGAGAGTATGTTATTTGAAGCAGGCGTTATCAAGCGTAAAGGCTCTGTAGAAGCGAAAAATACGGTGAGCGACTACTTCCCAGTTGAGTTGGAATACGGCTACTCTGTGTTCCCTACAGTTTTTCATGTAGAGTGGAACAACAAGAAGCTTAACATTATAGATTGCCCAGGTAGCGATGATTTCGTGGGAGGTGCCATTACATCTCTCAATGTTACCGATCAGGCAGTTATCCTTATTAATGGTCAGTATGGTCCAGAAGTAGGTACACAGAACAACTTCCGTTATACAGAGAAGTTGGGCAAACCTGTCATCTTCCTGGTAAACCAGCTCGACTCAGACAAGTGCGACTTTGATAATATCATAGCCACCATGAAGGACATTTATGGTTCTAAGTGTGTGCAGATACAATATCCTATCGAGACCGGTTCAGGCTTCAATGCTCTCATTGACGTCTTATTGATGAAAAAATATTCCTGGAAGCCTGAGGGCGGTGCTCCTATTATTGAAGATATTCCAGAAGAGGAAATGGAGAAAGCCATGGAACTTCATACGGCTCTTGTTGAGGCTGCAGCCGAGAACGATGAGGGACTGATGGAGAAGTTCTTCGAGAGCGAGAGTCTGACAGAAGATGAACTTCGCGAGGGCATCCGCAAGGGATTGGTTAGCCGTAGCATCTTCCCTGTGTTCTGCGTTTGTGCAGGTAAGTCGATGGGCGTTCACCGCCTGATGGAGTTCCTGGGCAATGTGGTTCCTTTCGTAAGCGAGATGCCGAAACTGCATAATACACGTGGTGAGGAAATTACGCCAGACAGCAATGGTCCTGAGAGTGTTTACTTCTTCAAGACTGGTATGGAACCTCATATCGGTGAGGTAAGCTACTTCAAGGTGATGAGTGGCTCTATCAAGAATGGTGACGACCTGACTAATGCAGATCGTGGCTCCAAGGAGCGTATCGGACAGATTTATGCCTGTGCGGGTGCCAACCGTGTGCCTGTAGAGCAGTTGAATGCCGGTGATATTGGCTGTACCGTGAAGATGAAGGACGTGAAGACCGGCAATACCCTTAATGGTAAGGGGGCTGAGTGGCGTTTCGACTTCATTAAATATCCTAATCCTAAGTATTCACGTGCTATCAAGGCTGCCAATGTTCAGGATACAGAGAAACTGATGGCTGCACTCCTGAAGATGCGCCAGGAAGACCCTACTTGGATTGTTGATCAGAGCAAGGAATTGCGCCAGGTAATCGTAAGAGGACAGGGTGAGTTCCATCTCCGCACGCTGAAGTGGCGTCTGGAAAACAACGAAAAACTCAATGTGACTTTCGAAGAGCCACGTATTCCTTATCGTGAGACTATTACCAAGAAGGCTCGTGCTGACTACCGCCATAAGAAACAGAGTGGTGGCTCTGGTCAGTTTGGTGAGGTGCATCTCATTGTTGAACCATACGCAGAAGGTATGCCTGATCCTACGTCATTTACCTTCAACGGTCAGGAGTTCAAGATGAATATCAAGAGCCGTGAAGAGGTTAGTTTGCCATGGGGTGGTAAACTGGTATTCCTCAACTCTGTGGTTGGTGGTGCCATTGATGCCCGCTTCATGCCAGCTATTCTGAAGGGTGTTATGGACTGTATGGAACATGGTCCGTTGACGGGCAGTTATGCACGTGATGTACGTGTCATCGTTTATGATGGTAAGATGCACCCAGTAGATAGTAATGAACTTTCGTTCATGCTTGCTGCCCGCCATGCGTTCAGCGATGCCTTCAAACAGGCTGGTCCGAAGATTCTGGAGCCTATCTATGATTTGGAGGTTTATGTGCCTGCTGATTTCATGGGTGATGTGATGAGTGATCTCCAGGGACGTCGTGCTCTCATTATGGGTATGGACAGCGAGGCCGGTTACCAGAAGTTGAGTGCCAAGATTCCTCTGAAGGAACTTGCCAGCTATTCCATCTCTCTGAGTTCATTGACAGGTGGACGTGCTTCATTCACTACCAAGTTTGCCAGCTACGAGTTGGTTCCTTCCGACATTCAGAGTAAGCTGATTGCGGATCATGAGGCAGAATTGGAGAAGGATGCTGAATAGCAATTGTTAGGTTAGAGAAAAATCTCTCTTATATAAATTAAAATTTTATGTTGATATGACCAATATGGGGAAGTGTGCATGTGATATGTATACTTCCTCTCTTTTTTTTTATGGAAAACGAAAATATAGTTTTATATACGAAACTAAAAATACCGAAAAATGTTAAAAACTAGAAAGAGTAAATAATTAATTAACGATTTTAAGTTAACTGATTAAGAAATTTCTTATCTTTGCCCCCATGAAGAAGAAAACGATTTGGACCATAGCCATTATCATGGGCTTTTCGTTCCTTGCGCTGCTGTACTTGCAGCTCAGTTACATCCAGGAGATGGTAAACATGAAGAAGGAACAGTTTGACGAGTCGGTCAACAGAGCCCTGTATCAAGCTTCAAGAAATTTGGAGCTTAATGAAACTCTGCGCTATCTCGAAAAGAATGTCAACGAGACAGAACGTAAGGCCAATAAAGATAAGAACAAGGGAGCGGCAGTTTATTCAACTTTCGAGCTGAAGACAAATGCCACACATCCTGGCAATATGCCGAAGGCGATGATACTGCGTAGCGATAAGAATTCGCTGACAGAAACACAGAAGTCGCTTCAGGAAATCGTGAAGAACCGCTATGTCTATCAGAAAGCGTTGCTGGATGAGGTGGTATATTCTATCCTTTATTCGGCATCAGACAAGCCGCTGAAGGAGAGAATCAACTTCAAGCAGCTCGATCAGGACCTCAAGGCTGAGATGATGAATAATGGTATCAACATTCCTTATCATTTCACCGTGACTACCCAGGATGGACGAGAGGTTTACCGCTGTCCTGACTATACGGACGAGGGTGAGGAATACAGCTACTCACAGGTGCTCTTCCGCAACGACCCACAGTCGAAGATGGGCGTAGTAAGGGTGCATTTCCCGGATATGAACAGCTATATCTTCTCCAGTGTGCGCTTCATGATTCCTAGTGTCATCTTCACGCTGGTACTGCTGATTACCTTCATCTTTACCATTGTGGTTATCTTCAGACAAAAGAGATATACAGAGATAAAGAACGACTTCATCAATAATATGACCCACGAACTGAAGACGCCGATAGCCAGTATCAGTCTGGCAGCGCAGATGCTCAATGATACCTCGGTGGCAAAGAGTGAACAGATGCAGAAACATCTGGGTAACGTGATCAACGATGAATCGAAGCGTCTTCGTTTCCTGGTAGAAAAGGTATTGCAGATGAGTATGTTCGACCGCAAGAAGGCGGTGTTCAAGAAGAAAGAACTCGATCTGAACGAGATGGTTGAGAATATTGCCAATTCCTTCTCGCTCCGCGTTGAGCATACTGGCGGAAAGGTCTATACCGATATTGAGGCTATCGATTCGGGACTCTATGTTGATGAGGTACATTTCCAGAATGTCATCTTCAATCTGATGGACAATGCCGTGAAATACCGCAAGCCGGACGAGCCGCTTAACATTACGATGAAGACCTGGAATGATGAAGAGCATCTGTATCTCTCAATCACGGATACTGGTCTGGGTATGAAGAAGGAGAATCTGAAGAAGATATTCGACAAGTTCTACCGCGTACATACAGGCAATGTCCATGATGTGAAGGGATTCGGACTGGGACTGGCTTATGTCAAGAAGATAGTAGATCTTCATGATGGTGAAATCAAGGTAGACAGCGAATTGGGAAAGGGCACAACCTTTACCATCAAGTTGCCGGTGATTCACAGTTAAGACTTGAAGAAACAGAATAAAGAATTAAAAGAATATTAATAATTTTAAAGAATAAAGATATGGAAGAGAAAATTAAAATCTTGCTTTGCGAGGACGATGAAAATTTAGGTATGTTGCTTCGCGAATATTTGCAGGCAAAGGGATTTACTACAGTTCTGTGCCCTGATGGCGAGGTAGGTTATAAGGAATTCAATAAGAATAAGTTTGATATTGCAGTACTCGACGTGATGATGCCAAAGAAGGACGGCTTTACCCTGGCACAGGAAATTCGTCAGACCAATGCCGACCTCCCAATCATCTTCCTTACTGCCAAGACATTGAAGGAAGATATCCTTGAAGGTTTCAAGATTGGTGCTGATGATTATATCACCAAACCATTCTCTATGGAAGAATTGGTGTTCCGTGTAGAGGCTATTCTCCGCCGCGTACGTGGCAAGAAGAGCAAGGAGTCTACCATGTATCACATTGGTGACTTTACCTTCGATACACAGAAGCAGCTTCTTACCATTGGTGAAAAGCAGACCAAACTTACCACCAAGGAGAATGAACTTCTTGCTTTGCTCTGTGCTCACTCTAATGAAATTCTGCAGCGCGATTTTGCTCTGAAGACCATCTGGATTGATGACAATTACTTCAATGCACGCTCAATGGATGTTTATATCACCAAACTCCGTAAGCATTTGAAGGACGATCCTCAGATTGAAATCATCAATATCCATGGTAAGGGATACAAACTGATAGTTCCTAACGAAGATTAAATGATTCTGTAATTGGGAAAAGATTCCCAAAGATATAAAAAGGATAAGTCGATGATCGGCTTATCCTTTTTTTAATGAATATACAAATCCGGCTACTCCCGCCAGAATGAAAAAGAGGCCAGCGAAGAGTACGCTGTTTCCCTGAATGGAAAACGCAAAGCTGGCCACCATCAGCAGGACGCCTAAAACGATGAAAGCCATGCCCATAGATGGTAGGGTATGGAGCAGAGTAATCAGTTTCTTGTTCATTTTTGCCATATTCTTTACAATTTAGAGGTTGTTTTTATACTATTAACAATTATTTTGTGCAAAAGTACGAAAAATATTTGGTTAATTCAAGAAAAAGTCGTAATTTTGCACCGCAATTCGTGAAAAGGCTGTGTTTTCGCACACATTTTCCGGTTTGCATGAGAATTTTTATATTAATATTTAATCATTTAAAGTAGTATGAATCAATACGAAACCGTTTTCATTTTGACTCCCGTTTTGTCTGATGAACAGATGAAGGAAACGGTCGCTAAGTTCGAGAAGGTACTCACCGATAATGGTGCTGAGATTCTGAACAAAGAGGCTTGGGGTTTGAAGAAGTTGGCTTACAACATCGAGAAGAAGACATCAGGCTTCTACAGCTTGGTTGAGTTCAAGGCTGAGCCAACTGTTATCGCTAAACTCGAAACAGCTTATCGCCGCGACGAGAAAGTAATTCGTTACATGACTGTTAAACTTGACAAGTATGCTGCCGCTTACGCAGAGAAGCGTCGTGCAAAGCTTGGTAAAAAAGAGGAGGCTTAATCATGGCAGATCAGAAATCAGAAATCCGTTATTTGACTGCTCCTTCTATCGACACAAAGAAGAAGAAGTATTGCCGTTTCAAGAAGAGCGGTATTAAGTACATCGACTACAAGGATCCAGAGTTCTTGAAGAAGTTCTTGAACGAGCAGGGTAAAATCCTTCCACGTCGTATCACAGGTACATCTTTGAAGTATCAGCGCCGTGTAGCACAGGCTGTAAAGCGTGCTCGCCAGATCGCTTTGCTTCCTTACGTAACCGATTTGATGAAGTAATTTAAGGAGGATAAAGAAGAATGGAAATTATTTTGAAGCAAGATATTATCGGTCTTGGATATAAGAACGATATCGTAAATGTAAAGAGTGGTTATGGTCGTAACTTCCTTATCCCTACAGGTAAGGCTGTTATCGCATCTCCATCTGCTAAGAAGCAGTTGGCTGAGGATTTGAAGCAGCAGGCTCACAAGCTTGAGGCTATCAAGGCTGAGGCTGTTAAGAAGGGCGAGGCTCTCGAGGGCATCGTTCTTACTATCGCTGCTAAGGTGAGCGCTACTGGTCAGCTCTATGGCTCAGTTAACGCTGCAACTGTTGCTGAGGAACTCGCTAAGAAGGGCATCGAGGTTGATCGCAAGATCATCACTATGAAGGATGCTAAGAAGGTTGGTGAGTACGAGGCTACTGTACACTACCACAAGGAGGTTGAGGTTAAGGTTCCAGTTAACGTTGTTGCTGAGAACGCTCCTGTTGCAGCTCCTGCTGCTGAGGAGGCTCCAGTTGAGGCACCTGCTGAGGCTGCAGCTGAGGAAGAGGCTCCAGCAGCTGAATAATCCTAGCTCAATCAATTTGTATGAAGTACGATATTTTTCGCACTGTAAAGCAAATTAATATAAAGATCCCTTTTGCCGAAAGGCATTAGGGATTTTTTTTTGTGCCTGTTCCGCATTCAGAATGGAAAGTTTTTACCATTCTTGTAGTAATTTAGAATATATAACTTTATTTTTTGATATTCTCTGCTGATTCTCAGAATTTTATTGTACCTTTGCAGTCGAATTCAGAGAATTCATATTCATTACAGGAATATTAATTATAAACTAAAAAATATAAGGATAAAATGAAAGCATTTGTTTTCCCTGGACAGGGTTCTCAGTTCGTAGGTATGGGTAAGGATCTCTACGATAACAACGCATTGGCAAAAGAACTTTTTGATAAGGCCGACGAGATTCTCGGCTTCAAGATTACTGATATCATGTTCGCCGGAACCGACGATCAGTTGAAGGAAACCAAGGTTACCCAGCCTGCTGTATTCCTCCATTCTGTTATCTCTGCTCTTTGCCTGGGTGAGGAGTTCAAGCCAGCTATGGTTGCTGGTCACTCTCTCGGTGAGTTCTCTGCATTGGTTGCTGCCGGTGCTATGGCTTTCGAGGATGGTTTGAAACTTGTTGCTGCCCGTGCCAATGCTATGCAGAAGGCTTGCGAGGCTAACCCTGGTACTATGGCTGCCATCATCGGTTTGCCAGATGAGAAGGTTGAGGAAGTCTGCGCTGAGGTGAGCACAGAAGGCAACGTGGTAGTTGCTGCTAACTACAACTGCCCTGGTCAGCTCGTTATCTCTGGTAACGTAGATGCTATCAATGCTGCTTGCGAGAAACTGAAGGCTGCTGGTGCTAAGCGTGCATTGCCTTTGAAGGTTGGTGGTGCTTTCCACTCTCCATTGATGCAGCCAGCTAAGGATGAACTTCAGGCTGCCATCGAGAAGACTACATTCTCTGCTCCTAAGTGCCCGGTTTACCAGAATGTAGATGGTAAGCCTCATACTGATCCAGCTGAGATTCAGCAGAACCTCATCGCACAGCTTACAAGCTCTGTACGTTGGACTTCATCTGTACAGGCTATGATTGCTGATGGTGCTGATGACTTTACAGAGTGTGGTCCTGGCAAGGCATTGCAGGGCATGATTGGCCGCATCGACAAGAGTGTTGCCGCTCACGGTATTGCTTAATCAACAATGACACTATTCAACGTTTTATCTTTTCAGCAAAGGCGTTGTTGGAAAGGTAAAACGTTTCATTTTTTTTAGTAAAGCCGCTAAATGAAGGAAAAAGTTATTATATACCAGGTTCTCCCACGACTCTTCGGAAATCAGAATACAACCTGTAAGGAAAATGGTACCATCGAAGAAAATGGTTGCGGAAAGCTGAATAATTTCTCAGATGAAGTTCTGGCTCGCATCCACGATATGGGATTTACACATATTTGGTATACGGGTGTGATTCGTCATGCCACTCAGACAAACTACTCTTCTTATGGAATTCCTACTCAGCATGCAGAGGTAGTGAAGGGAAAAGCAGGTTCGCCATATGCTATTACCGACTACTATGATATCGATCCAGACTTGGCTGTGAATGTCAGTATGAGAATGAAAGAGTGGGAGCAGCTGATAGAGCGTACTCACAAGGCTGGTATGAAAGTAATCATGGATTTCGTTCCGAACCATGTAGCCCGAGAGTATCATTCCATTTGCAAACCAACAGGTGTACGGGATTTGGGAGAAGATGATGATCCGAACATGCACTTCTCTACTAGGAATAATTTCTATTATGCATGGGGCGATTTGGATTTGAATGAAATCCGTCGTTCCAAACCAGAGTTCAAGGCTTTTTCTGCGAAAGATGCCAAGATTTATGAACCCTATACCGAGAGTCCAGCCAAAGCTACAGGAAACGATCGGTTTGATAACCATCCTGGCTGTAACGACTGGTATGAGACCGTGAAACTCAATTACGGTGTAGATTACTGTGATGCAGGAGGCAGAAGCTATCATTATGAACCAGTGCCAAACACATGGGGTAAGATGACAGGTATCCTCCTCTTCTGGGCAAGCAAGGGTGTAGATGGCTTCCGCTGTGATATGGCAGAAATGGTGCCAACGGCCTTCTGGGCATACGCTACAGGAATATTGAAGGCGAAGTATCCTCATATCGTCGTTATCGGTGAGGTTTACGATCCTAACCAGTACCGCAACTTTGTAAAGGCTGGTTTCGATTATCTTTATGACAAAGTAGGAATGTATGATTGCCTGCGTGGCGTGGTTCGTGGTGAGCGTCCGGCAGCCAGTATCACTCACGAGTGGCAGGTAGTGGATGATATCCGCGATCACATGCTCTATTTCCTTGAGAATCATGATGAGCAGCGCATCGCCAGCGATTTCTTCTGTGGCTCAGCCATGAAGGCGATTCCTGCTGCAGCCATGAGTCTCTTCTTCCAGAAGAATCCTTTCATGCTTTACAGCGGTCAGGAATTCGGCGAGAAGGGAATGGATAAGGAAGGATTCAGCGGCACGGATGGCCGTACCACGATATTCGACTATTGGAGTCCGGAAACTCTGGCGCATGCCTATCAGGATTCATCTGACTCGGCATTGAGTCAGGAGCAGAAATATCTGGCAGCCACTTATCGCCAGCTTCTTCGCTTCGCCAATGAAGAGAAAGCCATCCGCGAGGGTGAGACCTTCGATTTGATGTATGTGAATCCGGGTTCTGAGAATTTCGATCCCCGTACCAATTTCGCCTTCCTTCGCAAGAAGGATGATGAAGCCATGCTCATCGTACTTAACTTTGCTCAGGAGGCGCGCCAGTTGCAGGTTTGCATCCCTGGTCATGCTTTCGATTTCTTCCATATTGCTGAAGAGGAGGTGCTGGTAACAGAACTGTTCTCGGGTGGTAAGAAGAAGGTTGAATTGAAGAAGGATGGCGTGTTCCCGATATCAATGGATGCTAACGGAGTAAGAATCTATAAATTCAATGTCAAGATGGAGGAAAGTGATATCATATTGAATGAGCATCATAAGGAGGAGTTCCCTCCTGCTCATACGGCTGAGCATCTGCTCAATCAGTTGATGGTTCGCATGTTTGGCTGCGATCGCAGCAAGAATGCTCATATTGAGCGAAAGAAGAGTAAGATGACCTTCGTAGTCGATCACAAGCCTACCCGTCAGGAGGAAAAGGCGATTGAGACGGAGATGAATCGCCTGATAGAGCTTGATATGCCTGTTACTTACGAGTTTGTGGATCGTGACCACATTCCGGCTAACGTCAAGTTAGACCGTCTGCCGGATGATGCGAGCGAGACCTTGCGTCTGGTTCGTATCGGTGATTATGATGTTTGTCCATGTATCGGCAAGCATGTCCGTTCTACAGCCCAGATTGGCAAGTTCGTATTGCTTGGTACCAATTGGGATGAGCATGCGCATTCTTTGCGTATCCGCTTCAAGATTGTTCAGTAAATAAAATAAGCAGCAATGGAGTAGTAGCCATTGCTGCTTTTTTCTTTTATAATTACTGCTTTCTTCTTTCCTTTTCTTTCGTGCACATAAAAGTTTTTTCTCGAAAAAAGTATCAAAGTCTCATTATTTGTGGCTAAAACCGATGTATATGATTGATATGTAATGGTTTATAAAAATGAGACTTTTTGTTTATTTTACAAAGAAGTATCATAGAAGTATCATAAATTCAATAGAAGTATCATAAAATTCAGGTAAGTGGCTTGCAAAAAAGTCTTTTTTGAGGATTTATGTCTAGAAATACAGGCACAAAAACTAAAAAATGTCTAGTATTTCAGTTTTATAGAATTGATAATGTCTACTATTTCCGTTTTATAAAACTGATAGTGTGTCTACCTTTCTAGTTTATAAAGTATGCCAATATTAACCAGGAATAAGATGGAAAACAGATAACTGTAGTTAGGAATAAGCACATAGGTTGGTCTCTTAGTGCCCGTCACACGGTCACTAAGGGATCAAGTGACGGGCATCGGTAGACCAAGTGTTGGGTACTCATTGCCCGTGCTGCGGGCATTGAGTGCCCGTTTCATGGGGTGATTTTTGGGCACTAATTTGAGCAAGCAAATTGTAGTTTTTCTATATTTAGTTGACTATAATTTCGTGTTTTTTTATGATGCATCATGGTGATTTAATGATACTTCTATTGAATTTATGATACTTCTATGATACTTCTTTGTAAATATATTTGGAAGTATCATTTTGTAATCCGTTACGTATCAGTGATATACTTGTAAATAATGATACTTTGAGACTTTTTTCAAGAAAAAACATTTATGTGCGAGGATAAAGGGATGGGCGAATCTGCGTCATTTGTAAGCGACTCCGCATGTCATTTTCCTGTAAAATGCAGAAAGATAGAAAATAATCTCCAGAAAGCTTGCAAGTCTCATTCCTTTTTCTTATATTTGCAACCGTAAATATCAGTATATTGAAGATAAAGGCTTATATAATGGATAAATATCATTATAATGATAGATAAACAAATAGAAGATTATGGCAGATTTATATGAATATTCTACTCCTGAGTTGGTACGTTTACTGGGAGTAAGATTCAAGGAATATAGAATGAGATGCAATCTCACCCAGAAAGAGGTTGCCGAGCTTACTGGGCTTGGCTTGACCACCATCCACAAGTTTGAGAATGGTACAGCGGGCAATCTTTCGCTTTCCACTTTTCTCCTCTTGCTGAAGGTGGTGGGGCAGATTGATGCCATCAATGATGTGCTTCCAGAACTTCCTCCATCTCCTTATCTGATGAGAAAGGATGAGAAGAAAGCACAGAGAATTCGTCATACTAAATTATAACTGGCTATGGTAAATACTTTGAGAGTAATGCTTTGGGACGAAGAGATTGGTCGCTTGGCATGGGATAATCGCCGCAGGTTATCGTACTTTACATATAATCCTGAGTTCTTGAAGAAGGGAATTGATGTTTCTCCTCTTCAAGCTCCTGTGCGTGGTATTCGTGCAATGACACCCGTGTGGGGAGAGGATGCCAAAATGTACCAGAAACTTCCTGCATTTCTAGCAGATTCGTTGCCGGATGCCTGGGGTAATCAGCTTTTCGAGCTTTGGCGAATTCAAAATCATATTCCAAATGCTGATATAACTCCGTTGGATAAACTTTCTTTTATCGGTAAGCGAGGCATGGGTGCATTGGAATTCTTACCAGAGGTGGCAAAGACGGATAAGGCAGAAATGATAGATGTCAAGTCGTTGGCAGACTTGGCTGAGCGCATTTTCATCGAGCGTGAAAATGCTCACATCATGCCAGAGGAATCTATCACTATGCAGTCCTTGCTTACGGTGGGAACATCGGCTGGTGGACGCCAACCTAAGGCTATCATTGCCATCAATAAAGCTACTGGGGAGATACGAAGCGGTCAGGTGGCTGGGCTTCAGGATTATGATTATTATATATTGAAATTTGGCGATACGAAATACAGTTCTGCAGAGATAGAGATGACCTATTATGAGATGGCCATCAAGTCGGGAATAGATATGATGCCATCCAGACTATATGAGATTGATGGAAACCGGAATTTCATAACGAAGCGTTTCGATCGTGATGGTGAGCGGAAATTGCATACGCAGACTCTTGCTGCGATTTCTCCGGAAACCGATAGCTATGAGGGACTTATTGCTGTCTGTAGAAAATTACATTTGCCGGAGACTGATTGCCAGGAAGTATTTCGCAGACTTGTGTTCAATGTCCTTTCCAACAATACGGATGACCATACAAAGAATTTCTCTTTTGTGATGGACGAGGCGGGGATTTGGCGTTTGTCACCAGCCTATGACCTCACTTATATTATAGATACAGGAGGCTATTTACCTAATACGGGTCATTGTATGTATGTAAGGTCTAAGCTGCATCATATTTCTTACGATGATGCCATTCAGTTTGCCAAGGACAAGGGCATTCGGCGTGCTGATGCAATCATTAGGGAAGTAGCTGATTCTCTGCGGCAATTCCGTGACATAGCCAAGCGAAATGAGGTTCAGGACAGATGGATCAGTTCCATAGAGTCAGCGATAAATGTTCATCTCGTATCATGGGGGTTGGAGGATAAAGACAACAGTTCTGCTTCTTTTGAGATAGATGGCAAAAGTTGTACTGATGTTCGCATAGAGCAGGCTTACAAGGGCAACTTCCATTTGTATGCAAGCATAGATGGGCGAGAATGTAAGTTTATTATCGGAAAGAACAAGCCCGAATATGCTACGATTCAAGAGACGGGATTGTCGAATCTTCCGGAGACGATGCTCAGAAATTTGGTTGCGAAATATCTGCTGAGATAGAAGATATTTGATTTAAAATAGAAAAAGCAAAGAAATCCACTTTGCTTTTTCTATTTTCCTTCTAAAAAGTTTGTATAATCAAAGATTATTCGTATTTTTGCACCGTCAGTCCCCCACCAAGCCTCTCAACGATGCTCAAATGCGTGGGGTGTTTTTGTATATATATGTTCACTCTCAAAATACTCCAATGGAAAGATTACCGCACTTCACGAAAAAATAGATGAAGGGGGATTATCCTTGCCTATTTTAAGAAATTGACAGACAAGAAGAACTCCAAGTTGCAGCACGTCTTTAAGCACTTCGCATCTTTACACAAGACAAGGGTACCTTTGGGGAGATAAACGTGGACTTGTGCAACAGATTTCGTGAGTATTTGTTTACGGCACCGCAAAGACTGTACTAGAATAGATTTCTATATATCAACTCGGCGGCTAACTACAGGGAGGAGATGCCATGTCCTCTTGCTTAACAGATATTATTCTATTTTTTGAACGCTCCAGCCAACAATGGCAGAAGGAAAACTGCAACTCCTATTAGAGAGAAAAGAACAACGCCAACTCCTATAACCGCTAGGGCAGCGACAGTATAAGTAATAATCTTTTTCCACATATTTTTTATTGTTCGTCCCAAATACCAAAACGCTCATAGAACTCGTCTTCTGATAGTATCTCGACAGAACCTCCATTAGCAAGTAACTCCTCACATTTTATTTGTTTGCTGCTTTTCCCATCAGTTGTAAGATTGCTCGCTTTTTGGACTCCCTCAACAAGAATATCTACAGATTTCTTGAAACTATCAATAGAATGACCACCAATATTGTCAATCAAGGCTCTCATTTTTTCTCTATTGCCATACTTCATCTCGCCAGTAAACAACACTTCTTTACCATAGAAATAGTTGTCCTCGTCAAAATTGTCGGGATTGGCAGTATTGGAGTATTTTTTTGTTTTTCCAATATTTGTTGCTATACTTTTCTGTCCATTATGCAAACCTCCATTATAAAAGCCGTGCCTTATATTGATTTTGTGTTCAAGCCCTTCAAAAGAATCGACCTGAAGTTTATCCAAACATTTCAACATAACTTTTGCACAGGCATCAGCATCTGACTCTGCACGATGGATCTGCTCAAATGGAATACCTAAAGATTTGCATAGAGGCTCCAAGGAATATTTTAAGAGAGAGAATGCTTTTTGTGCAACTCTTAAGCTACAGAAGTAATTGAGGTTGGGCAATGGAATATTATTTTTAGTCAAAGCCTCTGCTATTGCAAACATATCGAAGGCCGTATTATGTGCTACGATAGTTTGATTCTCAATGTAAGGTTGAATCTCTTTCCATACTTCTGCAAGAGTTGGTTTGTCTTGAGTATCTGAAGGAGTGATGCCATGAATGCCTATATTTCTGTTCCAATACACGTTACCATCTGGCTTAATAAGCCAACTTTTAGATTCTTTTATTTCAGAATCCTTAACCACAGCAATTCCTATCTCACATATGGAACTGCGTTTGCCTGTTGCTGTTTCTATGTCTAATGCAACGAAAGAAAAACTTGCCATAATTATACACAGTTAAAGAGTTTCTATAAATTCACAAAGCTCAATAGATTGGCTACTACTATTGCCACCTTTAAACGATTTTATTTTAGTTAAATTGACTTCATTATTTTTGAAGGCATTAACGTCTATCATATCTTTCTTAATATCAACCTCTGTGTCTATCCAATTTTCGTCAATACGACAGATAGAGGCCTCAATCTGTCCTTTTGCCATAAAAATATGGGCGAAAGGTTGATCTTTTTTAGGGAGATAGCCAATGATGTTTCCTTCAAGGTAGAAAGCCAAAGCGTTTGGGTCGTATTCATTTGTTGGCTCTGGTTTTAGGATGACAGTTACTCCCTCTTTTATAGAAGACTTAAGCTCCTCATAATTGTCACGGTATTGAATACCAACGATGTTGAGATTCATTTTGCCATCCATAATAGTCTTTCTGCGATAGTCAAATTCTACTGGGTCAACAAGATAGCTCATTTCGTAATGGACTAAAGCGTTTGTTGCTCCATCATCAGATGTCTCTTTGGTATCTTCGGCAGGGATAATAAAGAGTTCAGCTTGTATATCAGTAACATCGTCACAATTGAATTTTAAGAATCCTGCTGCACCCAATCTGTGGTCAAGATAATCAGCAATTTCTTTGCTTTTGAAAGAATAAACCTCTTCAAGATTATTCTCATCAAGAAGATGAATCGTAGCCCCTTCTGCACGAGCAACATAACAAGATGCTGTTCCTGCTAATTGCTTGCCTAAATGATCGTGAACGAAGTGCAAAGTATCTAAGGCTCCAAATAAATGGACATTAAATTCTTTCTTGGGTAATGCATCTTCATCTTCTAGCTTGTTGTCCTTGCAACTATCTTTTGCCTTATTAAGGTATTCTTGATTATAGAACAATGTCCACACGCCAAGTTCAATGTCGCCCGTATCTATATCACGAGACATTATTATGCTGCAACCATCAATATCCCAACTAAAACTATCATAGTAGCTATCAAATTTTCCACGGAACTTTGTTGCAGCAGCAGTATTTGTATAATTGCCGTTATGAACTAAATCTCGTTCTATCAAATAGTAAATGTCAAAGGCATCGTCCCATGTATATGGACACTTGAAGAAGAAATTGGTAGCGGAGTTTCCAATCACTTTTGCTTTTACTGAAGAGAAGTAAACGTTGTGGATATGGTTGTTTGTGAAAATTCTGATTATATTCTTTTCATTATACTCGCATTCTCCTTCTATCCATAGCTCATTAGGCGATGATTTTAAGTCTATGCCAAAGAAGTTTTCCCAACTTGTCATGTTATTGTTATGAGCAGATTGAGACATAGAATTAGTGACTTGCAGCTCATGGTCTTCCTTATAGTTGCTGTTGATGTCGTTGGATGATTGAACTGTTGAATCTCCAAATAATTTCTTGAAAAATCCCATACTTTTATATTTTTATGAATATAGTTATTATTGCTTAATTATCAGGCTGAAACCCACTCTTATAGTCTACATCTATCCATTTTGTCTTTGGAAAATATGTTTTTATATTGTCTCTTGTTATGCGAATTGTGTCACTGCCACCACCCATGTAGTCTATGGTAACCATATGTGGAAAAGGTGTCGGTTTCTTACCAGATATATGATAAATACCAAAATGTCTTTTGTATGATTTTTTCGTCTCAAATGGACCAGTTGCTTGAATTAGTTGATATTTTGAAAACTTTGTATTGGCATTTACGCCACCAACAATGTCATCGCAAATTGCATCTCCGACTTGATTGACAGGACAGAAATGTACATTAACATATTTCAAGTTTCTCTCACTTGTAACCTTGAACTTCACCTCAAGTTGAAGTTGGCTAAAATCATATATGTTAGCCACGAAAAATTTAAATTCTGAAAACTGAATTTGTGCACTAACATTCAAACTTACTGCAATAGCTATGAAAGCTAACATAATTTTCTTTTTCATATTTCCATTTTTAAAGGGTTGTTGTATATGTTTATTAAGTACATATGGCTATGTTTATATTCGCTTATGTATACATAAAAAGCGTGGAGCCAGTCTTGTCACTCGTTCCACGCTATAAAGGCTCTCGCATTGCCCGACAAGTCGAAACGAGCAACGCCGAAAGCCCCACGCGAGTGTAAGAATATAGAATGCACTCATGACAACGAACGGCAAAATCGTTCGAAGCCAATAAGGGCTGTATATAATACACCTCATGAGGCGTTCTTTGTTGCTTTGTTCTTGACTTGTCGTTGAATTTGCGAGATTCTTATAGCGTCAAAACCAAAGCGTACAAAAACGCCTTTTACCATATGTATGTCTGCCCAACCTCTGCCCATTCGGGCTTTTCGGTATTGGTATAGACGTTACAAAGGTAACACTTTTATCTTGAAAACCACTTTGTTCGGCTGGAAAAATTTGATTTTATGGTCTGATTTAACACTATTAAATACAAATATATCAAAGAAATTTACTTTTGCGTGAATTTTCTTGTTCAAAAGTTTGTATTATCAATAATTATTCGTATCTTTGCAGCAACAGAATCCGCCACGCTTCCCATTTGAACAGCGAACCAGGGCGGGTCTTTTGCTTTTTATGGGTACATTAAGATTATACACTAAGCAGGCTCTTTCTATTTCGGAACAAATAGAACTACTAAAAAGTAGAGGCTTAAATATTGCTGATTCATCCAAGGCTGTAAAATTTCTTGGTGAGGTCAGCTATTTTCGTTTTGTTCAATACCTTCGTCCTATGGAGGAAGACAAAACTACACATCAGTTTAAGCCTAATAGTAGATTTGAAGATGCCGTAGCTCTCTATAACTTTGATATAGAGTTGAGAGATTTGATGTTCAAGGCTGTTCAACGATTAGAGATTGCTTTGCGCACAAAGATTATACAAGAGTTCTCTTTGGCACATGGACCATTTTGGTTCTTTGATACAAGCCTTGCTGACGATGAGCACAAGTTTATTGAGAATATGAACTCCATAGACCGAGAGCTTCAGCGTTGTAAAGAGGACTTTATCAAGGAACATAGGCGCAACTATGACAAGCCGATATTCCCTCCTGCATGGAAAACGCTTGAACTGGCATCTTTCGGTACGCTTTCAAAACTCTATTACAATTTCGGTGACAAGAAGTTGAAGAAGCGTGTAGCTCGTCAGTTCAATCTTCCACAGCATGAGGTGTTGGAAAGTTGGATGCGTAGTGTAACTGTCCTAAGAAACTGTTGCGCTCATCACTCACGACTTTGGAATCGTTATCTCTCCAATGCTCCACAAATGAATGCCTCTTTGCGTGGTGCATGGGTGAACATAGAAGGTGTTGATGCGAACAAAGTATATGCTATAGCCTGTTGTATTGCATATTGGCTTGATTCTATGGGATATGGATTGGACTTCAAGAATGAGCTCAAATCCTTACTCGTTTCTTATCCACAGGTAGATCCTGCAGCAATGGGATTCCCTGAAAATTGGATTTCCGAGCCCCTATGGAGATAACTTTATAGATAAAATACAAGTAAGCTTATGCTTAGTAAAAACTTGCAGGAAACATTATAAATGAAAAACAGCCAACTTTCAAATATGCTATTGAAGGTTGGCTGTTTTTTCTTGCTCAAAAGTTTGTATTATCAAAGATTATTCGTATCTTTGCAGCGCGAGAACCCGCCAAGCCTCTCAACGATGCTCAAATGTGCGGGTCGTTTTTTAAGGCCGTTACCGCCCCATTTCAAGCATATTTTGTTGAATTGCGGTTCTATTTTTGCAGTGATATATTGTTAATAATCAGAAAAATGCTTGTTTTCTGAAATATTATCTGTATCTTTGTACATTAATTATTAAGAGTAAGATTATGGCTTCAAAGAGATATCCTTTGGGAATACAAACGTTCTCCGAAATCGTGAAGGGGAATTACTTCTATGCTGACAAGACGGCTATCGTCTATCAGTTGGCTCATTATGCCAAGTTTCATTTTCTGAGTCGCCCACGCCGATTCGGAAAATCCTTGTTTGTATCTACTCTAAAGGCTTACTTTGAAGGTAAGAAAGAACTGTTCAAGGGACTTGCCATCGAAAAGATGGAGAAGGAGTGGACGGCATATCCTGTCATCCACCTGGATTTGAGCTGTGGTAAGTATTATAGCTTGGAGAATACATATTCAATTCTAAACGGAATACTAGAAGTAGAAGAGAAAAAATATGGTTTAAAAGTTAATCCAATAGATGAGAAGTCTTTTGGAGGTCGTCTTAAGAACATCTTGCTTGCAGCAGCTGCTCAAACAGGTAAACAAGTTGTTGTTCTCATAGACGAATATGATGCTCCTATGCATGATTCTGTCAGTGACGAAGACTTACAGAAGACCATCCGCAACATCATGCGAGATTTCTTCAGCCCTTTGAAGCAACAAGAGGGAAACATTCGCTTTGTATTCATCACAGGCATTTCCAAGTTTAGTCAGCTCAGCATCTTTAGTGAATTGAACAATCTCAAGATTCTCACGTTGAAGGATGAATACAGTAGCTGTTGTGGTATAACCAAGAGTGAATTGACTCAGTATTTCCGTGAGGGTATCGAGGAGATGGCTGAACATAATGGGCTTACTTATGAGGAGACCTTAGAGCAACTCAAGCAGCATTATGATGGCTACCACTTCAGTATCAATAGCGAGGATATCTTCAATCCTTACAGCATTATCAATGCTTTGGACGATAAGGAGTTTAATAGCTATTGGTTTACATCTGGTACGCCTACGTTCCTGATAGAACTGATGCAGCAGAAGAATTTGGATATGATGGACTTAAATGATATCTGGGCTAGAGCTAAACGCTTCGATGTTCCTACTGAGACGATTACTGACCCTGTGCCAGTCCTTTTCCAAAGTGGGTATCTTACGATTAAGGGATATGACAAGCAGTTAGGTATGTATTACCTTAGTTTTCCTAATCAAGAAGTTAGACAAGGTTTTTCGGAAAGCCTTTGCCAATATTATACCCCTTCAGAGGTAGGCGAACTTGATGCTATCGTATATGCTTATAAAAAGAATGTGCTCATCAATGACGACATGGGAGCCTTTATGCCTCATTTGAAGGCATTCTATGATAAGTTCCCATATACGATTATCAACAATAATGAGCGTCACTATCAAGCCGTGATATTCACCATCTTCACCATGCTTGGCGAAGATGTGAAGGTGGAGCATACCACTTCGGATGGAAGAATAGACCTTGTGCTCAAGACGGATAAGAGTATCTTTATCTTTGAGTTGAAATATAAGAAGTCTGCCGACATCGCCATGGCGCAAATCAGCGACAAGGACTATGCCAAGGCTTTTGCCGATGATGGGCGAAAGGTTGTGAAAGTGGGTATTAACTTCTCGGAAAACCAGCGAAGTATAGAGGATTGGGTGATAGAATAAATGAAATAGAAGAAAGTTGGTGACCTTCATCAGGTGTATATCACCACACTATTATAGATAAAAATATAACTGAACAGGGGCGGTAACTCGATTTTTAAGGCAGTTACCGCCCCATTTCAAGCATGTTTTGTTCTTTTGTACAGTCGCAGAACTTAGATAATCACCGCCGTTCCGCTGCATGTTACCATCAGCATGGAACCGCTGTTGCCTACGGTTTCGTAATCCAGGTCGATGCCCACGATGGCGTTGCAGCCCAGGGATGCGGCACGGTCGGCCATCTCTCTGAGGGCTGTATCCTTAGCCTCGCGGAGGGTGCTTTCGTAAGAACCGCTTCTGCCGCCGATTACATCACGGACACTGGCAAAGAAATCCTTTACAAAGTTGGTACCGATGATGGTTTCGCCGGTCACTACGCCACGGTATTCACGGATAGGGTGGCCTTCTATGGTTGGAGTGGTACTCAAAATCATTGTCTTTTCCTTTCTTTTTTATGTTATTATCAATGTTATTTATGGCTTAGACGATAAAAGTAGTGAAAAGGTTGCAGAAAATCCAAAAATAATTGTTACTTTTGCATCTGAAATATAAATATATATAGGTTATATGAACAAGAGATTGATGTTTTCGGCAGCACTCGTGATGGCGCTGCTTTCGGCAAACGCTCAGAAAAGGGCGTTTACCATCGAGGATTTGTACAGGGTGAAGGGCGTATCTTCGGTGAGCCTTTCGCCTGATGGTAAGACGGTTTGCTATACCGCCAGTTCTTCGGACCTGAAGAACCAGAAGTCTGGCTCCGACATCTACATCATGAATGCGGATGGCTCTCACACCAAGGCTCTTACCGAGGATGGAAAGAGCAGTTCTGCCGTATGGAGCAAGGATGGAAAGAGTATCTTCTTCACTAATTATGAGAAAGGGACGGCTCAGATCTTTCGCATGGATCTGACTACCTGCGAGACGGAACAGGTAACTGATTATGAGTTGGGTATCGGTAGTCCTGTCATCTCTCCGGATGAGCGATACATTGCCTTTACCGCAGAAGTATATCCCGACCTGGGAGCTGATGCCAAGGCTAACAAGGCACGGATGGAGAAAAAGGAGCAGGGACCTGTACAGGCGCATATCGCCGACAAGTTGCTCTACCGTCATTGGACGAGCTATAATGATGGCAGATGCAATCACCTTATCCTTTTCGATACACAGACGAAGACTTACAAGGATCTGACTCCGGGCAATTATTCGCTGATATTCGTGGTTGGGGGTGGAATCACCTATCAATTCTCTCCTGACAGCAAGGAGATCTGTTTCGTATCCAATCATGATGAGCATCAGGAGGCTAGCACCAATGCCGACCTGTGGACGGTATCTGTGAATGGGGGAGAACCGGTCTGCATCACGAAGGAGAACAAGGCTTGGGATGGTACTCCAGCCTATTCGCCTGACGGCAAGTATATCGCTTACCGCTTGCAGCAAGTACCTGGTTATGAGTCTGATCGCTTCCGTCTTGCTATCTACGACCGGGCTGCAAAGAAGTCTACCATCCTGACAGAGAAGTTTGACAACTGGGTAGATGATTACAAATGGGCTCCCGACAGCAAGAGTATCTTCTTCCTCGGTCAGGTACAGGGCGCTGAGCCGCTCTACAAGCTCGATATAGCCAGAAAAACCATCTCGCCGGTATTGACGGGCAAGGCCATCTCGGAGTTTGATTTCGATAATAAGGGTATGGTATATTATACCTATAGCACGACAGGCAAGCCATCGGCTCTCTATCGCCAGCAGATGAAGAAGTGGAATGGAACTCCTGTAGCAAGCGGCAAGGAACAGCAGATTACCTTCCTCAACCAGCAGTTGGAGGATGAGGTGGATATCCGTCCATCTGAGAGTATCTGGGTAGATGGCGCTGGTGGCGACAAGGTACAGGTATTCATCGTGAAGCCACACAACTTTGATGCCAGCAAGAAATATCCGCTTATCATCAATGTGCATGGCGGACCACAGATGCAGTGGATGAATTCCTTCCGTGGCGACTGGCAGGTTTATCCTGCTGCCGGTTATGTGGTGGCTTATCCTAATCCTCACGGTTCTACGGGATATGGTCAGGCCTTTACCCGTGCCATTTCCGGTGACTGGGGTGGAAAGGTATTTGAGGATGTGATGAAGGTTACCGATAAATTGGCAACCCTGGAATATGTTGACTCCACGAGGATGGGAGCGATGGGATGGTCGTATGGCGGTTATATGATGAACTGGCTGCAGGGACATACCAAGCGATTCAAGTGTCTGGCTTCCATGATGGGCGTATATGACTTGCGCTCTATGTGGGGCAGTACTGAGGAAGTATGGTTTCCTAACTTTGAGTTAGAGGGACAGCCTTATAATTCCGATCTCTACGAGAAGTGGTCACCATCCTCATACATCAAGAACTTCTCAACACCAACCCTCGTGATGACGGGCGAACTGGACTATCGTGTACCGTATACCCAGAGTTTGCAATATTTTACAGCTTTGCAGACCCTGAACATTCCTTCGCGACTGATAGTCTTGAAGTATGATGGTCACTGGCCAAGCAACCTGAAGTCGATGCCGCTCTATTACAATGCGCACCTTGACTGGTTCCATCGTTATCTCGGCGGTGCTCCTGCACCTTGGGATACAGAGAAGATGGTGAATAATGAGATAGAGTACTAAAATGCCCTATATATAATAAGGTGTAGAAAAACAAAATAAAAAAGCTCCATTCGCAATCCGATGCGAATGGAGCTTTTTTCTGATAATTAAAAACTTACTTTGTTTCCTGTTCTTCCTGCATATCCAGATACTGGTTGTCCTTGTCGTAGAATTCGTACTGGAGGAATGCCAGTTTCTGTGAAGGAATCACATTGAAGCCGAAACCATACTTAAACTGCCATCTGCGCTTCAGGGAAATGAAGCCCTTGTTGATGAAGGCAGCCACATAAGGATTCACATACAAAGTGAATTTCTTGACGCCGATCTTGTTGACTAGGCGGTCGATTTTTCTTTCCAACTGGTCGGTGAAGAGGATGCTAGACTTAATCTTGCCCGTACCGAAACAGGTAGGGCAGGTTTCATCTACATTCACATCCATAGCCGGACGTACACGCTGGCGTGTAATCTGCATCAGTCCGAACTTGCTCAATGGCAGGATGTTGTGCTTGGCACGGTCCTTCTGCATGTTCTTACACATGCGCTCATAGAGCAACTGTCGGTCTTCGGCAAGATTCATGTCGATGAAGTCGACAACAATGATACCTCCCATATCTCGGAGGCGCAATTGTCTAGCCAACTCATCAGCAGCGCCGAGGTTAACATCCAGTGCATTTGCTTCCTGACCTTTCTCACGAGTTCTGTTACCACTGTTTACATCGACAACGTGCAAGGCCTCGGTGTGCTCGATGATGAGATAAGCACCATGCTTGTAGTTAACAACACGACCAAAGCCAGCTTTAATCTGCTTGGTAATGCTGAAATTGTCGAAGATAGGCACCTTACCGGTGTAGAGCTTAACTATGCCCGCCTTTTCAGGGGCTATTAGAGAAACATAGTTCTTCACCTCTTTCATCACATCTTCGTTGTTCACGTAGATGTTCTCGTAAGATGGGTTAAACAAGTCACGCAAGAGAGCAACGGCTCTTCCGGTCTCCTCGAATGCAAGTTGCGGGCGCTGCTGGGTCTTCTGTACCTTGGCGATAGCATCCTCCCATCGCTTCACCAGGACTTTCAGCTCAGCATCGAGCTCAGCGACCTTCTTACCCTCAGCCACAGTGCGGACGATAACGCCGCAATTCTTTGGTTTGATGCTGTGAATGAGTTGTTTGAGTCGGGAGCGTTCTTCACCGCTTTTAATTTTCGACGAGACAGAAACTTTATCACCGAATGGCATGAGTACCAGGTATCGGCCCGCGAATGAAATTTCGCCTGTGAGTCGAGGTCCCTTGGTAGAGATTGGTTCCTTTACGATTTGTACCAGCACTTCCTGTCCTGCTTTGAGTACATTCTGTATGCTGCCGTCCTTTTCCAATTCAGGCATTTTGCTGGCTTTAGAGAATGGGAAAAGTTTCTTTCTGTCGCTCTGTACTTGTTTAAGGTACTTCTGGTAGGAATTAAAATGACTTCCTAGGTCAAGATAATGAAGAAAGGCGTCGCGTTCATACCCTACATCCACGAAGCAGGCGTTAAGACCCGGCATCAGTTTTTTTACCTTTGCGATGTAGATGTTGCCCACAGAGAACGATGCCTCACGAGGTTCGTTCTGGTATTCCACCAGCTGCTTGTCCTCCATGAGTGCGATAGAGATGTCTTTCTGTTGGACATCAATTACAACTTCGCTTGTCATATCTTCAATAATCTTTTAACTTTAAATTAATACAAAAAAAGGGTATGTCATTCCATATCAGAACTGACACACCCCCTCAGTCACGAACTGACCGAGAGCTATAGTAGACTAGCTACAATGCTAGCTTACTTGCTCTTATGTCTGTTCTTACGTAATCTTTTTTTACGCTTGTGAGTAGCCATCTTGTGGCCCTTCTTTTTCTTTCCGTTTGGCATGATTTTAAAATTTTAAAATATTGTTATTATAAAAAATGATATTTCTCTCTTTCTGTCCAGCAGTATTACTGAGCGTTCTGCATCTCCTCGATGAAGCTCTTTGATGGCTTGAAGCTTGGTAAGTCGTGAGCAGGAATGGTGATGGTTGTATTCTTAGAGATGTTGCGGGCAGTCTTAGCAGCACGATGCTTGATGTTGAAGCTGCCGAAGCCACGCAAGTATACATTGTCCTTCTTTTCGATGAGGCACTTCTTAACCTCTTCCATAAAAGCCTCTACTACAGTACCTACTTCTTTCTTAGGCATACCAGTAGCGATAGCTACCTCATTAATGATATCTGCTTTGGTCATTTCTTTATTTTTTACTAATTTTACTTGTTATTCTTTATTTCGGTGTGCAAAGATACAAGTTTTTTATGATATAACAAAATACTTAAGGCTTTTTTTGCAAAAATAATGCTCTAAGTATTTGCATATAAGGTTTTTATTGCGTATTTTTGCACCAAAATAGAGAAATTATGAGATTTAAGAGATATTTTTTGGCTTTGATGATGGTTGCCTTTCATGCATTGGCGTTGAAGGCTGGGGAGGTCTGGACGGCGAAAAATGTACCGATTCCTTTCCTCAGGGATTCTACGCAATATGTTTCCGACCCGGATGGATATGTTGATAAGGCTCAGAAGGATTCTGCCAATTTCTATCTTCAGAAACTGAAGTTGGAGTGTGGCGTACAGAATGTGCTCATCATTGTGGGAAAGGTTGACAACCAGGATGCCTTTCGGATGGCGCAGGATGTGGGCAACCAATATGGTATCGGTTACAAGAAGAGCCGGAGAGGACTGGTTATCGTCATCGCGGTGGAGGACCATAAGTACTTTATTGCTCCAGGAAGTGGACTGGAGGGTGAGTTGACCGATGTGGACTGCGATGATATTGCCCGAGCTTGCATCGTGAAGTATATGCGCGAAGGCAATCCGGGCGAGGCAGTAGCATCTGTAAGCCGTGCTATATATAATAAGGTGAAAAGTGGACGGACGGGAATTGCGGATGTTGATGAAGGTTCGGTTAATGACGAAGAGGACTGGTTCCTGGTCATTATCCTGTTTCTTATCTTCTTCGGTATTCCTATCTATCTGTTTATCAGGTATATTCTGGAGATGCTCGGTATTGTGAAGCCAAGACCGAAGAGCAATCAGAGAAACCAGTCTCGTAGGAGAAACAACGATGATGACTGGATACCTCCTTTCTTTATGGGAGGTGGCGGTTCTTCCGGCGGCGGTTTCTCGGGCGGTTCTTTTGGCGGAGGTACCTTTAGCGGAGGTGGCTCTGGCGGAGGATGGTGATGACTGATTATAGTTAATAGTTTATAGTAAATAATTAATTAATAATAATGACAATGGAACAGACAATGAATTCAAACATGCAACCGGCAAAGAGAGGTATAAAGAAAAGCTGGATTATTCTGGGCATCGTAGTTGTGCTGGTACTATGGATGTTCAGTGGTTATAACGGATTGGTAGAGAAACAGGAGTTGGCTACCACAGAGTTGGCTAATGTTCAGACTCAGTATCAGCGTCGTGCTGATATGATGCCACAGTTGGCAAAGATAGTAAAGGCTTATGCCAAGCATGAGAAAGAAACCTTTGCCGAGGTGACCAAGGCTCGTGCTGCTGTTGGTCAGGTAAAGCTGGATGCCAATAATCTTACTGAGGCTAGCCTGAAGAAATATGCTGCTGCACAGGGCGAGTTGGCGAATGCATTCTCCAAACTGATGGTAGTAGCCGAGAAATATCCTGAGTTGAAAGCCAGCGAGAACTTCAAGGCTCTTCAGGTTCAGGAAGAGGGTACGGAAAACCGTATCAGCGAGGCACGCCGCAAGTATAATGAAGCCGTCCAGAACTATAACCAGACGGTTAGAAAAATGCCAAGTGCCCTTATCGCCGGCCTCTTCAATTTCGATGTGATGCCTAAGTTTGAGGCAGCAGCAGGAGCTGAGAAGGCGCCAGACTTGGATATCTAATTTAGAATTGATCATTAAAAATCCTGTTTTTCAACGGGATTAATAGATTTGTTATCTAGTCAATGGGAACGAGAAGTGTCCCATTGGCTAGATTTTCTGTTTTATGCGCTTTCAATTTGAAAGTAACTCAATATTTTATATATATTTTGTATTTCAGATGTTTTTTATTTCAGAAATTCTTTGTATCTTTGCACGCAATTTAAGAAATATGGTAGAAATACCGCAAACATTGAAATTTCAATAAGGTAAATTACAAATATGAAACAAACAAAGATTGTCGCTTCCATCAGTGATCGTAGATGTGATCAGGATTTTATCCGAAAACTGTTTTTCGCCGGTATGAACGTTGTTCGTATGAATACTGCTCATGCCACAGAAGAGGGTATACGCACCATCGTAAAGAATGTAAGAGCCGTGTCTCCACATATTGGTATTATGATTGATACCAAAGGTCCTGAGGTGCGAACTACAGGTGTGAAGGAACCTATCCACTACAATGTTGGTGATGTAGTGAAAATCTTTGGACGTCCGGAAATGGAGTCTTCTCATGATATTGTGAATGTGAGCTATCCTGACATCGCAGCCGATGTTAAGGTAGGTGATGATTTGCTCTTCGATGATGGTGAACTCGATATGAAGATTATCGACAACCAGGGGCCTATGCTGGTTGCCGAGGTTCAGAACGAGGGAGTGCTCGGGGCTCACAAGAGCGTGAATGTGCCGGGAGAACATATCGACCTGCCTGCACTGACAGAGAAAGACCGCCGAAATATTGAACTCGCTATCGAGTTGGATATTGATTTCATCGCTCACTCTTTTGTGCGCAATGCAGCCGATGTGAAGGCAGTTCAGGATATCTTGGACGCTCACAACAGTGATATCAAGATTATCTCTAAGATTGAAAATCAGGAAGGTGTTGATAATATTGACGAGATTATTGATGCCTGCTATGGTATCATGGTTGCCCGTGGTGACCTGGGTATCGAGGTGCCAATCGAGAGAATTCCAGGCATCCAGCGCCGCATCATCTCTAAGTGTGTGAAGGCGCAGAAACCGGTAATCGTAGCAACACAGATGTTGCATACCATGATTAAGAATCCACGTCCTACTCGTGCTGAGGTAACTGATATTGCCAATGCTATCTTCTATCGCACCGATGCGCTGATGCTTTCTGGTGAAACAGCAAGCGGAAAGTATCCTGTAGAGGCTGTGCAGACCATGGCCCGTATTGCTGAGCAGGCAGAGAAGGATAAGTCTCCACTGAATGATATTGATCCAATGGAAGATGGTAAGATTGACCAGAAACTCTTCCTGGCTCATGCTGCCATTGAGGCTACTAAGAAGTTGGGTGTTGCCGGTATCATCACTGATGGTGAAACCGGTCAGACTGCACGCGACCTGGCAGCCTTCCGTGGTCCAAATCCGGTATTGGCAATCTGCTATAAGGAGAAACTCCAGCGCTGGTTGAATCTGAGCTATGGTATTATTCCAATTCATCAGAAGGATCAGGTTTCTACCAAGGCTATGTTTACCGCAGCGGTACGTATGCTTCGCCAGAAAGGCTATTTAGGTGAGGAGGATAAGATTGCTTATCTGAGCGGTAGCTTTGGAGAGGGTGGAGGCACAACCTTCGTTGAGATTAATAAAGTGAAGAAGATTTTCGATAACAGTTATAGCTTTAATTTGCCATCAAATGGCATCGAAGATAAGTAAAAAAGGCTATTATTTCAAAAAAAAATAGACGTAAATAGAATTATTGGTGCAAAAATTTGCAGTATTCAAAAAAATACCGTAATTTTGCACCAATATTTTAAAACGAAAATTTTAGAAAATGAAGAAACTCGTTAGTTCAGTTTTAGTCGCTTTGACTATGCTCTTAGTACTTGGCAGTTGTGGAAGTACTAAGAATGTAGCTTATTTCCAAAATGCAGATTCTATCAGCTTGGCTGCTTCAAGAATGCTTTATGAAGCCAAGATTATGCCTAAGGACGAACTTACAATTACAGTAATTACAACAGATCCAAAGGCTGCCATGCCTTTCAACCTCTCTGTCTCTCAAACATTGGGTACAGGCGGACAGCTGAGTTATGGTAGTGGTTCCCTGCAAGGATATCTGGTTGATAATGATGGTAATATTGAGTTTCCTGTTGTTGGAACCTTGCATGTAGGTGGTTTGACCAAGAAGCAGGCTGAAGATCTCATCAAGAATAAGGTGAAGCCTTATCTGGCAGAAAAAGAAAATCCTATTGTTACGGTTCGCATGGGCAGTTACCATGTATCTGTATTAGGTGAAGTAGAAAAGCCAGGAATTATTTATGCTCCACAGGAGAAGATGAGTATTCTTGAAGCTTTGGCACAGTGTGGCGACTTAACTATCTATGGTAAGCGTGACAATGTATTATTGATTCGTCAGGATGCAGCAGGAGAGAAGCATACTTATCGTATGAACTTGAATGATGCAAATATTATTAATTCACCATTCTATTATCTGCAGCAGAATGATATTATCTATGTAGAACCAAATAAGGTGAAAGCTCAAAACTCATCTATCGGTTCATCTACTACATTGTGGTTCTCTGCCGTTGGAACATTGATTTCTATTGCATCATTGATTGTCAATATCTTGCGATAGCAGGTAATAGAAGGGAGTACAATTAGGATACTACAAAAATAATAATATATATATGTGTGGCATTGTAGGATATTTAGGTAAGGGTGAGGCTTATCCTGCTCTTATCAAAGGTTTAAAGCGTTTGGAATATCGTGGATACGATAGTGCAGGCGTGGCTCTTATCAGTAATGATGGTGCTTTGAACGTTTACAAGGCAAAGGGTAAGGTGGCAGATCTTGAAGCGTTCTGCTCTGATAAGGATATTTCGGGACATGTGGGTATTGCTCATACTCGTTGGGCTACCCATGGAGAGCCTTCAGCTGTAAATGCTCACCCGCATTATTCCTCTAGCAAGAACCTTGCCATGATTCATAATGGAATCATTGAAAACTATGCCGATATCAAGAAGAATCTCATTGCTAAGGGAGTAGAGTTTAAGAGCGAGACGGATACTGAGGTTCTCGTTCAGCTGATTGAATATATTCAGATAAAGAAAAATCTCGACTTGCTGACTGCCGTTCAGGTGGCTCTCCGTCAGGTAATCGGAGCCTACGCTATCGCTATTCTTGATAAGCGTAACCCTAATCAGATCATTGCTGCCCGTAAGCAGAGTCCGTTGGTTGTAGGTATCGGAAAGGATGGTGAGTTTTATCTCGGTTCTGATGCCAGTCCTATCATTGAATATACAGATAAGGTGGTTTATCTGGAGGATGGTAACATCGCTGTGATGCGCCTCGGTGAGGAATTGCAGGTGGTGAACATCCAGAACGTTAAACTCAACCCTGAAGTACAGACCGTAGACATTGATCTCGGTCAGATAGAGAAGGGCGGTTTCCCTCACTTTATGTTGAAGGAAATTTTTGAGCAGCCAGAGTGCCTTCGTAACTGTATGCGTGGCCGTGTAGTTAGCCGCACAGTGGAAACTCGCGTAATGACTGATGGCGACGATACAACCAGCAAGAAGGAGACTGAGATGGGTGTCGTGCTCAGCTCTATTACCGACCATCGCCAGCAGCTTCTCAATGCCAAGCGAATCATCATCGTGGCTTGTGGTACATCATGGCATGCCGGACTTATCGGCAAGCAGATGATAGAGAACTATTGCCGCATCCCTGTGGAAGTGGAATATGCATCTGAATTCCGTTACCGTAATCCTGTGGTAACGAAGGATGATGTGGTCATAGCCATTTCCCAGAGTGGTGAAACCGCTGATACCCTGGCTGCCATCAAGCTTGCCAAGGAGAGCGGTGCGTTTATCTATGGTATCTGTAACTCCATCGGTTCTTCCATCGCACGAGAGACAGATACAGGTACCTATATTCACGTAGGTCCGGAGATTGGTGTTGCCTCTACCAAGGCTTTCACTGGTCAGGTTACCGTCCTTATCCTCCTGGCACTTGCCATCGGTAAGGAGAGGGGAACCATCAGCGAAAATGAATATCAGAAGATTACAGAACAGCTTTGGAACATTCCTGCCAAGATGAAGGAAGTGTTGAAGCTCAACAATAAGATAGCTGACTTGAGCCGTACGTTTACATACGCTCGCAATTTCATCTATCTGGGCCGTGGATTCCAGTATCCTGTGGCCCTTGAGGGTGCATTGAAGTTGAAGGAGATTAGCTACATCCACGCTGAGGGTTATCCTGCAGCGGAGATGAAGCATGGTCCTATCGCATTGATTGACAGCGATATGCCAGTGGTAGTTATTGCTACCCACAACTTCATGTACGAGAAGGTCTTGTCTAATATCCAGGAGATTAAAGCCCGTCAGGGTCGTGTTATTGCTATTGTCAGCAATGGCGATGAAACCATTTCCAAGATTGCCGATGAAGTGATTGAACTCCCTGAGACCTTGGAGTGCCTGGAGCCATTATTGGCTACCATTCCTTTGCAGCTCTTGGCTTACCATGTAGCTGTATGTAAGGGCAAGGACGTTGACCAACCTAGAAACTTGGCCAAGTCAGTTACTGTAGAATAATATATAAAGGGATTCGTCATTTCTTGACGTTTCCCTTTTTTTGGAGGGGGATCCCTCGGATAAGTATATTCAAATTTAACTAAATAAGATAAGGATAATAGAGAGATGGAACCATTGAAACATGAGTGTGGTGTAGCAATGATCAGATTGCTCAAGCCACTGGAGTATTACCAGCAGAAGTATGGTACTTGGATGTACGCACTCAACAAACTCTATCTGATGATGGAGAAGCAGCACAACCGTGGCCAGGAAGGTGCTGGTATGGCTTGTGTCAAACTGGGCGGTAAGCCTGGTCATGAGTATATGTTCCGTGAGCGTGCAGAGGGCAAGAATGCCGTGACCGAAATCTTCGGCAAGGCGAATGCCAACTTCAAGAGCCTGACTCCCGAGCAGCTTGCTGATGCAAAGTTCGCTAAAGAGGAACTGCCTTTCGCAGGCGAACTTTATATGGGACACCTGCGCTACAGTACCACTGGAAAGAGTGGCATTCAGTATGTGCACCCATTCCTGCGACGTAACAACTGGAAGGCGAAGAACCTCTGCCTTTGTGGTAACTTCAACATGACCAACGTAGATGAAATCTTCGAGGAACTTACCAAGCAGGGCCAGAGTCCTCGCATCTACAGCGACACCTACATCATGCTTGAACTGATGGGCCACCGTCTGGACAGAGAGGTGGAGCGCAACTTCGTAGCTGCAAAGGCGATGGAGATGCAGAATACCGATATCACCAACTATATAGAAGACCACGTGAAGATGAGCAATGTACTCAAGACCACGATGAAGAACTTTGATGGCGGTTATGTGGTTTGCGGTATCACCGGTTCGGGTGAAATGTTCTCTATGCGCGACCCTTGGGGCATCCGTCCTGCGTTCTATTACAAGAACGATGAAATCGTGGTAGTAGCCAGCGAGCGCCCTGTACTCCAGACCACCTTCGACCTGGAGGCAGAGGAAGTGCAGGAACTGATGCCGGGCACGGCGCTTCTCGTGAAGAAAAACGGCGAGTGTACCATCGAGCGCATCATGGAGCAGAAGGGCGATTCAGCCTGCTCATTCGAGCGCATCTACTTCAGTCGTGGTTCCGACAAGGATATCTATAAGGAGCGTAAGCAGTTGGGCGAGCAGTTGACCCAGCCTATCCTGAAGGCTGTGGATTATGATGTAGACCACACCGTGTTCAGCTATATCCCGAACACTGCCGAGGTGGCTTACTATGGCATGTTGAGCGGTTTCAAGAAGTATCTTAATGAGACCAAGATTGAGCAGATTGCCAACCTCGACCATGTTCCATCAAAAGAAGAATTATACGAAATCCTCGGCGACTTTGTCCGCTCAGAGAAGATAGCATGGAAGGATATCAAACTCCGTACCTTCATCACTGAGGGCAACAGTCGTAACGACCTGGCGAGCCATGTGTATGATGTAACCTACGGAAGCATCGAGCCGAATGTGGATAATCTTGTCATTATCGATGATAGTATCGTGCGTGGTACTACCCTGAAGGAGAGTATTCTCCGCATCCTCGACCGTCTGCATCCTAAGAAGATTGTAGTGGTTTCCAGTGCCCCTCAGATCCGATATCCGGATTACTACGGCATCGATATGGCAAGACTGGAAGAGTTCTGCGTGTTCCGTGCTGCCATCCAGCTCTTGAAAGAGCGCAAGATGGAAGACCTTATCGAGCAGACCTATGAGGCTTGTAAGGCAGAATTGGCAAAGCCAAAGGAGGAGCAGATCAATCCGGTACGCTCCATCTACAAGCCATTCAGCACCGAGGAAATCAACGAGAAGATTGTTGAGATGCTTCGCCCAGAGGGCATGACCACTCCTATCCAGCTTGTATTCCAGAGCATCGAGGGCTTGCGCGAGGCGATTCCAAACCACAAGGGCGACTGGTATTTCACCGGTCATTATCCAACCCCAGGCGGCACGAAGCTCTGCAACCAGTCGTTTGTAAACTACATCGAAAACGTTTATCATAAATAAGTGAATAGAGAAGAACGAAGAGTGAAGAATTCATTTGCTCTTATAAGTATGAAATAAAAGAATCAAATGTCAGATATGAAAAAAGTAACCTTAGTTTTGAGCGATGGAACCAAGTTCCATGGCAAATCTTTTGGATATGACGCTCCTGTAGCGGGCGAGGTTGTGTTCAACACAGCCATGATGGGATATCCAGAGAGTTTGACCGACCCTTCTTACGCCGGTCAGTTGATGACACTTACATTCCCTCTCGTGGGCAACTATGGTGTGCCACCATTTACTTTTGAGGAGAATGGTTTGCCAACCTTCATGGAGAGTGACAAGATTTATGCTTCTGCCATCATCGTGAATGATTACAGCGAGCAGTACAGCCACTGGAATGCAGTGGAGAGTCTTGCCGACTGGTTGAAGCGCGAAAAGGTGCCAGGAATCACAGGCATCGACACCCGTGAGTTGACTAAGGTGCTTCGTGAACATGGTGTGATGATGGGTAAGATTCTCTTTGATGATGAACCAGACAACATCCCTGAGGCTAACTACGAGGGTGTAAACTTCGTTGACCAGGTAAGCTGCAAGGAAATTATCCGTTATAACGAGGGTGCCGGCAAGAAGGTGGTTCTCGTTGACTGCGGTGTGAAGGCAAACATCATCCGTTGCCTCATCAACAGAGGCGTAGAGGTGATCCGTGTGCCATGGAATTACGATTACACCGATATGGACTTCGACGGATTGTTCCTGGCCAATGGTCCTGGCGACCCAGATATGTGCGAGGATGCAGTAAACATTATTCGCAAGCAGATTAGCCAGAGCCGCAAGCCTATCTGCGGTATCTGTATGGGTAACCAGTTGCTTTCTAAGGCAGCCGGTGCTACTATCTACAAGTTGAAGTATGGTCACCGTTCACACAACCAGCCAGTGCGCATGGTAGGAACCAACAATTGCTATATCACCTCTCAGAACCACGGTTATGCCGTTGATGCCAAGACATTGGGCAACGATTGGGAGGAGCTCTTTGTAAATATGAATGATGGCTCTAACGAGGGTATCCGCCACAGGGTGAACCCTTGGTTCTCAAGCCAGTTCCACCCAGAGGCTTGCTCAGGCCCTGTGGATACAGAGTTCATGTTTGATAAGTTTGTAGAAACACTTAAATAATTAGGAAAATAATGAAAGACGAAAATATAAAGAAGGTGCTCCTCTTAGGTTCTGGAGCCTTGAAGATCGGTGAAGCAGGTGAGTTCGACTACTCAGGTTCGCAGGCCCTGAAGGCATTGCGCGAGGAAGGTATCGAGACTGTGCTCATCAACCCGAATATCGCAACCGTACAGACATCAGAAGGTGTTGCCGACCAGATTTACTTCCTGCCAGTGCAGCCATACTTCGTAGAGCGTGTTATCCAGAAGGAAAATCCAGACGGTATCCTCCTCAGCTTCGGTGGTCAGACAGCCCTCAACTGTGGTGTAGAACTCTATCGCCAGGGCATCCTGGAGAAATATAATGTCAAGGTATTGGGTACTCCAGTTCAGGCTATCATGGACACTGAGGACCGTGAGCTCTTCGTAGAGAAGTTGGATGAAATCAATGTGAAGACCATCAAGAGTGAGGCTTGCGAGAACATCGAGCAGACCCGCAAGGCTGCTGCAGAGCTCGGCTATCCTGTCATCATCCGTGCTGCTTACGCCTTGGGTGGTCTCGGTTCCGGTTTCGCAGACAACGAGGAGGAGCTGAACAAACTCGCAGAGAAGGCCTTCTCATTCTCTCCACAGGTATTGGTAGAGAAGAGCTTGAAGGGCTGGAAAGAGATAGAGTATGAGGTGGTTCGCGACCGTTACGACAACTGTATCACAGTTTGTAACATGGAGAACTTCGACCCACTGGGAATCCATACTGGTGAGAGTATCGTCATCGCTCCATCTCAGACCCTGAGCAATTCTGAGTATCATAAGCTCCGTGCCCTCGCCATCAAGATTATCCGTCACATCGGAATCGTGGGTGAGTGTAACGTGCAGTATGCCTTCGACCCTAAGAGCGAGGATTATCGTGTAATCGAGGTGAATGCCCGTTTGAGCCGTTCTTCAGCCTTGGCATCTAAGGCTACTGGTTATCCTCTTGCCTTCGTTGCAGCCAAGCTCGGTATGGGCTACGGTCTGTTCGAGTTGAAGAACTCTGTAACCAAGACCACATCTGCCTTCTTCGAGCCAGCATTGGACTACGTGGTATGTAAGATTCCACGTTGGGACTTGTCTAAGTTCCGTGGCGTAGATAAGGAGTTGGGTTCATCTATGAAGTCAGTAGGTGAGGTAATGGCCATCGGCCGCAACTTCGAGGAGGCCATCCAGAAGGGTCTTCGTATGATTGGTCAGGGCATGCATGGTTTCGTAGAGAATAAGGAACTTGAAATCGATGATATCGATGCAGCTTTGCGCGAGCCAACAGATAAGCGTGTGTTCGTGATTTCAAAGGCAATGCACAAGGGCTATACCGTAGATCAGATTCACGACTTGACCAAGATTGACAAGTGGTTCCTTGAAAAGTTGAAGCACATCATCGACATCGACGAGGCGATGAAGAAGTGCAACATCAATACACTTGACCAGGATTTGCTCCGCACCGCTAAGGTTTACGGCTTTACCGACTTCCAGGTAGCCCGTGCCGTGGGCTTGGAGCAGGAGTTGGGCAACATGCACAAGGCAGCCCTCCTGGTTCGCAACAAGCGCAAGAGCTATGGCATCCTGCCTGTAGTAAAGCAGATTGATACCCTGGCTGCAGAGTATCCTGCTCAGACCAACTACCTCTATGTAACCTACGCAGGCGTGAAGAGCGACATCACCTTCGAGAACGACCACCGTTCTATCATCGTACTCGGTTCGGGTGCTTACCGCATCGGTTCTTCCGTGGAGTTCGACTGGTGTGGCGTTCAGGCATTGAACACCATCCGCAAGGAAGGCTGGCGCTCAGTGATGATCAACTACAACCCAGAGACCGTATCTACCGACTACGATATGTGCGACCGTCTCTACTTCGACGAGTTGACCTTCGAGCGTGTGATGGATATCATCGAGATGGAGCAGCCTCATGGCGTCATCGTATCTACCGGTGGTCAGATTCCAAACAACCTGGCTATGCACCTCGATGCACAGAACGTGCCAATCCTGGGTACTGCTGCCAAGGACATCGATAACGCTGAGGACCGTGCCAAGTTCTCTCAGATGTTGACCAACAACGGCATCAACCAGCCAGAGTGGAGCGCCCTGACCTCTATGGAGGACATCGACAACTTCATCGAGCGTGTAGGCTTCCCTGTATTGGTTCGTCCTAGCTATGTGCTTTCGGGTGCTGCGATGAACGTATGTTCTAACGAGGATGAGCTGAAGCGATTCCTGCAGTTGGCTGCCAATGTAAGTGAGGATCACCCAGTGGTAGTAAGTAAGTTTATCGAACATGCCAAGGAGATTGAGATGGATGCAGTGGCAAAGAATGGCGAGGTGATTGCCTATGCGATTTCCGAGCACATCGAGTTTGCCGGTGTTCACTCAGGCGATGCTACCATCCAGTTCCCTCCTCAGAAGTTGTATGTTGAGACAGTTCGTCGTGTAAAGCGAGTTGGTCGTCAGATTGCCAAGGAGTTGCACATCAACGGTCCGTTCAACATCCAGTTCATGGCTCGTGACAATGATATTCTCGTTATCGAGTGTAACCTTCGTGCCAGCCGTTCGTTCCCATTCGTAAGCAAGGTATTGAAGATCAACCTCATCGAGTTGGCTACCCGCGTAATGCTCGGTTTGCCTGTAGAGAAGCCACACAAGAACCTCTTCGATCTCGACTATGTAGGTATCAAGGCTTCTCAGTTCAGCTTCAACCGTCTGCAGAAGGCGGACCCTGTATTGGGTGTGGACATGAGCAGTACCGGTGAGGTAGGTTGCTTGGGCGACGATACATCTACCGCACTTCTGAAGAGTATGCTTTCTGTGGGTCATCGCATTCCAGCCAAGAACATCCTGCTTTCTACAGGTTCTGCCAAGCAGAAGGTAGATTTGCTCGATGCTGCCCAGATGCTGGTTAAGCATGGTTACAAGCTGTATGCAACCGGTGGTAGTAGCAAGTTCCTCACCGAGAATGGCATTGAGAACACCCGTGTGCTCTGGCCATCAGAGGAGGCAGAAGGCGGTGCGCCTAAGGCTTTGGAGATGCTCCACAACCATGAGATTGATATGGTAGTGAATATTCCAAAGAACTTGACCAGCAGCGAGTTGAGCAATGGTTACAAGATTCGTCGTGCAGCCATCGACCTGAACGTGCCATTGATTACCAACAGCCGTTTGGCGAGTGCATTCATCTATGCATTCTGCACCACCAAGCTGGAGGATATCGACATCAAGGCTTGGGGCGAGTATAAATAATGTTTAGTGATTATTTATTAGTGATTAAGAATTGACAGTTAAGTCATTCTTGACGATTCCCAATAGAAAAATACCTGCTGTAGGAAAGGCTTCCTATGGCAGGGATTTTTTATTTTTTTGTATGACTATTTTTGCACATATCCTCAGCTACCATCATGGCTACATTTTGCGTATTCGTAAATTTGCAGCAAAAACTATAATAATGAAGAGTTATGGAAGAAAAATTATCGACTATATATTTAAGAGATGGACGGAACGCCCTGCAATATGTTATGAGCCTGAGCGAAAAGTACAGGCAGATAGCGACCGAAGCGATATTCGAGTGTTTGAGACTGGGCTATCCACTCAACAATATGGAGATAACAGGCAAGGCAAGACAAATGCAGAGGAAGAGAAATGCCCCTCTATCAATTCAGTTGGGTGGTGTTGAAATCATCCAAAAAAAGATAAAGCGCACTTCCTCCTCTTTCTCCAGTTCCGCCTTCAAGGCTTCGAAGGCGTAGATGGTGAAAGAGGAGGCGATAACATTTAACATTACGAATTACTTCACCCATTCCATCAAGTCGTCGTAGTTGGTTACCTTATGATAGTAGATGCCCGAACCTGAGAGTTGCTCGAAGAGCCTGTCGGCACAGGCTATCTTGCCATCTTCTATGCCTCGCAAATCGAGGGTTGACATGCTGCCCTTGGTTTCGGCTACGAAATAGACATGCTTCACGGCACCATCCTTGAATGCTATCGCCCAGTCGGGAGAATAATTGCCCACAGGGGTAGGAATGTGGAAGCCTTTTGGCAACTTGGCATATACGGCAACGTCGGTACTCGTATCGAGGTCTTCTACAAACTTGCGCTCCACACTCTGCTTTGCCGTTCCATCGGTAAACACATAATCCACGATGCTCTTCCTGCCTTGGTAAGCCTTGTCGAGCGAGGTATGTTTCTCCTCCGTAAAGATGGCCGAATCGTAGCTTCCCTCTATCTCGTTGTAACTGATGTGATCTACGATGATGGTGGCTTTCTGCTCCAGTATCAGGCGGCTTACCCTGCGGATAAACTCTTCCGGATTCATCTTGTACATATTAAACTTTTCTGGCTTAATCTGACTCAGAATCCCGGCGATGGTCTTGCGGGTCAATCGGGTGTTGGCGGCTATCTTGCCCAGCAGGTCATACTTCACGGTGCTTACTACATCCGTTCTCAGGTCATCATGCTGCTTTTCTTCCTGCACCATCATGCTGCCCGCCTTCATGTCGTCATGCTTCAGTTCCGTCTTCTGCACTCCTCGGGTTACCACGTAGCTCAGTCTCGAAACTACCAGTTCCTTGTTGATGGCAGCAATGGCTTTCTCTATCAGTTCCTTGCTTTCGAAGTTCACCGTATAGGCATATTTGTGGTTGATGCGATTCCAGAGTTCCTGGAACTCCTTCTTCGTGAAGTTCTCATTCAGTCTGTTCTCCGGAGTCTGCGGCGTACTTCCGTTTTCTATCATACCGTCAAGGACAGAAGGATTCCATACGCCTTCTATCAGTTTGTGAATCCATTTGCCGTATGGCTTTACTTCATTTGGCAATGTTGCGAGTGTTCCCGATGTTGCGGCAGAGCGGTAAGCTTCGGTTACATGACTTTCGTCATCCACATAACCGTTCTTCACCAGATAGAAATATATCTTCTTGGCTTCTGCCGTTGTGATACTGTGCTTGCTGCCATTCTCAATCGTGAAGGTTTTTCCATCGAAGTAATCGATGTCGGCAACCTTCGGACGGTCGTAGAGATCTTCCGAAATATTCTTCTGCAGGTCGTTTACGAAATCAGCATAGCCCTCAGAGGCAATCACGGTAAGACGGTTAATCTGTTGCACCTGTCCCTGCAGGGTATCGGCATCCTGTCGCACTCCCTTGTTGTCAACGCAGAGTCGCAATCCTCGTCCCACTTCCTGGCGCTTCTGCGAGATGCTGTTAGCCTGTCTGAGCGAACAGATCTGGAAGATGTTCGGATTATCCCAACCTTCTCTCAAGGCAGAGTGGGAGAAGATGAAGCGAACTGGCGAGTAAGTTGGGTCGAGACTCAGTAGTCGTTCTTTATCTTTCATAATCAGGTCGTAAGCCGATACGTCGTCGCTTCCCACTCCCTTCTTCTCATCGCTGTCCTTGATGCGCTTGGTCTTGGGGTCGATGGAGAAATAACCCTCATGGGTCTTGTTGACAGGGATGCAGCTGAGATACTGCATATACTCCGGGTCATACATATTCTGATTCTCCCGTAGTTCTGCCTGGTATTCCTGTTCGAAGATTTCTCCATAACGTCCCAGCAGCGCATTGCCGTCTTCATCATACTGGCGATACTTGGCAACCTCGTCGATGAAGAAAAGGGAGAGGCACTTGATGCCACGATGGAAGAGCGCACTCTCTTTGCGGAAGTGCGCCTTGATGGTTTCCCTTATCTGGATGCGAGCCTTGTGGTCGGCAGTTACGTTGCCGATTACCTCCTTCAGCATCAGACTCTCGCCGTTGCTGAACTTCACCTGGCTTCGGCTTGGCTGACGGGCATCCACCACGATGTCGGTAATCATGAACCCCTTGTATTGCAGCATGTTTCCAGAGGCACTATAGAGGTCGTCGCCTTCGCCCAACTTCTTGTAAATTCGTTTGATGGCTCCCGTAGTGCTCTGCTGTTCTATCTCCAGCCTTACCTGTGGTGCCTTGTCTTTCGAAAGCAGCAACTCTGCAAAATAGATATAGCTATCGGTACCTTTCAGGTTCTTCAGTTCGAAACCTACTACCTCTATCTTCTTCACCAACTTGTGGTTGTAGGCATCAAGTGCATCGAGCACATACACCGTGTTGTGGTGCTCCTTGTGGGTAGCAGAGTAGTTCAATGTGAAAAGCGGATTGAAGGCTTTGAGTGCCGTCTGTGTAGCGGCACCTCCCATCTTCTGTGGTTCATCCAGAATGATGATAGGGTTGTTGGCAGCAAGAACGGCAATCGGCTTTCGGGAACCGAACTCATCACGTTCGGAGTTGATGATGCGTGCCGCCTTGTTCTTGGCTCCTTCCTTCATGGTGTTGAAGGCCTGGGTGTTGATGATCATCACGCTGATGTCGTTGCTCTGCGAGAAGGTGTCGATGTCGTTGAGGCTGCTGCTGTCGTATATGAAGTAGCGAGCCTTCTTGCCGTATTGCTCCATGAAGTGATCTACCGTAATGTCGAAGCTTTTCTTCACTCCCTCTCGGATAGCAATGCTTGGAACCACCACGATAAACTTGGTCCAGCCATACTGTTTGTTCAGTTCGAACATCGTCTTGATATAGACGTAAGTCTTTCCCGTACCGGTTTCCATCTCCACGTCGAGCTGGCAGGCTCCGAGTTTCTGACAGAGTCCTTCATCCTGATGGATGTTGTTCTCGGTCTGAATCTGTCGGATGTTGTCAAAGAGAGCCACCTTATCCATGGCAAGGCGGTTGTTCTTATAGCCCAGGCTATTGCCCGCATCATCGCTATCAGCAAAAACATTGGCTTGAACGAATTTGATGTCATGCTTCTTGCTGTCAACCACATACAGTTTTCCCTTATCCATCCTGTATTCCAGGTTGGCTTGGTTGGGCTGCCCCTTGAAGACGTTGATGACGCTCTCCACGGCATCGGTCTGATATTGTTGTATCTTAAACTTCAGTTTCATAATCGTAATCAGTAAAGCTCTTTTTACTTTTACAAGTTTCAAGTAAACACAGCAAAAATGTTCTTTTTACTTTTTTACCTTTCTAAAGGATTTTGGTGACCTTGTCAGGCGAATATGTTTTAAAGATCTGCTCGAAGTTGGTGGCGGTGGAATCGTCCTTCATGCTGGTGTCACGGAGCACGGCATAGGCTGGCTGCATCTGAGCGATGGATTTTACCACATTGTCGGTTACATCCGGGTCGAAGCAAGCCACAAGGTATCCTTCGGCAACGTTATAGATGGTCTTGCCAGCTACCATTGTCGTTTCTATCTTCGAATCCAGGGTTGCGCCGAGTTCAAGCATTACCTGGAAGAGCAGGTCTTCGCCAGTTCTATCCGGCTTTACATTATCCACCTGCGAGAAGAGGTCGGCTTGCGAAATATCCTTTGGAGAATAGTAGATGTCTTGCATATTGGTGGAATCGAGTTTCAACACACGAAAACCTGTATCGAGGTCTTGGGTGGTTAAAGGAGATTCCTCCTTGATTTTCTTGCCGGCACGACGGATTCGCTCCTTACCGATTTCGCAGATGTTCTTATAGCCTGCCTTGAAAGCTTCGCTCTTCTCTTCGGTCTTCTCAGGGAGCTGCACCATAATGAACTTGCGGTTGCCGCCGTCTTCGGAGTTGAGTTGCATGACGGCATGGGCTGTGGTGGCGGAGCCGCTGAAGAAGTCGAGGATAAGAGCATTCTTATCACAGTTTGCAATCTTCATACATTTACAGATTAGTTGATGAGGCTTTGCATATTCGAAAATCTTACTCTCAAAGTATTCAGCTATAAGCCTACTCCCCTGTGTTGTGTTTAGTTCGGAACTTGGAATGAAGTTTCTGTAAGCTAAACCTCGTTCTGTTGGTCGATTGCAATTATCAACTTTTTGGTATTGTTTAGTGTTTAGAGTCCACGAACCTTTGTTGTTCTTGACAAATTGGATAAAATCATTTTTTACGCCCCATTCATATTTAGCTTTACTCCATCTCCAATTCCAACCACCATCTTGTCTATGATTTTTACCACCAGGCCATAACTCGTTTCCGTCAGGGTCTATAACTGGATAATTTAACGCTTCTGTATAATGCTGGCTTGTCATGCGAAAATCCAGTTTCTTTAGCGTGTATTTTCCTCTTTCTTCTTCATGCTTATCTGTTAACTTATATTTGTCGGAGCTAGTTTCTGCCTCTTCTTTGCCAAAAATGGCAGAGTCTTTAGCTTTAGTATAGACAAGAATATATTCTGTAGCCTTGATAATATATCGTTCGTCAGCACTACCACCACTTTTGGAAACCCAATTGATTTGAGTGATAAAGTTCTGTTCTCCAAATACCTCATCGCAAACCTTTCTGAGGTTCTCCACCTCATTGTCATCAATCGAAATAAATATCACACCATCATCGGTCAGCAAGTCTCTAGCAACCTTCAATCTCGGATAAATCATGTTGAGCCAATCAGTATGGAATCTACCATTGCTTTCGGCATTGGTAAACATACGGTTGCCCTGCTCGTCAAACTGTCCTGAGTTGGCGAGGTATTCTTCTGAAGACTGAGCGAAATCATCTTCATAAACAAAATCGTTTCCGGTATTGTAAGGTGGGTCTATATAGATCATTTTCACCTTGTGGAGATAAGTCTCCTTCAGACATTTGAGAACATCGAGGTTGTCTCCCTCGATATAAAGGTTCTGGGTGTTGTCGAAATCAACGCTGTCTTCACGGCAAGGGCGAAGTGTGGCATTGATAGGAGAGTTGGCTAGGAGAATTGCCTTGCTCTTGTCGGGCCAGGTAAACTGGTAGCGTTCTGCTCTTTCTGATATTACGCTATCAGAAAGATTCTGCTTGAGTTTCTCGAAATCTATGAGGTGCTTTGGCTGGCCGTTTCTTTCATCCACAGTCTCCGTAACGCAGTCGGGAAACAGCTGCGCAATTTTCGTAATGTTGTCCTCGACACCATTACTACTCTGCATTCTTAATTTGTCCATTCGTAGCTCTTTTCATTGTTGGTTACTATATATAAAAAGGTATAGCAACAAACATTGAAGCGAACTCCAACGTCTTTTGCTATAGCTGATGGGTGCGTTTGGAACTAAATCATTATCGGAGTAAAACGGGCAGCGGACAGAAAGATTGGCAGAAAGCCATCCAATGAAAGCCTTGATGAAGTGAAGACAAAGAAGAAGCGTGAGCTTCCCTTATCTACACTTAGGCTTTTGCCGGGCCCGTACCAACGATAAGTTCCGCCCACGCTATAGCGTAGGCGTTTACAGAACTTACTCTTCGTTGGTACTAATACTTTAATTCTGGCAAAATTTAAGTGTATCCGAACAAATTAGTAAACGCAAGTTTATAATCTTACTATGTTATATCTTTCTTTTCTGTTTCTTATATTTCTTACTTTTTAAATTGTTATATATTCAAAATTCCTTGTTGGTCATTATGATGCAACAAGTTTTAAAGGATACCGGAATTTCATCCATAAGGAGTCTATTCGCAACACTATAAGGTTTCCATCCATGCGATAGCATCTTGAGCAGTGCCAAAGCACAGTGTTTCTCCGTTTGTATGTTCTTCTCTCGCTTTGTCAAGCTTCGCTTGCAAAACGGGAGTAATCGCATTAGTTGATGTGCTCATATCCTTTGTTTTAAATTGTTATTTGGGGCAAAGGTAATAAAAAATAATGAGAAATGAGGTGTTCTTGTGAATTTTAACACAGATAATCACAATTATAGTTGTTAAGCAAAAGTTTCCTTCACAAAATTTGTGAATATCGAATTAAAATATTATCTTTGCAGCATCAAAACATTAAGGTTATGATAGTAAATTTCAACGAGGATTATCTGCGTGATCTATATAGATCTGGCAAATCTGATAAAAAGCATCGCTTTCAACCGCAAATAGTTAGAAAGTATATTCGAGTGATAGACCTTATGATATCGGAAGATAACGTTCAAGGTCTATGGAAATATAATTCTCTCAATTATGAACGGTTAGAAGGAAATAAAGAAGGTTTGTCCTCGGTAAGAGTGAATGACCAATATCGAATAGAATTTGAAGAAGAATTTGAGGATGGTCAAACTATTGCAACCATATGTAATATAACTGAATTGTCAAACCATTATAAATAATATAGTTATGAGCAACGATAATAAAACAACAAAGGAAATGCGAGCAAACGAGATGACTCCAGCTTTTCCTACGCATCCAGGGGATGTTCTGAAGGATGAGATAGAATACCGTGGAATCTCTCAGCGCCAGTTGGCGGAGGAAATGGGGATTGCTTATTCTGTCCTGAACGAAATTCTGAATGCTCGTCGCCCAGTAACGGAAAAAACGGCCCTGCTCTTTGAGGCTGCACTTGGAGTGAATGCTGAGCCTTTGTTGAAAATGCAGATGAGATATAATCTGCAATCTACTAAAAGTGATTCTACTTTTATGACGAGATTGGCAAAAGTAAGAAGGGTGGCTGCAGCCTTGTAAAAACAGAAGATATAAATAGTGATAATATAGATTTTGTAACTTGTTGCATTGGCTACTTGTCTCGTTGCTTGGGATAATATAATCAGCAAGTATATCAACGTCTTAAGACTTCTGGTATACTTGCTGATTTGATTTTTTACACAGATAATCATAATGTAAAGAGTCTGATAACTCTATCTTTTATCATAAAATGCCCATTTATAACTCTATCTTTTGTCATAAAACTCCCTTTTATAACTCTATCTTTTAACAAAGTTAACATAAAATAATTGCATATCTCGTTAATAATCAGTATCTTTGTGCATTATCTTTTAAAGAATAAAAAACTAAGAATATGGCTAGAGCAACAGGTTCAATCAATTATTTGGAGCATCGCACGCCCTTGAAGGACGAAAGCGGTAAGTATCAGATACATCCGATGTTCGTGAAACGGGATATCGTTGACAGGGAGAAGATGGAGAAGCGTGTTCGCGATCATTGTGCGATGAACGTTTCGTCCTTTATCTCCGCATTGGAAACGCTAGAGGATGAAACGCTTTATGCCTTGGCTGAAGGCAACGAGGTGAGGGTAGGCGATATGTTTATCGTCAAGCCTAAGCTTGGGATGGTGAAGCATAAGGACAAGAATGGAATCGAATGGAAAAGGACCTATCATGAGGGTGATCTGATTCCAGCCAATGAGGTGGATATCTGCGGCTTGGAAATTCAGCCCACGAAGGAGTTTCTGGAAAGACTGAAGCGCCACTCTAATGGTTGCAGCCGACAGTATTGGAGTGTGAAATCTACTCCAAAAGAGGCGGATAAGGAGTTTGCTGATATTGTAGAGATTTGTCAGCAGCAGGGTTATATCACGGTGAAGGATATGATTCGTGAATTCGGTGTCACCCGCTATCATGCCAATAAGGTGTTGAATGATCTCTGTGAGGAACCGGCTGCCAGAATGTATGCTACCAAGGAAGGTCCTATAACGCTCTATCGTTTGTGGAAGCAGGAGTAACTAAGACGTAGTTGTTGAAACGGCTCTTTAGGTTGACGGAATCGGTTCCTTAACTTGAATGAAGCGTCTCTTCTCGTTGAATTAAGCGTATCCTTAACTTGAATGAAGTGTCTCTTCTCGTTGAAGGATGCGTCTCCGAGAGTTAAAAGAAGCGTTTCCTGGAGTCAGAATAAGCGTCTTTTAGAGTACAAGCATATACCTTCTCAGACATTGCCACTAGGCTCAGCAGCTCTGCCGAGCCTAGTCAGCAGGTCTGCTGACTGCAGTCAGCACCTCTGCTGAGCCTAGTGACAACACCTTTTAGTCGTACAGCTATAACCTGTTTAGTTGTACAACTGTATACCCTTTAGTCGTACAACTATAACCTCTTTAGTTGTTCAACTATACACTTTTTAGTTGTACAATCGTAAAATGATGATACTTCTATGAGATATATTGGGTGCTCTCATTCAATCCAAACATACAGCATCTTCCTTTTATAACGTTCGTTTGCTTTTGTTCTATTTCAACAAACGAAATGAGGAAAAGCTGCTTCTCCTAATTCTGGCTCATATTCAAAACCTTCGTAACTGAAGCCTGCCAGTTCCTCTGGAGTAAGAAGCTGATTATTCAAGATATATCTCACCATGGCTCCACGGCAAGATTTAGCCCATACAGCCTGCATCTTCAATCTGCCGTCTTTCTGGCGGACATAAAAGAGTGGCTGAATGACCTTTATCTCCTTACATACTCTCTTCCAATCGAACAGATGTTCATATTCCTCTGTAGAAAGATGGATGAGTATACCATCATCAGCTTTCACACTATCGATGAGAACATCTGTCAGTTTGTCTTTCCAGAACTGATTGATAGGCTTGTCGTTTGTAGCTTCGAGCGATACGCAATGCTCCATACGATAAGGTACGATGCCATCCAACGGTCGAAGCAATCCATAAAGGAAGCAGGTAATCCAGAGATGTTTCTGGGCATACTCTAACGACTCCTCGCTCAAAGAACTGGCACGCAAATGTTTGTATGCCTGACCATTGTAAGCCAGGATAGCAGGCATCTTTTCGGTTGCCATAAAATCATGATATCGTTTCCAGTTCGTCATTGCAATCTTGCTGCTGCAATCAAGTTGCTTAGCCAATTCCTCTACATTCATCATTGCCATTTCTTTGGCCAAGTCATTGGCAACTGATTGGAATAGTGGCACGGAGATAGGCTTCCTGTCTGCCTTCTCAAACATGATTTTGGCATTTGCCAATAATATCTGCATAATAATCAATCTTTTGAATTGTACTTGCAAAGATAAGAAAAAATCAATATACAATGCTAAATAGCCAAGAAAAATCCTATAAAATTAAAATTTTTTATAAAACGAGCATTATATAGTACTTTTTCTTGTGTAATCTATAAATATTTGTTACCTTTGCGTGAAAAGAACAATATAATACACTACTTAGTATGGCGGTTAAATATGAGATTCGTCAAACAGTTTTCTCATACCTCTTTTACCTGTATGATTTATGAACAAAAAAAATCAGTTTAAGACAATGAAGCAAGTAAACATTCAATATTACAATTCGCCTTGCGGAGAAATCATCTTGGCATCGATGGGTGACGAACTGTGCCTTTGTGATTGGAATGAAATGCCATGTGCAGAGCGCAATAAGCATCGGCTTTTGCGGTATATGAAGGCTGATTTCAAGATAGAAACATCCCCAATCCTGGATCAGACCAAAAGGCAATTGGATGAATATTTTGCCGGTAACCGCAAGATATTTGATATTCCGTTGCATCCTGTAGGAACTGATTTTCAGAAAAAAGTATGGCATGCATTGCTCGAAATACCCTATGGAGAGACAAGAAGCTATAAGGAAATAGCTATAAGTATAGGCAAACCTAACGGCATCAGAGCCGTGGCAAGTGCCATCGGAGCTAATGGCATCAGCATTTTCGTTCCCTGCCATCGAGTTATCGGAAGCAATCATTCCCTTACTGGTTTTGCCGGAGGATTGGACGCAAAGAGAAAGTTATTGGAGCTTGAAGCTGAATAAAACCAACATAAAATGGTGATTTATTATTAATTTAAATATCCGTAAAAACAAATTTTGATTAATTAATAGTTGTTTCTCTTACATTCTTAGTAAATATCATTACCTTTGCACCATGAAAACATTATTAGACGTTCATACACATACAATAGCATCAGGTCATGCCTTCAGCAGTTTGCAGGAAATGACCTTGACAGCAAAGGAGAAAGGGTTGGATATCTTGGGAATCACAGAGCACGGTCCCAATATCCCGGGTACCTGTGATCCTATCTATTTCAGAAACCTTCATTGTGTTCCACGCCAGCTCTATGGAATCAAACTGATGCTTGGAGCAGAACTCAACATCCTCAATACGAAAGGAGATATCGATCTCGATGAGGATTACTGGCGTATGCTGGATATCCGAATAGCAGGCATCCATAGCCTTTGCTGGCAGGGAGGAAGTAAGGAGGAGAATACGCAGGGGGTCATCAATGCCATGCGCAATCCCTTCGTGCAGATTATCTCTCATCCCGGCGATGGTACGGCAGAACTGGATTTCGAGGAACTCATGAAAGTTTCCAGGGAGACGCATACCTTGCTTGAAATCAACAACCATTCTATGGCTCCCATCCGCCACAAGACTGTGGCTGCTCCCAATAATCTGGAACTGCTGGAACTTGCCAAGAAGTATGAAACTCCAGTTATCTTCGGAAGTGATGCCCACTTCTCTGCGATGATTGCCGACTACAGCAACATTATGCCACTGGTAGAAAAAGCAGAGTTCCCGGATGAGCTGGTTCTCAACTATCAGCCAGAGAAATTCATGGCTTACCTCAAGCCAACCCCTGAGAAATAGGAAAATTTAGTTTCACATTTCAATTTACACGACTATGATTATAGAAGAAATCATCAAGTATAATGAAAACTTCGTAGCCAGTAAGGCTTACGAAAAGTATCTTACGAGTAAATATCCAGACAAGAAACTTGCCATTCTTTCCTGTATGGACACCCGCCTCACTGAGCTTCTGCCAGCAGCTTTGGGCCTGAAGAACGGAGATGCCAAGCTCATCAAGAACGCCGGTGGACTGGTTATCAGTCCTTTCGACTCTGCCATGCGTAGTCTCCTTGTAGCCATCTACGAATTGGGTGTAGAGGAAATCATGGTCATTGCCCACTCCAACTGCGGTGCATGCCACATGAACGGACAGCAGATGAAGAAATTGATGCTCAAACGTGGCATCCATCAGAATGTTATCGATACCATCGGGCTTTGCGGCATCGACCTCGACCATTGGCTGGAGGGATTCCACGACACAGAGGATTCTGTAAGGAATACCATCAATACGATCCGTACACACCCTCTCGTACCAAAAAACGTCAATCTTCATGGTTATATCATTGACTCACAGACGGGCAAACTGACAGAAGTGAAATAGAATAAAGGTATTATTTTAATTAAAACACATAACAGCAGTTTGTTGTACTTTCACCTTTCCTCTATGATGCTCATTCCAAGAAAGTAACTTTCGTTACAGCCCCCACATATCATTCAGCATACTGATAGCTGATTCCGAGCGGAATACATGGTCGCGGAAGGTGATGATGCCTTCGGGAGCAAGGTGGGCTTCGAAGGAATTCACCAGGAAATCTGCTTCGAGCAGAATGCGGTGGTCGAGGCTGGTAACATCTTGATAAGTATGATGATGGGCAATGAGCCAGCAGATTCTTTCTATTTGTGCGGCTGTGAATCCATCTACTGCTGACAGTACTTTTCTTGCCTCGTCAGGACCCAGTTCTTCCTGGTGCTTGCCATCGCAGTTGCCGTATCTGGCTTCTGAAACGTGAATGCCTACATCGTGAAGAATGGCTGCTGCTTCGAGCACGAAGAGCTCTTCCTCGTTCATTCCCTCTGCTATCGCAATCATACGGGCAAAATCGTGTACCTTTACGAAATGCTGGATGCGTGGCGCATCGCCACCATCATATTTTATCATCGCCCTCATCAGATTGGCGAGTATCAATTCCTTGTTTGTCATAATCTTATGTTTTTTTTAAATCAATATTTATATCTACTTAAGATGTTAATCGAAAAGCTTCTTCCAAATCCACAATACCGCTATGGCACCAATGACACAGAAGATGAAATTGGTAAGATAACCCTTGCCAAACAACTCAATGTTCAGCAGACTGCTGATGATGGCACCGGCATAACTGCCTACAATACCTATGAAGAGATTCATACAACATCCTTTTCCTTCACCGCTCATAATGCGGTTGGCAATATAGCCAATGAAAATACCAGTAAGGATTGGCCACGCTGTGAAATCTGCAATGTGTTCTAACATACTCTTTTGATTTTATTTTTTCTTGTTATCTGAGCTTTCTGATAACTCTTGCCGGATTTCCCACAGCCATGGAGTCATCAGGAATATCCTTGACCACTACGCTGCCGGCACCGATTACGCAGCGGTTGCCGATGGTTACTCCAGGGCAGACGATGACTCCTGCGCCCAGCCAGCAATCCTCGCCAATGGTGATGGGGAAGCCTGTTTCTACTGGCTTGCGTCGTTCCATATAATTGATGGGGTGGTTAGGGGTTACCAGCTGGCAGTTCGGACCTATCAGGGTGCGGTTGCCGATGGTAATCCAGCCTTCATCGAGCATCGTGGCGCCATAGTTGATGAATACATTCTCACCCACCTTGATGCCGTGACCATGGTCGCAGTGGAAGGGTGGACAGATGGTGGCTGAAGCTGGAATGCCAGGAATCAGTTCTTCGATAATGGTTCGATAGTCTTCATCAAACAGGGTTAGCGTCTGTAGGCGGCAGCAGAGACGGTTGGCGTGCTCTATGCTTTTCATGCCTTCCTTGTTGCTGAAATCATAGAGCTCGCTGTTTCTCATTTTTTCAAATTCTGTCATCTTTGTTCTCTATTGATGGATGTAATCCAGAATCTGCTCTGCATGAATCTTGGTCTTGATCTCTTTAGGAGTGAAGATCTTCTCAATGACACCTTCTTCGTTGACAAGATAGGTGGTGCGGAGAATGCCGATGGACTTTCTGCCGCAGGTTACCTTCTCGCCCCAGCAGCCGAGTTCCTGCAGTAAGGTGGTTTCGGTATCTGCGATAAGAGGGAACTGCAAACCCTTGGTTTCGGCAAACTTCTTCTGCAGAGCCTGCTTGTCCTTGCTCACGCCGATAATCTCATAACCGGCTGCTGCCAGCTCCTCCTTATGTGCTTGCAGGGAGCAAGCCTCAGCAGTGCATCCGCTGGTGTTAGCCTTCGGATAACTGTAGAGCACAATCTTGCGACCACGGTAGTCGCTTGCCTTTATCTCACGTCCGTCCTGGTCAATGCCAAGAATCTCTGGTATTTTATCTCCTACATTCATAATTCTATATTTATTTATTATATGTCTTGTTATGATGCAAAGATAATAAAAATAATGCGAACCGATGTGATTCTTATGATTTTTAACACAAATAATCATTGTTTATCTTTCTACCTGGAAGTTTAAACGAATCTTTCTTTTGGATAAAAAAAAGAAAAATATAGGGAGGATATTTGGTAATATGCTGATATTTACTTACTTTTGTGTGATGAACGTTCATGGCATGAAACAGGGAGCGTGATACTAAACAGGTAAAAAAGGAAGAAAATGAAAAAGATATTTTTGTTTATATTATTCTGTCTTTCCGTATGCAGCATGTCGGCTTACGACTTTCTGCGAGCTGTGAAAGATGAGATTCCGGGAGGTTACAACTTCTGGGTTTATACGCCGGTAGATTATTTTTATTCGCAAGAACAGACACCGGTCATCATCTTTCTGCATGGTGCCAGTCTTTGCGGCAAGAATCTGAATAAGGTGAGAAGATACGGACCGCTTGATGCCATCGTCAAGGGGCGCGATATCGATGCGCTGACCATCGTTCCGCAGAATCCGGGAGGAGCCTGGAATCCGAAGAAAATCATGGATATGCTCGACTGGGTGAAAAAGAATTACCCATGCGATTCTAATAGGGTTTATGTCTTGGGCATGAGCTTGGGCGGTTATGGCACCATGGATGTCTGTGCTACTTATCCCGACAGGATAGCTGCCGGCATGGCGCTGTGTGGCGGCTGTTCGTATAAGGATGTGAGCGGATTGGGCGATTTGCCTTTCTGGATTATCCATGGCACAGCAGATAGGGCAGTACCGGTCAAACAATCGAAGGTGGTGGTAGATAAACTTGTGAAGGATGGCAAGGATACCCGATTGATATACGACTGGTGGAAGGGTGCTAATCACGGTACCCCTGCCCGTGTATTTTATCTGAAGAAAACCTATCAGTGGCTCTTCTCACACAGCCTTTCGGATAAAGACAGACCCGTGAATAAAAACATCAGCATTACGATGAGCGATTTGGGCAGAGCGTATGGTGATGTGAACAGAAATGCCCCTCAGCCTGAACTCATCGATGGTCCGAGTGTGATCAAGCAAGAGGGAAATGAATATTAAGGAATCTTTTATAATAAGATGTTCTGCCATGATGTCTTTTTATTTGATTAAATCCCTTTATGCGAATGAATTTTATGCCTTGCAAAGATACAGTTTTTTCTAAAATTAGAGGCTAAGAATGGCATAAAGGTTTTAGAGTCTGTTTTTTGAAAGAAATAACAAGTAAACTTTTCTCTTTTCAATCTTTTTTCGTACTTTTGCACCATCAATTAAAATAAAGAAAATCCAGTTTTTTAAATGAAGTAAGAAAATGGCTGATAAAGATATGAAATGGAAGACGCTCTCGCAGAAGTATCTGATAGAGAAGCCTTGGCTCACGGCACGAGTGGATAAGGTGGAATTGCCTACGGGGGCCATTATCGATGAATATTACGTGCTGGAATATCCCGATTGGGTGAACACCATCGCCATCACGAAGGAGGGAATGTTCGTCTTCGTTCGCCAGTATCGCTATGCGATAGGTAAAACGGTGAATGAACTTTGCGCAGGAGTGATAGAGAAGGGCGAGGACCCGATGGCGGCTGCCAAGCGAGAGCTGATGGAAGAGACGGGATTCGGTGGCGGTAACTGGCAGAAGTGGATGACGATTTCGGCTAATCCGAGCACGCATACCAATCTTACCCATTGCTTTCTGGCTACGGATGTGGAGCGCATGGATGTTCAGCATCTTGACCAGGCTGAGGATATCGAGGTTCGCCTCTTCTCAAGAGAAGAAGTGATGGATATGCTGGAGAAGGGAGAAATCTGGCAAAGCCTGATGGCGGCTCCGCTATGGAAGTATTTTGCAAAAGCAAAGTAAGCTGCAGGGCTTCATTTATAAAAGCCAAGTAAACAGCAGACAATAGACTGTAAGCAATAGATATTAAACAATAAACATTATAAAGATGGTAATAGATTTCGAAAAGATTGCTGAGGCTCATTTGGAGGGCTTCAAGGGTGGGCAGGGTAAACTCGACACCCGTAACTATGTGGATGACAAGGTGAAGATTATGTATTCTACCTTGCGTCCGGGTGCATCAACTGGTCTTCATACTCATGAGGGCAACTGCGAGATTATCTATGTGGTAAGCGGCACTGCTACTTTCCATTATGATGATACCGTGGAGGAGGTTCGACAGGGACAGGTGCATTATTGCCCTATGAACCATGCTCATTATATGGAGAACCTCACCGACCATGATCTGGTGTATCTCGCCATTGTGCCTGAGCATCATTAATATCCTTGAAACATCAATTAGGGAAAACGCATCATATTCCTCAAGGAAAACGAAAAAAGAAAGTCCAACTCGGATGCCTCTCTCTCAGAAAGGCTCCAAGCTGGACTTTCGTCATTTTTTTCTCTCTCTCTCTTTCTTGTATTGCTATGCTAATCTGTGTTTATCTAAAAGTCAGCTGCGGATTAGAGTTTCTCGCAGAACTCGATTTTCTCCTTGTTTGGACCCTCAATGGTGAAGAACTTTACGCCGTTCTCCCAGAAAGGAAGACCATTTACCTGCTGATCCAGCATCTTGAAGGTGCCGGCTTCCTTCACTACCAGGAAGAGATCGTCTATGTTCTTTACATCGATGGCGATGTGGTCGATGGCTCCATATTCCATCTTTGCCTGATGGTTCTGATAGGTCTCGATGATGAGATTGTGGAGCTGGAGGAAGGCTACTTCCTCGGTGCCGTTTACTGTGCGGAGGGCTGTCTCAAAGCCCAGGGCATGATAAAACTCAATGGTCTTGTTGATGTCGTTGGTAGGAATACCAATGTGCTGCACACCTGTTGTAAAATCTTTAATCTTCATAATGAATTTGTGTTTAGATGATTGTTATGATAAAACTTTCTGTGTTTCTTGAAGATTTAGAAGCGGATGATTTCTGCTCCAATCTGGAAATAACTCTGGTTGCTCTGCGGATTCCACATGCCCTTGGCGTAAACCGGAACGGTGTAGTTGCCGAGCTTGAGGTCGTGGGTGGCTTGCAGCGATACGTGAACTATGCCTGCCGTGGTTCCGAAGAAGTGAGCATCCTCGCCAGCTCTGTTCAGGGCGAAGGCTCCACCTACTCCTGCATCAACCTTCCAGCCATCCTTCTGGTAGATAGGGTATTCCGCATAGGTGAAGGTGGAATATTTCTGCTTCGTATTGTCGCTGTTGCGGTCGCGTCCGAAGACTACCGTTGACCAGCTCAGGAGCAGTGGAAACTTCTCGTCCCGAAACCGGTAGCTTAATGTAGCATCGAGAAATCGGCCCGTGGTATGGGCAGAGTAGTTCCAGTATTCCTTATTATTATAGGTGGCGCCAGGGGAGAAGTTGTAGGTGTCCCACAGGGCGAATCCCCAACCGCCAGCCTTCAGATTCAGATAATGATTAAACTCCTTGTAGGAGCCTTCCGAGTTGCAGCCTCCCCAAAGTCCCACGGTAACGTGGTCGTTGGCCATCGTATAGCTCAGGTCGGTGAGGAGGACGATGCCGTCGGAAACTTCCATGCCACGCCACAGATGATTGTTCTGCACGTTGGCTTTCAGATGGAGCTGTGCCTGAGCGTTTCCCAGGCAAGCAGCCATCATCAAAACAATAACTACAATTCTTTTCATGGTTTTACTACAAAATAAACTAATAAACCTAATTAACTATGAACCTTATAAACGTTAACTAATTACTTAAACCATATATTACTGATAATTATAATTTGCATATAATTTGGGCAAATAAGGGCTTATCTTGTAAATTCCTTAGGCAAGACCGGCATGGCTCCGTTCTGTGTACAGACGAATGCCGAAACCTTTACTGCCAATTCATGAGCTTCCTTTACGCTCTTACCCTTCAAGATGCTTGCCACGAATGCGCCTGTGAATGAATCACCGGCACCCACCGTATCAGCCACTTCCACCTTCGGAGTCTCGATAAACGAAACTTCGCCAGGGGTGAACACATAACTGCCGTTTACACCGCAGGTAAGAATGAGCATCTTCAGATTGTACTTGCCCAAGAGGAGCCAGCATTTGTTCTCCAGGTCGATGCCCGGATAGCCGAAGATGCGGCTTATGGTAATCAATTCCTCATCATTGATCTTGAGGATGTTGCATCGCTTGATGCTCTCGGTGATAATTTCCTTGGTATAGAATCCCTGACGGAGATTGATATCGAAGATTTTGAGGATTCCTTCTTCCTTCGGCATGTTATCGAGGAAGCGATAGATGGTGTTGCGAGAAACCTCGTTGCGCTGAGCCAGCGAACCGAAGCAGGCTGCGGTGCAATTCTTAGCCAATTCTTCTAGGGCTGGGGTGTAAGGGATGTTGTCCCAGGCTGCTCCCTCCTTGATGTCGTAGCAAGGAATGCCGTTGGCATCGAGTGAAACCTGGACGGTGCCTGTAGGGTAGGCTACCTTGTCTATCTGATAGTTGAGATGGTGATCGTTGAGTTCCTTCTCCAGTTCCTTGCCCAACTCATCATCGCCCATTGCGCTGACCGCACAGCTATTGAGTCCGAACTGCGAAACATGGTAAGCAAAGTTGGCTGGAGCGCCACCTAGCTTCTTTCCTTCAGGAAGCACATCGAAGAGTGCCTCGCCGATACCTATCACTGATTGTTTCTTTTCCATTGTCATTTTTACTTTAAGAATGTTAGAGATGTTACTTGATTTCTGTTGCAAAGGTAGCATTTTTCAGCTACCTTCACAAAGAAAAATCATCTAAACTTTCTGCAAACGTTCCCGCAATCGTTTCCAATTTCTGCAATCGTTTGCAGTATGTTTCTTCTCTTCTATCTCTTTACTTCTTCTCTCCAGGTTTCTGTTCGAAATCGATGAGAACCTTCATGCTGGTTTCGCGATGAGTGTCGATAAACTTGTAGGCATCATCGTATTCTTCGAAGGCGAAGCGGTTGCTTACGAGTGGTTTGAGGTTGACGATGCCCTTGCTTACGTAATCGATGGCTGTGAGATAATCTTCGTGGCGATACATCATTGAACCGATGAGTCTCAACTCATGCTCGCCCAGATAGAACATGCTGAGGGCTGGGTCCTTGGCAAAGACTGCCACAACCACGATGTCGCTACCTTTCTCGATGGTCTCCATCAGCGAACGGATGGAAACTTCTACACCTGCTACCTCGAAACCTACCTGATAGCCTTCCTCACCGAAAAGTTCCTGGGCTGCCTCCTTCAAGGTCTTCTTGGTGATGTTGAGGGTGTGCTTGATGCCGCATTCGCGAGCCTTAGCCAGGCGGAGGTCGCTTACATCGGTAATGAGTACATTCTTGGCGCCACGAGCAATGCAGAACTGGGCTATGAGGTTGCCGATGGTTCCTGCACCGCTCACAACTACATTCTTACCCTTCACATCGGTGCGGTTGCTGGCATGGGCACCAACGGCTGAAGGCTCAATCATGGCACCGTAGTCAAGGCTCATGCCTTCTGGCAACTTAGCCACGCGGTCGTCATCTACTACAAAGAAATCCTGTGCTGCACCATCTGCCTGGAAAGCCTGAACACGCAGGTGCTCACAAACATTATACTGTCCGCGCTTGCAAGGGTTGCACTTGCCGCAAACCAACTGTGGGCGAGCGGTGATGTGGTCGCCAGGCTTGCAGACGGTAACTTCGCTGCCTACAGCCATAACCACTCCTGAGTACTCATGTCCCTGAACCACTGGGTAGAAGGTGGCTGGGTGAAGACCGTGGTAAGAGTGAATCTCGCTACCGCAGATGCCGATGCGCTTGATGTTGACGAGAACCTGATGAGCAGTTAAGTCTGCTGCCTTTGGTTCTGCTACTTCCTTGAATTCGATATGCTTTGGTTCTACCAATATTGCCTGTCTCATAATTATAATGTTTTGAAATTGTTATTGTTATGTTGGTGGGATGAAAGATCCCGTTTTATCTTTGTATTCTTTTCTGAACCCACTTTTTAAGTGGGCTCTTTTTTATTTCTTCTTATTCTCCAGATCGGTCATGATCTGCTTGTATTGCTTCTTGTTGAGCTTGTAGAAGCAGAGGCATCCTGCGGTGACGATCCACAAGACTCCCGGAATGGTGCTGAAGGCGTGGTGCATGATGTTCAATACTTCTGGATTCTGCACAGCGTTGCTTACATATCCTGCACTGCCCAGGGCAATGGCGAGAAGCGATGTGCCGAGTGCCATTCCTATCTTGTTGCCCAGCGAGATGAAGGCGTATTGGAATCCGTCGTTTCTGATGCCCGTCTTCCACTCGCCATACTCCACACAGTCGGGGATGATGGCATAGATGGCTGTATTGAAGCCTGAGAAGAAGAACCACGACAAAGCTGAGAACAGATAGAACATGATGGCGCTGCCGTTAGGGCTGAAGAAGTACAGACCTATCATCGTAATACCGGTGAGGAAAGCGAAGATGGCTGCCGTGAAACCCTTGTTGCCCGTTTTTCTGAATACCAGAGGGAAGCAGGCTGCACCTATGATGCTTGGCACGATGATGGCCATGGAATAGTAGGAGAAGAGTGTTGCTGAACCTTCCACATAAGTGAAATAGTAGAGCATGTCGGCGTTGCGTCCGTAGTGGATGAAACCGAAGAGCAACTGTCCTAAGAGGGCGAGCAGATAGGGCTTGTTCTTCATCACGGAGCGAAGCTGCACCTTTAGAGGGAGCTTCTGTCCCACAGGAACTTCTACCACTTCCTTGGTCTTGTGGAAGCAGAACAGATGGCAGGCAGCGAAGATGATGCCGTAGAGTACAGCCACAGCCAGATAACCATATTTGGTATCGCCTGCGCCAAACCAGCTGATGAGCGGAACGGTTACGATGTTGATTACTCCGATGGCCATCATGGCGCTCACCGAACGGCTGGTGTTGAGCTTGGCTCTCTCATCGATGTCTTGCGTCATGGCTCCGCAGAGTGTGCCGTAAGGCAGGTTCACGCAGGTATATCCCAGTACCAGGATGCAGTAGGTTACTGCCATATAGATAATCTTGGCGGTCTGGCTCCATTCCGGATGTGCCCAGAAGGTGAGTATCAGTACCAGTGCCGTGATAGGAGCTCCGAAGAGCAGCCATGGGCGGAATCGTCCCCATCGGGTGTGGGTCTTGTCGGTAAGTGTGCCGATGATGGGGTCGTTGATGGCGTCCCAGAATCGGGAAACAAGCATCAGGGTTGCTACGGCACTCATGCTGATTCCGAACACATCGGTGTAGAAAATCATGAGGAAATTGCCCACGAACATCCAACTGAAGTTGCAGCCCACATCGCCCATGCCGTAGGCGAGCTTACTGATGAAGGGAACCTTTCCCTGTGAATTGTTCTCTAGCGAAGTGTTCGCTTGAAATTTAGAATCTTGTTCCATATTTCTTTTTTTAGGTTTGATTGTGATACTTAATGTTGTTTATTCTTTGTTTTGTGTAGGAATAGAGCGATTTGAGAAATCGTTTTTCCTTTTCACGCTGCAAAGATAGAACGATTTTGCAGAAGAAACAAGAAAAAAAACGATTCTTTTTTCGCAACCGTTCCCGCAACCGTTCCCATTTTCCGCAACCGTTCCCAAAAAGATTTCTCAGTTTTTTGTTGTTGCTTTCATAGAAAATAAGTATCTTTGCGGGCACATTTAACAAGAAAGAAAAAGAGATATGGCAAAATATGTAACCATCATGGATATTGCAAGGGAACTGGGGATTTCCAAGTCCACCGTTTCACGTGCTCTTTCGGGAGATACGGGTAATGTGAAGACGGAAACCTTGCAGAAGATATTGGCAACTGCCGAGCGGATGGGCTATCATCGCAACGAACTGGCTGTGAACTTTCGCCAGCAGAGTACTCATAACATCGGCATCATCATCCCCGAAATCGTAACAACGTTCTATATGACCTTTATCAATGATGCTCAAGCCATCTTGCGCAAGCAGGGGTATAAGGTAATGATTGCCATCTCTAACGAGAATCCTGAGCAGGAGAGAGAGAACATTCTGATGATGGAGCAGCTGCGTGTGGATGGCATCCTGATGAGTGCATGCGATAAGGAGCATAATGTGGACCTATATAATAAGGTGATAGAAAGGGGCATTCCCATTGTGTTTTTCGATAGAACGGTGGAGAAGGTAAAGGCTTCACAGGTGCACATGGACGATTACATCATGTCGTTTTTCATGGTGGAGACTTTGTTGCGCAAGGGGTATAAGCATATTATTCATATCCCGGGACCTGCTTATATCCGAAACAGCTATGAACGATTGAGGGGCTATCGGGATGCGCTGGAAAAGTTTCATATAGAGTATCAGGCGCAAGATGTCTTGTCGCCAGCCTTGTCGGCTGAAGAGGGTAGTTGGGTGATGGAGCGTTTCCTGGAGAAGAATGTGCCCTTTGATGCGGTATTTGGCTTTACGGAGACTGCTGTGTTGGGAGCCAAGAGTGCTATCCAGAAGCGTGGCTTGCGCATTCCGGAGGATGTGGCGCTTTGCTGCATGTCTGGCACAGCTCTGGCTACTTTGGTTCATCCTCAGTTGACGGTAGTGGAGCAGCCTATTGAGAAAATGGCGCAGGAAAGTTGCCGACTGCTGCTGGAGCATATTGCCGATGGTTATAGAAGGATAGAGGAAATTGCATTGAGAGGTGAAACTGTGATAAGGGAATCTACTTAATAAAGGTATCGGCTTCTGGAACCTGCATAAAAGAAACTGTTTTGGAAGACAGTATAAAAGAAACGGGTGTATCATCTATATTATTGAATGATACACCCGTTTTCTATTTCTTTATCTTAAGCATTTAAACTTAATCTATCTCCTTATCTTAAGCTTCCTCTTCCTCTTCTTCATTCTCCAGCAAATCGGTGCCGAGATGAGTGGTCTGTTCACGCTTCAATCGATCGCGCACCTCTTTTGGTTTGGTGGCGTAGGTAATCATTCGGATGGAATCGTTATAGCTTACGTACTTCCAGAGCCAGTTGAGCAATACCATTACCTTGTTCTTTACGCCGAGGATGGAGCGGAGGTGAACTACCAGCCACAATACCCAGGCAAAGAAGCCTTGGCTGTGGAACTTGCCAAGCTCTACTACAGCCTTGTGTCTTCCGATGGTAGCCATAGAACCCAGGTTCTTGTAGCGGAATGGCTTGAGCTGCTGGTCGATGTTTTGGGCTGAAGAACCAGGATGCTTCTCATTCTCCTCATCTGCCTTCGCAATCTTCTGGATATTCTTAGCCAGGAGTGCTGCCTGCTGAATGGCTACCTGTGCCAACTGTGGATGACCGCTAGGATAAGCTGGGTCTGTGGTCTGGATACACTGGTCGCCGATAGCGAAGAGACCGTCCATGCCAGGGATGCGGTTGAATTCATCTACTACGATTCGGAAACCACGGTCTAGATGGTCGCCATCGATACCTGTGATAGGCTGTGCCTTTACACCTGATACCCAGAGGAAGGTGCGGGTAGGAATCTCCTGACCGTCCTTCATCAGAACCTTGTGGTCCTTGTAGTCGGTTACCATTTTGCCAAACTGTACATCCACACCCATACTGGTAAGGAATTCGTATGCTTTCTTAGAAGAGTCCTGTGACATTCCGGCGAGCAGTCTGTCGCCCGCTTCCAGAAGATAGATGTGCATCAGAGATGAGTCCATATCAGGATAATCATAAGGAATCACGTAGTGCTTCATTTCAGAGAGGGCTCCGGCTATCTCCACACCTGTGGCACCACCGCCCACAATGACCACGTTCAGGAGTTCCTGTCGCTCCTCTTCTGTGGCACAGGTCAATGCACGTTCCAGGTTACTCAGCACAGCGTTGCGCAATCCCATTGCCTCTGAAACGGTCTTCATCGGAATCGCCCACTTCTCGATGTTGGCATTGCCATAGAAATTGGTAGTGGTTCCTGCTGCGAACACCAGGTAATCGTACTCAATCTTACCGATGGAAGTCTGCAGAATCTTCTTGTCTGGGAATACGGCTCTCGCTTCTGCCATGCGGAAGTAGAAGTTCTTGCGCTTGCGGAAAATCTGGCGGAAAGGGAAGGAGATGGAACTTGGGTCGATACCTGCCGAAGCTATCTGATAGATAAGCGGAGGGAACTGATGGAAATTGTTCTTATCGATCAACACCACCTGCAGGTTTGAATTGCAGAGGTCTTCTGCCAAACGAAGACCACCGAGTCCGCCACCTACGATAACTACTCTCTTCAACTGATTTCTCTTGATATTAATGCTCATAACTACTGCTGTTTTTACATATTAATTACATATATTTGCTGAAAATTCTGTTCTCTATAAGGCGTAATGCCTGGTTCTTGCTGAAAATTCGACTGCAAAGGTACAACTTTTTAATGAGGAGGCAAAGGAAGATGGGTAGAAATATGGGATTGAAGCTTGTTGCAATCGTTCTCATTTTAGATTTAGTAAGATGAACTTGTAAAATGTAATATTCAGATAGCATTTTTATGAGCATTTTTTCGAGAAATGTTGTCGGTTTAAAGGAAAAGTTGTATATTTGCATCGACAACTTCAAAAGACGAACGATTTTTTAATAAAAAACATCATTATGAAACATGTTACAATTAAGGATATAGCCCGTTCTCTCTGCATCTCGGTCTCCACTGTTTCCAGAGCGTTGACGGATGACAAGAACATTCGCAAGGAGACGCGCGAGATGGTGGTGGAAGAGGCAAAACGACTCGGCTACAAGCGCAATCCGGTGGCGATGAACCTGAAGATGGGGCGTACGAACACCATTGGTGTCATCGTGCCGGAGATGCATACCCCTTATGCTTCGCAGGTGATTAATGGTATTCAGGACGTGCTCTACAAAAAGAACCAGAAGGTGATGATTGCCGAGAGCGATGAGAAACCGGAGCGGGAGTTGGAGAACCTGAAGATGATGGAGCAGTTTATGGTAGATGGTCTGATTGTGAGCCTCTGCAGCTACCGCAAGAACATAGAAATGTATCAGCAGTTGGCAGCAGATGGTATGGCGATAGTCTTCTACGACCGCATTCCATACGGATTGAAAATGCCGCAGGTGATGGTGGATGATAATGTTGATTCTTATTTCATGGTAGAGCATCTTATCCGCCTGGGCAGGAAGCGCATCGTCTATCTGCAGGGACCCGACGACATTTATAATGCCTATCAGCGAGGCTTGGGTTATCGTGAGGCGATGGAGAAATTCCATCTCTTCGACCCGGAGCTGATTGTGAAGACGGGAATGACCTTCAAGGATGGAGCTGATGCCATCGACCGTCTTATATATAATAAGGTGGAATTTGATGCCGTCTTCGCCTTTACTGATACTTTGGCGATAGGTGCGCAGAATCGACTCCGTGCCTTGGGTAGACGGGTGCCGGAAGAGATTTTCGTGGCTGGTTTTTCGGGTACCGAACTATCAACCATCGTATCTCCTCAGATTACTACTATGGAGCCTCCGTTGGAGGAGATGGGCAGAAAGGCGGCAGAACTGGTGATGGAGAAAATCAATAATCCGGAGATGGAAGATAGACAGGTGGTGTTGAAGACCACGATGAAATGTAGAGAATCTACGGGAGAATAATCAAACTTCGTGGTTTCCGGTAATCACTAGAAAGTGGTTCTCGGTAATCGCCTGAAAGTATTTAAAACGTTTGCAGAAATTGGGAACGTTTGCGGGAACGTTTGCAAGTTTTTTTCGAAAAAAATATCTTTTTATCTCGAAAAAACGCAATATCTTTGCCATCGGAAACGGGAGATAAGATAGCTGAGGAAACTCCTCGGCTACTTGCTTCCCCAAAAATGAATAAACAATTAATATTTACAGCTAACAATAAAAGAATTATGGCAAATTTAATGAATGCAAACGCAGCAAATGCAGCTCAGGTAGTAAAAGGTTGTGCTTATAACCGCAGTTTGGTAAAGGCAGGTATCCTGCACTTCGGAGTAGGTAACTTCCATCGTGCTCATCTGGAGTTCATGACCAACATGCTCCTCGAGAACAATACCCAGCAGAACTGGGGTATCTGTGGAGCAATGATTCTCCCAGGCGATGAGCGTCTCTACCACGCCCTGAAGAAGCAGGACGGTGAATACACCCTTACCGTATGTGGATGCGACGACAGCATCCAGGTTTTTCAGTTGGGTGCGCTCGTTGAACTCTATTGGGGCATTGAGGAGCAGGAACAGATTCTGAACAAGATTGCGTCTAAGGATATCAAGATCATCACCCTCACTATCACCGAGGGCGGATACAACATTTCACGTCAGAGTGGCGAATTCATGCTCGACAATGCGCAGGTGGCTCACGATATCGAGAATCCTGCCAAGCCGGTTACAGCCTTCGGATATGTAGCCGAGGGATTGCGCCGCCGCAAGGCAGCAGGCAATGGTCCTATCACTATCCTTTCCTGCGATAATCTGCAGCACAATGGCAATACAGCCCGCAAGGCTTTCATGACTTTCGTGGAAGCTCAGGACAAGGAACTCGCTGCCTGGATGGAGGAGAACGTTACCTTCCCTAACTCAATGGTTGACCGCATTACTCCAGCTACTCGTCCTGCCGACATCGAGCGACTGAATGCTCAGAACGGCACTTGCGATGAGGCTCCTGTTTATTGCGAGGATTTCATCCAGTGGGTAGTAGAGGATAATTTTGCAGCCGGTCGCCCAGCATGGGAAACCGTGGGCGCTCAGATGACCGACGATGTGACTGCCTTCGAGAATATGAAGCTTTCTCTCCTGAATGCTTCTCATACATTGCTCTCTTATCCATCTTTCCTCGGCGGTTACCGCAAGGTAGATGCAGCCATGCACGATGAGAGAATCCGTAAGTTTGTACGTGCCTTCATGGACGATGACATTACTCCTTACGTGCCAGCTCCAAAGGATACTGATCTCGAGGCATACAAGCAGTGCCTGGTTGAGCGCTTCGGCAACCGCATGGTCAGCGACCAGGTGGCTCGTCTCTGCTTCGATGGTGCCAGCAAGTTCCCGGTTTACGTAATGCCGAACCTGGAGAAGATGATTGCTGATGATGCTTCTGGCAAGCGCCAGAATGTGGAGTTCAAGCGTGTGGCTTACCTCTTTGCTGCTTACCGTCATTATCTGAAGTATCAGGTAGATGACAATGGTGATGCATTCGAAGTGGCAGATCCATGGCTTACCGTTGATGACCATAAGGCCATCGATAGCGATGATGCGCTCAATTTTCTCGGCATTTCAGCCTTTACAAGTACCGATCTCAAGGCTGCTCCTCATTTCGTAGAGCTTTACTTGAAGATGGTAGAAGACATCAAGGCAAAGGGTGCCATGAAGGTTTTGGAAGATGAAATCTTGTAATATAGAGAGAAACTCTTGAAAATAAGAGTCAGGTGTTTTTATGGATTGTTTAATTCGTCGAAACACCTGACGATAGCGTAACTTTCTCTAATTTAAACCTAGATAAACATGAAACAATCGATAACGCTTAGGAGTGCAGGACCATTTCTACTCCTGACATTCATCTATTTTATAGTGGGCTTCCTTACTACCGTCAACGGTCAGTGTCAGGGTCCCTTGAAGATAGCCTTCCTCTCGGAGGTTACCACTACCAAGAACTCCCTGGCAACGCTCATCTCCTTCGCTTTCTTCCTGGGCTATCTGCTCAATAGTGCGAAGACGGGACGCTTGCTCAACAAAGTGGGCTATAAAAAGACGCTCATCCGTTCGATGCTGGTAATGGTGCTGGGACTTGCCTTCTATCTTGCTTCGGCGCTGATTGCTGAATATTGGGGTGGGGCAGGCGTGCATCTCTCGCAGGATTTCGTACCATTCGGATATTTCGTTTTCCTTTTCGGATCTTATCTGATGGGTACGTCAGCGGCAATGCTTCAGGTGGTGATCAATCCTTACATTGCTGCCTATCCTTTGCCGGGAACCCAACCGGTGCAGCGCATGAACTTCACCTGTGCGGTGAATTCTTTCGGAACTACCATCGCTCCATTCTTCGTAACGGGCGTGATGTTTGCAGGTGTGTCCCTGGATTGTGTTTCTGCCAACCAGCTCACCATTCCATTCCTGGTAATGATGCTCATCATTGCCTTTACAACATGGAGCACTTCCAAGGCGAATCTTCCAGACATTGAGGGTACGAGAGAGGAAACTCAAAATGTGGAATCTGAAGGAAAGACAACTCCTTTTGATGATTCCAGAAATGCGAAGAAACGCAGCATCTGGTCGTTCCGCCATTTGAAATATGGTGTGATTACCATCTTCTTCTATGTGGGAACCGAGGTGGGAATCGGCAACAATATGAATCTCCATGCAATGGATTTGATGGGACATGGTTACGATTTTTCTCCAGCCCTTCTTGCCACACTCTATTGGGGTGGATTCATGATTGGCAGAATGGTTTCTGCCGGTTTGAAGAACGTGGCACCTCGCCCTATGCTCATCACCGTTACGGTGGCGGCAATCGTATTGATGTCTGTTTCCATGTTTACCGAGAATCTCTGGCTGATGGCTGCTGTGGGATTATTTCATAGTGTGATGTGGAGTTGCATCTTTACTTTGGCGGTGGATGGCTTGAAGGAATATACTTCCAAGGCTTCGGGCGTGTTTATGATGGGAGTTTTCGGTGGTGCAGTATTCCCTGTGCTTCAGGGTTTGCTTGCCGATTATATCGGTTCGTGGCAGTTCACCTGGCTCGTTCCTCTCTTCTGCGAGTTCGTTATCCTTTGGTACGGACTTGTGGGGTATAAGAAGCAGGAAGCATAAAAGGCAATAGTTATAATAAATAATCGTTATAATAAACATAAAAACCGGGATGTTTTTTATTCGAAGCATCCCGGTTTTTCTATCTCTTCAATTTCTCTTTTTTATCATTCCGCAATCTGATGAATCACATAGGTAACCACGCCCCAAATCATGAAGCGGTTGGTTTCATCTACCCTGATAGGGGAGAAGTTCTTGTTCCATGGGATGAGCCAGCCGAAGGTGCCGCTCTCGTCCATCTTGAACTGCTTGATGGTGAATTCGCCATCTACGAAGGCGATGACGAAATTGCCGTTTGAGGGTTCTATCTGCCGGTCAACTACAGCGAGATCACCGTCCAGAATGCCTGCATCCTGCATGCTGTCGCCAGATATGCGCACGTAGAAGGTGGCCTCACGATGGCGAACCAGAATATCGTTGAGGTCTATCTCTCCCTCCATATAGTCTTGGGCTGGCGAAGGGAAGCCTGCTTTTACGCTTTGCTCTGCCAGCGGAATAGGCATCTTGGCTCCGAATTCCGCAGGGTGAAATGTCAGTTTTATCTTGTTATCGTTATTCTTATTCATCTTGTTTTTCTTATTTATGGAACTCATTTTTAGAATGGGCTTATTCTGCCTCTCATTGAGTTTTTACTTTTAGAATATCATGGATGTTCGTGGTAAACTGCTTCGACATGTACTCGCGTTTCAGGTCGAATCGGCAGTCTGTGCCTTGTATGGCCTGGCGTATGGTGCCATAACCATTCTTCCGGTTGATGGCGTCGATAGCCTCCATCAGCTTTTTTTGCTTGCTTCGGTCGATGGGGTCGAAGAGGTCTTGCTGGCGAGGATGGTCGGGTGAGATTTGCCACAGGATAACGCCAGCTTTCTTGAAGTGAAACGACATGTCGGGGTGATCGGGCCTGCTGTCTGCCATCGGTTTCGGGTATTTGGCACGGAGAATACTGAGGGCGGCACCTACTATTTCTTCCTGCGCATTAGTGGCGATGGGCAGGGTGAGGGAATCGTGGATGGTGTATTCAGGCACATGCTCGTTAAAACGGGAAGTCCATGCGAACACTGTGATGCCCTGACATACGCTACCTTGTCTCCTTAATTTTTCTGTACAACGTACAGCGAAATTAGCCACGGCTTCTTCTATCACATTTTTGTCGGTAATGCCCTCGTCGGCAAAACTCCTGCTGGTGCAGATGCTCTTCTTCTGCGGCAATTCCTCGATGCTGATGCAGCTTTCGCCATTCAGTTCTTTCCATGTTCTTAGGGTGGTGATATTGAAATGGCTGCGGACCCAACTTTCTTTCTTGTCGGCAAACTGAGCGGCGGTCCTGATGCCCATATAATCGAGCTTTCGGGCTATCTGCCTGCCAATTCCCCATACATCTTCTATGGGGAAGAGAGACAGCGCCTTGTGTCTCCGTTCATCCGTGTCGATGAGGCAGCAGCCTTGGAAGCCCTTGTATTTCTTGGCGAATTTAGAGCCGATTTTCGCCAATGTCTTCGTTTCTGCAATGCCTACGGATATCGGGATTCCAACAGCCCGAAGTACATCTGCCGATATTTTGGAGCCATAGCGATGGAGCAGGCTATCGGGCTTTTCTGATAGTTCGTCTATTGTCATTTTATTGAACAAAGTAGGATGGTCTTCCGCATGCTCCCGAAAGAAAACTTTCGCCATTGATTCGTCTGCCTCGAAGAAACTCTCATCGATAGAGTATTGGTCGATGCGTGGGGAATAATGGGATAGCATCGACATCACGCGGTTGGAGAGCGAACCGTAGAGCGTGTAGTTGCTCGAGAAGATAGCCACTCCTTCAGCCTCCAGTTTTTCCTTCACCTGATAGAACGGGTCGCCCATCTTATAGCCCAATGCCTTGGCTTCTTCAGAGCGTGCGATGACGCACCCGTCGTTGTTGCTCAATACAACCACGGGCTTTCCTGTCAGGTCGGGGCGAAACACTCGCTCGCACGAACAGTAGAAGTTGTTGCAGTCTGCCAGTCCTATCATATCTTATCATTAACACCTCTTGTTATCACCAGAAATCCTGGTATGATGTGCAAAAATACAAAAAATAATCCGAAAACGATAGTTTTTCATTCAAGTTTTTTTGTCGTTTCGTAATTTATTCTTACCTTTGTGGTCATAAGCTAGTATTGAAACATCATAAAACTGAACGATATGAATGATAAGAATAACATGTTGGCATTGAGCCAGGAGCGTTTTTCGGCTCGCAAGTTTACTCCGGAGGCGGTGAGCCAGGAGAATCTGGACTATATCATGGAGTGTGTGCGCCTGGCACCATCGGCAGTGAACAGGCAGCCTTGGCGCTGGCTCATCGTGCGCTCAGAAGAGGCGAAGAAGAAACTGCAGGATTGCTACGACCGCGAATGGTTCAAGACGGCTCCTATATATATTATAGGTATGAAAAACGTGAATGAGAATTGGGTGCGCAGATATGATGAGAAACCGCATGGAGATATTGATGTGGCGATAGCGGCAGAGCATCTCTGTCTGGCTGCCACCGAAAAGGGACTGGGCACCTGCTGGGTCTGCAATTACGATACGGCGAAGATGCAGCAGTTCTTTCCGCGTGAGGGCTATGAGGCGGTGGTAATTATCCCTATAGGTCATATTGCCGAAGACTGTCCACGCGCTGAGAAGAAGCGTAAGGAGATGAGCGAAATCACGGAAGAAATCTAGATCTAAATATAAGAAGAAATCTAGTTCTGGTATAAAAACTGGTATAAAACGAAGCTGTATGGAAATGAACGAAGAATCCATCCTGGCATGGAATATCATAGAAAAGACAAGTGCCAACCTCTTCCTTACCGGAAAGGCGGGCACAGGTAAGACGACCTTTCTCAAGCGATTGAAAGAACAGTCGCCAAAACGAATGATTGTGCTTGCTCCTACGGGCATTGCAGCCATCAACGCCGGAGGAATGACCATCCATTCGTTCTTCCAGCTTCCCTTCTCGCCATACGTGCCGGGCACGACCTTTGGCAGTGGCGAACAGAAACGCTATCAGTTCAGCAAGCTCAAGCGCAATATCATCCGCAGTATCGACCTGCTCGTTATCGACGAAATCAGTATGGTGCGCAGCGATCTGCTCGATGCTGTAGATTCTGTGCTTCGCCAGTATCGCAAGCGCCACGATTTGCCTTTCGGTGGTGTGCAGCTCCTGATGATAGGCGATTTGCAGCAGCTGGCACCCGTGGTTACGCCACAGGAAGAGCATCTGCTGGGGCAGCATTATGATACTCCTTTCTTCTTCAGCAGCAACGCTCTGAAGCAGGTGGGTTATCTCACCATCGAACTTAAAAAGGTGTACAGGCAGCAGGATGAACAGTTTATCTCGCTGCTCAACCAGATTAGGGAGAACAAGGCTTCTGAAGCTACGCTGCAGGCTCTGAACCAGCGCTATATTCCAAATTTTGTACCACCAAAGGAGGGCAATTATATCAGGCTTACCACCCATAATGCACCTGCCCAGTATATCAACGAACAGCAGCTTGCTGCCTTGCCTGCGCAGTCATTTTCTTTTACAGCAGATATAGAGGGCGATTTCCCGGAAACATCTTATCCGGCCGATTTCAAGCTCACATTGAAGCCGGGAGCACAGGTGATGTTCATCAAGAACGACCCGCAGCACCGTTTTTATAATGGTATGATAGGCGAGGTGATAGGGGTTAGGACCGATGAAGACGGCAGCAAGATTACCGTTCGCAGTAAGGATTCGGGCGAGGAGTTTGACCTGGAGAAAATGGAGTGGACCAATGCGAAATATACGCTGAACGAGAAAACCAAGGAGATAGAGGAGACGGTGGAAGGAAAATTCATGCAGTATCCTTTGCGTCTGGCGTGGGCGATAACTATCCACAAGAGTCAGGGACTTACTTTCGAACATGCCATCATCGATGCTTCTCATTCTTTTACCCATGGTCAGACCTATGTGGCGCTGAGCCGCTGCAAGACTTTGGAGGGCATGGTGCTCAGTCAACCGCTTTCTCGCGGAGCCATTATCAGCAGTCAGACGGTGGATGCATTCACCAGCCAGCTTGCTGCGCCTAGTCAGGAGCAAATCAGCAGTCTGGAGCTGCAATACATCATTTATTGCATCAGCGAACTCTTCGATTTTTATTCCATCAGAGCCAGCTATGAGCATCTGATGCGCTGCCTGGTAGAGTTTTTTAATGGTAAATATCCGCGTGTGGTAAGCGAGTATCAGAAGCTGCAGGTGGTGCTGAAGAGTCTGATAGCCGTATCGGATAAATTCCGTGTGCAGTATACGGGTATGCTTGCCAGAAATCCTGATGTAAGACAGGCTGAGCTGCAAGACCGTATTCATAAGGGAGCTATGTATTTTCTTGACAAAATCGGCATTCTGAGTGATTTAATCAGAAAGTCGAATCTTGATACAGACAACAAGGTGGCTAGGAAACAGTTTGAAGACCGTTTCTCTGTTTTCTCAGAGGATGTAAAATTAAAAGAACGGCTTTTGAAGTATGAATGTAGTGCAGAATTCACGGTAACAGATTATCTGAAAAAGAAGGCGCAGTTCTTGCTGTTGGATGCAGATGCCTCATCAGATAGCGGTTCGGGCAGAAAGTCAAGGAGACAGAAGAAACCGAATGAACCGAAGGAACCGAAGGTGCCGAAAGTCGCTTCGAAGGAGGTAAGTTATGATTTCTATATGCAGGGAATGACGGTAGATCAGATTGCTGCTAAGCGGGGTTATACAAAAGGCACCATTATTGGTCATCTTACTCCTTATGTGAAAGAGGGAAAGATTGGTTTACGGGCGCTGATTTCAAGTGCCCATGAAAAGAAAATCCGTGATTTCATGAAGGCTCATCCAGAATTGGAGCTTTTTAGCGAAATAAAGGAAGCTTTGGGAGCCGGTATTGAGTATTACGAAATCAAACTGGTTCATGATTTGATGGAGGGGGAATAAAGCATTCTTCCGCCATATTATAATAATAGCCGTAACTATATTTGCAGTAGTTACGGCTATTTTTTTTAAAATTATCTAGAGTTGGCTCACAGCCTCTTCCAGCTGCTGCAAAGCCTGTTTGATAATACTTCTTGGTGCAGCTACATTCAATCGCATGAATCCTTCTCCGCCAGGACCGAACATCTCTCCATCATTCAATGCCAGATGCGCCTTGTCGATGAATAGGTCGAGAAGTGCATCGTGAGAAAGATGCAGATTACGGCAGTTGAGCCATACGAGGAAGGAAGCCTGTGGACGCAACGGGCGAATGCCCGGAATATGTTCACGGCAGTAATCTTCTACAAACCGGATATTGTCCTCAATATAGGCAAGCATCGCCTTGCGCCATTCTTCTCCCTTGCGGAAGGCTGCGATAGTGGCGATAGGAGCAAAGAGGGTTGGCTCATCCAACTCGTTAGCGCTTAACCATTTGTAAAATCTATTCCGAATATCTTCGTTTGGAATAATGGCGTAGCTGCTCACAATTCCAGCTATATTGAAGGTCTTGGAAGGAGCCTGGAAGGTGATGCTGATGTTGCGTGCCTTGTCTGAAACCGAAGCAAACGGGATGTGCTTGTGGCCGAAGAGCGCCATATCCGCGTGAATCTCATCGCTGATAACGAGCAGATGGTGCTCATAGCAGAAGTCGGCAAGCTGCTGCAGGGTTTCCTTGCTCCAGGTAATACCGCCCGGATTATGAGGATTGCAGAGAATGAGAATCTTGCATTTCTCATCGCAAACCTTCTCGAGATTTTTGAAGTCCATCTCGTAATATCCGTCTTCCCTCATCTTCAGCGGATTGAAGACCACCTCTCTGCCATTACCCTCTGGGGTGAGGCGGAATGGGTGATAAACGGGAGGCTGGATGATGACTTTTTCGTCAGGCTGGGTGAAGACATTCACCACGAGTCCGATGCCTTTAACAATACCAGGAATGAATCTTATCCACTCTCGCTTCACATCCCACTGGTGGTGGTCGCGAACCCAGTCGATGATGCTAGGCAGGTAATCTTCCGGTTCCATCGTGTAACCGAAAAGAGAGTGTTCCAGACGTGCCTTGAGGGCATCTGTAATGAAAGATGGGGTCTCGAAATCCATATCAGCTACCCAAAGTGGCAGCAGATCATCTCGCCCCCAACGAGGCAACAGGGCGCCATGCTTCAGGTCGTCGCTGCCCGAACGGTCTATGACTTTATCGAAATTGTACATTTTACTTTGAACTTTGAACTTTGAACATTGAACATTGAACTTTATGATTAGTCCTTTTTACTTAGCCCTATTAACTATAAACTATCAATTATAAACTATTAACCGCCTGCTTGATGTCTTCGAAGAGATCATCCACATCTTCCAAGCCGATGCTCAATCGGATCGTGGTGTCTTTCACATCCATCGACTTGCGCATACTCTCAGAGAAAGCTCCGAAGATGGTGCTTGCCGGATGAATGGCGAGCGAACGGTTGTCGAAGAGGTTGGTGGCGCGATGGATGAGCTTCAGATTGTTCAGAAAACTGAAGCAGGCTTCCTTGTTCTCCAGGTCGATGCAGATCATGGCTCCCGCTGTTTTTCCAAACTGGCGCTGCGCCAACTCGTGATAAGGATTATCCTCCAGACCAACATAGTTTACATATTTTATCTGAGGCAGAGAGCGCAGCTTCTTGGCAAGCTCTAGGGCATTGCTGCTCTGCACACGATAGCGAGCATCGAGCGTTTCAAGTCCGATGGTTTGCATATAAGCTACCTGTGGGGTCATATAGGCTCCGAAATTGAAGAGCATTTCTCCATAAAGACGCTTGGCGAAATCGCCGTTGTAAGGAGTACCGTAGTCGATAACCAGACCGCCGAGCGAAGTAGCACCGCCGCTTACATATTTAGAACTGGAAACCACCTCAATATCTACTCCCAGACTCTTAGCCGAGAATTGTGTGAAAGGAATCACGGTAGAATCCACCACCAAAGGTACATTTTTTTCATGTGCCACTTCAGAGATGGCTTTCAGGTCAGCAACCTCCAGCTGTGGGTTGGTCAGAATTTCGAGAAATACGCAGCAGGTGTCATCATCAATGGCTTCGCGCACGGCTTCGATATTGGTCAAATCGCGCAAACGCACCTTTACGCCAAAACGGCGCAGAGTGGCTACGAGCAGGGCGTAAGTATTGCCGAAGAGATGCTTGGATGTAACAATATTTTTGCCTTGTGCTGCCAGCGCCATGAGGGTGTTGCTGATGGACGCCATTCCTGAGTTGAAGGCGGTGGCATGAGCAGCATCGGTAAGGGCTGCCACACGGCGCTCCAGGTTGGTCACCGTAGGGTTCTCTACGCGCGAATAATCTGGAGCCTTGATCTTGTCGGTGAATGCTTCAGCCATGACGGCAGCATTGTCGAATTCGTAGGCAAGGGTGTTATATACTGGCACGCTCAGCGAGTCGTATGCATCGCGGCGCTCATATTCCAAATGAATAGCTTGAGTCTGTTTCTTCATTATTCTGTTATTTTATGTGATATTTTGCGTGCAAAAGTACAAAAAAGAAATCAAATAGACAATAAATCGCATAAAAAAAAACGAGTTGCGAATGCTTTTTATGCATTGCAACTCGTTGGAGAGGGGTTTAACCCAACAATAACCTACTGGCTCATCCGATTAACTTAAAGATAACATTTGTAAGGCAAAAATGCAGTAAAAAGAGCAATTTGTAACACAAATATTCGTTTATCTCGATTTTTATTTGTAATTTCGCACCAAAATCAAAATATGGATATTTATGAATAAACTGATTCAGAAAACAACAAAAAGCGGGCTGCTGGCAGCTGCCCTGATGGCTTCAATCTCTGCCAGTTCCGAAACCATAGAGGTGAAAACGCTGAAATATGCAGGCCCCTATGCCGTAGCACAGCCTTGGATGGCTGACAGTGTGAACATCAAGGGCGAAGCGTTCGACCTTAAGCAGCTGCTCGATTCGCCGCTGTCTTTCACCTTATTAAATAAGGGTAAGGAGGTGAGTGCAGCCCAACTCCTTGCCGACAAGCAGGATGCGCTCCATCTGGCTTCTTTCTGCGTTTCTAACACCCAGCGCACCAAAGCAACCATCGCGGTAGAAGGATTGGAGCAATACCGCCTGTTCGTTGACGGCGAACAGGTAGCGGTGAACGGCAATAAGGCTGAAACCATCCTGACTCCTTCGCAGCATACGGTTGTCATCAAATATCTTACCCGGAAGAATGCATCTTCTGATAAGAAATCTATCAAGTTGACTGTAACCGCAGCCAACGGCGCTCCGCTTTCTGTAGGCGATGCGGCAGCCAAGCGCGCCTATAATATCTATGATGTGATTTGTGCGCCCAACTATCCGAGTGTTTCTATCTCACCAAACGGAAAGTTTATCGTTGTTCGGAAAACATGGGTAGATAGAAAAGGTAATAACCATAGCGTTAGTGAATTGCGCAACTCTCAGACTAACAGACTGATGGCTACATTTGAGGAGAGTGTAAAATGGATGCCTTCAAGCAATAAACTGTATTTCACCCAGAAGGCGAGCGACAGCAGTATTGCCGGAGAAGAAAAGCAGGATGGCACATTGCAGCTCATCACCATCAATCCGCTGACGATGGAGCGCGAAGTGCTGGCAAGCCATCTTCCTGAAGGCTGGTTCCAGTTTACACCCGATGAAAAAACACTCATCTATACGCTCACTACTGAAGGCAGAAAAAAGGATCCGCAAGTTTATGATGTAAAAGAACCGGAAGACAGACAGCCTGGTTGGCGCGAACGCAGCAATTTGGCTAAATACGACCTTGCATCGGGCATTCTCCAGCCGCTTACCTTCGGTTACCACAACATCTATCTGATGGATATTTCTGCCGATTCGCGTTATCTGCTGATAGGAAAGGGAGAGGAGCGACTCACCAAGCGTCCTACAACCCTGACATCATTCTACCGCCTGGATTTGGGCAGTATGAATGCATCTTCAGCCACAACGCCAAAGGTAGAAACCCTGATAGAAAAGGGCGAATTTCTGAACAGCGCCCAGTTCTCACCTGATGGCAAGAGCATTCTCGTGAGCGCTTCTCCGGAAGCTTTCAACGGCATTGGAAAGAATGTGGAAGAAGGACAGACACCTAGCATGATCGACACCCAGCTCTATCTGATGACCTTGTCGGATAAGAAGGTTCGTCCGCTGACCAGGGATTTCAATCCGAACGTGCAGAGTGTGAATTGGAGTAAGGTCGATGGAAACATCTATTTTACAGCTGAAGATAAAGACTGTGTGCACCTCTTCCAGCTCAATCCGAAATCGGGCAAGTTTACGCTTCTCAAGACTCCTGAAGAGTACATCAAGAGTTTCTCGCTTGCATCTTCTGCAGCAGAAATGGCTTTCTCCGGTCAGAGTGCATCCAATGCCGACCGACTCTATAAGATGAATACGAAGGCGCTGAAATCGCAATTGGTTGACGATTTGAGTGCGCGTGAGTTGAAGGATGTTGAACTGGGTGAATGCAAGGCTTGGAATTTTGTCAATTCAAGAGGCGACACCCTTTGTTGCCGTTACTATCTGCCACCTCATTTTGATGCTGCCAAGAAGTATCCGATGATAGTGAATTATTATGGCGGATGCAGTCCTACGAGCCGCATGTTCCAGAGCCGTTATCCTCATCATGTTTATGCGGCAATGGGCTATGTAGTGCTGGTTGTGAATCCTAGTGGAGCCACCGGATTCGGTCAGAAATTCTCTGCCCGCCATGTAGACACGGCAGGCGAGGGAGTGGCTGAAGACATCATCTCCAGCACCCAGGCTTTCTGCGATGAGCATGCTTTCGTAAACCGCAAGAAGATTGGCTGCATTGGCGCCAGCTACGGCGGATTCATGACTCAGTATCTTCAGACCAAGACCGACCTCTTTGCTGCTGCCATCTCGCATGCAGGCATCAGCGACCACACCAGCTATTGGGGTGAGGGCTATTGGGGCTACAGCTACAGCGAAGTTTCTATGGCGAACGAATATCCTTGGACCAACAAGCATCTCTTTGTAGATCAGAGTCCGCTCTATAATGCCGACAAGATTCATACTCCGCTGCTGTTTGTTCACGGCACGGCTGATAATAATGTGCCTGTGGGCGAGAGTATCCAGCTCTATACGGCTCTGAAACTCCTTGGCCGTCCTACGGCGATGGTATTGGTAGATGGTCAGGATCATCACATCATCGACTACGAGAAGCGACTGAAATGGCAGAACACCATCTTTGCCTGGTTTGCCAAGTGGTTGCAGGATGATGCTTCCTGGTGGACGGAAATGTATGGTGATGAAAATATGTAGTTGAAGCTTCGGCAGAAATGCCGGCTTCAGCCTTTATCAAATAAAAAGAGATTATGTTCCTGTAAGTCGGGAATATAATCTCTTTTCTTTTATATGTTTATTTCTTGCAGTTTAGCGTGATAAGCAGAGAAATCATGGAGAAAGCGATTCCTACGATGCAGACACCGAGCCAGTCGGCTTGCGTCCAGACGTAACCGGCACAGAAAGTGCCTAGCGAACCACCGATGAAATAGCTGGTCATGAAGATGGTGTTGGCGCGGTTGGAAGCCTGCGGAACCTCCTGCAGACAACCACTCTGATTGCTGAGCTGCTGACATTGCAGACCGATGTCAACCAGAATGATGGCTGCGATGAGTCCGGCGTATGTATCGCCGAAAAGCAAGGCTATTGCCCAGGCGATGATCTGCATTCCTGCGCCGAACAGATTGAATTTTCGAATGCCAAACCTAGGAATCAGTTTTCCCACACCACTGGCAGCAACGGCTCCCATGATTCCGCAAAGTCCGAGCATTCCTACCATATCACTTCCTGCGCTGAAAGGTGGCTGCGCCAGATGGAAAGCCAGACAAGACCATATTGCCATCATACTGCCGAACCCGAAGGCTGCACGGGTGGAATAGATGCGGATAGAAGAATGGAAAAAGAAAATTTCTGCTATCGTGGTCATCAGCCCTCTGTAGGTTCCTACATAGTTGCGCTTCATTTCAGGCATCATCAGCAGCATGATTCCCATGCAAACCACCATCACGAAAGCAGCTATGATAAACATCTCCCGCCATCCCAGCCATTCGCCGATGTAACCGCTGATTACTCGTGAGGCAAGAATGCCCGTCAGCAGTCCGGAGAGTACAATGCCCATATTCCTGCTCTTGTTCTTGGGTTCCGAAAACTGTCCGGCTATCGGAATGAAGAACTGCGGAATCACCGAACAGGCGCCAATCAGCAGTGAAGTTCCCCAGAGCATCCATACGTTTTGCGCTGCAGCCATCACAATTGCCATCAATGCAGCAATGGTCATATTGACAAGGATGAGTTTCTTGCGCGAAAGCATGTCGCCCAAGGGGATGAGGAAGAATAAGCCCAGCGCATAACCGATCTGGGTAATGACGGTGATGAGGTTAGCTTTCTGCTCGGTAATATCCAGGTCGTGGCGGATGAGTTCGAGAAGCGGCTGATTGTAGTAGCAGTTGGCTACGGTGAGTCCTGCGACGATAGCCATCATCAGGAGAATGCTGCGGGGAATGCCCTGATTTTCTTTTAGCTGTATCATTTTCTGTCTGTTGTTTCTTTGTTTTGAGTGCAAAGTTACGAAAAAAATCTCGGCAATCAAAGTTTTTGGGGACGATTTCTTGGGAAAATCTTCTGTTCTTTCCCTCGCGCGCGTACCTTATTATATGTATATAGTACTGCTCTGAAGAGGTGTTGGCGCGCACCCTTATTACGCTAAAAAACACCGAAAAGTGTTAAAATTAGGCTGTTTCCGAGCACACCAAAAACTTTAACCTTTGTTAGCACTTTATAAGTGGTTGATTTATAGCGATTTGTAATTTTGTTACAAAATCACCTAAAAAAAAATCGCAAAAAAAAGAACAACGTATCAAAAAAATGCTTACCTTTGCATCGTTCAAAAGAACAAATGATTGTTTTACAGATTTTAAAAAAGCAAAGAAAATGAAGAAATTAGTTTTTATGTTCGTAGCTATCGCAGCTATCTCTTTCGCATCATGTGGTAACAAAACAGCTCAGAACACAGCTTCTGCTGATTCTGACACAGCTCAGGTAGATACAACTGCTGCTGACACTGCTGCTGCTGATACAGCTGCTGCTGATTCTGCTAAGTAATTTGAAATTACTTGCGAACGAAAAAATGAGAGAAACAACCGCTGGACTTCGGTCTAGCGGCTTTTTCGTTTTATAGAGACTATGTTTCATTTTTTTTAGGTTACCTTTTAGAATTTTAGAAAAGATAATTTATGATAGATTCAAGTGCCTTCCAAGGTAAAAAGGCAGCTTACTATACGCTAGGCTGCAAACTCAACTTCTCTGAAACTTCCACTTTTGGCAAAATGCTCGAAGATATGGGCGTCATTACTGCTAAAAAGGGGGAGAAAGCTGAAATTTGTCTGATTAACACCTGCTCGGTAACAGAAGTTGCCGATCATAAATGCCGTCAGGCTATCCACCGGATGGTGAGAAACAATCCGGGTGCATTCGTTATCGTGACGGGCTGTTATGCGCAGCTCGAATCTGAGAATGTCAGCAAGATAGAGGGTGTAGACCTCGTGTTGGGTGCTAACGAGAAGGCGCACTTGATTCAATATCTCAGCGATGCATGGGCGCAGAACAGCGATGCTGCGCTTCATCAGCATTATAGCGTGAAGACGAAGGAAATCAAGACCTTCCAGCCTTCTTGCTCGCGTGGCAACCGTACCCGTTATTTCCTGAAGGTGCAGGACGGCTGCAATTATTATTGCACCTATTGCACCATTCCATTTGCCCGAGGCAATTCGCGCAATCCGAGCATCCAGTCGCTTGTGGCTCAATGTGAGCAGGCGGCTGCTGAAGGCGGTAAGGAAATCGTCATTACCGGTGTGAATATCGGTGATTTCGGTCAGACTACCCACGAGCGATTCATCGACCTTGTCAAGGCGATGGATCAGGTAGAAGGAATCAAGCGTTACCGCATCTCGAGTCTGGAGCCTGATCTCTGTGATGATGATCTCATAGAGTATTGTGCCCAGAGCCGTGCCTTTATGCCTCATTTCCACATTCCTCTGCAGAGCGGAAGCGATGAGGTGCTCAAGCTGATGCACCGTCGTTACGACAAGGCGCTCTTTGCCCACAAGGTGAATCTTATCAAGGAGAAGATGCCTGATGCGTTTATCGGCGTGGATGTGATGGTTGGCTGTCGCGGCGAAACTCCGGAGTGTTTTGAAGAATGCTATGAGTTTCTGAAGAGTCTGCCTGTTACCCAGCTTCATGTCTTCCCTTATTCCGAGCGTCCGGGCACGGCTGCCTTGAAGATTCCGTATGTGGTTGACGAGAAGGAGAAGAAGAAGCGCTCCAAGCGACTGTTGGAGTTGAGTGATCAGAAGACGCAGGAATTCTATGCCCAATACATCGGTACTGAGGCTGAGGTTCTCTTCGAAAAGGCGCCAAGAGGCAAGGCAATGCATGGCTTCACCAAGAACTATATCCGCGTAGAACTTTCGCCGGCTCTCGCCAAGGAAGAATACGACAACCAGCTTATCAAGGTTCGCCTGGGTGATTTCAATCACGATAAGACGGCGCTGAAGGCAGAGCTTCTTTAGTTGATAGTTTATAGTTGATAGTTTATAGTTGATAGTTGATAGTTTATAGCTCAAAGGCTGATTATCAAGTTAAAAGCTAATATTCAAGGCTAATCATAAAGTTCAAAGTTCAAAGTCCAATCATAAAGTTCAAAGCTCAAAGTCCAATGTATTACAACGATTTTGGAACATGGATCCGGAAGCAGTTTCCTGATTTCCGTGTTCAGAAGATTTCGATAGACGCGGGATTCTCCTGTCCTAACAGAGATGGGAGGATTTCGAGTGGCGGATGTACGTATTGCGACAACCGCACCTTCAATCCCAGCTATTGCGACCGGAAAAAGTCGATTACTGAACAGCTGGAGGAGGGAAAGGCTTTCTTCAGCAGGAAGTATCCTGATATGAAATATCTGGCTTATTTCCAGGCTTATACCAATACATACGCCAGGGTGGAGCAACTGAGGCTGATGTATGAAGAGGCTCTTGAGGTGGAAGATGTGGTGGGAATCGTTATCGGAACCCGTCCGGATTGTGTGAGCGATGAATTGCTCGATTATCTGGAAGAACTGAACCACCGCACCTTCGTACTGGTGGAATATGGCATTGAGAGTGCCAATGATGAAACCTTGAAACGCATCAACCGCGGACATGATTTTGCCTGTTGCCGTAGTGCCGTGGAGCGTACTCATGCCAGGGGAATCCTTACGGGCGGCCACATCATCATCGGCTTGCCGGGAGAAGATGCGGAAGAAAGTCTGCGCCAGGCTCCTCTCATCTCTTCCTTGCCGCTTGATATTCTCAAGATTCATCAGATGCAGATTATCAGGGGCACCCGGCTGGCACAGGAATATGCTGAGCATCCCTTCCATGTTTACACGGTAGAGGAATATATTGATGTCATCGTGAAATACATCCGTCTGCTCAGAAAGGATTTGGTGCTGGAGCGCTTCGTCAGTCAGTCGCCCAAAGAACTGCTGATTGCTCCCAAATGGGGACTCAAGAACTATGAGTTTACCAATCTCCTGAATAACAGATTAAAGAGTTTACAATAAATATGGCAAAAGTAGCAATCGTTATATTAAACTGGAATGGTCAGAAGATGCTGGCAAAGTATCTTCCGAATGTCATCGAATATTCCCGTCAGGATGCTGAAATCTGGGTGGCAGACAATTCTTCTTCTGATGGTTCGATGCACCTTCTGGAGACTCAGTTTCCTCAGGTGAAGACCATCGTGCTGGAGCAGAATTTCGGCTTTGCTGAAGGCTATAACCGTGCCTTGAAGCAGATTGATGCAGCGTATTATGTGCTCCTGAATAGCGATGTGGAGGTTTCGCATCATTGGCTTACACCGCTCATCGAGTTTATGGATTCGCATCAGCAGGTGGCTGCCTGTCAGCCTAAGCTGCTTGCCGAATACGATAAGGACAGCTTTGAGTATGCTGGTGCTTGCGGCGGATTCCTCGACAAATACGGCTATCCGTTCTGTCGGGGCCGCATCTTTGATACGGTAGAGCGCGATAACGGGCAGTATGATTACCAGCAGGAAATCTTGTGGGCTACGGGTGCCTGTATGATAATCCGCTCAAAAGATTATTGGACTGCCGGAGGTTTAGACGGCCGTTTCTTTGCCCATAATGAAGAGATAGATCTTTGCTGGCGCTTGCGTCTGATGGGCAGAAAAATCTACTGCATTCCTGAGAGTGAGGTTTATCATGTGGGTGGTGGAACCCTGCCGAAAAGCAATCCGATGAAGACTTATCTGAATTTCAGAAATAATTTAACCATGCTTTATAAGAATCTGAGTGATACGGAGTTGACTCATGTAATGCGTATGCGTAGATTCCTGGATTACCTTGCTGCTTTCGAGACATTGGTTCTGAAGCGCAACTGGGGTGACTTCAAGGCTATCTTCAAGGCGCGCAGGGCTTTCAAGGCATGGAAACATGAGTTTGACGAAGATCGCAGAAAGATACAGGCGGGTAGGGTGAAGGAGGAGATTCCGCAGGTTTACAATCTCTCTATCATCTGGCAATATTACGCCAAGGGCAAGAAACTCTTCTCGCAGTTGTAGACAATAATAAACAAACTTAAAAATAAAATCTATGAAGAAAAAACAAATGATGATGGCGCTGGTTTCGCTGATGGTTCTGTCAGCCCAGGCGCAGGCTAATTTCCAGGTGTCGGTTTCCAATCCTTCCAAGGTGGCAAGAACCGATGCTCCGGTGGTGGTAGATCTCAGCAAGTTGGGAGCTATCGGCGACATTCAGCGCGCTGTAGTAACCGTTGACGGTAAGGAGATTCCTTCCCAGCTCGACGACATCAACCGCGATTGTACCAACGATGAACTCTGTTTCCTTGCCGATTTAGGCAAGAAAGAAACCAAGACCTATCAGGTGCATCTCTATCGTGAGGGTGAGCAGGCACAGTATCCGGCTCGTACCTTTGCCGAACTCTGTCTGCCAAGCAAAAACAGGAAGCTGGCTAAGAACAGGCAGGATATTTATCTGCGCAGCATCTCGTTTGATAAGAAGACCAAGGACCCTTATCACTACGTCCATTCTCATGGCATCTGCTTCGAAAGCGAACTGATTGCCATGCGTGTTTATTTCGACCAGCGTCAGACCATCGACCTTTATGGCAAAATCAACAAGGGACTGGTGGTTCAGGATACACAGTTCTATCCTTCAGAAGAGCAGATTCAGGCTGGTTCGGGCGATGATTGTCTCTGGGTAGGCAATACCTACGGGCTGGGTGCGCTCCGTGGCTGGGACGGTAAAGACCAGGTGCTGTTCAACAACGTGAAATATCAGGAGCAGCGCGTCATTTCAGAAGGTCCGCTCCGTGCCATCGTCGAGGTAGTGGATAAGGGTTGGGTTCCGGCTCCGGGTTTGCAGCCTGTCAATGCCACCATCCGCTACACCATCTATGCCGGTCATCGCGATTTCGATGTAGATGTATTCTTCAACAAGGATGTTTCTGATTATCAGTTTGCTACAGGACTCATCAACGTAAAGGGTTCCAGCGAATTTGCTGATGGCAAGGGATTGCGAGGCTGTTACGGCAGCGACTGGCCAACAGGCAAGGACGATGGAAAGCATAAGCTGGAGACCGTAGGCTTGGGCATTTATGTGCCACAGTCAGCCCTGGTAAGTCAGCAGCCAGCCAATAAGGATTGCTATACTCAGGTAGTGAAACCTGCAGGCAGCCAGCTCAGTTATAAGCTTGCTTATACCAGTGCCAACGAAACCTATGGTTTCAAGGGCGAGAAGGAGTGGTATGAGTGGTTGAAAGCCTGGAAGAAGCAGATAGAAGAGCCGGTTCAGGTTTCAGTTTCTGTCATCATTCGATAAGCAGTTTCTTTTATCATCTGATAAGCAGAAAAACTGCGCAAATAGCCAGCAATGAGCAAAAAAGCCTTACGTTTTGCTCATTGCTGGTTATTTTGCAAACAATTTTAAGAGAAAAACCCATTTTTTTTGCGAATGCGTATGATTTTTTAGCAAAAAAGCTTGGTAATTTAAATAATTTTTAGTATTTTTGCAGACGTAACTCGAAGATTTGTAAATTATCGTGAAAAGGTTTTTTAATTATATAGTCATATTAGCAATCGTGCTTCTCAGTTCGGCCTGCGAGTTTAAGTTCAAGCCGAACGAGGAAGGAGAGGCTGTGCCCCTGTCAGTACAGCGTTACGACCGATTGGAAAGCAGATATCTTACTACCGGTGATTTCTCAGCCCTGCAGCAGATGAACACCGATTACCCGATAGAAACCCGTACGCTGATAGAGAAAATGCTCCAGCTTGGCACCATTACCGACGCCAATATCAGCAACCGTTTCCTCATGTTCTATCAGGATTCTACCCTGCAGTCACTTATTGCCGATGCTGAGGCAGAATTTGCCAATATGGAAGACATCAACGAGCAGCTGAAATCTGCCTTCTCACGTCTGAACAGTTGGATTCCGGAGCTCCAGCAGCCTTGTTTCTATGCCCAGATTGGCGCTCTCGACCAGAGCATCGTAGTAGGACAGCACTCTGTAGGAATTTCGCTCGATAAATACATGGGCGAAAACTATCCGCTCTACAAGAAATTCTATACACCACAGCAGCGCAGCACCATGTCGCGCCAGTATATTGTGCCGGATTGCCTTACCTTCTATCTGCTGAGCATCTATCCGATGGATCAGTTCGACACCCGTCCGCAGCTCGACCGCGATCTGCACATGGGCAAGATCATGTGGGCTGTCAACAAGGCGATGGGCAAGGAGATTTTCAAGACCAAGTATGTGAAGACAATCTGCGCTTATGTAAAGCGCAACCCTAAAGTAACAGTAGAACAACTGCTCAAGGACGAAGATTATTCGCCTATTGAGGCATTACATAAAGATTAACACATGAAAAAATTTCCAGTTTTTATTGCAACTGTCATGATGGTTTCAGCAATGCAAGCTGCAGATAAACTCGACCTGAAGGCCATTACTTCCGGCGAGTTTGCTGCCTCTTATGTTACCGGTATTAACCCTATTGATGGCACCGATTTGTACGCTTCTATCAGCAATGATGGCAAGCAGGTTATCAGTTATTCGTTCAAGACGGGCAAGCAGATGAGCATCCTCTTCGATGTGAACGCAGTCAAGGCTCCCTTCGAACAGATTGAGGGTTATGTAATCAGTCCTGATGGCAAGAAATTGCTTATCATGACCCATCGCGAGGCTATCTACCGCCGCTCGTTCAAGGCTGAGTATTTCGTATACGATATTGCCAAGAAGAGTTTGAAGAAACTTTCCCAGGGCGTTAACCAGCAGGTGGCTACCTGGTCGCCTGATTCACGCCACATCGCCTTCGTTAAGGATAACAATCTCTTTGTTACCGATGGAGATAAGGAAACCCAGATTACCCGCGACGGTAAGTTCAATGAGGTAATCAATGGTATTCCTGATTGGGTTTACGAAGAGGAGTTCAGCTTCAACCGCGCCTTTGCATGGAATGCGGATGGAACTGCCATCGGCTGGATACGCTTCGACGAATCGCACGTAAAGACTTATTCTCTGCAGATGTTCGAAGGTTCTCATCCTACCCATAGCGAGTATCACGACTATCCGGGAGAGTATTCCTATAAATATCCTAAGGCAGGACAGGACAACTCTAAGGTGAGCCTTTGGAGCTATGATATGAAGAACGGCAAGACCGTGGCGCTTGATGTGCCTGTAGATTCCGACGGCTATTATCCACGCATCAAGACATCGCCAGACGCCAACAGTCTGATTGTCTATACGATGAACCGCCATCAGGACGACATGCGCCTCTATGCAGTCAATCCTTTCACCGGCAAGAGCAGGATGCTCATCAAGGAGAGTGTGCCTAAGTTTGTAAAGGAAGAGGTGATTGAAAACAGCATCGTGGGCAAGAAGAACATCCTGCTGCCTAGCGACCGCGACGGCTTCATGCATCTCTATCTCTATGATATGAACGGCAAGCTCCTGCGCCAGGTAGAGAAGGGCAACTATGATGTTACCTCTATCTACGGAATGGATGAGAAGACGGGCGATGTTTATTTCCAGGCTGCCAAGCTCAATGCGCACGACCGCCAGGTTTACGTGGCTCATAAGAACGGAAAGGTGGAGCGCCTTACCGATGCGGCTGGTTCCAACTCGGCTTACTTCTCGGGCGATTACCGCTATTTCGTCAATACCTGGAGCAGCTACAGCCATCCTTATGTCTTCACCGTACGCAGCAACAAGGGCAAGCTTATCAAGACATTGGAAGACAACAAGCAGCTGCTCGAAAAGACCCGGAAGTATAATTGGGGCAAGCGCGAAACTTTCTCTTTCACCACTTCCGAAGGTGTGAAACTGGACGGCTGGATGGTGAAGCCGGTTGATTTCGACGCCAGCAAGAAGTATCCTGTCATCCTCTTCCAGTATTCCGGTCCGGGCAACCAGCAGGTGCTCGATTCATGGAGCACGGGCAGTATGGGCAATGGCGGTGCTTTCGATTATTATCTTGCACAGGAAGGATTCATCATTGCCTGCGTAGATGGTCGTGGAACAGGCGGTAGAGGAGCTGAGTTTGAGAAGTCAACCTATCTCCGTCTGGGCGATTTAGAGTCGAAAGATCAGGTTGAGACAGCTCTCTACATGGGTTCTCTGCCTTATGTAGACAAGGATAATATCGGCATTTGGGGTTGGAGCTATGGTGGTTTCAATACGCTGATGAGTATGAGCGAGGGCCGTCCTGTGTTCAAGGCAGGTGTGGCTGTGGCTCCTCCTACCTGCTACCGCTTCTATGATTCGGTTTATACTGAGCGCTACATGCGCACTCCTAAGGAGAATGAAGAGGGTTACAAGGTGAACCCTATCGAGCGTGTAAAGCAGCAGCATGGTGCGTTGCTTATCTGTCACGGATTGGCAGATGACAATGTGCATCCGCAGAATACCTTCGAATATGCTGAGGCTTTGGTTCAGGCAGACAAGGACTTCAAGACCCTGTGGTACACGAACCGCAATCACGGCATTTCGGGTGGCAATACCCGTAACCATCTGCTTCGCCAGATAGCAAACTGGTTCAAGCAGAATCTGAAGTAGAAAATGATATGATATAAAAAAAGTGAAGCCATTCTCGGCAGAAAACGGGAATGGCTTCTTAATTTAATGTTCTCCTCATTACTTTGCGAAGTAAGGAACGTTTGAATTCTTATTCGGTTTTAGCGCCTTTTCTGCGCTTTTCTTTCTTGGCTTTCTTAGCCTTCTTCACTTTTACCTCTTCAACCTCTTCATCGTTAGGCTGAACAGATGAAAAATGAAAATCTGTAGAGTTGATGGTCTTCACCTGATAAGGGCTAGGCGCATCGTTCATCTGCTGTCCGTTCTTTGCCTTCTTAGCCTTTGGCTTCTGAATGTATCTTGCATAGAGCTTGTTCCATTTCTTTTCAGCCTTCTTCTGGTTGAAGTCAAACATCACGATACACGTGCGGTTGCCGGCACCTTTCTGCTCCAGATAGTCACGCAACTGGTATGAATAGTTCTCGCGGCTTACCAGAAACTTGTTCTTGCGGGTGAAATAGGCAGAATCAACCTTCTGAACGTCAGTGAAATAGACTGTAGAGTCATTAAACGACGAGGCAAATCCAAAGATGTATGCAGTCTTAACTTCGTTCTTGGCTGATGCAGAGAGCGAGCTGAAACATGCTAATGCAATAGATGCTAATGCAATTTTTGTAATTTTCATTTCTTTTTCTGTCTTATTTTGTTTTATGCTGTCTGCCCCATCAGTCATGCAGGATCTTTCCTTATCCCAGATAGGACTTCAGCAGTTTATCTGTCGTTTTGTTCCGGAGTCGCCTGATCGTTTTTTCCTTGATCTGGCGTACTCTTTCCCTGGTGAGATGATACTTGGTTCCGATTTCTTCAAGTGTCAGTTCAGGTGTTCCTATGCCATAGAAGGCAGCAATGATTTTCTGGTCTTTGTCCGGCAGCGTGCCGAGCAGTCTTTCTATTTCTGCTCTCAGCGACTCTGCCAGCAGTTCATTGTCGGTCGGATCATCCGAATTGGCCATCAGGTCGAGCATGCTGCCATCTTCATCGTCAGAAAAAGGCGCATCCACGCTCAGGTGGCGACTTGTCGATGTAGCCTTCATGGCGTCCTCTATCTTGTCTTCCGGCAAGTCTATGCGGTCAGCTATTTCGTCTACACTCGGTTTGCGTTCAAATTCCTGTTCGAACTTACTCATCTCTCTGTTTATTTTGTTAACGCTTCCCACCTGGTTGAGCGGAAGGCGCACAAGTCTGCTCTGCTCGGCTATGGCCTGCAGAATGCTCTGGCGAATCCACCATACGGCGTAAGAGATAAACTTAAAGCCTCGGGTTTCATCAAACTTCTGTGCGGCTTTGATAAGTCCCACATTTCCTTCGTTGATAAGATCAGACAAACTGAGCCCTTGGTTCTGGTACTGTTTGGCAACAGACACCACGAAACGGAGATTGGCTTTTGTTAATCTCTCCAATGCCCTACGGTCACCTTTTCTTATACGCTGAGCGAGCTCCACCTCTTCATCTGTAGAGAGCAGCTCCTCATGAGCAATATCTTGAAGATATTTTTCCAACGATGCGCTTGCGCGATTCGTAATTGACTGAGTAATTTTTAATTGTCTCATGCTGGCATCAAATTTTAAGTAGTTGCAAAAATACACTTTTTTGTTTAAATACCAAAAAAAATAGTAGATATTTTTCAGAAATACCTACTATTTTATTGTTTTTTGTCTGTTTCTTGAGTTCTTTGGCAGTAAAAATGCCTTTTCACTACTCAATCATGAGACGTTTCTCTTCAAACGCTTACCCTTAGTCTTTCTGCAGCGGAACAGCGAAGTAAGCCTTCTTGCCTGTTGGCCATATACCCTGGATGTAGAGCACTGGGTCCTTGCTGGTAGAAGCACTCTTTACAGCCTTCTGCAGGTCATCAATCGTATTGATGTTGTTGTCGTTGATGCGCTGGATGATGAAACCGCGTGAAATGCCACTATCCTTCAGGGCGCCGCTGTTCACCTTCATTACCTCTACACCATACTTGATGTTGAGCTGGTTCTTCTGGCTCTCAGTAATAGGGCGGAAGCTGCCACCGAGCACGTCGAGGTCGGCACTCTTGATAACCGAAGTATTACCCTGGGCATTCTTCAGCGTGATGGTCTTGGTGCTTGCCTTCTTGTTGCGCAGGTAGGTGATGCTCATCTTGTCGCCAGGGCGCTTGCCGTTCAGGATTTCCTGCAGCTCAGCCATCTTGGTCACCTTCTTGCCGTCAACCTTGGTAATCACGTCACCTTCCTTCAGTCCTGCCTCAGCACCGTTGCCGTCTTCATCAACTTTGGCAATGTAAACACCCTCGTTGGTTCCCAGGTTCACTTCCTTGCCGTTCTCCTTCTGGGCGTTGATATAGTTCAGCACATCGCTTCCCTGTATGCTCAGCATCACGCGCTGTACGCTGCCGTATTTCTTCAGGTCGTCTACCACCTTGTTCATGATAGAGGTAGGGATGGCGAAACCGTAGCCGGAGTAAGAACCGGTCTGTGAATAGAGCATGGCGTTGATGCCTACCAGTTCGCCCTGGGTGTTGACGAGTGCACCGCCCGAGTTACCTGCGTTGATGGCAGCATCGGTCTGGATGAAACTCTCTACACCGTTGGCACCGAGTGAACGTGCCTTGGCAGAGATAATGCCGGCTGTAACCGTATTGTTCAGTCCGAATGGGTTGCCCACGGCGATGACCCATTCACCCACCTTCACCTTGTCGCTGTCGGCGATAGGCAGGGTAGGCAGGTTCTTGCCGTCTACCTTGATGAGGGCGAGGTCGGTAGTCTTGTCGGTTCCGATGATGCGAGCCGAGAATTCACGGTTGTCGTTCAGTGTTACGGTCAGCTCGTCAGCACCTTCTACCACGTGGTTGTTGGTAACGATGTAACCGTCCTGACTGATGATGACGCCCGAACCGGTAGCCTCTCTCTTCGGAGTCTGCACTTTCTGCTTGCGTGTGCCTCCGTTGCCCTGTCCCGGGTTGCCGAAGAAGCCGAACGGGTCGAAGAATCCTCCGAATGGGTCGTCCTGCACATCTACCGTCTTCACCTTCGAGTTCTGTACGTATTTAATATGTACTACAGCAGGCAGCGCCTTCTCGGCAGCATAGGTTAAGTCTACAGGCTGACCTGCTGGCGCAGCGGTAACTGCAGGTGAAGCATTTACTTTCATGAAAGCACCGGCTGAAAATGCGAGCGAACCAACGCAGAGCACAGCCACAACATAATTACTTAATTTTTTCATGTTTCTTATTTTTTTATTGTTTACTTTTCTTTTCCTTGGAACTGCAGCAGCTAATATCATGCCAAAAGTCAGCTTGTCATGCATCGCTCTGTTTCCGGTTGCAAATATAGGGTCATTTTTTGAGATACGCTTCATTCTCTGCATAAATTTATTCCGTTTTAACATTTCAAATTAACACTTTAACGGCTATTAAACAAGAAATGCCCTAAATTCACAAATATTTGAATGTAAGCATGAAAATCTTAGTTTTGTATACGAAACTATCTTTTATTAATTATTGAATATCTGTTAAAAGACAGCGGCTCAGAAACTCGGTTTAACTGGGGGAAAAGAGTGAAAATAGCCTTGCGAATAACTAATGATGCATAAAAAAGTGAGGAATCGTGCGATAGTATCAAAAGTTTTTTGTACTTTTGCATGTCGAAAGCAGTGCTCCGGTCTGTCGCTGGCATCTTTCAGGTGCGAGAGGAAAGTCCGGGCAGCATAGAGCATCCCACTTCCGAAACTAGAAGCTATTGGTGACAGTAGGTGTCGGTAGAAGAAAATAACCGCTTTCACTTATCCCGTTTGTCCAGTCTGGGGTGGTGAGAGTAAGGGTGAGAAGGTGGTGTAAGAGACCACCAGCTGGCGGGTGATCGCCAGGCTGTGCCATCTGGGAGCTGTAAGCTCATGTATACCGCAGATTGAGGGCGGCTCGTCCGATTGCCTTAGGGCTGCTGTGGAGGGTAGAGTGCTTGAGCCCAAGGGTGACTTTGGGACTAGATAAATGACAGACGTTCTTATATCTGGTATGAACACAGCATAACAGCATATCTGATATAGGAACACAGAACTCGGCTTACAGGGGCACTGCTTTCTTTTTTTCAGCATCGCAGCCTTTATATATAATAAGGTATAAGATGCATTCATTTTTAAACGATTTTAAAAACTAGCAAGATTATGAAACTCAGAGAACCGGAAAAGCAGATATTAGATGATTTCGAACATAAGGTAACGGGCAAGATAGCGAAATATGGCAATGAGCCCGATTTCCCAAAGTTTGAGAACTACGGCATTACCCGCATGGAGCTGGATGATTATCTTTTCGATAAGCAGTCGATACTCGACATGGGCGGTTCCAAGCGCAGCCAGCTCACCATCGGCGGTTTCATCACCGTCCTCCCCGTATTGGTACTGTCCTGTTTCCCGGATAAGTCACCCATCTACGACAACGGCAAGATGCTCGCCACGGTCATAGCCGTCATCATCGGCCTGCTGCTGGCGTGTTTTGTCAAGGCACTTCTCCAGATGATCATCGCCTATCGCGTGAACCATCATAAGGAGCCTAAGATGGAGACCTTCATCAAGGCAGTCCTCTTCTACGAGAAGCGGTCGTAACTGTAAACTATAAATAATAAACTATAAACTGTAAGTAGTATGACATTACCAGACTTTATGGACTATAAGGACAAGTTCACCCAGCGTGCATTTGTCGAGAAGATTTCGCATGTTGCCAAACGTGCCGGTGCCAAGATGGTTTATACAGCGCTCATTCTCTATTATACGTTAGAGAGTGACAAGGTTTCGCTGAAGGACAAGGCTCTGATCGTAGGAGCCTTGGGTTATCTCATCAGTCCGCTCGATGTGATTCCAGACGCCATACCTATTGCCGGTTTGGGTGATGACCTGGCCGTATTGCTGTTTGTGCTCAAGAAAGTTTGGGGTGAGGTTTCAGATGATGTAAAGTCAAAGGCTCAGGACAAGTTGAAGAAGTGGTTTGATGAAGATGAGATTCCATCAGCCGATGACCTCTTCAAGGATTCAGCCACCGATACACCGGTTTGATTTTTCTCTAGGGGCAAGGCATAAGAAAATGAAAATGACCCTTAATGACTTTGACCCTTCATGACCGGCTACAGTAGTAGCTAAACTTTAACATGTTTTGCCCCACACGCCCTGAAGGGGCAGAAGCTCCTAGCCCAGGGTAGCACCCTGGGTAAATACGGACGCAAACAAGTCGCCCTGTAAGGGCAAAAGCTTTGAAATTGAAGGCTTTTGCCCTTACAGGGCGACTTTGTTGTATCTATTTAAAAACCCAGGGCGCTGCCCTGGGCTAGGAGCTTTTGGGCTTTCAGCCCGTCTTCGGCTACCATTATTTAGACTTATGACACATTCTTTTGTTTTTATCCCATGCAGCTCGTTACTCCGAGCGTCGTAGCGATAGCGGTCAGTATGCTGATGGCTATCTGAAGAATTGTTTTCCAAGTGTTCGCTTTCATTTTTTTGAATGTTGAATGTTGAGTGTTGAATGTTGAATTTTTTGTGGGCGGATAGGCTGGGCTAGGGGCTAGCACCCTAGCCAGTCTATCCTTGGGCTATTCAAGGCCGTCGCCAGTATCGTCCTTGCCGGTAGTACCGCCGCTTGATTCAGAGCCTTGGCCTTCGCTGCCGGTAGTGCCGGTGTTTGAACCGCCTGGGGTAGAACCGCCAGGCGTATTATCCGGAGTAGTTGGCGCGTTGAGGTCAACGTTGGTCTTACCCTCCTTAATCGCCTTGATAACGGCAGCCTGAGCACTGCGGCTGGCTACGAGGTTGAACTCGGCGTCATCGCGAAGGTTCTTGAACTCCTGACCAGGCTCCCACTGAACCTTTACGCCGGTGATGTTCTGCGAGGTGAACTTGTCAGCATCCTCAGCACCCTTCGAGGTGAGAAGGAGAGAGAAATCACCAAGATCGCCCAGACGGATTTTCTTGCCCTCAAGCAACATCTCACGCATGCAGTCTACGGCGATGTAGAGGATGGCGCTGATGTCAGCTCTCGAATAAACAGTACCATGAGAGGTGATGTGCTTGGCAAACTTCTCGATGGTCATGATGTCGGTGTACTGTGAGATGGCGAAAGCGTTCTGCTTCTCAGTCTTCACGAGTTCCAGGTCCTTTGGGTCAGGGGTTGTACCCTCCTTCTTTGCCTGGTTGATGCGTGACTTAGCCTGGTTGATTTCCAGAAGATTTGCGTTCACGCTACGCATTACGATGCTGTAATTAATCATAGTCGTTTGTAGTATGTTTAGAGTCCTTTGTTTTGCAACTCCCCAGAACGCCCCGTTCCTGCCGTTTTCGGGGTCTTCATTGATGACCGGCGCCTGCCATCATTTATGACCCGTGTTGGTCTTAAGAGAAGACCCGAGCAAGGCACAAAAGGCTGTTCTTTCGATTGCCGGTGCAAAGATACAACATTTTCGGGCAGAATGCAAGCTTTCCCCCTAACTTTCTATGCAAGAAATGCTGTAAGTAATTGTAATACAATAAGTTCTATTGATTTTCTGTCTGAACTTTATTGCAAAAACAATGAAAATGCAAGAAAGGACTCGGAAGTAGCTGAAGAAATGAAAAGGGGTCATTTGGTGTCAATGTCATTTAGGGTCATTTGAAAAAGTAAATGTCACTTGGCTGCTATAGTATATATAAATATTTATTTATATATATCTATAGTGACTTTTTAACTCTCGGAAAACATAATGACCCTAAATGACTTTGACCTTATGACCCACTAAGTGTAATGCTTGAATGGGTTGTTTGCTAGAGTATGTGATAGTTCTAAATTGCTTGTGTATGAGATAATTACGAAAGTTTATGTCAGGTGTACTTCATTTATGTGTGTATAATAATAATCTACATTCTCTGGTGCGAAATACTGTACATTGCACCGCTCTAGTGCTCATTTTTATATCCCCAATTCATTGTATTTGTCAAAAATACCTACCTTTGGAGCATGATTCCGAGTCCGAGGAGGGGCATTTTTGCCCATACTAGAGGGGGTAAAATACCTTCCTAACCTCCATATTTTGCATTTTTCCGTTAAATAACGTGATAAAATTCTTGGGTTTGCCAACTTTTTATTATCTTTGCTAGCAATTAACAAATTATTGACGTAGCAATAGTCTGGAAAGCTAGAAACTACATAATAACAGTACTAAGATGAAAAGATATAACTTATTGATGCACAAGGTTTTAGGGGGATAATTTTGCTCAGGCAAAGTTAGTCCAATATCATCATGTTCTTATCCGCAGGCGAATATTATCTTATTTTTATATGATAATAGTCGCTTTTTTTATGCTTTCTTCCACCGCCTGTTCTAGCGACGATGAAACAGAAAAATCAGAGGCTTTTGATTACGAAACCACATTTTTAGCCCACGAATGGCAGATTTCAGCCCTTTATCAGCGCGTTGGAAGTATCTTTATCGACGTAAAAGAGGCTCCTTTGTTCTGCAGTTTCACCTCAGATGCGATTTCTTTCTCCGAAACGACGGAAGTGAACCACTTCGACGAAGGCGGTAAAATAACCCAAACTACCACCGAAATCATCCCTTGCGGTCACTACACCTATTTAATAAAGGAGAACAAAATACAGATAGATAATCAGATATTCACCATTACGGACAACAACGGGACCCTCGTTCTGCAGAATGAGGACTGGAAGCTTGTGCTCGTAGAAAAATAAACATATTATGGCTAAGAAACAAGATACAATCAGCATAGGTTTTGAAGAGAAAATATGGAAGGCTGCCGACATTTTGCGAGGCAGTCTCGATGCATCACAGTACAAGGGCGTGGTGCTCGGACTCATCTTCCTGAAATACATCAGCGACCGCTTCGACCAGAAGTTCCAGGAGCTGCAGGGCGACGAATACGCCGACCCGGAAGATAAGGACGAATACACTGCCGAGAACATCTTCTACGTGCCTGCTGAGGCTCGATGGGGCAAGATTAGCGCTGCTGCCCACACACCGCAAATAGGCGTGGTGATAGATGAAGCGCTCATCGCTATTGAGCGTGAGAACGAAAGATTGAAGAGTGTTCTGCCCGGTAATTTTGCCCGTCCGGAACTGCCTAAAAACAAATTAGGTGAAGTCGTAGATCTCTTTACCAACATAGAAATGCATGATGCTGGCGAGGAGAAAGACCTCTTGGGTAGAGCCTATGAATATTGCTTGCAGAAGTTTGCCTCTCAGGAGGGAAAGAACGCTGGTGAGTTCTATACGCCTTCCTGCATTGTCCGCACACTGGTGGAGATTCTTGAGCCTTACGAGGGTAGAGTCTTTGACCCTTGCTGCGGTTCGGGCGGTATGTTTGTGCAGAGTGCCAAGTTTATAGATCGTCACAAGGGGAACCTGCGTAAAATCAGTATCTACGGACAGGAATCGAACCCTGATACTTGGAAGATTGCACAAATGAACCTTGCCATCCATGGTTTGGAAGCGAATCTGGGTAGAGTATATGCAGACAGTTTCTTAGATGACCAGCACCCTACGCTGAAGGCAGATTACATTCTTGCCAATCCTCCTTTCAACCTCAGCGACTGGGGGCAAAGTGCGCTTCAGGAAGACGTGCGCTGGCAGTATGGCTTGCCGCCTGCTGGCAACGCCAACTTTGCGTGGATGCAGCACATGATTCACCATCTGGCTCCAAACGGAAAGATAGGTTTGGTGCTGGCGAATGGTGCGCTTTCGAGTCAGAGTGGCGGCGAGGGACAGATTCGCCAAGCCATCATCGAAGCCGACCTGGTAGAGGGAATCGTGGCTTTGCCTTCGCAGCTGTTCTACAGTACGGGCATTCCTGTAAGTCTTTGGTTTATCAGCCGCAACAAGGCACAGGCGGGCAAGACCGTGTTTATCGACGCTCGCAATCTGGGCACGATGGTTACTCGCAAGCTTCGTGAGCTGATGCCTGATACGGATATTAAGAAAATCTCCGACACCTTCCATGCCTTCCAGCAGGGAACTCTGGAGGATGAAAAGGGTTTCTGTGCCGTATGCACCACCGAGCAGATTGCTGCTCAGGACTTCATCCTGACTCCTGGAAGATACGTAGGAATCGCCGAAGACGAAGGCGACGGAGTGCCTTTCGAGGAGAAAATGACGAATCTCACCGGTGAGCTGAAGCAGCTGTTTGAGGAAAGCAAGAAGCAGGAAGAGGAGATTAGAGTGCAGTTGAAGAAAATTGGATGGGAGGTGTAAAGTATGGAGTGGAAAGAAGTTAAAATTGGTGATTTGGGGCAAATAATAACAGGCAAAACTCCCAAAACAGCAATAAGGGAAAACTGGGGTGGTAAAATCCCATTCCTTTCTCCTTCTGATGATATGTCAAACAAAACATCACCAGTAACAGCAAGAACTCTTACTGAATTAGGCGTTGCTGAAGTTGCTAAATGCCTTATTCCTGCCAATTCCATCTGTGTAAGTTGTATTGGTTCGGATTTAGGTAAAGTAGTAAAGACTGATAGAGAATTAGTGACTAATCAGCAAATAAATACTATTGTTCCTCATTCAAATGTTGATTCAGACTTTGTATATTATTTGATGTGTATTGTAGGCAAAGAGTTGAATTATATTAGTAAAACATCAACTGCAGTACCTATTATAAATAAATCTACATTTTCTGATTGGAATATAGTTATTCCCGAAAAGGTAGACGACCAGCGCCGCATTGCCTCCATCCTTTCTTCTCTCGACCGGAAGATAGAGTTGAACAACAAGATCAATGCTGATTTGGAGGAGATGGCGCAGGCTATTTTCAAGAATTGGTTCGTTGACTTTGAGCCTTTCAAGGATGGTAAGTTCGTGGATAGTGAATTGGGAATGATTCCAGAAGGATGGGAAGTAGGAAGCTATTCTGAAATGATAGACAGTCTGATTTCCGGAGATTGGGGAAAAGAAAACCCTCAAGGAAACTATACGCATGAAGTAGCTTGTGTCAGAGGATGTGATTTCCAAGATATTAATAATGGTGTAAGAGGTAAAACTCCCCAGCGTTATATTTTGGAAAAGAATTATCAAGCCAAGCATCTTAAAGATAAAGATATTCTCGTGGAAATCTCGGGAGGTACTGCTACTGTATCTACAGGAAGAACAAGTCTCGTTACAGAGGAGCTGCTTAAGAAATACAAACATGATATTGTGTGTACGAATTTTTGCAAGGTATTACGTCCTTTGAGTCAATTCAGTTCTTATGTTTATTATTCATGGAAATACAAATATGATAATGACATTATGTTTGGCTACGAGAATGGAACTTCGGGTATAAAGAACTTTGCAATAAAAGATTTCATAGAAAAGGAATCTGTATTGATTCCTAAAGAGCAAGATATTGTGGAGTTTCAGAAGATAATTGATAATTTGCAGAAACAGAAGCAAATAAAGGGTACTGAGAATACAACCCTCTCAACTCTCCGTGACACTCTTCTCCCTCGCTTAATGTCAGGCGAGATAGAAGTCCCGGAATAAGAAGAGCTACGAAAGAAAATAACGAGAAAAAAAATATAAAATATTAACAATATGGCAGACGACAAGAAATTCACCGAAGACGCATACGAGCAGACGCTCATTGCCCTGTTCTGGGACGAACTGGGCTATGCGTACGAATGTGGCTACGACGTGGAGCGCGACTACAAGGAGCCTTTCTATCGTGCCGATTTGGTCGCCTCGATGCGACGGCTTAATCCTGAACTGCCAGCCGATGCAATGGATGAAGGAATCAAGCAAATCACCAATATCAGCATCGGTACTTTAGAACAGAACAACGAGCAGTTTACACTCTGGATGCAAAACGGTCTGGAGGTGGAATTCCTGGAAGATGGCGAAGAACGAACAGCCCTGATGAGGCTCATCGACTTCGACCATCCCGAAAGAAACCTCTTCAAGGTGGTGAACCAGTGGCGTGTGGAAGAGTATAAGAACAAGCGCTGCGACATGGTAGTGATGGTCAACGGATTGCCCCTCGTGGTGGTGGAGCTGAAAAGCGCCATTTCTGAAGATGCATCCATCGAAGATGCCTACAAGCAGATCAAGAACTATCAGCAGAGCATTCCAAGCCTCTTCAGCTACAACGCCTTCAACGTCATCAGCGACATGAGCGAAACTCGTGCCGGAACCATCACCGCCAAGCTAGAACGCTACATGGAATGGAAGACCATAGACGGCTCATACGAGTCAACCCTCTTTGCCGACTATCGCACCTTCTTCCTCGGCATGTTCCAGCAGCAGCGACTGCTCGACATTCTGCAGAACTTCATCTGCTTCGACAAGAACCAGGGCAAATACGCCAAGATTCTTACCGCCTACCACCAATACTACGCCGTGGGCAAAGCCCTGCAGCGCACCCGTACAGCAGTGGAAGGCAACGGAAAAATCGGCGTGTTCTGGCACACGCAGGGTTCGGGCAAGAGCCTCTCCATGGTGTTCTACGCCCACCAGCTGGTGCAGCGACTGCCGGAAGTAACCATCGTGGTGGTAACCGACCGCAAGGACCTCGACAACCAGCTCTTCGGTCAGTTCTGCCGCTGCCAGGACTTCCTTCGTCAGGAACCTCAGAACGCCCAGAGCCGTGAAGACTTGGGCAATCTGCTGCGCAACCGCAAGAGTGGGGGAATCATCTTCACCACCATTCAGAAGTTTGAAGAAGGCGACTCGGCACTCTCCACCCGCCGCAACATCATCGTGATGACCGACGAGGCGCACCGCTCGCAATACGGCGAGGAGCACTGGGACAACAAGAGCCTGACGATGAAGAAGGGATTCAGCCAGAAGATGAGAGAAGCCCTGCCAGGTGCCTCATTTATCGGCTTCACCGGAACGCCTATCAGCGACCGCGACAGAGACACGGAGGAAGTGTTCGGCAACTACATCGACGTTTACGACATGAGTCAGGCGGTGGATGATGGAGCCACCCGTCCGGTCTATTACGAGAGCCGTGTGGTGAACCTGAACCTCGACGAAGACACGATGAAGCTGCTGAACGATGAGTTCGACAACCTGGCCGATGAGGGAGCCACCGAGGAGCAGATCAGGCAGGCAAAACAGGAGCACAGCCGGCTGGAAGTACTCCTGGGCGAAGACGCCACCATCGACACGCTGGTAAAGGACATCATCCAGCACTACGAGCAGAACCGTGCGCAGGAACTCACCGGCAAGGCAATGATCGTGGCGCTGACCCGAAGCATCGCCATCAAAATCTACCGCAAGATGCTGGAGCTTCGCCCCGGGTGGACGGAGAAGGTAAAGGTGGTGATGAGCGGTTCGAACCAGGACCCCGAAGACTGGCAGCCGATTATCGGCAACGAAGCCTACAAGAAGGAACTGGCAAGAAAATTCAAGGACAACGACGATGAGATGAAAATCGCCATCGTAAGAGATATGTGGCTCACGGGCTTCGATGTTCCGTCGCTCGCCACCATGTACGTATATAAGCCGATGAGCGGTCATAACCTGATGCAGGCAATAGCCCGTGTAAACCGTGTGTTCCCGGGCAAGGAAGGCGGACTGATAGTGGATTACGTAGGCATTGCGCAGGCGCTGAAGAGTGCCATGCAGCAGTACACCAACCGTGACCGCCGCCGCTTTGGAGACCCCGACATCGCCAAGACCGCCCTGGTGAAATGGAAGGAAGAGATGGAAATCTGCCGAGACCAGCTTCATGGTTTCGACTATTCCGGCTTCTTCGAACAGGACAACTCGAAGCGGGCACTCGCCATTACGAGCGGAGCCAACTTCCTGAGTTCTCCAGCCATGGTTCAGCGCAAGAAGAATTTCATGGAGCACAGCAATCTGCTTCACAACGCCACCACGCTCTGCCGTTCGCTTCTGGATGAGCAGCAGAAGGCGGAGGTGTGCTACATGGATGCGCTGCGCGTGATGATGCTCAAACTCTCGCAGAAGGGCAAGATCAGCCGCCATGAAATCAACGAGCGCATCGGTGAGCTGCTCCGTCAGAGCGTGAAGACCGACGGAGTCATCAATCTCTTCGGCGACCGCCAGATAGAGTTCTCGCTCTTTGACGACGCCTTCATCCAGGAGGTGAAGAACATGAAGGAGCGCAACCTGGCGGTGGAACTGCTCACCAAACTGATGAAAGAGAAAATCAAGCAGCAGCAGAAGACCAACGTGGTTCAGAGCGACCTCTTCTCCGACATGCTCAGCCAGAGTCTCTCCAACTATCTGAAGGGCTTGCTCACCAACGAGGAAGTGATAGAGGAGCTGTTGAAGATGGCTCAGCAGATGAAGCAGGCAGAGGCAGAGGGCAACGACCTGGGACTTTCGCCCGAGGAGAAAGCATTCTATGATGCGCTCTCCACGCCCGAAGGAGTGCGGCAGGCTTACTCCGACGAGGAGTTTGTGGCGCTGACCCGGGAACTGACGGAGGTGTTGCACCGCAACCGCACCATCGACTGGAACCGGAAGGAATCAGCCAGGGCGAAGATGCGAGTGATGGTGAAGCGACTGCTCAAAAAGTATAAGTATCCACCAGAGGGTGCAGAAAAGGCGCTGGAAACCGTGATGCGCCAATGCGACCACTGGGCGGATGATGAAGAAAACGTAGTATAAACCCTTTAAAATTTGAAGTAAGAAACAGAAAGTAAACAAGAGAAAATAACATATAGATATTGACGCTGATTATCTGCACTTCTACAGTATTTAGAACCTGCAAAATTCAAAAACGACAAGAAGAAGGTGACAGCAAGGCGTCCACTCCTCTACGGCGTGGGCAGTACTTGTTTGTACCTTGTCGTAGGTTCTTGCAGGTACCTTAATACTGGTACTTACAGGGAACCCCACGCCGCTTATTTAAACAACATAACAAACAAACCTAGAAAAGTAATATGCAGACAGAGGAACAAGATGAGCAACTGACATTGCTGGAAGATAAAGCCGCCCGATTCAAATTCAGCTTTCGCCTTTTGGGCAAAGAAGAAGTGGAAACAAACAAAGAGGAAGTAATAACAGCCTGGAAACTAATCTTGCGTAATTATGTGAGAGATATTTTCGATTTACTGAATTTGTTGAAAGAAAATATTGCATGGTCTTTGCTGGATGATAAGAAAGAGCGATTCTATCAGGTTAAGATAGAATTGGAACCTATGCTTACCAACTATAAAGACTATGAAGGAGAAGAAATGCGCAAAATGATCAATGACATCATCCTCATGCTTGATGAGGGATTTCATGGTTTCAGGCAATCCTTCATCAGTGAAACCTATTACGAAGACCTGTTCCGGAAGGTACTGAAACGTTATCGTGAGGAAAATGAGGAGAGATTGGAGCTAATCTACATGCAGGACAGCCAGGATGAAGCGCTTATCTATCCTGATGCTACCCAGCTGAAGAATACCATTGTCGTAGAACGGGCTAATATTCTTTTCGCTTGCCGATTCGGACAGGTATTTCACAACAATGGCAGGAATATCAAACTGATTGTTGCTTATATTCTGGAACAGAAAGAACAGACCTACAACGATATTTACGATTTTCTCGATAAGTATCTTTCTTATCAGATTGCCAAGGAGCATAGCAGATTGAAGGTTGAAGCCGTATTCAAGAACATCGCATTCAAGGAGAATGTGGATGTAGACAAGCTGATGCTTAAACTTAAAGACTTAATCGAAGACAAAACGCTCAACGCCCAGAAACATTGGTTTATTGTTTATAAGGTTTTCTTTAACAAGAATTGGCTGAAGAAGTCAACTCAGCGTCTTTTCATTGACCAGATCAATTCTGCATTCAGTACCTTACTAAAATGTTCTACGGCCGATTTTCATGAGATAAATTCTTATTTCAAGCAAAATGACTATAATGAATGGACACTTGCTGATTGTGATGCGCCACAATGTTGTGACATTTACAGAGAGATTGCTGACAAGTTGGATGATGAATTTCAAGACGCCAAGTATGCTAAGCCGGGAACGGTGATAAATACAAAAAGAGTGGAAAAGTTCAGATAGTATCCCCCAATAGTATCCCCTAAAAATATAAACTATATCCCCCACATCCCCCAAACGGATTCGTGGAGGATTTTTTTTGCTTTTACGTTTGGAAATCATTATATCTTTGCAGCGTCGAAGAAACAAGACAACGCTGAAATGGTTTGGTGCTCTTGAAACCTCTTCGTACAATTATATAATATGTATACTCAGATTATGAGAGTGGTGCAGCAGGGCGAGACCTTCGCTGTGCAGAGTCAGAAAAGTGAGAACGGACAGATGATGAAATGCAACATCGTTCTCCAGGAGATGGGCGGCAAGTATGAGAACCAGTACGCTGCGGCAATGTTGGGCAATATGGCTCAGTGTAAGTATGCGGCTGGCGAGCTAGTGGCGGTAACGCTCCGGTTCACTACCCATGAGCACAATGGTCAGGTTTATCAGGATATCCTGGTTACGGACATTGAAAAAGTAAAAGGGTAAAAAAGTAAAAAGGTAAAAAGGGAGGCTTCGCTTGGAGACTTATTGCGGAGATTCTTAGTTATTTACTGAGTTGAAACTGAGGAGGATTTTCCATGGTAAAGCGCGCAACAATCCGGATGTTTCTTCTCCTAAAATTCAATTCAGATTATGGTTAAGAAAGTAAACAAGGTTCAGAACAATACTCAGAATAATGTTCAGAACCAGCAGGTGAATAATAATGACTGCCAGCATGTGCAGTTGGGTGGAATGGCTTACTATGATGCTAAGCAGTATTTCCTCTTCAGTCCTCAGGAATCGGGGGTGAACAAGGTTCCTCGATTCCGTTCGATGGGCGTGGCTCAGCAAATGCCTGACGGAACATTTGATTTCGTGGTTCAGCACCGCCTCAGAACTCAGTCGGAACTGATTAAGAAACTGGCGCATGGTCGTGTGAGCAAGACCAAGGACGGTGCTGTTCAGCTTACCTTGAAGGTGTTCTGTCATGAGGGAATCAACATCTCCCAAACGCTGGCTGTTGAGGCTGAAGAAGGGGCTGAGGCGGTAGTGGATTACCAACTGAAACATTAGGATTTTGTATTCAACTTAAAACGATAAGTAGAAACAGATAGATGAGTTGTTATTTAATAAAGGTGGAGAACGGACACAAGGTTGCCCGCTCCATCACCTCGGAAGAGGAGTATAAGCAGCTGCGTGGAAGCAATGAGCAGAAGGCGAATCTTCGTCTGGCTCGTGCCGGAAACGATGCTGCGAAACGGAGACTGGTGCAGTTTAATTATTCCGGCCATTATCCGCAAGGGGTGGTGAAGGGAATGAAACTGCCAAGCGGTGCTTTCGGGTTTGATATGGATGAGCCGGAGGCTTTTGCCAAGGCTGCCAAGCTGCTGCTGAAAGAACCGGACAAGTACGGACTGCTGATGCTGGAACGTAGTGCAAGACAGGGCGGACATGCGGTTTTTGAACGCGAAAAGGGCAAGACGGTTCTGGAGAATCAGGTACGAATTGCTACGATGCTCAAGTGCGAAATGGATACTTCGGCTCACGACATTAACAGGGTTTATTTCACTACCACATCGGATGGCGAAGATTTGCTCTTCCTTTCGCCACGACTCTTCAAGGATGAATACGATGAGGCTGCCGTGGCAGCTGAAGGGAAAGTCCTGGAAGAGCGTGAAAGATACGGACAGGAGGAACTGCCGGAAGGGGCGCACAAGGCAAACAAGCATTATGAGCCCTGGAAGGAAGAATTCAAGAAGGATTCTCAAGGGGTTTTTAAGGGTCAGGAATTTAAGAATTCGAGAATTTCTACTTCTGCTGCTTCATCCGCTTCTGCTTCATCCGCTTCGACTCCCTCCGTCTCTCAGGACAATTATCTCGGGATTCCTTATGGAGAAATCATTAAGAAGTGGTGGCAACTGTATAATGATGGGCAGGAGCCGATGCGCTCTAACCGCAATACGCTGACCTTTGAGCTGGCTGTGAACCTGCGCCACATCTGTGGTTTTGACCGCAATCTGCTGGCTCAGATTATTCCCTGCTACGATGGGTTTCCAGAACAGGAAAAGATGGCTTGCATCAACTCGGCACTGAACGAGAAAATCACGCAAATGCCTAAGCGACTGAAGGATGTGCTCTCTGCCATCCGTCAGGAACGAATGAAGCAGGGAAATGCGGGTGGTGGTTCGGCGGCTGACAATGAGGCGCTGGTCAATGCGCTGGACGAGGCTAACGCTAAGGACGATCTGTTCTATTATAATGCGCTGCCTAAGTTGCCGCAAGGCATTCGTGACTCTATCAGCGCAGTGGGTCCGGCACTGGCACTGCCTGTAATCACAGCCATCTGTCCTGCCATCGGAATGCTCGCAACGGGCGTGAAGGTTTCCGTTCACGGCAAGATGAACTCGCTGAACCTCATCTCCTACATCGCCGGAGATTTTGCATCTGGCAAGGGTAGTATTGACCCCGTGATTGACGCATGGACTTCGGAAGTGAAGGAAATGGACAAAATGTATCAGCAGAAGGAGGATGAATGGCGAGCCAAGAAACGTGCAGCCAAGAACAAAAAGGAGCAGCCGGAAGAGCCGAAACTGCCTGTAAGATGCTTGACACTGAACAATACGGTGGCAAATCTGGCTGAACGACTGGCTAACACAGAAGGCAAGCACGCCTTCTCGTTTACTCCGGAAGCAGACACCGTAGCGCAGAAGTGGAAATCGGCAATGAGCGACTTTTCAGTCATGTTGAGACAGGCTTACGACGGAACAAGCTATGAGCGTGAAGCAAGAAGTGCGGATGCAGTGAATGTTCATATAGACAGACTGTTATGGAACGTGGTGATGTGTGGAACGCCTGATGCGCTCTATCGAGTGGTAAGCAATTATACGGATGGCTTCCAAAGCCGTATCATCGTGGCAAAAACGCCCGATAATACCTTCACTCCACTTTCTGACAACATGTATGTAATGAACGAACGTCAGCGCGACCGCATCATTCAGATTGCTCATCTGCTGCCGCTGATGTTGGGTGAGGTAGTGCTGCCGAAGCTGGAGGAAAAGGGTAGAAAATGGCTGGAACAGATAAGACTGGAAACGATGAAAAATGACGACAAGGTGAAAGCCCGCCAGCGTTTCCGTATCTGTCCAACCACGATGAGAATGATGACCTGCATCATGCTCTGCAAGGTTCTGGAAACGCTGATTCAGAAGCATGGTTTCAATGGAGCCGAGAAACAGCTGAAGGAGTCGCCTGATTTGTGGAAGGGAATGCTCGTAAAGACGCAGACACCAACCATGCTGAATGTCTTTGATGTACTGGCTGACTATCAGCTGGATAATGCACTTTACTTCTTCCGTAATCGTATTGAAGAGGCTTTCTCATCAAAGGATTATTGCTGCCAATCTGCTTGGGACCGTTGTCGTCGGGGTAAGAATGATTCCATCTTCGAACGTTTGGACGTAACCTTCACCTTCGAACAGGCAGAGCAGCAGAGCGTTGCTGTTAAGGGGGCAAGTGCCACTCATGAATCAGTGAAACAGATGCTGAAAAACTGGAAACGCCAGGGCTTAATCAGCGTATTGCCAGACAGACATTATCAGAAAGTTTCGCCTACCATATAATTTTGGGGGGTTATTAAGGGTCAAGGTCACTAAGTGTCATCAAGTTTTTCGGTGCTTAAATCAGGCTTAATGGCCGGCCTTGACCCAATTATTCATTATTAATTGTAAATTATCATGAACATCAATATATTCCGCCGTCGCTTCACTCCATGGAGTGTGGATGGCACAATGGTTATAGGTGGCAAGATTTTCTGCGACACCTTAGAACGTCCTAACCGTCATTTGCCAGCAGGACGTTATAAGATTTCTCTCATTCCTACCAAGCAAAAGAAGGTGTCGGAGACAAAGAAGAAAAATAAGTATGAAAGAGGAAAATATGAAATTGTTATCAAGCCTGTTATTCTGTTAAGATCCCATTACGTGCCTCGTACTGTTAGGCGCAGAGCTCGCTTTGTGCCTGGCAACGGTCCGCTACGTCTGAGAAACAAGAGTATCATTCTGGGCAAGTCTCATTATACCGGAATCGTTACGCAATCAGAAGAATGCTATAATGAATTTTGCCAGTTGTTGAATGAGGAATTCAAGAGGATGAAGAAAAAGCATCTACCGTGCAGAATCAATCTGTTTATCAGGGATTGGGGTGTTGACGAAATCCCCCTTAATTATCTGCTTATTTTTCAATAATTAATATTCAATATCATGCGTAAGATAAAGGAAATCATCATTCATTGCAGTGCGACCAAGGAAGGTCGCAACTTCACCGTAGCGGATATTGACCGCTGGCACCGGGAGCGCGGAATGCGCTGCATAGGTTATCATTTCGTGATTTATCGTGACGGCAGCATTCATGTAGGTCGTGCGATAGAGGAGGTCGGCGCCCATTGCAAGGGCCATAATTCCATCAGTATAGGCATTTGCTACATCGGCGGCTTATCAAAGAAAGGTAAGCCGAAGGATACAAGAACCCGAGACCAGAAAGCGGCAATGCGCTCGCTCATCGAGCAGCTGAAGGAGGAATATCCATTAGCCACGATTCATGGTCATAATGAATTTGCCAACAAAGCCTGTCCCTGCTTTAATGTAAAGAAGGAGTGGGGGAAGGAGTAAACACAAAAATAGCGGATCTGTCACAGACCCGCTATTTCCTATAATTTAAAATTTTTAAACAATGTTTATTGTTAATTTTCTTGCCTTATACAATGCCCTGAGCCATCATAGCCTTAGCTACCTTCAGGAAGCCGGCTACGTTTGCACCCTTTACGTAATTTACGTAACCGTCTGGCTCAGTACCATACTTCACGCAGTTAGCGTGAATATCGTTCATGATGTCGTGGAGCTTAGCATCAACCTCCTCACGAGACCACTTCAGACGCTCAGAGTTCTGGCTCATCTCAAGACCTGATACAGCAACACCACCTGCGTTGGCTGCCTTACCTGGAGAGTAGAGAATCTTAGCATCCTGGAATACCTTGATAGCCTCTGGAGTAGTAGGCATGTTGGCACCCTCGCTTACTGCGATTACGCCGTTGGCGATGAGAGCCTTGGCTGCCTCCTCGTTGATTTCGTTCTGAGTAGCTGATGGGAGAGCGATGTCTGCCTTCTCAAACCAAGGCTTAGCACCTGCAACATATTTTACACCATACTTCTCTGCATACTCCTTGATACGACCACGCTCTACGTTCTTGAGCTCCATGATGTAATCGAGCTTCTCGCGGTCGATTCCGTCTGGGTCGTAGATGTAACCATCTGAATCTGAACATGTAACTGGCTTAGCACCCAACTGGAGCAACTTCTCCATAGTGTACTGGGCTACATTACCTGAACCTGAAACCAAAACAGTCTTGCCCTTGATGTCAATACCCTTGGTAGCGAGCATGTTGCAGAGGAAGTATACGTTACCGTAACCTGTAGCCTCAGGACGAATCAATGAACCACCGAACTCCTGACCCTTACCGGTCAAGACGCCCTGGAACTGGTGTGTCAACTTCTTGTACATTCCGAAGAGGTAACCTACCTCACGGCCACCTACACCGATGTCACCAGCTGGAACATCCTCGTCTGGACCCATGTGACGGTAAAGCTCTGTCATGAAAGCCTGGCAGAAACGCATCACCTCGTTGTTGCTCTTGCCACGTGGAGAGAAGTCGGAACCACCCTTAGCACCACCCATTGGGAGAGTAGTAAGAGAGTTCTTGAATGTCTGCTCGAAAGCCAAGAACTTCAAAATACCCAAGTTTACAGACTTGTGGTAGCGAAGACCTCCCTTGTAAGGGCCAATCGCGTTGTTGTGCTGAACGCGGTAACCCATGTTAGTCTGTACGTTGCCCTTATCATCTACCCAAGATACGCGGAACTGGATGATGCGGTCTGGAATGCAGAGACGCTCGATGAGGTTTGCTTTCTCAAACTCTGGGTGCTTGTTGTATTCTTCCTCGATAGTACCGAGAACCTGACTAACTGCCTGAATGTACTCAGGCTCATTTGGGAATCTTCTTTGGAGATTCGCGATTACTTCAGATGCTTTCATAATCTTTAATCTTTTATTGTGTTTAAATTCTTATTTTTTATTTCTGCTTGCAAAGATACATGTTTTTCTTGAAAACACCAACAAAAAGAAAGAAAAAATGCAGAAAAAGTAGAAAAAAGTCATTTTTTAACATTTTTAGCCACGTTTTGTAGCGCATTTGTGTACGCACACCTTATTATATAAGAGACGTTTTTTCCGGGGTTTAAGCCTTTATCTCTGTTTTAGGGAATCTTGCATTCTGGCGACTTCTGTTTATCTATCCTGTGCCATAGGGCATAAATGAGCAGGATGATAGCGTAGAGACCGATTACCTGAGGCAGACTGATTCTTACGTTTTCGATGCTTGCTCCGGGCAGCATGCTGATCAGTTTTATGGCTGTATTCAAAAACTGGGTGATGCTGGTCAGGGCGCCTGATGTAAGGCTGATGAGTGGGGCGACAACCGGTGCTATGGGCGCCCATAACGTGAGTGGGGAGAACAGAATTAAGGCTGCTCCAAGATATAGGATGAGGGTTGCTGCGGGAATGGCGATGTAATTGGTGAGAAGTGAATAGCACGATATTCTGCCGAAGGTGTAGACGATGACCGGAAGGGTTCCTATCTGGGCTGCCAGTGAAACGCAAAGGAGTCCCCATGCCCAACGGATGAAACGGCTGCGGATGGGGAGAAGGGAGTAAAGGGGTGAGAAGAACAGCAGAATGGAGGCTACGGCAAGGAACGAAAGCTGGAAACTCAACTCGAAAAGATAGAGCGGACTGATGAAGAGTATCAATATATAAGCTGAGGCTAAGGTGTTGAGCGGCAGGCCGGTACGATGAAAAGCTAAACTTAAGCTGTAGGCTGAAAGCATGATGGCTGAACGGACTGCACTTGCCGGCAATCCTATGAGAAAAACGTAGGTCCAGATGGAGATGAGGGACAGGATGATGGTGTAAACTGAGTACTTTCTGCCGCCTAGCAGAAAGATGAAAAGCTGGAAGATAATGCCTATATGAAGTCCGCTTACTGCCAGGATGTGACTGGCTCCGGAAATGGAGTAACTGTTTCGGGTGTTCGAGTCGAGTGCGCTCTTGTCGCCCAGCGCCATGGCTGCGATGACTGCATAGTCTTGCTGTTTTACGTGAAGGGAAACCAGTTTGCTTTCAATATTGCTTTTATAGCGTTCGGTATTGATTTTTGCCCGTGTGAGGTAAGACAGTTCCTGCCAGTTTTTCAGTTGTGTAGAGGTTTGGGAATCAGCTATTTGCTTACAGGTAAGAAAAGCCCCAAGGCTCAGGATGCATAAATGAATCATCACGCATTGGGAGAAGATGAGAAACTGGTGGCTCCTGCTGAAGTAAGCTTTTTTGCTTAAGAACTCAGTAAGGAAAAAGATGATGCTGCCAAGGGCGCATGAAATGATGGAGATGATGAGCCAGAAGCGCATGTTGAAATCATCATAGCCCCATTTGGCTATGATGATTCCGATCGTCAGTGTGAGGCTGATGGTCATGAGCGGGGTGAGGGATAGCTCTTTCATCATTCCTCTTTCCTTTTTAAAAGATAATTTATTTCCTATTTCTTGAATCCGAAGATGCGCTTGATGAATGTCTTCACAGCGTTTTCTTTCTTCTGTGGATTTACGATAGGGGTGTGCTTGCGTGCAGCCGGCTTGTCGCCCTTTTTCTGGGCTACGCCTCTGCCACGGCCGTTGCTGCCTGGACGAACATTGTTCTCGGTGCCTGGGCGCTGCTGGTTGCTGTTATTGCTGTTATTGCGGCGCTTCTGGCTGTTGCTGTTCTTTGGCTGCTCGCCTGGCTGGGCTGGCTTTCTATTCTGCTGCTTTGCGTTCTGCTGCCTGTTGCCCTGCTGTGGCTGCTGCTTTGCGTTCTGCTGCTTGTTGCCCTGCTGAGGCTGCTGCTTTGCGTTCTGCTGCTTGTTGCCTTGCTGAGGCTGCTGTTCGTTGCTGCGTGGCGCTTTTTCCTGACGCTCGTTTGGCTTGTTTGGCTTGCGCTTGTGAGAAGTCTGGTCGCGGTCTTTCTGTCGGCGGTTCTTGGCGCTGTTCTTTCCGGCCTCGCCGTTTCCGCCGTTACCGCGTCTGTTGTTTCTTCCGTTTGCGCCTTTCTTCTTCGGCTTGTTAAGCTTGATGTATTCAGGACCTTCGCCGCATCCTTCAGGGAGAGGCATCTTGTCTACCACCTTCTCCAGGAACTTCTCTATCTGCTGGAACCAGTACTGGTCTTCTTCGCTCACGAAGGTGATGGCTCTACCATCGCGGTTGGCACGGGCTGTACGGCCGATGCGGTGAACGTAATCTTCTGTATCGTGAGGAACATCGTAATTGATGACCATCTCAATATCATCGATGTCGATTCCGCGTGCCACAATGTCGGTAGCTACGAGAACATCATAGTGTCCGCTCTTGAACTTGAACATCACATCGTCGCGTTCAGCCTGTTCCAGGTCGCTGTGCATGGCTCCGCAGTTTACTCCAATCTGCTGGAGGGAAGCTGCGAGTTGCTTCACCTTGAATTTGCTGCCGCTGAAGACGATGACACGCTTCAGGTCGCCCGCCTTGAAGATGTCCTTGATGATGGTCATCTTCTGGGTTTCGTAGCATACGTATGCTTCCTGCTTGATTTTCTCGGCTGGCTTGCTGACGGCAAGTTTGATTTCTACCGGATTCTTGAGCAGGGTCTTAGCCAGTTCTTCTATCTTCTCAGGCATGGTTGCCGAGAACATGATGGTCTGGCAGGTCTTTGGCAGTTTTGCCGCGATGGTCTTGATGTCGTCAGAGAAACCCATGTCGAGCATGCGGTCGGCCTCGTCGAGAATGAAGAAGCTTACCTTGCTGAGGTCTACATTGCCCAGGGAGATATGGGAGATGAGACGGCCCGGGGTGGCGATGACTACATCGGCGCCCATGCGGAGGCTGCGCAACTCCTGATCGTAACGGTTGCCGTCGTTGCCGCCGTATACGGCTACGCTGCTCACGCCCTGCAGGTAATAGCCGAAGCCTTGCATCGCCTGATCTATCTGCTGGGCGAGTTCGCGGGTTGGTGACATGATGACGCAGTTGATGGCGTCTTTAGGATAACCGCCGTCATCGAGCTTGCTCAATACTGGGAGCAGATAGGCTGCGGTTTTGCCGGTTCCGGTCTGGGCTACACCCAAGACATCGTGACCTTCTAATATCTCTGGAATGCACTTTTCCTGTACTGGAGTGCATGTGTCGAAGCGCATGTCGTATAATGCGTCGAGCACGTTGTCGTTTAAATCTAATTCGTCGAAATACATTTTTTTTTAATGTTGAATGTTGAATGTTGAATGTTGACTTTTTACCTCGGTGCCTTGCGGTAGCAGAAGTAGGCTACGATGGCGAAGAGGAAGTTTGGAAGCCACGCTGCCAGAACAGGCGGGAAGTTGGCCTGGATGGCGAAGGTGGCAGAAACCGTCTGCAGCATGATGTAGCCGAAACTCAGCGCAAGTCCAACGCCCAATGCTGCTCCCATGCCGCCCTTGCGCTTGCGGGCTGAGAGGGAGACACCGATGATGGTGAGGATGAACGAGGCGAAGGATGAGGCGATGCGCTTGTGGTATTCTACCTCGTACTGCACTACGTTGCCCGAACCGCGGTTGATCTGCTTGGAGATGTAATCGCGGAGCTCAGGACTGGTGAAGGTTTCCTGCTGACCCTTGGAATAGACCAGGTCGGTAGGTTCCATCATGATGATGGTGTCCTTCTGCGCTCCGCTCGTAATATGCTCCTTCATGCCCTGGAGCTTGCGGATTTTCCAGTTGCTCAGTTGCCAGTGATACTTGCTGTCGGAAATGGTGTCGTACTGGATGTCCATCGCTGTAAGGTGGCTTACGAGTTTCTTGTCCTGGAACTTGTCGAGACAGAATCCGTAGCCGCGTTTCATGCTGTTGTCGTAATGCTGCATATAGGCAATCACTCCCTTGTCTACCTGCAGCTGTACATTCTCGGCACTGGTATTCTTCTTCTTGTTCTTGTACATCGTCTCGAAGTTCTGCCTGATAACGGTTCCGTGGGGAATGACGTAGGCTGAAAGCCCGAAGGAGAGGGCTGAGAGCAGCACGCAGGTAATCATGTATGGGCGGAGGAGACGCTTGAAGGATACTCCCGACGCCAGGATGGCGATGATTTCGGAATTGCTTGCCAGCTTGCTGGTGAAGAGAATGACCGCCACGAACACGAACAGCGCACTGAAGAGGTTGGCAAAATAGGGCACGAAGTTGGCGTAGTAATCGAAGATGATTGCGCGCGCCGGTGCATGGTGCTCTGTGAATTTTGACAGGTTCTCGTTGAAGTCGAAGACGATGGCGATGGAGATGATCAGGGCGATGGAGAAGAAATAGTAGCCCAGAAACTTCTTGATAATGTACCAGTCGAGCTTCTTGATGTACCTGAACGGGTTAAGAAACCGGAATATGCGCAGGAACCGGAGCTTGTGAGCCAGCCAGCGCACAGCCCTGATGAGCCACCCGAACTTGCGGGAAGCCCATCGGCCGGTGCGGTAGAGCCGGCGGTGTTTTCTTATTTTCTTAAAATCTTTCATGATGCTTGCTTACTTAAATTCTTCGGCCAAGCTGGTCGATGATGGAATTCTTCCATGCCACGAAATCGCCCTGCTCGATATGATGGCGGGCATCGGTCACGAGGCGCAGATAGAAAGAGAGGTTGTGGATGCTGGCTATCTGCATCGCCAGCAGCTCCTGTGCCTTGAAGAGGTGGTGGAGGTAGGCCTTCGTGGTTACGAGGTCGATGTCGCAGCCGTCTGGATCTACCGGACTGAAATCTTTCTCCCACTTCTTGTTGCGCATGTTCATCGTGCCCTGATAGGTGAAGAGCATGGCGTTGCGGCCGTTGCGGGTCGGCATTACGCAGTCGAACATGTCTACGCCGCGCTCGATGGCTTCGAGGATGTTCTGCGGGGTTCCTACGCCCATCAGATATCTCGGCTTGTCTTTCGGCAGGATTTCGTTCACTACTTCTATCATCTCATACATCACCTCGGTAGGCTCTCCTACGGCAAGTCCGCCGATGGCATTTCCGTCGGCTCCCTTGTCGGCAATGTATTTGGCTGCTTCGCGGCGCAGGTCCGGGAAGGTGCAGCCCTGAACGATAGGGAAGAGACTCTGCTGATAGCCGTAGAGGGGCTCGGTCTCGTTAAACCGCTTGATGCAGCGGTCTAGCCAGCGCTGGGTGAGCATGAGGCTGTTCTTGGCGTACTGGTAATCGCTCTGTCCCGGCGGACATTCATCGAAGGCCATCATGATGTCGGCTCCGATGATGCGCTCGGTGTCCATCACATTCTCCGGTGTAAAGAAGTGCTTGCTGCCGTCGATGTGGGAGCGGAACTCGCAGCCTTCTTCCTTGAGCTTGCGGATGCCGGTGAGCGAGAAGACCTGGAAGCCGCCGCTGTCGGTGAGGATAGGACGGTCCCAGCCGTTGAACTTGTGCAGTCCGCCTGCTGCCCTGATGACGTCAAGACCTGGGCGCAGGTAGAGGTGATAGGTGTTTCCGAGGATAATCTGTGCCATGACCTGCTTCTTGAGCTCCTCGAAGTGGACGCCCTTCACACTTCCTACGGTTCCTACGGGCATGAAGATTGGGGTCTTGATCTGTCCGTGGTCGGTGGTGATGATGCCTGTACGCGCATCGCTTGCTTTATCTGTTACTTGTAATTCAAATTTCATTTCTTTTCTTTTTTATCATTTTCCTCAATGCTGAAGTCTGTAGGGCTTTTCACCTTCTCGTCGGTCAGCGCGAACTGCCAGACGTCAGCCACGTTCTCTACATAGTGGAAGTCTACGCCCTTGAGATATTTCTCCGGTATTTCCTCTACGTTCTTCTGGTTCTCCCTGCACATCACGATGTGCTTGATTCCTGCCCGCTTGGCTGCCAGAATCTTCTCCTTGATTCCGCCTACCGGGAGCACTTTGCCGCGGAGGGTTATCTCGCCGGTCATGGCTGTGTTGGCACGCACCTTGCGCTGGGTGATGGCTGAGGCGATGCTGGTGGCGATGGTGATTCCGGCAGAAGGACCGTCTTTCGGGGTGGCTCCCTCAGGCACGTGGATGTGGATGTTCCACTGCTCGAAGATGCGGTAGTCTACCTGCAGCAGGTCGATGTGCGACTTGACGTATTCCAGCGCGATAATGGCTGATTCCTTCATCACGTCGCCCAGATTTCCGGTCAGGGTGAGCTTGCCTGCCTTGCCCTTGCTGAGCGAGGTTTCGATGTAGAGGATTTCGCCGCCCACTGAGGTCCAGGCTAGTCCGGTTACCACTCCTGCATAGTCGTTGCCCTGGTAGATGTCGCGGTTGAACGGCGGATTGCCCAGCAGGTCTTTTACTTCGGCAGGGGTGATGGTGTAGTTCTTCAGCTCCTGGTTGCAGGCCAGTTTGTAAGCCATCTTGCGCAGACTCTTGTCAATCTGTTTCTTCAGCTGTCTTACGCCGCTCTCCCGGGTGTAGTGCTCGATGATGAACTCGAGGGCATTCTTGTTGAAGCTTACCTTCGGCGAAACCTTGTCGAGTCCGGTGCTTTCCAGCTCTTCCGGTACGAGATGGCGCTTGGCAATCTCTGTCTTCTCTTCGGTGATGTAGCCGCCTACTTCTATCAGTTCCATACGGTCGAGGAGCGGACGCGGAATGACGCTCAGGTCATTGGCTGTGGCGATGAAGAGCACCTTGGAGAGGTCGTAATCCATATCGAGATAGTTGTCGTGGAAGGCATTGTTCTGTTCCGGGTCCAGCACTTCGAGCAGGGCTGATGCTGGGTCGCCGTTAAAATTGCTCTGCGCCACCTTGTCAATCTCGTCGAGGATGAAGACAGGATTGCTGCTGCCTGCCTTCAGCATGTTCTTGATGATGCGGCCCGGCATGGCTCCCACATAGGTGCGGCGGTGACCGCGGATTTCGGCTTCATCGTGCAGACCGCCCAGCGACATGCGTACATACTTGCGCTTCATGGCTGCTGCGATGCTCTTGCCCAGACTGGTCTTTCCTACGCCCGGAGGACCGTAGAGGCAGAGGATAGGACTCTTGCCGCCGCCGTTCAGTGCTCTTACGGCGAGGAATTCCAGAATGCGCTCCTTCACATTCTCCATGCCGTAGTGGTCGTGGTTCAGGATGCGCTTGGCACGGGTCAGACTGAGGTCGTCCTGGGTGTAGGAGTTCCAAGGCAAATCTACCATGGTCTGCAGAAATCCTATCTGTATCGAATAGTCAGGACTCTGCGGGTTCAGGGTGTCGAGCTTGGCAATTTCTTTCTTGAAGATTTTGGCTGTCTCTTCGCTCCAGTTCTTCTGTTTCGCCTTCTCCAGAATCTCCTTCTTCTCCGGACTGGCGTTGCCTTCTCCCAGTTCTTCCCTGATGTTCTTGATCTGCTGCTTGAGGAAGTATTCCTTCTGCTGTTCATCGAGGTCGTAGTGGGTTTTGTTCTCAATCTCAGTCTGTATGCGTAGCAGATGGCGCACCTTGTTCAGAGATCTGATGGCAATCATGATGCGCTCGCTGAGATTTTCCTCTTTCAGCATCTTGATTTTATCCTCGATGGAGAAAGGGAGGAGGGAGCACATGAAGTTGCACTGCATGTGAATGCTCGATAGTTCGTTGATGGCCTGGATGGCATCATCAGTATAGTTGGCGTTTGATTTGATATAGTCTGTCGCTTCGTAATGGAAGTTCTCGTAGAGCATTCTGAAGAGTTCATCGTTGTTCTCGTCAGGCCATTTCTCCGGAAGACTTTTTACGTCAATTACTGTGTAAGGCTCTTTTTGAACGAGATGTTTCATCTGACATCTGCCCAGACCCTGGATGATGATGCTCATCTGGTCTGTGCCAGGCATCTTGATCACCTTGATGAGTTTGGCGTAGACACCTACAGGGTAGAGGTCTTCTTCGTAGGGCAATTCTGTGTCTTTATTCTTCTGGCAGAATACACAGAATGTGGTGTCTGGCTTCTTTTCCAGCATCCGGACGAGATTCAGACTTTCCTTTCTGCCCACAACGATAGGGGTCATGTTGGTAGGGAAAACTACAATATCTCGCATGCAGAGGGTAGGGTACAAACCTTCTTCCTGGTCTTCAATCAGGGTTTTCGGGTCGCCCTCGTAATCTGCAATCATTTGTATTCGGGTACTTGTTCTTCTATTATCCATTTTTTTGTTATGATTTCTATTTTCCGTGCAAAGGTACTCATTTTTTGTGAAATATCGTGGAAGATGATAGATTATTTAATAATAAAATTGCTTTTTCTATATATTAGTACCCGTTTTTATAGATGTGGGTAGCTGCTTTTGCAGGTGGAAGTGGCAATTTCTGCTGTTTGCGATAAAATAAATCGGCGGCGCATTCGTTTTCTTCTGTAAAGAGACAGAAGAATTTATGGGTAATTTTCGATTTAAACAGTTTGAGATAGAGCAAGACCGTTGTGCCATGAAAGTGGGAACTGACGGCGTTTTGCTGGGTGCATGGGCGCAAGGTGGCAGGCGGATTCTGGACATTGGTTCCGGAACGGGACTGATTTCGCTCATGCTGGCGCAGCGTTTTCCTGAGGCTGAGGTAGTGGGGATTGATATGGATGCTGATGCCTGCGGACAGGCGAGGGAGAATGTGATGGCTAGTCCGTTTCGCGACAGGGTGGAAATAGAATGCTGCAGACTGCAGGATTTCGGGGGAGCCGGTGTTTCGGAAGCTGCTGAGGCTTTGGAAGCTGCTGCAGATTTGAAGGCTGCCGGTGTTTTTGATGCGATAGTGAGCAATCCTCCGTTCTTTGTAGATAGCTTGAAAAATCCGGACAGTAAGAGGACGATGGCGAGACATACGGACAGTCTTCCGTTCCGCGATTTGTTTGCGGGTGTAAAACGGTTACTTTCTGATGACGGTATTTTCTCTGCAATTGTTCCCGTAGAAGTAGTGGAGCAGTTTGTTGCAGAGTCTTGTATATTAGGTTTTTATCTTATACGGAAGTGTGGCGTGAAGACGGTAGAACGCAAGCAGCCAAAACGCTTTATGCTGAGTTTTGCCAAGCATCGCATTTCGCCTTATGAAGAGTGTGTTGAAACGATGATGGATTCGCAGGGAAACCGCTCGGAATGGTATAGGAAAATAACGGAAGAATTCTATCTTAGTGAGTAGTGAACTCAAGTTTCGCATATAAGCTCCACACGCCCTGAAAGGGCAGAAGCTCCTAGCCCAGGGCATCGCCCTGGGTAATTACGGACACAAACTTGTCGCCCTGTAAGGGCAAAAGCTTTAAAATATAGGGCAATATACAAAGCTTTTGCCCTTACAGGGCGTCTTACAGATTGCCATTATACCCAGGGCGCTGCCCTGGGCTAGGAGCTTCTGCCCTTTCAGGGCGTATGGGACAAAACTTGCGAAAGTTCAGTTAGTGATTATCACTAATCACTACTCACTACTTAAAGGTTCAGCTTCTTCTGTACCAGTTTGCTGATAGCTTCTACTCTTTTGCTCTGGCGCTGGATGTCTTTATGAATATCATCGCGCACGGCATTGATGTCGTTGAAGAAATCGGCAAAGGCAGACTGAATCATGTTCGGCTTGCGGTCGTTCTTGTTGGCAAATGGGTTCACCAGCATCTTGATTCCCTTTTCTTCCAGGTGAACATCAATCTCTGCACCCGTCATCACAGGGTCGCCATCATAATGGATTACGCCAGGCTGACTGCGGGTGATATGGAGCTTCTTGCAGCGGAACGACTTGATCTTCGAATTCTTGTCCAACGTCTTGTTGAACATGTCGAAACTTACCTGAGGCGCCTCGATGACATCGAATGGTTCCATGATGACGACATCCATCAAACCGTCGCTCATGGATGCTTGAGGGGCAATATAGGCATTGTTGCCATACTGAGATGCGTTGGCGCAGGAAATGAGGAACGCCTTATACTGCTTGGTGCCCGTCTCGTCCTCCAGCGTGTAAGTCTCAGGCTTATACTTCAATCCCTCGCGCAGGATATTTTCAGCATAAGTGATAGGACCACGCTTGCCGCTCTCGGCAAACTTCATGCTGACGAAAGCGTCAAAGCCCATGCCGCAGGTGCAGAAGAACGGGTGGTCGTTGATGACACCATAATCCAGATCGCGAATCTCGCACTGGTTGATGACCTCTATGCATTTCTTCAGGTTCATCGGGAGCAGCAGATGTCTTGCCAGTCCGTTGCCCGAACCGCAAGGCAGAATGCCGAGGGCAGTATCGGAGTGAACCAGTGAGCGGGCCACCTCGTTGACGGTTCCGTCACCACCAACCGCCACAACCACATCTACATGGTTGTTCTTCGCTTCGGTAGCAATTTCCGAAGCGTGCCCAGCTCTTTCAGTCATTCTTATCTCGTACTCAAAAAGCTCTTTGTCCAAAACAGAATCTATCAGACTGGGAACTGCCGCCTTGCTGGCTGTTCCTGAAATCGGATTCATGATGAAAAGTATCTTTTTCTTCATTATATAGTCAAGAGTTTGTAAAATTTAGGCTGCAAAAGTAATAAAAATACCCAAAATAACAAGAAATATCGATTAAAAAAACTATAAAAGTAAACTTTCTTATAAAAAAAGCCGTTTATTGAGTTCTTTTTTGTATCTTTGCACCCTGAAAGTTAGAAAAGTATAAAAAAAGAAAATAAAGTACACCTATTAATAATGGGACAATTACAAGAAAGATACAAGAATTATCGTGAACCTCAGAAGTATATGGCTGCCGGTGTGTATCCATATTTCCGCGAGATCACAAGTAAGCAGATGACAGAGGTAACCGACATCGATGGTCATAAAATCCTGATGTTCGGTTCTAATGCTTATCAGGGTTTGACTAACGACCAGCGTGTTATTGATGCAGCAAAGGCAGCGCTCGACAAGTATGGTTCTGGTTGTGCAGGAAGCCGTTTCCTCAATGGTACGCTCGATTTGCACGTGCAGCTCGAAAAGGAGCTTGCTGAGTTTATGGGCAAGGATGAAACTTTGTGTTTCTCTACAGGATTCTCTGTTAACCAGGGTGTCTTGGCTTGCGTAGTAGGTCGTAACGACTATATTATCTGCGATGACCGCGACCACGCAAGTATCGTAGATGGCCGCCGCCTCTCATTCGCTACCCAGCTCCACTACAAGCACAACGATATGGAAGATTTGGAGCGCGTGCTCTCTAAGCTCCCTCAGGAGGCTATCAAGCTCATCGTTGTTGACGGTGTGTTCTCTATGGAGGGCGACCTGGCTAACTTGCCTGAGATTGTAAAGCTCAAGCATAAGTACAACTGCTCTATCATGGTAGACGAGGCTCATGGTCTTGGCGTATTCGGCAAGCAGGGTCGTGGTGTATGCGACCACTTCGGTCTGACCGACGAGGTAGACCTCATCATGGGTACATTCTCTAAGAGTCTGGCTTCTATCGGTGGTTTCATCGCATCAGACAAGGATACAATCAACTTCCTCCGTCACAACTGCCGTACTTACATCTTCAGCGCCTCTAACACTCCAGCTGCCACAGCAGCAGCTCTCGAGGCTCTCCACATCATTCAGAATGAGCCTGAGCGTTTCGAGAATCTCTGGGATGTAACCAACTATGCCTTGAAGCGTTTCCGCGAGGAAGGTTTCGAGATTGGCGAGACAGAGAGTCCTATCATTCCTCTCTACGTACGCGATGCTGAGAAGACATTCGTTGTTACCAAGATGGCTTACGATGCAGGTGTGTTCATCAACCCTGTTATTCCTCCAGCTTGTGCTCCTCAGGATACATTGGTACGTTTCGCACTCATGGCTACTCATACAAGAGAGCAGGTTGAGCAGGCTGTCCAGATCTTGAAGAAGATTTTCGTAGAAGAGGGAATCATCAAGTAAAATCAGATTTCTGATTTAAAAGTTTAGCAAGTATGGTTGCGGTTCTTTGCCGCTACTATATATATAATAAGGTATAAGGGCAATTCCGGATAGGGGTTGCCCTTATTTTTTGCCTGTTTCCCAGCCATTTTGCATTAAAATGCATGTTTTTTTGAAAAAAGTTAGGGAAAAATTTGGTGGAATCGAAAAAATGTAGTACCTTTGCACTCGCAATTCAGAAATGATGCTTAAAGCAATGCTTAAGAGGTATCGTAGAGATGAATGAGCGGGGTGTAGCGCAGCCCGGTAGCGCTCCTGTTTTGGGAACAGGTGGTCGCAGGTTCGAATCCTGTCGCCCCGACTATTTTTTTCTCTCATTCAAACCTTTAGCAAAGCACAAGCGGGGTGTAGCGCAGCCCGGTAGCGCTCCTGTTTTGGGAACAGGTGGTCGCAGGTTCGAATCCTGTCGCCCCGACACAAGAAAGCTAAGAAGAGTCAAATCTTCTTAGCTTTTTTGCTATATAAAACTCCCGCCCTGGATGGGCTGGAGGGGGATAACGGAACTGAGTAATTATTATATACGTTTTAATTTTATAGAATCATGATTATAACGATAGCGCGCCAGTGTGGATGTGGCGCTATTCGCGTGGGCAAGCTGCTCGCCGAAAAGTATGGTATTCCTTTTTATACCCGTAAAAATATGATGGAAATGGCTGAACAGAGAGGAGTGCTCGACGAGATGGAGGCTTTCTTCGATGAGCGGCCGGTAGATGAACTGCTCTTCTCGATGTCGTCGCTTGGCGAAACGCAGAGGGCGCTGACAGAAAAACCGCTCCGTACACTTGCCGATATGATAGGCGATGAAGACTGTATCATCATCGGCCGTTGCGGCAACTATATCTTCCGCGAGCGCAAAGACCTGATTTCTGTTTTCCTGAGCGGCAATCTGGAGGCTCGCATCAAGGATATTCAGGAGGAGAAGGGCTTTTCGTATGAGGAAGCTGAGGAGTTTGTAGAGCACACCGAGGATTGCAGAGTGGCTTATCATAAGTATTATACAGGCCTTACCTGGGGAAATGCCGATGATTACGACATCTGTCTGGATACGGTGCGCCTGGGCGTAGAAGAGACGGCAAGCCTCATTGAGCAGTACGTTAGCTTGATTTAGATTCAAAGGTTCAAAGTTCAAAGTTCCAAGGTTTAAGGTTTAAAGTAATTCAACATGAAGTTTTTAATTCAATTTTTGATAATCATAGCGTTCTCCTTTGCTGGGGAATTGCTCCATTTTTTGCTGCCATTGCCTATTCCGGCAAGCATCTATGGCATCATCCTGCTCTTCCTTGCGCTGGAAACAAAACTGATCAAGGTGAAGCATATCCGCGAAACCAGCAGTTTCCTCATTGCCATCATGCCCGTGATGTTTATTCCGGCTGCCGTAGGACTGATTGATTCTTATCAGGATATCGGTAATGCATGGTTCCAGTATATCGTAGTTACGGTGGTCAGCACCTTCGTCGTGATGGGTGCTTCGGGCTGGATTACGCAGATGGTAATCAGAAAAGGAAAGGAGGCGAAGAAATGAACCAGTTGTTCCAGGATTCTGTCTTCTTCGGCGTTCTCATCAGTCTGGCAGCCTACGGCATAGGCATGCTGCTGAAGCTGAAGACGGGATGGTCGCTGATGAACCCGCTGCTCATCTCCATCATCCTCGTTATCATTACGCTCCTGCTGACGGGCGTAGATTACAAGACCTATTCGGCGGGCGCCAACAGTATCAGTTATCTGCTCACACCAGCCACCATCTGTCTGGCTGTGCCGCTTTATCAGCAGGTTGAGCTTCTGAAGAAGAATTATCGGGCTGTGCTGATAGGCATTGTTTCGGGTGTGCTGGCGAGTCTCTGCTCCGTGCTCATTCTCGCCCTCATCTTCCATTTCGACCATGCGTCCTACGTTACCTTCCTGCCTAAGAGCATCACTACCGCCATCGGTATCGGCGTTTCTGAGGAGTTGGGCGGTCATGTTTCGGTTTCGGTGGTTGTCATCATCGTAACGGGTGTGCTGGGCAACATCTTTGCCGAGAAATTCCTGAAGCTTCTCTCCATCAAAGAGCCTATTGCCAAAGGTATCGCCATCGGCTGTTCTGCCCATGCGCTGGGTACGGCAAAGGCGATGGAAATGGGTACCATAGAGGGAGCCATGAGCAGTCTGAGCATCGTGGTTTGCGGTGTGATGACGGTTGTAGGTTCATCCATCTTTGCTCTGTTTATGTAGAGGCAGATACAATAATATTTCCCTTTTTCCGTTTTTATAGATATGAAACGGAAAAAGGGATTTTTGTATATAATGGGTGTAGGGATGGCGATGAGCGCCCTGCTTGCCAGTTGTGCCGACGATGAGAGTTTCTCAACGTCGAGGGGCGATGTGCTCTCGTTTTCGGTAGATACGCTGAAGATGGACACCACCTTCTCGAATGTGCCTACGCCTACCCGAAGCTTCTGGGTTTACAACCGTACGGGCAAGGCTCTGCGCTGCCAGTCGGTGCGGCTGGAAAACGGTAACCAGAAGGGCTACCGGGTGAATGTTGACGGCTCTTATCTGGGCACCGAAGCGGGATTCCAGACGCAGAATGTGGAGATCAGGAAGGGTGACAGCATACGCGTGTTCGTAGAACTGACTTCGGCGATGCAGAACAGCGAAGAGCCGCAGCTGGTGAGCGACAACCTGGTGTTTGCGCTGGAAAGTGGCGTGGAGCAGAAGGTGAACCTGAGGGCGTTTTCATGGGATGCGATGAAACTCAATTCGCTCGAGGTGAAGCAGGACCAGCTGCTAGAGAGCACGCTGCCGGTAGTGGTTTATGGGGGCATCAGGGTTGATGAGGCGGCTACGCTGACCATTGCTCCGGGCACCCAACTCTATTTCCACGAGAATGCGGGTTTGCAGGTGTTCGGGTCGCTGAAGATTGAGGGCGAAAAGGACAGGGAAGTGGTGATGCGGGGCGACCGACTGGACCACATGTTCGATTATCTGCCTTATGACCGTACACCGGGACAATGGCAGGGAATCAGACTGATGTCTTCGGCTCATGACTGCAGGATTTCGTTTGCTGATATTCATAGTGCCTACGATGCTGTGATGATAGAAGCGGGCGATGCTACGAAGCAGAAACTGCTTATCGAGAATGCTACGATTCATAACAGTCAGGGCTACGGTGTGAGGATTGATTCTGCCAAGGTGCAGATTTATAACTCGCAGATAACCAACTGCCTGAACCATCCGCTCTATGTTGAGGGTGGCGATGTTGAGGTAAACGGCTGCACTATAGCCCAGTTCTATCCGTTTGACGGGCGCCGCGAGTCTGCCATCGGTTTTGCCTCTCCGCTGCCTCGTTTCGAGGTGAGAAATTCGCTCGTAACGGGCTATCATGATGATGAGGTGGTCTGGGAGGCTCCGAAAGAGGAGGATGCCTTCAATTTCCTCTTCGACCATTGTGTGTTGCGCACGGAGAAGCTGGAGACGGACGACAGTCTGAAGTTCACCCATGTGGTTTATGAGGACATCAAGGATACGACGGTGTTTGCCGAGAAGCATTTCCGCCTATTCGACACCGACAATCTGAAGTATGATTTCCATCTGCGCAAGGAGTCGGCAGCAATAGGAAAGGCAGATGCCGAAACCCTGCCTGCAACCGACCGTGATGGTTTGCCGAGAAAGAAAGAGCAGCCTGCCGCAGGATGCTTTGAGTATAAGGAGGAATAATGATTATAAGGCGAGAAATAATGACTGAACTTTCGAATTTTTTCGCCACACGCCCTGAAAGGGCAGAAGCTCCTAGCCCAGGGAGGGCACTGAAAAAGGTACCCAATTTTAAGTTGCATAGCTTGTTTTTGAACTTTAATTCTTGTCCAAGAAGCATTTCATCTTTTAAAAGTGAAATACTTTTTTGGACAGGAATATAGTCTCAAACAGCTTTCTATAGCGTTTCTGGCATTTAATTCGGCAATATATAGAGAAATCTACTTCCCCCCTTATGCATTTTGCATCAATTTGATGATTCTCTTCACATTTGCAGCGAAAATAGTCAAAGCTCCCTGCATTTCCATGCACGACAAACCGTATGACAGGGCTCTGTCATATCCTAAGACATTCTTAAGTTCGGAGTTTTTGGCTTCTATCTTGTATCGTTTCCTCTGAAGATTTATAAACTCTTCTGTTTTTTGATATTCGATTTGCTCCAACTGTTCATCCGATTTGATGGTAATCGCATATGTTTTTGTCTTGGCTCCTTCCTTGTAGCAACCTTCACGTAATGGACAGACCTTGCATTTGTCCACATCAAAATAATAGGTAATGCTGGAGTTTCTGTGACGCTTGTCATTTTTGCGATAATTCATCTCTTTCCATTTCGCCAGATGCCCTGCTGGGCAGACGTACAGATCTGCATCCTTGTTGTATTCAAAAGGGAGTTTGTTTGTTCGATTACCGTCAATTACAGAGCTTAAACGAGCAGAGAGGCGCATATTGTTTTCCTTTGCCATTTTGAGATTCTCCTTGCTGGAATATGCCTTATCTGCTACTATGGAATCAACTTCCATTCCTGCTTCCTCTGTCTTTTTTATCAATTCTGGCAATTGCTGTCCATCACCCTTCTCGCCGGAGGTGACGGTAGCTGCGGTGATAATTCTCTCATCGCTCATAGCTATATGCGTCTTATAGCCAAAGAATGAAGAATGCGCTGTTTTATGTCCTGTACGGGCATCTGCATCTTTTGATATTACGCCTCGGGTCTCTGCGTCTGAAATGGTTTCTTTCAGCATATTGAGACGCTCCTTGACTGCAGGCATATTGGCAGTTGCAGCATCAGCTTCCACCGTAGCAACTATCGTTTTGGCTGCAGTCATGATAGAAGAATACTTCTTTTCTTTTGGAAGCTCAGGCAATTCCATGCTGTCATCCACAGAATTAACGACCTTGATTACGGCCTTGCAATAATACTCCAAACTCTTTGCTGCACTGATAGGGTTGGAACGAGAATGCGTATGGGTTGCATCAACAATGATGGTTCTAGACTTGAGGACACCTGCTTCTATAGCAATAGAAACAGTCTTCTTGATAAGAAGATCCAACAGCTCCATATTCTTCAGACGAAGTCGACGGAATTTGGTCAAGGAACTAGGATTAATCAGATTAGTCTCCTCAGGAGTTAATCCCAAGAAGTACTTAAACGACATATCATAGCGAGTACGTTCAACAACATCAACATCCGATATGTCATAGATTACCTTTAAAAGAAGATACTTAAACATACGGATAGGACTCTCTGCTGTACGACCATTGTCATGACAATACTTGTCCTGCAATTCCTGGTATACGAAACTAAAGTCCACCAGGTCAGTAATCTGGCGGAGCAGGTTGTCTTTTGGGATAATCAAGTCATACAAACTTGAATAATCACTGAATGATATGGTCTGTTGTTGCTCTAGCATAATCCTTGTATTTTTCTACAAAGATACAAAAAATATTGCACATATGCAACTTTTGGGTACACTATTTCAAAGATCGAATGTTAAACTAACATAACCCATGAAGGGACTTTTTCAGTGCCCTCCCAGGGCATCGCCCTGGGTAATTACGGACGCAAACCTGTCGCCCTGTAAGGGCAAAAGCTTTAAAATACCGGAATTAATAAAGCTTTTGCCCTTACAGGGCGACTTACTGATTGCTATTACACCCAGGGCGATGCCCTGGGCTAGGAGCTTCTGCCCTTTCAGGGCGTGCTGCTTCTAGAACTTTGGTTCTTTACCTTTCTTATTCCTTCATGTTCGAATCTACGAAGCAGAAGGGGAGAAGGTCTTTGATGCTGTCGAAGCAGTAGGTGCCGTTCTCGCCATAGAGCAGGATGCGTACGGGGCGCTGGTAGCGGTCTTCCATCTCCAGTATCACCTGGCGGCAGGCTCCGCATGGCGAGATAGGCGACTTGAGGAAACCATTCCCGTTTCTCGCTGCTATGGCGAGCGTCAGGATAGGCTGGTCGGGATAGTTGCTCTGGGCACCGAAGATGGCGCTGCGCTCGGCACAGAGTCCCGACGGGAAGGCGGCGTTCTCCTGGTTGGCTCCAATCACTATTCTGCCGTCGGCCAAGAGCAGGGCTGCTCCCACATAGAAGTGGCTGTAGTTAGCATACGCATTGCTGGTGGCAGCCTTCGCCCTGTTTACGAGCTCCTGCTCCTGCTGGCTCAACTCTGAGAGCTGAGCCACCATGTATCTGATGTTTAGGTTTTGCTCTTTCATAGATATGATGTTTTTATGATTTCTTTATTTCGTGTAGAAGTCGATGATGTCCTGCAGCGCCTTCTTGCATACCGGGCAGAACTCCGGCGTTTCGTTGATGCGCATACGGCAGTCCTGCACACCGCGGTAAACGCCCTTCACGCTGTATCCGGCACCTTCGAAGACACCCACCTTGCTCACCGCCTCCTTCTCTTTCTTGGAGAGTGGAGTAGGAATCTTGGTCTTCTTGTCTATCATGTTCTCCCATTTTCCGTGGAAATCGGCAAGGGTAGTGATGTTCTTCTCCCAAGGCTCTACATCGTGAGGATACATCGGTATCTGCTCCTGTTCGTAGGCGTATTCATCGGCAAGTCCGGCAAAGGAATGGCCAAACTCATGCACCACTACCGGCTTGAACCATTTCTGGTGGCAGGTGGTGAGATTGTATGAATTGAGGATGCCGCCACCGCCGTACTTATCCGAATTTACCAGCACGATGATGTGCTCGTAAGGGATACCTGCCAGCCAGTTGTGCAGGTCTTTGAGATGCAGGGTGGTAAGGTAGCGGTCGCTGTAGAAGGTGTCGAAATGAGAGCTGAGGGCGGTCTCGTGCCAGATGCCCTGGGCTGGGATGCTAGGTCCGCTCTGCTTGGATGGCGATTTTACGGCTACGATGTTGAATCGGTCTCTCATGCTCTTGAAGGGTTCGTGGGCGAAGATGGCCTCTGTAGCCTCCTGCGCATCTTTCAGGAAGACAGGCATCTCTGCATCGGTATAGCCTTCAGCCACGTATGCGATGTGGATGCATCGGGTGGTGTCGGCAGCCTGCTGCAGGGTGACGTATGGTGTAGGCTTGTTGCCTTTCTGATGAATCAGAATGTCTTTCGGCGCTACCTGGTGGGTGAGCGTGGTGGTTATCTCGCGGCGGTTGTTGCGCAGGTCGAGGGTGATGTCTACGGTATCTTTCGGCATCGGAACGAGGAATACGTTCTCGAAACTCTGCGTGTTCTTCTCTGCCTCTGGATAGGAGAGCCATTCCTGGAAGAGGGTGGAGAAGGAGTTGCGGTAGATGATTTTGCCCGAGCGGTGGTCGCGTACGGTTATCTGTCCGTTGCCCTCTACCGGGAGTTCGGCCAGTCGCTGCCTTTTGCCGTACCAGCGTGGCATTACGTTGAGTTCGTCTACGGCTATCATCTGCTGCTTCTGGTTGCCGGCAAAGGTATAGTCTACCCGCAGCGTCTTGTCTGTGAAATAGTCGTCAAAGTTTTGCGCCTTTATGGTGCCGGGCGCCATCAGCATCGCCATGGTGGCGAGGGATAATATCATTCTCTTCATTGTATTTTCATTTGAAATTCACATTCACATTCACATTTTACTAATCACTTATCTCACCCTCAGCCTTGTTCCTACGCTTACCGGGATGTTAGGGTCGAGATGGTTCATCTTGTAGAGTTTCTCCAGTCGGATGCCATACTTCTGCGAGATGGCGTACATGCTTTCGCCCGGCTGTATCACGTGAGGGCGCTTCTTATACTGCTTAGGTGCCTTGGAGCGTTTCTTCTTCAGATAGATGATGTCGCCCTTGTGCAGCACGGCGTGCTTGTTGCGCTCGTTGTAGCGAGCCAGTTTGCGCCAGCTGATGCCCACCTCCTTGCCTATGCTCTTGAAGGTGTCGCCTTCGCGGGCATAGAGATAGTAATTCTTGTTGAAGATATGGATAGGGTGCAGCAATCCTTCGGCGTTTACAGGCTGGTCGGTACCGCTGTGGGTAGCCATGAAGCGGTCGTAGCGCTTGGCCTTGTCATACTGGTTGAGCTTGTAGAGCTCTATAATCTGTATCAGCTTGTTGGCATACTGCGGGTTGGTGGCGTAGCCGCAGGCTTTCAGTCCGCGAGCCCATCCCTTGTAGTCGTGCTGCGAGAGTTCGAAGAGGCGTGCGTAGCGTGGCTGGCGCGCCAGAAACTTGCTGTGGTCTTCGTAGCTGTCTCTTGCGTCCTGGTATACGCGGAAGCATTCGCCCCTGGCATCATCGTCGTGGTACTGGGTTGGGCCCGTCCAGTTGTGACATTTTATGCCGAAGTGGTTGTTGCCCTGGCGTACGAGGTCGCTCCTTCCTGCCGCACTCTCAAACAGTCCCTGTGCTAGGGTGATGCTGGCTGGAATGCGGTAACGGAGCATCTGCTCGATGGCAAGATCCTTATACTGGTTGATATATGTCTGATAGGCCTGGTTCCACTTCAGCTGTGCGCCCATCGGGAGGCAGCAGAGCAGAGCGAGCCCTAAAATGTTTGCTTTTAGATGATTCATTCTGCAAAAATATAAAAAAAAACGGATAAATCGCGGTTTATTACAAAATTTTTAATATCTTTGCACAAAATATTGCATATTGAACTTTCGCATGTGGCTTAAGTACGGGCTGAAGGCCCAAAAGCTCCAGAAGCAGCACGCCCTGAAAGGGCAGAAGCTCCTAGCCCAGGGCATCGCCCTGGGTATAATAGCAATCAGCAAGGCGCCCTGTAAGGGCAAAAGCCTTATGTTTTGCCTGGAGTTTTAAAGCTTTTGCCCTTACAGGGCGACAGGTTTGCGTCCGTAATAACCCAGGGCGATGCCCTGGGCTAGGGGCTTCTGCCCTTTCAGGGCGTGTGGGGTAAAACTTGCGAAAGTTCAGTGACATACAAATGCAGGGGCAATCTGTCTCTTCTGAGAGAAACTGACTTGTTTTGTAGAAATAAAGATTTTAATAATGAGAACTCGTACAAAAGTAATTATAGCTATCGGCTCTAACAGAAATCAGGAAGAGAATGTGTTGAAGGCACATGAACATCTGAGATGGATGTTCAAGAACTGCCTCTTCGGTCCGCGCATGTGGACTGAGCCTATCGGACTGGAGAATTCAGACAAGTTTCTGAATCAGGTGATGTTGGGGGAGACCATCTGCTCTAAGAAGTCTGTGCTTGCCGCGCTGCGGAGTGTGGAGCAGAGATGCGGACGCAGAATCCGTGGTCCTTATCGTAAGGTAGATGTTCCGCTGGATCTCGACCTTCTGCTCTATGGCGATGAGAAATTGCACGAGAGCGAGTGGGAGCGTGATTATATTCAGAGTTCTATCAGCTACCTCGAAGAGAAGGATGCTAAGAGGGATAGGAAATATTTAAGATAAGAAAATCCGTGTAATCCGTGCATGAAAAAATAAACGGGAAACCCGAATCTGGTATGTAGATTTACAATACCGGATTCGGGTTTTCTGTTGTAAGATTGAGTTCTATCACTCTTCCTTCTTTCAGCGACTTCTGCACGTTGATGATGCGCTGGTTGCTGCTGCCCCTGAAGAAGAGGTCTTCATCGCGCAATGCCTGTACGAAGGGGCCGTCTACCAATACATCGATTTGGCGGAGGAGTTCCAGCTGCTCGGGATTCTTCACGAGGTTTTCGAAGAGATAGCCCGTAAAGCACCAGATGCTCTTGCTGCTCTGCTCCCTGATGGCGCGTGCCAGCTCGGCAAAGCCCTTTGCCTGAAACATAGGGTCGCCACCCGAGAAGGTGACGTTGGCGAAGGGGTCGCTCATGATTTCCTTCATCAGCTCGTCGGTAGAGGTCATCGTGCCGTGGCTGATGTCCCACGACTGCGGATTATGGCAGCCCGGACAATGGTTGGGGCATCCCGCACAATAAATGGATGTGCGGAAGCCCGGACCGTCTACCATCGTATCATGTACGATGCTTAAAACGCTGATCATTTTACTTTTCCCCTCCGATATGGGTTACTCGGTCGTGGAGCTCAGCAAGCTTGCCGCTGTTCCAACGGTCTGTAGTACCTACCAGATAACCGGTGATGCGCTGCAGCTTGTCTATGTGGTGGCTGCCGCACTTAGGACAAACATCGAGGTGGGCGTCAGCATTCTCGTAGCCGCAGTCGAGACAGCGGTTGCGGTTGTGGTTTACTGAGCCGTAACCCATGTTGTACTTGTCCATCATGTCTACCACGCTCTCGATAACAGAAGGGTTGTGGGTAGCATCGCCGTCAATCTCTACATAGAAGATGTGGCCGCCACGGGTCAGGTCGTGGTATGGAGCCTCGACCTGTGCCTTCTTCAGGGCTGTACACTTATAGTATACAGGCACGTGGTTAGAGTTGGTATAATAGTCGCGGTCTGTAACGCCAGGGATGACGCCAAACTGCTTTCTGTCCTTCTTAGTGAACTTACCGCTCAATCCCTCGGCTGGAGTAGCCAGGATAGAGTAGTTGTGATGATACTGCTCGCTGAACTCGTTGGCACGGTCGCGCATGTAGGTAACAATCTTCAGTCCCAGCTCCTGTGCCTTCTCGCTCTCGCCGTGGTGCTTGCCGATGAGGGCAACCAGGCATTCTGCCAATCCGATGAAGCCGATACCCAGGGTTCCGTGGTTGATGACGCTCTCGATGGTCTCTTCCGGCTTCAGGTTTTCTGCGCCTACCCAGAGATACTTCATGAGCAGAGGGAACTGCTTGGCCATCGCCGTCTTCTGGAACTGGAAGCGCTCGTCGAGCTGCTTGGCTGTGATGTCGAGGATATTGTCGAGCTTGGCAAAGAACATGTCGATGCGCTGCTTTTCGTCTTCGATGCCCATGCACTCGATGGCGAGCTTCACGATGTTGATGGTAGAGAAGCTCAGGTTACCGCGGGCGATACTGGTCTTCTCGCCCCAGCGGTCTTCGAACACGCGGGTACGGCAGCCCATGGTTGCAATCTCCCACTTGTAGCGCTCCGGATCATCAGCACGCCACTTCTCGTTCTGGTTGAAGGTGGCGTCGAGGTTCAGGAAGTTAGGGAAGAAACGGCGGGCTGTTACCTTGCACGCCAGCTTGTAGAGGTCGTAGTTTCTGTCCTCAGGCAGATAGTTTACGCCTCTCTTCTTCTTCCATATCTGGATAGGGAAGATGGCTGTTTCGCCATTGCCTACGCCCTGATAGGTGCTCTGCAGGATTTCGCGCATGATGCAGCGGCCCTCGGCGCTGGTATCGGTACCGTAGTTGATGCTTGAGAATACTACCTGGTTACCGCCGCGGCTGTGGATGGTGTTCATGTTGTGGATGAATGCCTCCATCGCCTGATGCACGCGGTTCACGGTCTTGTTGATGGCGTGCTGCTCCAGGCGTTCGCGGCCCTGCAATCCGTCGAGCGGCTTCTCTATGTAGTCGTCGATTGGCGCATCATAGAGGTTGCTCAGGTCTTCGCCTGTCAGCTTCTCCAGGTTCTTCACCTCTTCCTGGTACGACATGCGTACGTATGGAGCCAGATAGAAGTCGAAGGCTGGGATGGCCTGACCGCCGTGCATCTCGTTCTGGCAGGTCTCGAGAGAGATACAAGCCAGCACGGCTGCGGTCTCGATGCGCTTGGCAGGACGGCTTGAACCGTGACCGGCTGTGAATCCGTGGTTCAGAATCACGTCGAGCGGATGCTGCACGCAGGTGAGACTCTTGGTTGGGTAATAGTCCTTATCGTGAATATGTATATAGTTGTGCATGACGGCGTCGCGTACATCCTCAGAGAGGAGGTAGTCGTCGACGAATGGTTTAGTGGTTTCTGAAGCGAACTTCATCATCATGCCAGCTGGTGTATCGGCATTCATGTTGGCGTTTTCACGGGTGATGTCGTTGTTCTTGGCATTGACGATGCTCATGAATACGTCGCGTGTCTTCGCCTTGCGGGCGATGTTACGCTGGTTACGGTATGCGATATACTTCTGGGCAACATCTTTGCGGGCACTCTTCATGAGCTCCATCTCGATGGCGTCCTGAATGGCCTCAACGCTCATCTGGCTCTTGCCGCGATAAGAGATGTGGTCGGTTATCTGCTCGATAAGAGTGGTATCTTCACCCTTGTCGGTATGTAACATGGCCTTGCGAATGGCTGCCATGATTTTCTGTTCGTTGAATCCAACGATGCGTCCGTCACGCTTTACTACTGTCTGGATCATTTTAGTATTACTTTTACGATTGATGTTTAAATTACTTAGTATTAAGTCATTATGACTTGAAGAGGTAGATAAGTACCTCCTTTTGACATTGCAAAGATATAAAATATTTCTGAAAGTAATAACTTTTGGACAACTTTTTTATCGTTAAAAAATATTAAGTCGCTGATAATCAGGAGGAAACGAAAAAGTTTTGGAAAACTTTGACAAATTTCTGTTTCCCGAAACGTTTAAGTTGTTATCTATCAGCGTGTTGCGCATTTTGTGCGCTTGTGTGCGTTTTTCCCTTGTTGTCTGTGCTTTGTGACAGGATGGAGAAAGCAAATCGCCGCAACGCCCGTGTATAGGGCATTGCGGCGATTCGGGGGTGATTATTTTGCTTGTCGCTTATAGTCGAGCGCAGCTCCGATGGCGGTGCAGAATTCCGAGTATTTCGGTATCCTGAACCTCACTCCGTAGAGCTTCTCCATGGCTGGGAACACCTCGCGGCATTGCGGCAGCAGGGTGAGGTTGCCGATGAGCACGAAATCCTTGATGCCCGATTCGAGCGATGAGAGGATGGTAGCCGAACCTATCGACTGCAGCACCATCCAGATGAGTCCCATAGCGATGTCTTCGCGCGAAGCGTTGGCCTTGGCATTGCTGAAGAGCGATGCGGTGGCGTTCATCGGGAGTCCGGGCAGAGGCTTGGCGCTGATGTCGCCTATCAGCAGGTTTATCTTGCTCACGTCGCCGTCCTTGGCGAGGTTGATAATCTGCTTGATGTCATCGGTCTTGAGCATGATGCGGCTCAGTCCTGCCAGGGTTCCGCCGCCTATGCCGATGCCTCCGATGTGCCTTATCTCGTTGTCATCGCATTTTACGAGCGATGTTCCGGTTCCCATGCTCACCACGATCATGCGGTCGAGCTTGCTCTCGTATCGGGCGCCCAGTCCGTCGGCCACGAACTCCTCGCTCTTCGAGGTAGGCAGTCCGTAGATGGGCTCGTCGATATAGGCAGATCCTACGCCTGTGAGCATCACCTGTTCTACATCGCTCAGCGCAATCTTGTTGTCGTGAAGATACTTGCCGAAGGCTCCGTAGAGCGAGGTGATAGGGTCGGTGGCCTTGATGCGGATGGGGCTTACCACCACGCCGCTTTCATCGATGCCCACAATCTTGGTCGTAGAGATGCCTACGTCGATTCCTATAACAATCTTTTTCATTCCTTTATATATATAATAATGTGTATTTTCTCAGAAGATGCCCCTCTAGAGCACACCCATCTTGCAGAAGGTGATGAGCACGGCGTAGCCCACTATCATGCTCAGGATGCCTACCGTGAGTCCTGCCTTCACCATGTCGGTCTGCTGGATGAGTCCGGTAGAGTAGGCGATGGCGTTAGGAGGGGTTGAGATAGGCAGCGACATGGCGCAGCTGGCCGATACCGCTACTCCGATGAGGATGGTAGAGGTGCCGCCGATGGTGTTGAGCTTGTCGCCCATGCCGGCGCATACCACCGTGAGGATAGGGATGAGCAGGGCGGCGGTGGCGGTGTTGGAGATGAAGTTACTCAGGATGAAGCATACCAGTCCGGATACAATCATGATGACCAGCGGATTGAATTCTGCAAACGGAATGCTCTTTACGGCTGCCTCGGCAAGACCGGTGCCGTTCATCGCCAATCCGAGGGCGAATCCGCCTGCCACCATCCAGATGACAGCCCAGTCAATCTCCTTCAGGTCCTTGGCTGTAACCACTCCCGTAAGGGCGAATATGGCGATAGGGAGCATGGCTACGGTGTTGGCGTTGATGCCCAGCTGCTTGCCGAATACCCAGAGCACGATGGTTGCAAGGAAGGTGACGGCCACTACCGTGGTGCGCCAGTTGTGCTGCATGTTGCCCTCGATGTTGAGCTCGATGGTCTTGGCAGAGAACGGGAACATCTTGCGGATGATGACCCATGCCATCAGGAGCATGATGAGCACCATAGGGGCCATGATCAGCATCCAGTCGCCGAAGCTGAGACCCAAGTTGAGTCCTGCAGGGTCGTTCAGTACCTTGAAGGCGAAGGCGTTAGGAGGGGTTCCGATAGGGGTTCCCATACCGCCCAGGTTGGCTCCGATAGGAATGGCCATGGTGAGCGCCACGCGGCCCTTGCCCGAAGGTGGCAATGATTTGAACACCGGTGTGAGGAAGGTGAGCATCATGGCAGCGGTGGCTGTATTTGAAATAAACATCGAGAAGATGCCGGTGATGAGCATGAAGCCCAGCAGCACGTTCTCTGAACGCTTGCCGAATGGCGCAATCAGGGCCTTCGCCATCATCACGTCGAGTCCGCTCTTGGTAGCGGCTATGGCGAGTACGAAACCGCCCAGGAAGAGGATGATGGTAGGGTCGGCGAAGCACGCCATCACACCCTGATAGTCGAGCAGCTTGCCCATCTCAGCCTCCGAGCCTTGCATAATCTTGAAGGCGGAGTCGCTGACGAAGAACAGCAGCACGAAGATGATCACTACGCTGGTAGCCCATGCTGGTATGGCCTCGGTGAGCCAGAGCATCACGGCCATGACGAAGATGGCGATGACGCGCTGCTGCACGATGGTGAGTCCATCGATGCCGAAGCTGTCGATGGGCAGGTTCCAGACGATAACGGTAAGCAGAGCCGTTATGAGGAACAGCAATGCTTTCTTGCGATTAAAATCGCCATTCAATACTTTCTTTACAGTTTCTTGCATTATCTTTCTGTCTTAAGGATTATTTTCTTGCAAAAATACGTGTTTTTTTTGTATTTAGCAAGTTTTTTTGCAGAAATAGTGAAAAAAATGCCGAAAAATGTTGTTGTTTCAAGAAAAAATGCTATATTTGCAGTGGATTTGCCGATAACGGCTATCGGTGATTCTGAAAACTTGGAGCACCCGGAAGGGTGATTCAGCGAACCTGATATGTCTAATAAATAAATTAGGAGATAATGAAATGAACAAGTCTGTAGTATTTATCATCATCCTGCTCGTGATAGTTCTATCTATCATCGTATCGCAGTACTTCCACAAGCGCCACCATGAATATAAGATGGCGGACATCGAGAAGGCTATCCGCAAGGCTTATCCTAAGGGTGTGGGCTCGATAAGGAAGGAAGAACTGGTAACAGCTGTGAAGAAATACTTCCACTGTTCGGCGAAGGAGGCTCATTATATAATAGGTGTAGCCCGCCGCAAGAAGCTGGTTGATATCGCTGCAGAATATGTTACTATCATGTTTTGAAATAAGGTAAAAACATTAAATACGTTTTAGCCGTGAGGCTAGGCTGTTGATTTGGTTTGAAAAAAAGTATTATTTATTTGAGGCACAAAGGATTGTTAACGACATGCTGATTCCTTGGGGAAATGTGTGGGTTAGCATGTTGTGTTCGGGACGTCTGGTATGGTACATTGCGTAAACAATTTAACTGCCAGACAAAGTTTACCCTCCCTAGGACTTTTTAAGACCTGGGGAGGGTTTTACTTTTTCAGGCTCAGCACCTTTTATTCAAGTCCATCGCCGCCGGTTTCGCTTCCGGTTCCGCCAGCCGAATCGCCGCCCGATGGGTTATCGCCTCCGGATGGGTTATCGCCTCCGGATGGATTATCGCCTCCGGATGGATTATCGCCTCCGGATGGGGTAGTAGGAGGCGTATCGGTAGAGGTAACCTGCTTCACCACCTTGCCGTTTCGGTCGTAGCAGGTGATGTTGACGGAAGTCTCTTCGAGTTCCTTCTTGATGTCGGTGTTAGGCACGAAGATGATGTATCGGCGGGTGATGAGGTTGGCGCTCACCTTGTTCACATCCTCTACGGCGGTAGAGTTAAGACCGAATCGGAGGCTGCCCAGTCCTGGCACAGCCACGCTGTGGCCCTCGGTGGCCCATGCAGCAATCACTTCGCCGATGGCCGACCATCCGGCGTTGATTACCGCCTTAGGCAATCCGCTGCGAACGGCAGCTTCTTCAATCACCTTCGTGGCGTTGAGCTGGCTGTAGAGTTCAGCCTGCATCACGAATGCCCACTTTTGCTTACCTTTTTCGAACGCTACGTTGCGCTCAATAGCTTTTACTTTAATACCCATAATTCAAATCGTTTTTTTAATGGTTAAACAAATCAGTCTACATGCAGCTGGTAACGCCGAGCGTAGTGCCTACGGCAGTAAGTACAGCGATAATCACCTGCAAGATAGTTTTCCAAACTTCCTTTTTCATTTTCTTTTTTCCTTTCTTTTTTTTAATGGTTCAACATTTAGAAAGAGATTGGGCAGGTGTGCACCCCTGTCGTTTTCCCCTCCGTTTTTTAGTGGTTAATTTCCTATTTGCCGTTCTTAATGAATGACAATGCAAAGAAAGTGCAAACGAGAGCAAAGTCAAGCTTGCTTGAACTTTGCCGAGTGCAGCCTTTCTTCTAACACAGTGCAAAGATACAACATTTTTCTCTGAAAAACAATAGTTGTCCCGAATCACGTGCATCCTTGTCCCGAATCACGAGCATTCCTTCCTCATTAATCATGTATTTGCTTGACGCCACACGCCCTGAAAGGGCAGAAGCTCCTAGCCCAGGGCAACGCCCTGGGTTTTAAGGATGTAGCCAATACGCCCTGTAAGGGCAAAAGCTTTATATTTTTTGCTTGAGGTTTTAAAGCTTTTGCCCTTACAGGGCGCCGGGATTGCGTCAATAGCTACCCAGGGCGTTGCCCTGGGCTAGGAGCTTCTGCCCTTTCAGGGCGTGTCCCAACGTACCCCCAACTGCGTCCCGATGTACCGCCATCTACGTCCCGACGTATCGCCATCTGCGTCGGGACGCAGATGGTGCTGCGTCGCCACACAGTTTTGGGGGCATCGGGCGCACAGTAACTTGCTATGTGGGTTAGCTGGTGGATAGAAGGAAAGGCAAAAATGTGAATGTGAATGTGAATTTGAAATGTTTTTCAATGTTACCTGAAGGAGAAGCGTATAATCGTGTTTAAGTAATAGTAGCCATTATAATAGGTTCATATTATATATATAATAAGGTACGCGCGCGAGGACTGAATTTCATTCGCAATATCCAATAAAAGGAATGGATGGAACAACCCGATACATTGATTTACATTTCAAATTCACATTCACATTCACATTTTGTTTTGATGGTTTATGAAAAAAAGACAATTTGATAAAAAATAATTTAGAATTTATTTGTTTATTCGGGGAAAAAGTATTACTTTTGTAGATGCTATGAAAAATAACTTTCATGGTATAACTTAAATCGCAAGCTAATGACTGGACGAATCCAAAACAGCACCGAAAAGACTTCTTACGTTGTCTTCAAGTTTGATTTCTGCAAAAGCCGGAATCTATCAAGTATCGAGGGTACTCTACCCTTGGAATTTCCCGAAATGCCATCGCCTGAAAAATATCAGGAGTGTCAGACTGGTTTCGAGAAGGTAATGGACAGTTTGCTGAAAAGCAAGAAAATGACTTTAGTGGAATCACGGAAGTATGAGGAAGACGTTATTCACGACAACCGAATATTGGGATTTCGCGAAGGTGTGGCTGTGCTGGATGTATGCGCAGACAAGAAAGAATTTTATTGGAGTGATTTTAAGGAGAATGAAATTCACAACCAGCCTTTCTGCAAGGTGATTATTGATAATCGCCCCAACAAAGGATTCCTTTTTGTGGAAGAATCCAGAATCTTCGGCGGCAAAAGAGGGCAGGACAAGGTGGTGGCTCTTCTGCGTGATAATATCAACAGGGTGGCGAATCAATATGGCTGGAATATGGTGATTTCTGCCAAGTTGCCACCTGGTGATTTCTTTGATGCCGTGGCTGAAAGAATCAAGGCTGGCTGCAGACCAAAGGCTGTGGTGTTTTCTTTTCCTCGCCATCAGTCTCTCAGCGATGCGCCATATTCCTTTGTCATGCAATTACAGCTGCAGCAATCCTTTATGGAGTGTCTCAATGCCAGTAAGTATCAAGTGCTATATGGTACAGATAGAGGTGAGCAGTTGCGCTTGGACAAGGCAAACAGAGACGTTGCCATGTTGGTGAACCTGTGCAGCAAGGAAGATTACGGCATCAAGGTATATTATTGGAAAGGTCCGTGCACCTCTTCCCGTTCGCTGAAACGAACCAAGGTGAAAATCTCCGATGCAGAGATTTCTGCCTTGGTTATAGGAGATGTTGTCTGTTGCGATTGTCATGGGAATTCTCAGTTTGCTTTGATCAATTCTCTTGATGTGATTCTTGATGATTTAAATGGTTACGACGATGAGGTTATTTAAGATGAAGACCAGACAGATGGTAGATAAATCTTTTTCGCAACACATGATTTATCAGGTTTTCAGAGCCATCACCCATGATATCTTCAATGATAAGACGTGGTTTCCTACGTCCAGATGTTCATGCGAGGATGTTTTTTATGAGGTGTTCTGCATCGTAGACAAAATGATGTTTTCGCATACCGATACCGAGAGCCGCCTAGCCTTTGTGGAAGGAATAGGGCAATATGAGAAAAACTATGTTGACGAGGATGGGTATGCTACAGCTCAGGAAGAGCGGCAGAGAATCGTATTTGTCATCCTGTATATGGCAGCTGTGATACTTCAGATGATGCCTTTGGAGTCGAAAGTGTTTCAATTTTGCTCAATGATTATGGGGCAATGGAGAGGCTACGTAACTCAGGAGTTTTCTCAGCGGTGCCTCGGAGCAGTCGTGAAGAACCATGAGGTGGTTGAGCGGCTGGCAGCCAATATCGGTTATTATGGCGAGGATGGTTTCTTCGTTTCATCTCAGATTAATGAACTGATGCGCCTGAACAATGATGAAGATTATCTGCACGGATTCGAGCCTGAACAGAAGAGGACATTAGAATTGGAAGTGACAGACGATGAGCATCAGGAAAACGGCGGGCAGGAAAAAACGGAAGAAGATAATGAGAAGAAATGGGGCGACTTGAGCCAGGGAGAAAGAGTAAAACGAGCCTTGCAGAAGATGATAGACGAGAAGGCTATTCCTTTGAAGAAAGACTATGCCCTGATTATGGTGGCGCTCTCCAGTATCGATGATTTTGACGGCGACTTTGAAAATGGCAAATCTTTCTTCAAGTATCTTACAGAGCAGTTGGGTCTGCCTTCCAATCTGACCAATGCCAATGTCATCTCCAAGCGTTTCTCCAAAATGCGTGGCGAATTTCCCAACTGGAGTTTTGATGATGTGAAAGACCCCGTAGCCCGTTTGAATCTGATAAACATCGCTAAACGTTTTGTTTCCATCTACCGTAAGGGACAGTAAGAAGCGGGGAAATGATTGCTTCTTGTGAGTGTGGCAAGTTTTAGATGGAATGTTAAAAACGTAAAATAGAGCAAGTTTTAGGCATATTCTACGTTTAACAATAGAATAGGTTTAATAAACAAATTTGGATATGAAGTATTTTGTAAAAAAATCAGTCTTACTACTGTTGGTAGTCTTGGCTTTTTGTGCGTGTGACAACAGTAATGACAATGGTGAGGTTATTCAGCCGAATCCACATCCACAGTCATCGAAAACTGTCGTCAATTATACTGGCGAAGTAGAGTTTGTGGTGGATGCGCCACAAATTCGTGAGGATATAGAGCAGGATTTGAAGGCAAACCCTCCTTTTGGAGGAAGCAAAAAATATCAGTTTATCATGAAAAAACACTCGACGCTTGCTGCTTTATGTATGCTATATGCGGTGAATCCTGAGGACGATAAGTCTGCTGACGGATATATACTGGACATCGCTGGTAAAGTGGAGAGTAATGACAATTATAGATTGTTCCCTGCCACATCTGCAAATGCTTGGTATAAGATGGATATTGTGCCTGTCGACACAAAGGATGGCAAGCCTGTTGCAACATACGATGTGTTTATGCAGCTAAATATTCCTTCTTCTTTGCTTCATAGCAAGATGTATTTCTGCGAAGACCTTACGGAGAAATATCGCCAGAAGTTCCCTAATGAAGACATTCATGCCGTGGTTCGCCGTTTGGTTCTTTCTTATGTCAGTAGGGGTGATAATATAAATGAATAGGAACATATCTGAACAGAAGATTTTTTAGAAATAATACAGTATCAGCACTTTTTGCTTCGTTTGCAAGCAGAAAGTGCTTTTTTTTTGCCTTCAGATGAGCTCGAGGCTTAGCGGAAGGCTTAGTTGCCGGCGATGAGGCTTAGTAGGAGGCGAACCGGCAGGACGCCTATTGCCGGGGAGGCTTTTTTTCCTTACTTTTGCATACAGAAATAATCAATGATTGGGATTATGGAAAAAGGAAAGAAAATACCTCCACAGGAAGCGTCTCGGACTAATCCAGTGGCAAAGCCTGAGGATACCAAGGGCGGAATCAATAACAAGGTATCATCTGGGTTGATAGGAAAAAAGCTGTCTGAACAGGCTGAAGAGAATGAAGAGATGCCCATGCATCACCTGATTGCCGATAAGGATTATCCGTCGGGCATCAGAGAATGGATGATCACTTCGCCTTCTGACCTCAAGTATCCTACGCTGGTGGTGGCTGCTGCCATGCTCAGCGTTTATCTTACACGTGTCAGAATACAGTATGTGTATGATAATCAGGGAGAAAAATCGGCTATCGTGCTGCAGGTCATCGTAGAGGGCGAGCAGTCGAGCGGAAAATCGTTTGCCAGATACATCATGCGTACCCTGATGAAACCTTTCATCGAGCGCGACAGCGAAATGAGAGCCAAGGAGCAGGAGTATGCTGCCCTGAAGCGACGCCAGGGAAAGAAGGACGGCAAGCTGCCACCCGAACCGAAGACCGACATCACCATCCTGCCCGAAACCGTATCGCTCACCATGTTTATCAAGCGATGCGATGCAGCCGTCAAACTTTATGGTGCTCCGAAGACGCTCTTCGAATTTGCCGATGAGATTTCTGCTATCGTGCATTCTGCCAAGCGCCAGTTTGCCGACCTCTCGCAGGTTATCAAGACAGCTTACGATCTGGGTAGCGTCTATGGTCAGGATTTCATGAGCGAATCCAGCTATAGTGCCATGGTAGATGCCTTGCTGTCGTTCGTTTTCTGCGGCACTCAGAGTGCGGTGAGCAGATATATGAACAAAGCTGCCATTGAGGGCGGTGCTGTAACCCGAACCATCTTATGCCCGCTCATCAGTCATCTGGGCGACAATCCGCCACAGTTTCAGGCGTTGACCGATACGCAGCGTAATGAGCTGGAGAATACATTGGATAAGCTCTTCGGGTTGTGCTACGAGGAAGATGGAAAATTCCATCAGGAGATAGAGGAAGATATGAGCTGGCTCTACAAGACGGTGGTAAAATGGTGTAACGACTGCCGCCAGCAGGTGGTGAAAACCATGTCCAAGTCGATGGATGTCTTCTACAAGCGCAGTTCGGTTTCAGCCTTCCGCATCGCTGCCCTCATGCAAGTGCTATACAAGGTTGAAGGGAAGAAGAGCGAGAAGGAAATCCGGAAACTGGTTAGGCAGATCTATCTGGCTTGTGCCGATCGCATCTTGCAGAATATGTTGCAGCGGTGGGGCAAGGCTTTCGAGCAGATTTCTGCCGAGGGCGAAGGAGAGCCTTATCATACTGTAGACTATTTCAGCGAGTTGCCGCAGGAATTTTCTTATCAGTTCCTGGAGGAATTTCTGAAGCAGAAGGAACTCAAGACCCCTGCCCGCAACATGGTGTGCAACTGGCGCAGATGGGGATGGCTCGAAAAACCAGCAAAGGGCGAGGATAGAAAGGTGCTTAGAAAGACGCAGCAGAAAGGCACTATTGGTGATGGTAATATTAAAAAAGACAATTAGAAGATGGCAGAATATATTGATTCAAATACGCTCTCTAAACTTAGAGCTATCAGCATCCTGGAGGTTGCTGATGAATTGGGAATGGGTTTGCGGTATCATAATGCCCTTTGTATCAGTCATAATGATACCCATCCGAGTTTGCATTTCTGGACTTCCACCAACACTTGTCATTGCTTTGCATGCGGGTGGGGTGGAGATAATATCGACCTGGTGATGAAACGGGAGAATCTCTCTTTTTCGGAGGCTTGCCAATGGCTGTGCAGAAGATTCAATATCAGCGCCGGTAATCATTCTGCGGGAAACCGTAAGGATGTGCTTCATCGGGATAAAACAGTTGCTGAGCATAGAAAATCTGAATGTGATACGGACAGACTCAATCTCAGAGGCGAGTTTCAGCATAAGCCTGACGTAGATTATCTGATGCGTATGCTCATGGGTAAGAAACTGACAGATAAAGCCAAGGATTTCCTGTTCTATCAGAGAAAGCTGCGCCCGGAATATATCTATTGGTGTAGAGTGGTGAGCACAGATTTCTCCATTGCTGGCTATCGCTTTGGTGGAAAGTTTTTTGATGGTCCTTCCCTGTTGATTCCCTATTATGACGTTCATGGCAATCTGCTGACGGTTCAGAGCAGATATCTGGGAGATAAGACTGAAGAAAAACCGCGGTTTAAGTTTGCACCAGGTAGCAAGCCGATGGTATATGGGATGCAGATCTTGCCGCAGGTGACAGAAAAAGAGCCATTGGTTATTACCGAGGGATGTACCGACTGCTGGAGCGCTATGTCTATGGGTTACAAGGCAATAGCCATCCCGAGTGCTACGCTTTGTAATGAAGAATGTCGCAATCTTTTAGCGGGAAGGAATCTTCACATGTGGCCTGATCAGGACAAACCGGGCATCGGTCTTTATATGAAACTGAAGGAAATGTTCCCTCAGCTGGTGTACCATCAGTTGCCGGAAGGTTGCAAGGATTTGTCTGATTATTACCAGTCGTTTTACGTTCAGAAAATGTGAAAGTGAATGTGAATTTCAAATGTTTTTCTATTGTTGTTTTTAAGTTGTTGCGTGTTATGATGAAGTTGTTTTTAAATCGTTTTCGTAGAGATCATGGCGCCATTGTTGGTCGCCTTAGTCAGGAAGTAGTTAATCGCCAGGGTATCGTTGTAGGTCATCAGTACATTTGTGATACGATGGAGCGCGAGGGTGGCTGTCTGGAGCCGGGTGAATATCGCATCATGGTGGCTAAATGCAAATGCTTCGCCCGCCAGATGCTTTTCCTCGAACCGGTAGGGGATGATTCTTCTTCATCTTCTTCTCTTCCTCTCCCCGAAACCTGCAAGCTTTGCCGCATGGAGCGCAAGAGTCATGAGTTCGGGTGCCTGGAAGAGCTTTATGCCCTTCCTTGTCCCATGATGCAGCCGGGCAATGGTCCGTTCCGGCTTCGCAAGGGCGGTATCCTCATCGGCGAGGCCCATGCTCCCGGCTTCGTTCTGAGGAGCCAGGAACTCTTCCTCCAACTCTTCGACCGCGTGAAGAAGGCGATGGTCAGGGGCAGCGAGGTAGTGGTGGAAGTGGGGTAAGGGATACCTTGAATACCACCTTGAGACCCATCTTGAGTAACATCTTGAGTAACATCATCTCCTTCGATATAATTCACTTCAATATCATGGTGTTGAACTTTTGCATGTGGTTCAAGAACGGGCTGAAGGCCCAAAAGCTCCTAGCCCAGGGCATCGCCCTGGGTATAATGGCAAACAGCAAGGCGCCCTGTAAGGGCAAAAGCTTTATTATTACTAAGTATTTAAAGCTTTTGCCCTTACAGGGCGACAGGTTTGCGTCCGTATTTACCCAGGGCGATGCCCTGGGCTAGGAGCTTCTGCCCTTTCAGGGCGTGTGGGGCAAACTTGGGGAAGTTCTTTTTTTATTCCTCCTTCAGCTTACTTTGCTCAATCAAATGATCCAGTCGCAGGATTTCGGTATCCTTCTTTTCAAGTAAGGAGATAAACTCATCTTCGATATTCATCTGGTATTGCATATCTGGGTCAGATGCCATTGAAAGAAGCATTTTAATCATATACTCCATATCCGTATCTCCATCATAGGGGGTATAATCTACTTTCAAGAGGTGTTTGTCTTCCCTGCAAGTTCTTGCTTGGTCAAAAATGCTTAATACCTTCTTTTGACTCGAGTTTTGAGTCTTGCTGATTATTGGCAGTTGGACAATAATGTTGCCGGGGGCAGGGCATGCAACTGGAGTTTCGAAATCTCCTATACGGTGGGCTAGGAGAAAAACCGAAATCGTTGGGAGAGATTCATCTCCAATACCATCCGAGTTTTTCTCTTCTATATAGCGCTGCCATGCCAGATGCTGGCGAGGTTCCAAGACGTCCGTGTCAACCCAAGTTTTATACAGCCTTATGTTTGTAAGCTCGTTGCTGTTCTCGTTATTCTTTATGCTGGCAACAAATCCCATCTTAAATATCGAAATGCTATTGCTTTTGATATTGCGGAATTCATCTTGGTATATCTTGATGCTGACGACTTCTCTTTGCAAAATCGCAGACAAGAACGTCTTGGCGATGCGCTCTTCTTCCATGATGCGCTTGAACACAGCATCATATAATGGATTGGCTATATAAACTATCATATTATTTTTAATTATCTTTAATCCTTATAATCCACCTTCACCACGATAACGCGGATGGTCTGGTCTTCGCCATCATTTGCCACCTTGGCGATGTGCCAATCCCTCGGGAAGAAGATGAAGAATTCGCCGGGGGTACTGTCGAAGAAACGGGCCTTCCGGCGGTCGTAGTCGTAGTGGATTACGTCGGGACGATACTTGCAGTTGGGGGTGCTGGAGTAGTGGTCGATGACGCCAAAACGCTCGGTTCCCTTTACTACATACTGAAAATCGATGTGCTTGTTATGACTCTCGCTGCGGCGCTTTTCCAGTGGCTCGTTCTTGCTGTCCTCTACACTTACCACGAGGTCGGAACCCGGAATCTTGTGCTTTCCCTTCGGAATGCTCAGCAAATCGGTCTTTGCCAGATAGTCGAAAAGCGCCTGCCATTGCTGCGGATTCTTCTGATACTGCAGATAGAAATCTGCGAGGTTTACGCTGGAATGTGGCTTCGCCTTGTCGAAACCATTGCGCCAGACGTCGCTCTCCGCCCAAGCTATAGCCTCTTTTATGAGTTCGGGCTTATCGCCGTAATACTGTGTGTAATAACCTCTCTTGCAGCCGCATTTCTGTGCTGAATTATGACAGCAAGTATGCGCACCGGCGGCCATCGATATACTGAATAAAAGGGCTATGCCCCAGATAATCTTCTTCATTTTGACTTATTAAATTGTAGCGTTAGTTAAATTTGAGGGCAAAAGTACAAAGATTATTCGAGAAAACAAACGGAAAATGGAGATTTCTTCGTATCTTTGCACACATATTTTGTAAGATTATGAAGAAACTGTATATTCTTTTGTGTGGGGCTACGGCGGCCCTGCTGATGGCGGCATGCCAGGGAGAAAAGACGGCTGCTGCTGATGCGGAGGCTGGCGATACCCTGGAGATGAAGTACGCCAAGTTGCTTACCATCGTGAAGCATGGCGATGGGGAAGAGAGTTCCGATGCTGCAGAAGGTATTGATTATCAGTATGCTGAGGCTATCATCGCCAACCCCTGGAAGGCGGGAACGATGCTGCATCGCTACATCCTGATTCCGAAGGGAAAGGAGGGGGATAAGACGGTGGCGATGCTTGCCAGAAGGCGCAGCACGGGGGCGAGATGCACTACCGATACCGTGCGCACACCGGTGGAGAGGAGTGCCGTTTTCATCGCTCCCCATTGCCAGCTGATGTACGAAATGGGCTGCCAGCAGGCCATCCGTGGTGTCTGCGACCTCGATTACATCAATATTCCGGATGTAAAGAAGAGGGCTGCTGCTGCCGGAAATGCTGCTGCCCGAAAAGCTGTTTCCGGAAAAGCTTCTGCAGAGAATGCTTCTGCCGGAAATTCCATCGTGGATTGCGGTTCGAGCATGGCACCCGATATCGAGCGCATCATCGCCCTGAAACCCGAAGCCATCCTCCTTTCGCCTTTCGAAAACAGCGGAGGATATGGCAAGCTCGACAAGCTGCACGTGCCCATCATCGAGGCTGCCGACTATATGGAGTCTTCGCCACTGGGCAGGGCGGAATGGATGAAATTCTACGGCATGCTCTTTAAAAAAGACGGGAATGCACCGAAGACCGCTCTTGCTGCATCTTGCGAACCAAAGGCAGATTCGCTCTTTGCGAAGATAGAAAAGGAATATCTGAAGCTGAAAGCTGAGGCAGCCGGGTATCCGAAGGGGCTCTCCATCCTCACCGAGCGCAAGACGGGCAATGTATGGTATGTGCCGGGCGGCAAGAGCACCATGGGCATCCTGTTGCGTGATGCTCATGCCCGCTACATCTTCGCCGACGACACCCACAGCGGCAGCCTCTCCATGAGCCCCGAACAGATCATCGCCAAGGGCAACCAGGTGGATGTCTGGGCTTTCAAATACTTCGGCGGAAATGCTTTAACCAAGCAGAATCTTCTAGCTGAATATCAGGGTTATCAGGCTCTGAAAGCATTCCAGACAGGCACCGTCTACGAGACCGATACCAGCTGTGAGCCATACTTCGAACTCACCAGTTTCCATCCCGAGATATTGCTCCGCGAGTTCATCATCCTCTCGCATCCAGAAGCAGGAGATAAGTTTGGCAAACTCAGATTCTATAAGAAATATTAATGAAGAAGACAACGATTATATCCATTACGTTGGTGCTAGCAATAGTAGCCTTGTTCTTTGCCAACCTGGCGTGGGGTAGCGTGAGCATTCCATTGAGGGAGGTGCTGAGCATATTGGCGCACCCAGGGGTAGATATGACCCCGGCAGACTCCTATTATCCCAATGAGACCATCGAGTCGATGAGTCATTACATCGTGATGGAATCCCGCTTGCCCAATGCCATCACAGCCCTCTTGGCAGGCGCAGCCCTCGCCACGAGCGGACTCTTGCTGCAAACTGCCTTCCGCAATCCCCTGGCGGGGCCTGACGTGTTCGGCATCAGCAGCGGAGCAGCACTGGCTGTGGCGGTGGTGATGCTCGCCTTCGGCGGCAATATCTCTATCGCAGGCTTCAGCATCGGCGGCTTCTTGTCATTGGACGGACTCACCATCGGTGGCTTCCTAGCCATCCTCATCTCCGCCTTCGCTGGAGCCATGCTGGTGATGGGCATCATCACTCTCTTCTCGGCGATGGTGCGCAATCAAGTGGTGCTGCTCATCATCGGTATCATGGTGGGCTATTTGGCGAGCAGCGGCATCTCCCTGCTCAATTTCTTCAGCTCGGCAGAGGGCATGAAGTCGTACATGATATGGGGCATGGGCAACATGGGCAACGTGTCGATGGCAGAAGTGCCTTACTTCGCCACGGTCACCCTCATCGGCCTGCTGCTCTCGCTCCTGCTGGTAAAGCCTCTCAATGCCCTGCTCTTGGGCGAGCAATACGCCGAGAACCTGGGTTTCAACATTCGCCGATTGCGCATCCTGCTCCTAGTGGTTACAGGTCTCCTGACAGCCGTGGTCACCGCCTTCTGCGGTCCCATCGCCTTCATCGGCCTGGCCACGCCCCACATCGTGCGCCTCCTGATCCGTACTGACAATCATCGTCAGCTCCTGCCTCTCACCATGCTCATGGGCTCCGCCATCGCCCTGCTCTGCAATGCCCTCTGCGTATTGCCAGCAGGAGGCGGCATCATCCCGCTCAATGCCGTGACCCCGCTCTTCGGAGCCCCCGTCATCATTTATGTTTTGGTGAAAAAGAGATAGGGAAAAAGCCAGAGTTTTGCTTAGTTTTTTGCTGGGCTCAACTGTATAGATAGTGTATGAAACAGGAAAAGAATATATAACGAATGTTTCGTCAGCATTATGAGAAGATGTATAATCTGGCCAGGTGTATCCTAAGCGCGTGAAGGAGAGGGGCAAAGCTGTATGATGAGTTAAGAATGCTAAAAAATAATCATGGGTAATGTGTTTACTCATCTATTCTTTGTATCTTTGCAAAGTAGAATTGAGTAATTCGTGACGAAGAATTGAGTAATTCGTGACGAAGAATTGAGTTGTTTAATATTACAAATTAAAGAATATGGGTGAGTATAGAAGACCACATTACAACTTGATGTTGAGTAGGTTGAGCGAAAGACGTAAGTGTATATTTGTTTTGGCAGGACCAAGACAGGTTGGCAAATCAACAGTTATGGCGCAAATAGCAGAGACTATTGATAAGGTAGTATTTCAATTTAATGCTGATTCTGTAAATGAAGAAGATTCGGATTGGATTCGACGTTCTTGGGAGTCTGTTCGAAGCCGAATGGATATTCAGCATTTGCAAGAAGCTGTTCTTGTAATAGACGAGATACAGAAAATACGCAGATGGAGTGAATATGTGAAGAGAGAGTGGGATGCCGATACCCTAAATCATGTAAACCTGAAAGTCGTATTGCTGGGTTCGTCTCGCTTGCTTTTGCGCAAAGGGCTAACCGAGTCTTTAGCTGGTAGATTCGAGTTGATTCGTATGGGGCATTGGACTTTTCCGGAAATGAAAGCTGCCTTCGGGTTATCACTCCAACAATGGATTTATTTTGGAGGTTATCCAGGCTCGGTGGATTATATCGGGGATTTTAGGCGTTGGAGGAAATATGTCAAGGATTCTCTTGTGGCACCTGCCATTGAAAAGGATGTTCTCTTGACTTCGAATATTTACAAGCCTTCACTCATGTCACAGCTTTTTGAGGTAGGGTGTTCTTATTCTGGTGAGTTGTTGTCACTCACCAAAATGCTTGGACAATTGCAAGATGCAGGCAATGTCACGACTTTGTCTTCTTATCTCGAAATATTGAAGCAAGCCAACTTGCTTTGCGGACTTCAAAAGTTTGCATGCGATGAGGCTCGTAAGAGACAGTCTATCCCAAAGTTTACAGTGTTTAACAATGCTTTGTTCACGGCATATCGCGGTAAGGGGTTTGACAAAGATTATGTTGACCCAATGATTTGGGGCAGATGGGTGGAATCGGCAGTGGGTACTTGTCTTCTCGATTTTGTGGAGGACAATGACTGTCATCTCTATTATTGGCGAGATCATAATAATGAGGTGGATTATATCCTGGAGTCACAAGGAGATTTCGTTGCCATAGAGGTTAAGAGTGGAAAGAGAGGCATGAATAGTGGTATTCCTATGTTTCAAGAGAAATTCCATCCTCTGAAATCAATCGTTGTTGGCACCGATGGTATTCCATTTGAAGAATTCTTCTGTATGGATATCATGCAATTGTTTGAATAAAAATTGGAAAATCATCTATCGGTATGATGCGGAATACGATAGAATTATTCTTGTTGACTTATGGAATATGAGACGAAATCCCAAGTACCTGATTAGGCAGTTCAGAAGAAAACTATAAGAAAAAGTAAACAGCCAACTTTCAATTGGGATATTGAAGGTTGGCTGTCTTCATTTAAGAAATGCAGATTTTTAAAGTAGCATTCTTACTTATTCACCACATTAATCGGGTTGCCCTCGAGGAATGCCTTTACGTTGGCGGCTACCTGCTTGTTCAGGCGCTCGCGAGCCTCGTAGGTAGCCCAGGCAATATGAGGGGTGAGGTAAGCATTAGGCTCGCCGAAGAGCGGATTCTCCTTTGATGGCGGCTCCTGAGCCATTACGTCGGCACAGTAGGCACCCAGACTGCCTTCGTGGAGGGCAGCAGCTACGGCCTCCTCATCTACCAGCGGACCGCGACCCGTATTAACCAGGATGGCGGTATCCTTCATCTTCTCCAGACTCTCCTTATTGATGAAATGATAGGTGTCATCAGAAAGCGGACAATGGAGCGAGAGAATATCGCTCGTGGCAAGCAAACCCTCCTTGCTCACCTTCTGGATCCACTCAGGCAGATTGCTCGAATTCTTGCTGGTGCAGGCACAGATGTTCATGCCAAACTGGCGGGCGATGTTGGCAACCTTCATGCCGATATTGCCCAGTCCCATGATACCCAGGGTCTTGCCGGCAAGCTCCATCAGTGGGGTATCCCAATAACAGAAATCCTTATTGTAAGCCCAGCGCTCGTTGCGGTTCTCCTGGGTATAATGCTCTACGCGGTTGGTTACGGCAAGGATGAGGGCGAAGGTCATCTGCGCCACGCTATCGGTGCTGTAGGCTGGAATATTGGTTACGATGATGCCCTGTTTCTTGGCAGCCTCGATGTCTACCACGTTGAAACCGGTAGCCTGGATACCGATGTATTTCAGTTTAGGAAGCTGCGCCAGTGTTTCTGCATCTATCTGTACCTTGTTCAGAAGGATGATGTCGGCATCCTTGGCACGTTCCACTTTCTCTGCATCTGATGTGCGAGGATAAACTACCACCTCGCCCAGTTTCTCCAGAAGATGATAATCCAAATCTCCCGGGTTTGCGGCATAGCCGTCTAGAATAACAATCTTCATAAATTTTTCCCGTTTTCTGTTGTTATAAAATTCAAGACCCATCTGTCCTGACAAATCTGAGTCTGAGTTTATTTTAATGGGAAAAGCCTTCCCCTTGAGAAAGAGAAAGGCTTTTCCGTATGTATGGTTTATTCGTTCATCAAGTAGTTCTTGAATGATGCGAAATCCTTGGTCATCTGGATACTCTTCTTCTCACCCTTCATGAATTCTGCAAGGCGTGCAGGAATCTCAATGTCGCTGTCAAGGATGCTGTCTACCTTCTCCTTGAACTTGGCTGGATGAGCGGTCTCGAGGAACACGCCAACCTCACCTGGCTTCAACTGCTCCTTCAGGGCGCGATAGCCGCAAGCTCCGTGAGGGTCAAGTACATACTTGGTTTCATTGTAGCACTGCTTCATGGTTTCTGCAATCTGCTCGTCCTTGTATGTAGCACCACCGATGTAGGCAGCGATGGCATCGTGATTGCCCTTGTAGAGGTCGTAGATGCGGGCAAAGTTTGATGGGTCGCCTACGTCCATGGCATTGGCGATGGTCTGCTTGCTAGGCTGTGGATTGTACTTGCCTGTCTGCAGATACTCGTAGAAGATATCGTTGGCGTTGTTGGCTGCGATGAAGCGGTGGATAGGCAATCCCATCTCATGACCGAAGAGTCCGGCTGTGATGTTGCCGAAGTTGCCGCTAGGTACGCAGATAACCAGCTTGTCGGCGAGACCCTTCTCCTTCATGCGGGCATAGGCATTGAAATAATAGAATGCCTGAGGCAGGAAGCGGGCCACGTTGATAGAGTTGGCTGAAGTGAGCTTCATGTGCTTGTTGAGCTCCTCGTCCATGAACGCAGACTTTACCAGCGCCTGGCAGTCGTCGAATACGCCGTCTACCTCGAGGGCTGTAATGTTCTGACCGAGGGTAGTGAACTGACTCTCCTGAATCTTGCTCACCTTGCCCTTAGGATAGAGCACGTAAACATGGATGCCGTCAACGCCGAGGAAACCGTTGGCAACAGCCGAACCGGTATCGCCCGATGTAGCTACGAGCACATTCACCTCTTCCTTGCCTTCCTGACGTACGAAGTACTGCAGGAGACGGGCCATGAAGCGCGCACCCACATCCTTGAAGGCGAGGGTAGGACCATGGAACAGCTCGAGAGAGTAGATGTTTGGCTCTACCTCAACTACAGGGCAGTCGAATGCCAGGGTATCGTATACAATCTTCTTCAATGACTCGGCATCAACGTCCTCGCCAAAGAAGGCATCAGCTACCTTGTAGGCAATCTCCTGAAAGGAGAGTTTCTCGATGTTGTCGAAGAAATCCTGTGGCAACTTCTTGATGATTTCTGGCATATAGAGGCCACGGTCTTCTGCCAGACCTTTAACTACCGCCTTGTGAAGGTCGGCGATGGGTGCTTTCTTATTTGTTGAATAATATTTCATTGTAATTCTAGTTTAAAATTTATAGTTTATAGTTTATAGGGCAATCTTGTATTAAGCAGACTTGCTATAAACTATAAACTGTTAACTATTAACTTAGTTGATTCCCATAAATGTGTTCATGAATTCCTGCAGCTGCAGCATGCCGTAACCGCCACTCACGCAGCTTACCTCATCATACTTCTCTACGTTATCCGGCTCAATGCCAGGGTAATAGATGATGAAAGGCACAGGCTCCTTTACGTGGGTACGGATCTCTACCGGAGTAGGATGGTCTGGGAGAACTGCGATGCATACCGGCTCGTCCCAGGTGCTTACCTCATCGAAGATAGGCTTGATGAGTCGCTGGTCGAGGTTCTCGATGGTCTTCAGCTTCAGTTCCAAATCACCATCATGACCTGCCTCGTCGCTCGCCTCTACGTGAACATAAACGAAGTCGTCGCCGTCCTTCAATGCCTGGATAGCTGCGGCTGCCTTGCCCTCATAGTTGGTATTGGCAAGACCGGTAGCGCCCTCAACGATGATGTTGCGCAGACCGGCGTAATGGCCGATGCCTCGAATCAGGTCTACGGCAGAAATCACAGAACCCTTCTTGATCTGTGGATACATCTGGGAGAGGGTGAGCATGTGCGGACGGTAACCACCGCCCCAAGGCCAGATAAGATTGGCCATTCGTTCGCCACGCTCCTTGCGCGCCACATTGAAAGGATGGTTCTCCAGGAGTTCCTGACTCTCGAGAATCAGCTGGTTCAGAAGGTCGGCTGTATCACGACGGCTGATGTGACCCTCATCGCCTCCAATCTCCGGCAAGATAGGTTTCACCATCAGCTTATGCCATTCCTCGTTGGGATGATCATGAGGTGGGGCACAGTCGATATGCTTGTTTCCGTGCTTCACCACCAGAAGATGGCGATACTGGATGCCGGTAACAAACTTGACATCAGGATATTTCTTGCCGAGGGTATCGTTGAGATACTTGATGAGCACATCCGCATCTTCCGTTTCCAGGTTACCACCGTTGTGGGTGATAATCTTGCCGTCCTGCACATTGATGATGTTGCAGCGCAGGGCAAGGTCGGTAGGCTCCAGTTCATAGCCGATGCTGGCAGCCTCGAGCGGTCCGCGTCCTTCGTAAACTTCGTTCTGGTCATAGCCCATGATAGAGCTGTTAGCTACCTCAGAACCCGGATGGAATCCATCTGGCACGGTAACGAGTCTTCCTGTCTTGCCCTTCTTGGCAAGCATATCCATATAGGGTTTGTTGGCGTATTGCAGGAGTGTCTTTCCACCCAGTCTTTCTACCGGGTGGTCAGCCATTCCGTCGCCAAGAATGATAATATGTTTCATCTCTTCTTTTAATGTTAAGTGTTAAATGTTAGCGATACTCATGATGTTGGCGAATACACCGGCAGCAGTTACGCTGGCTCCGGCACCATAGCCCTGAATCATCATAGGGTATTCCTTATAGCGCTCGGTGGTGAGCAGCACGATGTTGTTGGAACCTTCCAGATTGTAGAACGGATGTTCAGGACCCACAGCCTGCAAACCTACGCTAGTCTTGCCGCCATCCAGGGTAGCAACGAAGCGCCAGCGTTTGTGCTCTACATCGAGCGCCTTGCGCTTAGCCTCGAAATCGGCATCGAGTTCAGGAAGTTTCTTCCAGAAGTTGTCGAGCGAACCCTTGAAGTATTTGTCTGGCACGAAGAGGTTCTTCTCTACATCTTCCTGCTCTACGCGGTAACCTGCCTCGCGGGAGAGAATCACCAGCTTGCGAATCACGTCCATACCGCTCAGGTCGATACGTGGATCAGGCTCGCTGTAGCCCTTCTCCTTAGCCAGTCTCACAGTCTCAGAGAATGGAACGACGCTGGAGATGGCGTTAAAGATAAAGTTGAGCGTACCTGAGAGAACTGCCTCAATCTTAAGGATTTTATCTCCGGAGTTGCGGAGGTCGTTGATGGTACCGATGATAGGAAGACCGGCACCTACGTTGGTCTCGAAACGGAATACTACGCCACGCTGGATGGCTGTCTTCTTCAGTTTCTCGTAGTTCTCATATTCGCTTGATGCAGCAATCTTGTTGGCTGCGATAATGCTTACGTTGTGCTCCAGCAGACTCTGGTAGAGAGCGGCCACATCCTTGCTGGCAGTACAGTCTACAAACACGCTGTTGAAGATGTTCATCGCCAGGATGGTATCGCGCAGAACCTCTGGAGTGCTTGGGTCTGATTTCTTCAGTTCCTCGCTGTAGTTCTCGAGATCAATACCATCGCGGTTGAAGATGGCGTTCTTGGAAGAAGCGATACCCACCACGTTGAGCTTCAGTTTGCTGCGCTCCATGAGGTCGGCATACTGGTTCTTGATCTGCTCGATGAGCTTTCCGCCCACGGTACCCACACCGCAGATGAAGAGGTTCAGCACCTTGTATTCTGAAAGGAAGAAACTGTCGTGGAGCACGTTGAGTGACTTTCTCAGATAATCGCTCTTCACTACGAACGAGATGTTGGTCTCTGAAGCACCCTGTGCACAGGCGATGACGGAAATACCGCTACGGCCGAGGGTTCCGAAGAGCTTACCGGCGATACCGGCAGCATGCTTCATGTTTTCACCCACGATGGCGATAGTAGCCAAGCCCTTCTCTGCGTGCATTGGGAACATGGCACCATCGGCAATCTCGTTGTGGAACTCATTGTTCAATACCTTTACAGCCTCTTCTACATCCTGCTCGCGCACACCGATAGAGGTAGAGTTCTCAGATGATGCCTGTGACACCATGAACACAGAGATGCCCTCGTTGGCAAGAGCGGTGAAGATACGGCGGTTTACACCAATCACACCGACCATGGAAAGACCGGTTACGGTGATGAGCGCTGTACCGTTGATAGAAGAGATACCCTTGATAGGCTTCTGGTCGCCATCTATCTTGTTCTTGATGATGGTGCCCGGAGCATCTGGGTTGAAGGTGTTCTTAACCTTGATAGGAATATTCTTGACACAAACTGGGTAGATGGTTGGAGGGTAGATGACCTTTGCACCAAAGTTGCAAAGCTCCATCGCCTCAACGTAACTCAGTTCGTTGATGGTATAAGCTGATTTGATGACACGTGGGTCGGCGGTCATGAAACCGTCTACATCAGTCCAGATTTCGAGCACTTCTGCATCGAGGGCAGCTGCTATGATGGCTGCTGTGTAGTCGCTACCGCCACGGCCAAGGTTGGTGGTGCGGTCTGTGTTCTTGTCACGACTGATAAAACCCGGAACGAGAGATATGCGTGGAATTTCTGCAAAGGCTTCTTTTACCAGTTTGTTGGTCAGCTCGCTGTCGAGTACATGCTTGTCTTTGCCGTTCTTGCGCTCAGTCTTGATGAAGTTGCGTGAGTCGAACCATTTGGCTCCACGAATCAATGTGGCAACAATCTTGGAACTGAGTCTTTCACCATAACTCACGATGGCATCCTGTGTTTTCTCGCTGAGGTCGTGGATGAGGTATACACCAAAATAGATGCTCTTCAACTGCTCGAAGAGGGCATCAACCGATTTGAATAAGTTTTCTCTGTCTGTAGTGTCAGTGATGATGGTGTCTATCATCTTGTGGTGGCGATCAACCATGGCTTCGAATTCTACTTTCCACTGTTCATCACCCTTGAGGGCAAGTTGAGAGGTTTGCAAGAGTTTGTCCGTGATACCGCCAAGCGCGCTCACGACAACCACTACACTCTGTTTCTTAGCCTCGTTTTCAACGATACGTTTCAAGCTGAGGATGCTTTTTACGGAACCAACCGATGTTCCGCCGAATTTTAATACTTTCATATGTTCTTGAATTTTACGTTGGTAATGTAATGCCTCCCCCGAAACGACCGGGGCCGAAGCAGAACTTGAGGGCAAAAGTACGAATAATATATCAAACTGCCAAGGATTTTAACAAAAAAGTAGCATATTGTAGATAAAAAAGCTATTTCAGTAGATAATTACAGGCTCTTCCTCTTCCTTATACCTTATTATATATATAAAAAACGTTGAAATGTTTGGGTGTTTCGGATTATTTGCTTAATTTTGCCGATGTAATTCAAAGCATTAGCAATATGGTTACAGAAGTAAATAGTAAAAATCAACTCGTTGAACGCAATTTCAAACGAAATGAGATGCTGGCTGAGTATTTCTTTGGTCTTTCAAAGATGGTATGCAGCGGTATTGGAATTGGTGCATTGTCGCCACTGTTTACAGGTGAGGCAATGGGAGTAACTAACTATGTTTGCATGGGATGCGCAGTAATCGCTGCTGCATGTTTTGCTTATGCAGGCAATTATTTATTAAAAGTAGAATTAAAAAAGAAATAATTATGGAAATGTTGACAATACTTTTTGCAATAGCAGCAATCATTGGTGTCGGTTTGGTTATTTGGATGAAATATACTGAATCTGGTAAAAAATGGGTTGAGGGTGAGTATTAATACTTTTTGAATCAAGTAATGAAATATCTTTTATTCTCAGATATCCACGGCTGTTTGCCAGCCCTGGAAAAGGTCCTCGATTTCTTCGAGGCTGAACATTGTGACATGATGTGCATCATGGGGGATATCATCAACTACGGTCCCCGCAACCGCATTCCGGAAGGAATCGATCCTAAGGGTATCGTAGAAAGACTGAATGCGCTGGCAGATAAGATTATCGCTGTGCGTGGCAACTGCGATGCGGAAGTAGACCAGATGCTCCTCGATTTCCCTATCATGGAGACCTATGCCTTGCTGGTAGACGGAGGCAAGCGCTATCTTCTGACCCATGGACATGTATACAATAAGGAAAACATGCCGAAGGGTCCTTACGAGGCTATGATCTATGGACACTCCCATCTCTGGGAACTCTCTCATAACGAGAAGGGGCAGGCCATCGTAAATACCGGCAGCATCACCTTCCCGAAGGGTGGCAATCCGCCAACCTTTGCAACATTGGAAGATGGTAAGTTCACCATGTATCAGCTGGATACGCTCGAAGTGCTGGCTACAATGGAAGCATGAAAAAGTGAAAGTGAAAAGTGAATTGTGAATGTAATGCGAAATCCGTAATATGGAATCAGTCACTCGTCACTTTTATAAAACTAATCATAAAACTCAAAGTTCAAAGCTCAAAGTATAAAGTATAATGATTCAAGAATACCAGATAAGAATTCTGCCCGAACAGGCAGCCAGCGAGGAAGGCATCAAGCGTTATCTCGCCAAAGAAAAGGGATTGGATGTAAGAACGCTCAACCAGGTGAGGGTTTTGAAGAGAAGCATCGATGCCCGTCAGCGCACCATCTTCGTCAACCTGAAGGTGCGTGCTTATATCAACGAATTTCCGCAGGACGACCAGTATGTCCATACCGAATATCCGGATGTGAGCAGCAGACCTCGGGTTATCGTTGTGGGTGAGGGACCTGGCGGCCTCTTTGCTTCCCTGCGCCTGATAGAACTGGGATACCGTCCTATCGTGCTGGAGCGAGGCAAGGATGTGCGCGAACGCAAGAAGGACCTCTCTAACATTACCAAGACTCAGAAGGTAGATGGTGAGAGCAACTACTGTTTCGGTGAAGGTGGAGCCGGTGCTTATAGTGACGGCAAACTCTATACACGAAGCAAGAAAAGGGGAAGTGTAGATAAAATTCTGAACGTATTCTGCCAGCATGGTGCCAATACCAATATCCTGGCAGATGCCCATCCGCATATCGGTACCGACAAGTTGCCACGCGTTATTGAAAACATGCGCAACACCATCATCAAGTGTGGCGGCGAAGTGCATTTCCAGACCAAGATGATTCGTCTGATCCTTGAGAGTGAAGGTAAGCTGACGGCACCTGATGCTGCAGCTGGCGATAGGGTGATAGGCGTAGAAGCCGTGAATCTGGCTACGGGTGCAGAGGAAACTTATCGCGGACCGGTTATCTTGGCAACAGGTCATAGTGCCCGCGATGTATACCGTTATCTCGCTTCGGCAAAGATAGATATCGAGGCAAAAGGCATCGCCGTAGGTGTGCGTCTGGAACATCCTTCCCAGCTCATCGACCAGATTCAGTATCATAATAAGAGTGGTAGAGGAAAATATCTGCCTGCTGCCGAATATAGCTTTGTTACTCAGGTAGATGGCAGAGGTGTCTATAGCTTCTGTATGTGTCCGGGCGGTTTTGTGATTCCGGCTGCTACAGGACCGGAACAGCTCGTGGTGAACGGTATGAGTCCGAGCAACCGCGGTACTGCCTGGAGCAACTCGGGCATGGTGGTGGAAACTCATCCCGAGGATGTGGCGCAGTTTGTGAAGGAACATCAGTCTGTCATCGAACAGCAGGAAATGAAGGCACAGGAAAATTCTTCACTCTTCACTCCTCACTCTTCACTCCAAATGATGTACTTCCAGGAAATCGTGGAAAAGCAATGCTGGCAGCAGGGCAACATGAAGCAGACTGCACCGGCACAGCGCATGGCTGACTTCGTGAACAATCGATTGAGTTATGATCTGCCAAAGAGCAGCTATGCTCCAGGCTTGATTTCGAGTCCGTTGCATTTCTGGATGCCGTCTTTCGTGAGCAAGCGACTGCAGGAAGGCTTCAAGACCTTCGGCAAGAATGCCCATGGTTTCCTGACCAACGAGGCTACACTGATAGCGATGGAGACGAGAACCTCATCGCCTGTCCGCATCGTCCGTGACCGCGAAACCCTGCAGCATGTTCGCATCCAGGGACTCTTCCCATGTGGCGAAGGTGCTGGCTATGCAGGCGGAATCGTATCGGCTGGTGTAGACGGAGAAAGATGTGCAGAGATGTGTGCTGAGTATTTGAAACAACAATAAACGAATGCCTGGAATGATGAAATACAGAAAAACGGGAAAGTTTAAGCTGGGCTTCTTGACTTTACTCCTGAGTGTGCTCTTCGTGGCGTGTGGCTCGGGAGCGTCTGATGCTGACAGGCAAATCAAGAGCAAGACTGATTTGAAGGGGGCTGTGATTGGTGTGCAGCTCGGTACCACTAGCGACGGACTAGCTACGGAGCTGGAAAAGGAAGGTGGCGGTACCAAGGTAGAACGGTACAACAAGGGAGCCGATGCCATCCAGGCACTCCTGCAGGGTAAGATTGACTGCATGGTGACCGATGAGGCGCCAGCCAAGGCATTCCAACGGGTGAACCCATCGCTCCGTATCCTGCCCGAAACCTTCGATGCGTCCTCTTTCGCCATCTGCGTGGCTAAGGATCATGCTGAGTTGCAGCAGTCCATCAATCATGCCATCCGCATTCTGAAAGAGAATGGCGTCATCGATTCCATCGTCAACCGCCATCTGGAACGGGGCATAGCCGTGGCTTATACGCCAAAGACTTCTGATGTGAAGAAGGTGGGACCGGAAGCGCTGCAGAAACTCGGCTTGAAGACGAGTCTCCGTTTTGCCACCAACGCTACCTTCGAGCCTTTCGAATATTACCAGAATGGCAAGATTGTGGGCATCGACGTGGATGTGGCGAATGCCATCGGCGATGTGATGGGCGTGGATGTCGAGATTCTTGATATGGAGTTTGATGCCATCATCACCTCTGTACAGGCAGGTAAGGCGGATGCGGGTATTGCCGGCATCACGGTTACTCCTGAACGGAAGAAGAATATCGGATTTACAGATTCCTATGCCGATGTGCGACAGGTTATCATGGTGAATTCCAATGAAGTGAAAACAGCTGGTAACCAGCCGGGAGTGATAGATAAGTTTAAATCCTGCTTCATAGATGACAACCGTTATCAGTATCTGTTGCAGGGCTTGGGCAATACGCTCATCATCACATTCTTCGCCATCATCCTTTCCGTGATACTCGGAACGCTGATAGCTATTGTCAGAGCACGTCATGAACGTAAGGGCGACTGGAAGATTCCGAACATGCTCTGCCAGCTGTACCTTACCATCATGCGAGGCACGCCAACCATGGTGCAGTTGCTCATCATCTATTATGTGGTGTTTGCATCAGCAGATGTCAATAAGATACTGGTGGCTGTCATCGCCTTCGGCTTGAACTCGGCAGCTTATATTGCCGAGGTAATCCGCTCGGGCATCATGTCGGTGGATAATGGTCAGATGGAGGCGGGTAGAAGTCTTGGTCTTTCGTATGGCAAGACGATGCGTCTCATCATCCTTCCGCAAGCCTTCAAGAATGTGCTTCCGGCTATGGGTAACGAGCTTATCACTCTGCTCAAGGAAACCTCTATCAGCGGTTATATCGGACTGGTAGACTTGACCAAGGGTTCCGACATCATCCGAAGCATTACTTACGAAGCGATGATGCCGTTGGGCGTAGTAGCTTGTCTCTATCTCGTTCTTGTTCTCGGACTGAACGCAGGAGTGAGAAGGCTGGAGAAGAGACTGAGAAAGAGCGAAAGGAAATGAGGAATCCTGAAAGGACAAAAGCTTTAAAACAATGGATAAAATGAACGAAATAATCAAGATAGAAGGACTTCGTAAACGCTTCGGCGACAACGAGGTGCTGAAAGGCATTACAACCTCGGTGAGGAAAGGTGAGGTGGTTGCCATCATCGGTCCGTCGGGTTGTGGCAAGAGTACCTTCCTGCGTTCCATCAACCTTCTGGAAGAACCTACCGAGGGTAAAATCTTTATTGATGATATGGATATCACATCAAGCGATGTTGATATCAACCGAATGCGCCAGAGGGTGGGTATGGTATTCCAGCAGTTCAATCTCTTCCCTAATATGACCATACGCCGCAACATCATGCTGGCTCCGGTAGAATTGGGTAAGATGACAAAGGAAGAAGCTGATGAGAAAGCAACGGAACTCCTGACCCGTATCGGATTGCTGGATAAGGCCGACAGTTATCCCGACAGTCTGTCGGGCGGACAGAAACAGCGCGTAGCTATCGCCCGTGCCTTAGCGATGAATCCAGAGGTAATCCTCTTTGATGAGCCGACTTCGGCTCTCGATCCGGAAATGGTGGGAGAGGTGCTGCAGCTGATGAAAGATGTTGCTGCCGAAGGAATGACGATGGTGGTGGTGACCCACGAGATGGGATTTGCAAGAGAAGTGGCCAACCGTGTTCTCTTCTTCAGTGACGGCTATATCACGGAAGACGGAAGTCCTGAGCAAATATTCAACCATCCGAAATCGCCAAGACTACAGGAGTTTCTGGGAAAAGTTTTGTAATAGTTTATAGTTAACAGTTACTTGATGACAATAAAAAAAGATGCATTACTGGTATATTCAGCAATGCATCTTTTTTATTTGATGGTCTACAATCAGTAAAATGTTAACTGTAAACTATTAACTATTAACAGTTTTCTTCTCAATAATCTCTTCAGCACGTTTCAGAGCCTTGCTGATGTGATCTGTGATATTATCCTTGCCAAGAATATTGTAGAAACCAGCCTTTTCCAACTGGGCGTTTACCTTCTCGCAAACACCGGAGAGTACAACCTGAATGTCCTCCTTCTGACTCATCTCGCAGAGGTTGGTGAGGTTGTGGATACCGGTTGAATCAACAAATGGAACCTTGCGCATACGGATGACGCGTACCAGTGGACGGTCACCGAAAGCTGCCATCACTTCCTCAAACTTGTTACCGGCTCCGAAGAAGAAAGGACCATTGATTTCGTATACCTCTACGCCCTTCGGAATCGTATAGTGCTCCAGGTTGGTTGAGAGGAAGTCAAACTCCTTGTTCAAGTCAATCTCATCATCGGTAATAGCTGTCACGTCGGTGGTTTCGCTCATTCGCTTCATGAAGAGCAGACAGGCGATAATCAGACCCACCTCAATGGCTACTGTCAAATCGAAGATGATGGTGAGGAAGAAGGTAATCAGAAGTACGGTTACATCGCTCTTCGGATTCTTCATCAATGCCAGGAAACTTCTCCATCCGCTCATTCCGTAAGATACAACTACCAATACACCGGCAAGACAAGCCATAGGAATGTACTGGGCAAGAGGCATCAGAAAGAGGAAGATGAGCAGCAGAACTATGGCGTGGATGATGCCTGCAATAGGAGTCTTACCGCCATTATTGATATTGGTCATTGTGCGGGCAATGGCACCTGTTGCAGGAATACCGCCAAAGAGGGGAGAGGCGATATTGGCTAAACCCTGAGCTACCAACTCGGTGTTACTGTCGTGATGATCGCTGATTACACCATCGGCAACAGTTGCTGAAAGCAAACTCTCAATGGCTCCCAGAATGGCGATGGTAATAGCTGGTGATACAAGACTCTTGATGGTCTCCCAATTCATGACTGGTACCTGAGCTGCAGGCAGTTCGTTGCTGATAGAGAAGCGGTCGCCGATGGTCTCGATACTCTCTACACCGGCAAACTGCTTGAGCAGTAAGGCTACAACGGTCATCAGGATGATGGCAATAAGAGAGCCCGGAATCTTCTTGCTGAACTTAGGGGTGATGGCGATAACCACTACGCTTACTACTCCGATAAGGGCACACCAAGGATCTATGGTGTCAAAGCTTTGGAAGTAGACACCCCATTTCTCCAGAAAATCAGAAGGATTTGAAGTCAACGTCAATCCAAAGAGATCCTTGATCTGGGTCGTGAAGATGGTTACGGCGATACCACTGGTAAATCCCACAACGATAGGGTAAGGGATGTACTTGATGATGGTTCCAAGACGGAGAAGTCCGAAGAGAACCAGGAACAGACCTGCCATCAGTGTCGCAATCGTCAAACCTTCCATGCCATATTTCTGGATAATGCCATAGATGATAACGATGAATGCTCCCGTAGGACCACCAATCTGCACTTTGCTTCCACCGAAGATGGAGATGATGAGACCTGCTACAATGGCGGTGATGATACCCTTTTCAGGGGTCACGCCAGAAGCGATACCGAATGCGATGGCCAGAGGCAGGGCTACGATACCAACGATGATACCTGCCATGAGGTCAGACATGAATGTTTTCTTGTTGTATGTCTTTAAACAGGAAAACAAACTCGACTTAATTGCTAATGCCTTCATTTGAAAGTTTTAAAATATATGTAATTAATCTTGTTATCCGTTAAAACGTGTGCAAAGGTACTATATTTTTTTTAATTGGCAAAATGTTTTTCTGAGTTTCTCCCTTTTCTTCGATAATATTCTTCTTCGTATAGTAATATTCTTCTTTGATAGATATATTCTCCGGATAATACTTTTCTAGTTGAATCCTGATTTCTTTTCGGTCTTGGAATATGAGTACAATATTATTAATGCGCTTGCGGGTGTGCGCCCGCACATGCAGGCAGGCGTATGCATGTATAAAATAAAGTGTAGTGGTAAGAAAAACTCCAGAAAGTCTTTATAAGTGTTAAAAATGCACTAGAATCTCAACTTTTTTACGAAAAGATTTGGTGGAATGAAAAATAGTTAGTACTTTTGCACTCGCTTTTGAGAAATACGGTTTCTCTTAGCAACAAAAGAAAGAGTTCTCTGAAAGATTTTATATAAACAGACAAGTAGTACAAGAAGCGGTTAACTTCTTAGAAATAAGAAAGTTGACTGGGTAAAAGAAACGAACCGTCAAGCAATTGACAAGTCAGGTTTACTAAGCTTCAATAAACGAAAAGGATATTCGTCCTAAGTACAGACAACAAACACCGAGTTGCTTCTTCGGAAGTAACGAAGTAAAAATGATATTTTACAATGGAGAGTTTGATCCTGGCTCAGGATGAACGCTAGCTACAGGCTTAACACATGCAAGTCGAGGGGAAACGACATCGAAAGCTTGCTTTTGATGGGCGTCGACCGGCGCACGGGTGAGTAACGCGTATCCAACCTGCCCATCACTTGGGGATAACCTTGCGAAAGTAAGACTAATACCCAATGATATCTCTAGAAGACATCTGAAGGAGATTAAAGATTTATCGGTGATGGATGGGGATGCGTCTGATTAGCTTGTTGGCGGGGTAACGGCCCACCAAGGCGACGATCAGTAGGGGTTCTGAGAGGAAGGTCCCCCACATTGGAACTGAGACACGGTCCAAACTCCTACGGGAGGCAGCAGTGAGGAATATTGGTCAATGGACGAGAGTCTGAACCAGCCAAGTAGCGTGCAGGATGACGGCCCTATGGGTTGTAAACTGCTTTTATAAGGGAATAAAGTGAGTCTCGTGAGACTTTTTGCATGTACCTTATGAATAAGGACCGGCTAATTCCGTGCCAGCAGCCGCGGTAATACGGAAGGTCCGGGCGTTATCCGGATTTATTGGGTTTAAAGGGAGCGTAGGCCGGAGATTAAGCGTGTTGTGAAATGTAGACGCTCAACGTCTGAACTGCAGCGCGAACTGGTTTCCTTGAGTACGCACAAAGTGGGCGGAATTCGTGGTGTAGCGGTGAAATGCTTAGATATCACGAAGAACTCCGATTGCGAAGGCAGCTCACTGGAGCGCAACTGACGCTGAAGCTCGAAAGTGCGGGTATCGAACAGGATTAGATACCCTGGTAGTCCGCACGGTAAACGATGGATGCCCGCTGTTGGTCTGAACAGGTCAGCGGCCAAGCGAAAGCATTAAGCATCCCACCTGGGGAGTACGCCGGCAACGGTGAAACTCAAAGGAATTGACGGGGGCCCGCACAAGCGGAGGAACATGTGGTTTAATTCGATGATACGCGAGGAACCTTACCCGGGCTTGAATTGCAGAGGAAGGATTTGGAGACAATGACGCCCTTCGGGGCCTCTGTGAAGGTGCTGCATGGTTGTCGTCAGCTCGTGCCGTGAGGTGTCGGCTTAAGTGCCATAACGAGCGCAACCCCTCTCCTTAGTTGCCATCAGGTTAAGCTGGGCACTCTGGGGACACTGCCACCGTAAGGTGTGAGGAAGGTGGGGATGACGTCAAATCAGCACGGCCCTTACGTCCGGGGCTACACACGTGTTACAATGGCAGGTACAGAGAGATGGTGTTCTGCAAAGCGCATCAAATCCTTAAAGCCTGTCTCAGTTCGGACTGGGGTCTGCAACCCGACCCCACGAAGCTGGATTCGCTAGTAATCGCGCATCAGCCATGGCGCGGTGAATACGTTCCCGGGCCTTGTACACACCGCCCGTCAAGCCATGAAAGCCGGGGGCGCCTAAAGTCCGTGACCGTAAGGAGCGGCCTAGGGCGAAACTGGTAATTGGGGCTAAGTCGTAACAAGGTAGCCGTACCGGAAGGTGCGGCTGGAACACCTCCTTTCTGGAGAGACGAATTTCCTATAGAAGATTTAGGAACAGGACTTAAAAGTTCGCTTCTCTTCTTGTACGCACCATCTGTTTAATCAAATACAGGAGACTGGGATTCCTTATACATTATATAATATATAGGGATGGCTCAAGCAAAATGGTTCGACTCCACAATCTCCACCATGCCTTATTAAGGCAAGAAGATCTTTGACATATTGACACAAGCAAAACTGTAAGTAATGAACTTTAGTTCAGACTAAAGTAAATCAAATCGCAAGATGAGATTTCACTTTGTTAGAATACAGCTGAAAGTATGAGCTACTTATTCGCTGTCAGGTTAAACTGATAGCAAATACAGTCGTAAAGAAAGTAAGAAAGGGCGTATGGCGGATGCCTAGGCTCACGGAGGCGATGAAGGACGTGATAAGCTGCGATAAGCTTCGGGTAGGTGCAAATAACCCTTGATCCGAAGATTTCCGAATGGGACAACCTAGCCGTCTGAAGGACGGTTACTAGCACCTAAGTGTTAGAGCTAACGCAGGGAACTGAAACATCTTAGTACCTGCAGGAAGAGAAAATAAATTAATGATTCCCCCAGTAGTGGCGAGCGAACGGGGAACAGCCCAAACCGTTGACGTCGCAAGGCGCCAGCGGGGTTGTAGGACCGCGACATTGTACTGAAATGGTGAGTGGAAGTATCTGGAAAGTTACATCACAGAAGGTGATAATCCTGTACACGAAGCCAGATCAGGCATAGCGGTATCCTGAGTAACGCGGGACACGAGGAATCCTGCGCGAATCTGCCGGGACCATCCGGTAAGGCTAAATACTCCCGTGAGACCGATAGCGAACGAGTACTGTGAAGGAAAGGTGAAAAGAACCCCGAGCAGGGGAGTGAAATAGTTCCTGAAACCATACGCCTACAAGCGGTCGGAGCATCTTACGATGTGACGGCGTGCCTTTTGCATAATGATCCTACGAGTTACCGTCACTGGCGAGGTTGAGTGTCATGAGACACGTAGCCGCAGTGAAAGCGAGCCTGAATAGGGCGCACAGTCAGTGGGGGTAGACGCGAAACCAAGTGATCTACACTTGGCCAGGATGAAGTCCCGGTAACACGGGATGGAGGTCCGCACCAATAAGCGTTGAAAAGCTTCTGGATGAGCCGAGTGTAGGAGTGAAAGGCCAATCAAACTTGGAGATAGCTCGTACTCCCCGAAAGGCATTTAGGTGCCGCGTCGGATGGTCACCGTGAGAGGTAGAGCGACCGATAGGACAAGAGGGCTTCACCGCCTATCGAGTCCTGACGAACTCCGAATGCTCACGGTCTGCAGTCCGGCAGTAAGGGGGCGGGTGCTAAGGTCCGTCCCCGAGAGGAGAAGAATCCAGACCGCCGTCTAAGGTCCCGGAGTTCTGCCTGAGTTAGTCTAACGAAGTCTGGTCCCTATGACAGCTAGGATGTTGGCTTGGAAGCAGCCATTCATTCAAAGAGTGCGTAACAGCTCACTAGTCGAGGGTCCGGGCATGGATAATAATCGGGTATAAGGCAGACACCGAAGGCGCGGGATAGCATTTAAGAAAGTATCGGTAGGGGAGCATACTCACAGCGTCGAATGGTGTACGTAAGTTATCCTGGAGCGGTGAGTAAAGCAAATGTAGGAATAAGTAACGATAAGGAGGGTTAGATTCCCTCCCGCTGTAAGACCAAGGTTTCCCGGGCAATGCCAATCAGCCCGGGGTCAGTCGGGTCCTAAGTCTAAGCCGAACGGCGATGGCGATGGCAGAGACGGTTAATATTCCGTCACTGCCGCATGGGGCGACGTGGAGACGGAGCAGTGAAACCACCGCGGGGCGACGGAAGTCCCCGTTGAAGAGTGTAGGTGTTGAGGATGGCAGGCAAATCCACCGTCCGAGCTGAACTTGATAGTATGGAGTCTTCTTCGGAAGAATCCAATAGTGTGGGTAATCATACTCCCGAGAAAATCCGCTAAGCTTAACCCATGCGGCACCCGTACCGCAAACGGACACACGTGGTCGGGTAGAACATACTAAGGCGTTGAGAGATTCATGGTTAAGGAACTAGGCAAATTGACCCTGTAACTTCGGGATAAAGGGTCCTCGTGATGAGCGAGGCGCAGAGAATAGGTCCAGGCAACTGTTTAACAAAAACACAGGGCTGTGCAAACTCGAAAGATGACGTATACAGCCTGACACCTGCCCGGTGCCGGAAGGTTAAGAGGAGATGTCACTCGCAAGAGGAAGCATTGAATTGAAGCCCCGGTAAACGGCGGCCGTAACTATAACGGTCCTAAGGTAGCGAAATTCCTTGTCGGGTAAGTTCCGACCTGCACGAATGGTGTAATGATCCGGACGCTGTCTCAACCATGAGCTCAGTGAAATTGTAGTATCGGTGAAGATGCCGATTACCCGCGATGGGACGAAAAGACCCCGTGAACCTTTACTACAGCTTAGCATTGACCTTGGTCATCCGATGTGTAGGATAGGCCGGAGGCTTTGAAGCGGGAGCGCCAGCTTTCGTGGAGCCATCCTTGAAATACGGCCCTTTGGCTGTCTGAGGTCTAACGCGTGATACGCGGACACTGCTTGGTGGGTAGTTTGACTGGGGTGGTCGCCTCCAAAAGCGTAACGGAGGCTTCCAAAGGTGCCCTCGGGTCGATTGGTAACCGACCTCAAAGAGTGCAATGGCATAAGGGCGCTTGACTGGGAGGCAGACATGCCGAGCAGGCAGGAAACTGGGGCATAGTGATCCGGCGGATGTGTATGGAAACTCCGTCGCTCAAAGGATAAAAGGTACTCCGGGGATAACAGGCTGATCCCCCCCAAGAGCTCATATCGACGGGGTGGTTTGGCACCTCGATGTCGGCTCGTCACATCCTGGGGCTGGAGAAGGTCCCAAGGGTTGGGCTGTTCGCCCATTAAAGTGGCACGCGAGCTGGGTTCAGAACGTCGTGAGACAGTTCGGTCTCTATCTATCGTGGGCGTGGGAGTTTTGAGTGGTGCCGTCACTAGTACGAGAGGACCGTGATGGACAGACCTCCGGTTTACCAGTTGTGCCGCCAGGCGCACCGCTGGGTATCTGAGTCTGGATTGGATAAGCGCTGAAAGCATCTAAGTGCGAAGCCAGCCGCAAGATGAGAACTCCATTGAGGGTCGTCAGAGACGATGACGTTGATAGGATGCAGGTGTAAAGACAGTGATGTCAAAGCCGAGCATTACTAATTGCCCGAACACTTTCTTTAGGAAAGTTCATAGTTTCAACTGTATGTACAGTCTGAATGGTGCTGAAAGTTGTAATTCAACATTCAACAATCAACATTACTTATACGTTTGCTTGTGTGCAAATACGTCATAACCCATTATCAGGTGGTTATTGCGGTGAGGTCCCACCTCTTCCCATTCCGAACAGAGAAGTTAAGCTCACTTGCGCCGATGGTACTGCAATGCAATGCGGGAGAGTAGGTAGCCGCCTCCTTTCAATTTCAGAAGCCTCGATTACGAAAGTAGTCGGGGCTTTTCTGTTTAATAACTCTGGCTATTTAGTATAATTACCCTTGCTATATAATATAATAACCCCTCGCTATTTACCATAATAGCGAGGGGCATTTCTGCGATATTCTGAGTGTTTTGTCTACTGCTTGGTGAATTTCAGTTTTTTAGGAATCTTCACCCATTTCCGGTTTCGGGCAATTTTCAGGTTACTTCCTTCTTTCTGCTGCAACTCGTAACTGCCATCGGGCAAGGCTATGAGGTCGGCAGTAAGATCTTCGCTCCCGTAATCATTGATAATGGATAGATGAGCGGTCTTTCCTTCTATGTCAGCATCTGTAATCAGCCATTTGCGACTATCACGTCTGTCACCGAAATATCCGGGCATTTCACCGAACAGTTCCTGTCCAGGAACCTTGAGGTTCTTATGGTAGAAGTCTATATTCATATAGACATCATACTCTTTGTTTGTAATCTTCCCCTTGAATAAGGTGCTGTCTGTTTGTGCCATACTAGATATACTAATTAGGCATAATAATGTTGCTAAAATCTTTCTTTTCATCTCTTTTTTCAATTAACTGCGACAAAGTTATTCATTTAAATCAAGAAAACTGCATTTTTTTTAGGATTTTAATAAGATTAATTCGTTTTTTTGCAAATATTTATCTATCTTTGCGGTGTTTATTGATAATTATATATGGAAAAGAAAAGATTATTTCCAGATTACATATTTGAGTCTAGTTGGGAAGTGTGTAATAAAGTTGGTGGTATCTACACCGTTCTTTCAACACGAGCTAAGACTCTTACGGAAAGGTTAAAGGATCAACTAATCTTCATTGGTCCTGATTGCTGGGGAGACAAGGTGAATCCTTATTTCTCTCAAGATGATACGCTTTATGCGGCGTGGAAAACAGAAGCTCTGAAAGAGGGCTTAAAGGTTAAAGTAGGTAGATGGAATATACCGGGAGAGCCAGTAGCTGTTTTAGTAGATTTCAATCCTTACTATGCTGTTAAAGACCAGATCTATGGACAACTATGGCAGGACTATCAGGTTGATAGTCTTCATGCTTATGGTGACTATGACGAAGCATCGATGTTCTCTTATGCTGCCGCTCTGGTAGTAGAGAGTTTCTACAAACATGTCGTTGGAAAAGGCAAGAAAGTTATCTATCATGGAAATGAATGGATGACAGGGCTTGGTGTGCTCTATGTGAACAAGCATCTTCCTGAGGTGGCTACTGTGTTCACCACGCATGCTACAAGTATCGGTCGTAGTATTGCCGGTAATAATAAGCCTCTTTACGATTATCTTTTTGCCTATAATGGTGATCAGATGGCGCAGGAACTCAATATGCAAAGCAAGCATTCTATAGAAAAGCAGACTGCTATGTATGTTGATTGTTTCACAACAGTGAGTGATATTACTGCCAACGAGTGCAAGGAATTGCTCGATAAACCGGTAGATTTCGTTTTGCCTAACGGATTTGACAATAGTTTTGTACCTAAAGCAAGTACCTTTACAAAGAAACGTAAGGAGGCAAGAAAGCGTTTGCTCGATGTTGCCAATGCTTTGATGGGTACAGATTTGGATGATGATACGCTCATCGTTTCTACCAGCGGACGCTACGAGTTCCGCAACAAGGGTATCGATGTCTATATTGAGGCAATGAACCGCTTGCTTCGTGACAACAATTTGAAGAAGAATGTATTGGCATTCATTGACGTACCTGGTTGGGTAGGAGATCCACGTCAGGATCTGTTGGATCGTCTGAATAGCGGTAAGAAGTTTGACACGCCATTGGAGGTTCCGGAGATTACCCATTGGTTGCATAATATGAGTCATGATAATGTATTGGGTATGCTGAAGTACTTCAACATGCATAATAATAAGGAAGACAAGGTGAAACTGATATTCTTACCTTGTTACTTGACAGGCGATGATGGCATTATCAACAAGAGCTACTATGATGTAGTGTTGGGTAATGACCTCTGTATCTATCCTTCTTATTATGAGCCATGGGGATATACTCCATTGGAGGCTGTTGCGTTCAAGGTGCCTTGTATCACCACCGATTTGGCTGGTTTCGGTCTTTGGGCTAACTCAGAGAAGGGAAGTTACAGTGAGATAGAGGATGGTGTGAAGGTTATCAAGCGTACCGACTATAATTATTCTGAGGTAGCTGATGCTATCAAGGATACCGTAGCTAAGTACTCGGGATTCACCAAGACACAGGTGAACAAGTGTCGTAAAAATGCTGAGATTCTTTCAGAAAAAGCATTGTGGAAACACTTTATCGAGTATTACTATGATGCTTATGACTTTGCCCTGCGCAAGGCTGAAGTTCGTATGAAGAAATAATAATCACTCTCTCTTGATGGCGTAAGCCATAAAACAAATATTTGGATTCTGCAAGAATCGCTATGTTTGCAAGATAGAAAATATACATCTTAAAAATAAAACACAATGAAAATTAAGGCAGACTATGCTAATGCTCCTCAATGGAAGGAGACAACCATTAAATCAAGCCTTCCTAAGGAGTTGAAGTGCTTGGATGAGATCGCTCACAATATGTGGTGGGCATGGAATTATGAAGGTCGTGACTTGTTCAAGAGTCTTGATCCAGACTTGTACGAGAAGTGTAATGCTAACCCTGTATTGCTCTTGGAGCGCTTGAGCTACGACCGCAAGGAGGCTATTGTTAAGGACAAGGAGACAATGGCTAAGGTTAAAAACGTCTATAAGATGTTCCGCGAGTACATGGATGTGAAGCCTAATGCTAAGCGCCCTTCAGTTGCTTACTTCTGCATGGAGTATGGTATTAACCAGGTGGTTAAGATTTACTCTGGTGGTCTTGGTATGCTTGCTGGTGACTACTTGAAGGAGGCTTCTGACAGCAACGTGGATATGTGTGCTGTTGGTTTCCTCTACAGATATGGTTATTTCAAGCAGTCTTTGAGTATGGATGGTCAGCAGATTGCTAACTATGATGCTCAGAACTTCAACTCTCTCCCTATCGAGCGAGTATATGATGAGAATGGTAACCCATTGGTAGTTGATGTGCCTTACACAAACTATCAGGTACATGCATACGTATGGCAGATGAATGTAGGTCGTATCAAGTTGTATCTCCTGGATACAGATAATGATATGAACTCAGAGTTCGACCGTCCTATCACTCACTCTCTCTACGGTGGTGACTGGGAGAACCGTTTGAAGCAGGAGATTCTGCTCGGTATCGGTGGTATGCTCGCATTGAAGAAGATGGGTATCAAGAAGAATATTTATCACTGCAACGAGGGTCATGCAGCTCTTTGCAACTTGCAGCGTCTCTGCGACTATATCGAGGAGGATGGCTTGAACTTCAACCAGGCTCTCGAGTTGGTTCGCGCTTCTTCTCTCTATACTGTTCACACTCCTGTGCCAGCTGGTCATGACTACTTCGACGAGGCTCTCTTCGGCAAGTACATGGGTGGCTATCCACAGCGCCTTGGCATCTCTTGGGATGAGTTCATCGGTATGGGTCGTGAAAATCCAGACGATCACAACGAGCGTTTCTGTCTCTCTACATTCGCATGCAACACTTGCCAGGAGGTTAACGGTGTAAGTAAGCTTCACGGTTGGGTAAGCCAGCAAATGTTCTCTAACATCTGGAAGGGCTACTTCCCAGAGGAAAACCACGTAGGTTATGTAACCAATGGTGTTCACTTCCCAACTTGGACTGCAACAGAGTGGCGTAAGCTTTATGATAAATATTTCGACAAGAACTTCATGAACGACCAGAGCAACGAGGAAATCTGGCATGCCATCTACAATGTTTCAGATGCTGAAATCTGGAATACCCGTATGACATTGAAGAAGAAGCTCGTAGCTTATATCCGTGAGAAGTTCACCCAGACATGGTTGAAGAACCAGGGTGATCCTGCTCGTGTAGTATCTTTGCTCGAGCGTATCAACCCTAACGCTTTGATGATTGGTTTCTGCCGTCGTTTCGCTACATACAAGCGTGCTCACCTGCTCTTCACCGACTTGGAACGCTTGTCTAAGATCGTTAACGATCCTGAGCACCCAGTATTGTTCTTCTTCTCAGGTAAGGCTCACCCAGCTGATGGTGCAGGTCAGGGCTTGATCAAGAAGATTTTCGAGATCAGTCAGCGTCCTGAGTTCCTCGGCAAGATTATCTTCCTCGAGGACTACGATATGACTTTGGCTCGCCGTCTGGTTTCAGGTGTTGATATCTGGATGAATACTCCTACACGTCCATTGGAGGCTTCTGGTACATCTGGCGAGAAGGCTGAGATGAATGGTGTTGTCAACCTCTCTGTACTTGATGGTTGGTGGGTAGAAGGTTACCGCGAGGGTGCTGGTTGGGCTCTTCCTGAGAAGCGTACATACCAGAACCAGGGTTACCAGGATCAGCTTGATGCTGCTACTATCTACAACCTCTTGGAGAACGACATCATCCCTATGTATTACAACAAGAATAAGGAAGGCTTCAGCAAGGAGTGGATCCAGGTAGTAAAGAACTCTATTGCTACTATCGCTCCTCACTATACAATGAAGCGCCAGTTGGATGACTACTATGATAAGTTCTACAATAAGGAGGCTGCCCGCTTCAAGAAGTTGAGCGCTAACGACAATGCACTTGCTAAGGAGATTGCACTCTGGAAGGAGAGCGTTGCAGAGCGTTGGGATGGTATCCACGTTGTATCTAAGGACGACTGCATGCTGATGGCTGCTGAGACTGGTCAGAAGATTAAGGTTCAGTATGTTATCGATGAGCAGGGCTTGAACGATGCAGTAGGCTTGGAGCTTGTTGTATTGAAAGATCAGCCAGAGGATGGCAAGCAGATTTATGCTGTTTATCCATTCAAGATGGTTGGTCACGAGGGTAACAACTTTACATTCGAGGCTGAGATTGAGCCAATCAATGCTGGTTCATTCAAGACAGGCGTACGTATGTATCCTAAGAATGATAAGTTGCCACACCGTCAGGACTTCTGCTACGTGAAGTGGTTGAACTAATATAATAGCGACATTGTCACATTATAAATATATGAATCCTGTATCTCTTTTTGGGATACAGGATTTTTTTTGTTGAAATCGAACAATGAACAGTGTTATTGTAGTTGTGAAAAGTGAATTGTGAATGTAGATTAGAAACAGGGGAAGAATGGAATCATAAAAAAGGAGTCTTCCTTTTTAAAAGAAAGACTCCTTGTAAACTTGTATGATGATATTTCCTTATACCAGATACTGGGAAGAGATACTCTCGTTATCCTCAACACGGCGAATGGTTTCTGCAAACATATCTGCAATAGAAATCTGCTTAACCTTTGCGCAACGCTTGGTGTAAGGGATGGAATCAGTGAATACTATCTCCTCAAGAGCTGAATCCTGGACACGCTCAGATGCAGGACCACTCATCACGCAGTGAGATGCACATGCACGAACAGTCTTTGCACCAGCCTGCTTCATGATGTCGGCAGCCTTCGTGATAGTACCGGCTGTATCGACCATATCATCAATGATGACAACATTCTTGTCTTTTACATCACCGATAATCTGCATGCTTGCTACTACATTGGCGCGAGCACGGGTCTTGTTGCAGAGCACGAGAGGGCAGCCAAAGTACTTAGCATAAGTGTTGGCACGCTTAGAACCACCAACGTCTGGAGAAGCAATGACCATATCCTTGAGGCGTAAGCTCTGCAGGTATGGCAAAATAACGCCAGATGCATAGAGGTGATCTACAGGAACATCAAAGAAGCCCTGAATCTGGTCGGCATGGAGATCCATGGTGATGAGACGGTCGATACCGGCAACGCTGAGCAAGTCGGCTACCAGTTTAGCGCCGATGCTGACACGTGGCTTGTCCTTGCGATCCTGACGGGCCCATCCGAAGTAAGGAACAACAGCAATAATATTGCGGGCAGAAGCACGCTTTGCTGCGTCAATCATCAGGAGCAACTCCATCAAGTTGTCTGAATTAGGGAATGTGCTCTGTACGAGGAAAACATCGCGTCCGCGGATAGACTCCTCGAAAGATACGCCAAATTCACCATCAGAGAACTTGGTTACAACCAAATTACCCAGTGGGCAACCTAAACTAGCGCAGATTTTTTCTGCAAGGTATCTCGAGTTAGTACCAGAGAATACCAAAAAAGAGTTTTTGTCACTCATTTCTATTAGTGTTTATGTGTATTAATAGTTATTTTTATCTGTTTTCATGTAGGGGGATGAATCTTTTTTCGGGAACCTCAGTATTAGCTGATAGCCTTTCTCAATTTCTCGAAGTGAAGAATCAGCTCTTTGAAATCGCGCTCGTTGTGAATGTCGAATCGGTTCCAGAGATCTCCACAGATTACTACTCCTCCAAATCCGAGTTCCTTGGCAATCTTGAGATTTTCCAGACTCATGCCTCCCAAGGCGTATACCTTCTTGTCTATGAGTCCTGCCTTGGCTGCATTCTCAAGCTGCTGCAGATTGAAGGAAGACTTTTCATCTTTAAACTCAATACAGTCGAAGATGTTTTTCAGAAACACATAGTTTGATTTCTTCTTCATCTCTTTCAGCATCGAGAGATCTGTGCAGGTGCGACTGAACTTGCCTTTGTATCCATCCGGTACCGGTGCTAGCGGATCGTCTATATGGATTCCTGCTAAATCATACTCCTGTTTGAGGTAATAATGATCATGAACAGTAATCTTGCGAAGATAGTCTTCAGGCAGTAACGTGAGCAGTCGCTCAGCATACATTGGTGACGAACCTGGCTTGAAAAGATGCAGGTTGTCCATGCCCTCGTCGAACAGCGAGGATAGTATTTTATCTTCTTCCACAAAGAATGTGGACTTGGTCATTATCGCTAATTTCATCGTCAAAATGATTTTTATGATGCAAAAGTATTAAAAAAAACGCAAACTAGCAATTATATTCGGGATAAAAAGCTATCTTTGCACCATAAAATTAATATTTATCAAGTTATGCAAGTAAATTTAGCAAATTTTAATGAGATTCATCGACCAATTTACGTTTTAGAGGAAGAACGTTTGCGACACAATCTGTCGCTCATCAAGAGTGTGGCTGAGCGTGCCGATATGGAAATTATTCTAGCTTTTAAGGCTTATGCTCTTTGGAAGACATTTCCGATTTTCAGAGAGTATATTTCTTCGACCACGGCCAGCTCTCTTAGCGAGGCAAAACTGGCGTATCATGAATTTGGCAGTAAAGCGCATACTTTTTCGCCGGCTTATACCGATTATGAGATTGATGAGATAGCACAATGCTCAAGTCATCTTACTTTCAACTCGCTTACGCAATATGAGCGATATCATGAACGGGCTCGTAGGGCAAATTCTGACATCAGACTGGGATTGAGAGTAAATCCGGAATATTCTGAAGTCGGAACATTGCTGTATAATCCGTGTGCACCTGGAACCCGATTCGGTGTATCGGCAGATAAATTGCCTCAAACTTTGCCTTCAGATATAGAAGGATTCCATTGTCATTGTCACTGCGAGAGTGGGGCGGATGTCTTTGAACGTACGTTAGCTCATATCGAAGAGAAATTCTCTCCTTGGTTTCCGCAGCTGAAATGGATCAATTTCGGTGGAGGTCATCTGATGACCAGGAAGGATTATGATGTGGAACACCTTATTAATATAATAAAGGGATTTCATCAGCGTTATCCTCATCTTAAAATTATCATGGAACCTGGTAGTGCCTTTGGGTGGCAGACCGGGCCGCTTGTAACTCAAGTAGTAGATGTGGTTGAGGATAAAGGTATCAGGACAGCTATCATAAATGCCAGTTTTACCTGTCATATGCCCGACTGTCTGGAGATGCCGTATATGCCAGCTGTCAGAAATGCAGAAACCCTGGAGGTTGATGATCCGACGAAGGCTCCTGAGGGTGCACATATATATAGAATAGGTGGCAACAGTTGTCTGAGTGGAGATTTTATGGGCTTCTGGAAATTTGACCATGAATTGCAAATAGGCGAGAATGTTATTTTCGAAGATATGCTGCATTACACTACGGTAAAGACAAATACCTTTAATGGAATCACTCATCCATCAATAGGAATCGTACATTTAGATGGAAAATTGGAAACTCTAAGAGATTTCAGCTACGAAGATTATCGCAGTAGGATGGATTAGTATAATTTTCATTTTTCCCGATTTTTCTGCCGGATGAGTTTAAAAATCGGCAAAATAAGGCTTAAAATGTGTGTTTTGCTCACTAAAAAGGGCAAAATGCACATTTTTTTTCAAAAAAATCGAAGAAAAGTTTGGTAATTCAGAAAAAAGTAGTACCTTTGCACTCGCATTCAGAGGAATGCTCCTAAGTAATAGGAAAAACTGCGGAAATAGCTCAGTTGGTAGAGCACAACCTTGCCAAGGTTGGGGTCGCGGGTCCGAGTCCCGTTTTCCGCTCATTTTTTGGAAACAACATCAAGCTTTATCTTGGTTAGATAATTGATGGCAATATACTTGGAGAGGTGGCGGAATTGGTAGACGCGCTACTTTGAGGGGGTAGTGACAATTGTGTCGTGGGAGTTCGAGTCTCCTCCTCTTCACAGGTATTGTTATCTTACATGCGGAAATAGCTCAGTTGGTAGAGTACAACCTTGCCAAGGTTGGGGTCGCGGGTCCGAGTCCCGTTTTCCGCTCGATTATTTTTTATAATAAACCAAGATAGGTTTAAGTTTAGGGCCCAAGTGGCGGAATTGGTAGACGCGCACGTTTCAGGTGCGTGTGTTTCACAACGTGCAGGTTCGAGTCCTGTCTTGGGCACAATGTTTAATTAGCTTAGTGTTGGAGAGGTGGCGGAATTGGTAGACGCGCTACTTTGAGGGGGTAGTGACAATTGTGTCGTGGGAGTTCGAGTCTCCTCCTCTTCACTTTTATTGTTGTTTTTATAAGCGGAAATAGCTCAGTTGGTAGAGCACAACCTTGCCAAGGTTGGGGTCGCGGGTCCGAGTCCCGTTTTCCGCTCTTTTTTTGAACTCGAGAAACATACCCATTTATGAATTTATATTTAAGATATTTTGGTCAGGAGACATTAGTTACTAGTGTTGATGATGCTATTGATTTTTTAAAGAGTATTCCTGAGATTGAGATGGATGCGGAGCTAGAGGCAGATGTTCGTGAGTATGCCGCTAGCGATTTGACGTATCCAAAAAGATATAAGGTACGCCCACGTGTTTATTTTATTGTGATAAAGACTACGGCGCAAACTATGCAGGATTTTAAGGATAAGAAAGCATTGCGTACTCCTACTCCTGCAGAGAGAATGGAGAATCCTGTTGTTGCCAGTTTGGCTCAAGAGGCTCCAGGCTGGTATGAAGGATCACTTGATTTCAAGCGTGTTGTGATGGTACCGGCTACAGGAAAGTTTGAGTACCGTGATACTCATTTCGTTGCGGATGTTAAAGCTGAATCAGGTTTGGATTGTTACAATCGCATCGTAGATTATCTGCGCGATTGTGTAGATTCACGCAGCCAGTTCCCATCTGCAAAAGGTAAGAATTTCCATTTCCGCTATCTGGGAATGTGGAAATAAAATATTCAGAAATTTAAAAGATTCGTGTCATGAACAAGGTTATGCTAATTGGTAATGTAGGTAAAGATCCTGACATTCATTATTTCGAAGCAGATCAGGCAGTAGCTCAGGTCTCTCTTGCAACTACAGAGAAAGGATATACTTTGCCTAATGGTACCCAAGTGCCAGACCATACAGATTGGCACAATCTTGTTTTTTATCGTGGGCTTGCAAAGGTAGTAGAGAAGTATGTGCATAAGGGTGACCGCCTTTATGTGGAAGGAAGAATCCGCTACCGCTCCTATGATGACAAGCAGGGTAGAAGACAATATATTACAGAAATCTATGTAGATAATATGGAGATGTTGAGTACTCGCCCTGCTACTAAAGAACAATAATTATTAATTTTTAGCTCAGAAATTGGATATATCCACCATAACTGATGCCTTCGGTGATGTGATGCTGATGCAGCCTTCCGCCGGGGTTATTGTAGCTGCTGTACTTGCAGCTATATTGTTAGGCATGTCTGCTTTTGCCAGTGGTTCCGAAATTGCTTTTTTCAGTTTATCACCAACTGATGTTGCGGAACTTGAGGATGAAAAGACTGATGCCGATAAGAAAATACAGATGTTGCGTGATGATTCTGAACGTACGTTGGCTACCATTTTGATAACCAATAATTTTGTGAATGTCACAATCATCATGCTCCTTAATTATGTATTCGCAGGAATCGTAGAGTTTGGTCCTAAAGCTTATTGGCTTCAGTTCCTGATTATTACGGTTATTCTTACTTTCTTGCTTTTGCTTTTTGGTGAGATTATGCCGAAAGTGTATGCCCGCCAGGATCCTCTGAAGTTCTGTCGCCGGTGCGTAGGGGGAATTCTGTTTGCCAGAAAGTTGTTTTGGCCTTTAGAAACGATCTTGCTGAAAAGTGGAATTCTTGCAGAAAAGATTATACAGAAGGAAAATCATGTGCTGAGTGTTGATGACTTGGAACAAGCTCTGGAACTGACAGATAAGAATGATATCAAGGACGAGCAGAGCATGCTGAAGGGTATCATCCGCTTTGGCGATGAAACAGCCAAGGAGGTGATGACCAGCCGACAGAATATTGTTGACCTGGATATCCGTAGTTCTTATCCAGAAGTATTAAAGTGCATTGAAGAGAATAATTACAGTCGTATTCCTGTTTATCAGGATAATACAGATAATATTCGTGGTGTACTGTATATCAAGGACTTATTGCCTCATCTTACGAAGTCTTCCAACTTCCGTTGGCAGAGCCTGATTCGTCCTCCTTACTTTGTTCCTGAAACCAAGAAGATAGATGATCTGCTTCGCGATTTCCAGGACAACAAGGTTCATATCGCCATTGTGGTAGATGAGTTCGGAGGTACATCGGGTATTGTTACTCTCGAAGATATTCTGGAGGAAATTGTAGGTGAGATCAATGATGAATACGATGAGGAGGAGAAGTTCTACTCGAAATTAAATTACAACACCTTTGTTTTTGAAGGTAAAACGCTTCTTTCTGATTTCTGTAAAATCCTGAATGTAGATGACGAAGAGTTCGAGGAGGTTGAGGGTGATGCTGATTCTCTGGCTGGTCTGCTCTTGGAAATCAAAGGCGATTTCCCAAGTATGCACGAGAAGATAGATTATAAGAACTATACTTTCGAGGTTATGCAGATAGAGGAGCGTCGCATCAGCAAGATTAAGGTGACGGTACATCCTTTGAAAGATAACGTGGAGGATTCTTCTAAGTAATCATCAGTATTCATCAATATCAGAATATAAAAAATATGGCAGTTGTCAATATACGAGAAGTTTATCCGGGAGTGAGTCTTGGTTTATGGCAGATGGATGAAACTGTAGAACAGTTGTTCGAGCAGTATTCTCATCTGCAGGCTTACCGCTCTCAGTTGGAAGAGAAATATAAGAACGATGGCAGGAAACTGGAGTTTCTTGCCATTCGTGCATTAATGTATGAGATGCTCAAGACGAATGGGGCTTCCAAGGGCTTGCTTTCTCATGCAGGTGACATTACCCACAACGAGGCTGGCAAGCCATTGTTCCGTGGTTATCATATCAGCGTTTCGCATACCAAGAGTTATGCTGCGCTTATCCTTTCCAAAAATCAGGAAGTGGCGGTGGATATCGAATACTTCAGCGATAGGGTAGAGCGCATCGCATCCAAATTCCTGCGCAAGGATGAGAAGGCGGAAGATCTGGATGCCAAGCTGGTGCATTGGTGTGCCAAGGAAACGGTCTTCAAGTTATTCTCTGAAGAAAATCTAATGTTTGAGGATATGCGGGTGAAGCCGTTTGATACGATGGCAGATTGGTCGTGTGATGTGGAGAATCTCAAGAGCGGAAAGATGGCGCATGTAGATTTCGAGTTAACCATGGAATTTGTATTGACTTATGCTGCGTTGTAATATTCTGTCCATCTTCCTGGCATTCAGTCTGTTGGCTGGAGCACAGGATTGGAAAGTAGTGAGAGAGAATCCTCAGAAAGCTTTTCCGAAAACCGTGGCTGCGGGCAACTACAGTGGCATTGCTCATCTGCATGATGATATCTATGCGGTGGTAAGCGACAAGTCGGATAGTGCCCTGTACTTCAACTTCCGGATTCAGGTGAATCCCAAGACCGGCGAATTGGAACAGGTAGAGAACCTTGGGTTTACCGAGAGAACAGATGGAACGCTGAACGACGGAAAGTTTTGGCAGGGGCAGGAGAAAGGCTTTGACCACGAAGCCATCGTGAAGGCTTCTGATTCTACCTTGGTGATAACAAGCGAAGGATATTGCCGTTTAAAGGAGTATCCTGTTCTGCCTACTTCGGCTAATGCTCCCAAGATTAGCTATCAGCAGAACCTTTGGGAGAGCAGATGGCCTTCTTCTGATTTTTATCCCAATTATAATTTTGAGTCTCTGGCTTTTGATTCCGTCCGTCAGTATCTCTGGACGATTCCTGAGAGCACGCTCCGCAAAGACGGACAGCCTGCTACTCCTCAAAACGGATTGGCCAACCAGCTTCGTTTGATGAGGTATGATTGGGGAAAAATAGAGGAAAATCGTAACAAGGAAGAGTATAGCGAGCAAGAGAGTAGCAAGAAAGCCTCTCGTTACATGACAGCCTATGCCTATCAGATGGATCAACCTTCTACCCATAAGAAAGCAGATATCTATGTGATGGGTGTGAGTGAGCTTTGCGCCTTGCCCGATGGACAGCTTCTGGTTTTGGAGCGTGAGGCATTTATCCCGAAGATTAAGATTGGGGCTTTCTGCAAGTGTAAACTCTATCAGATTAATCCTTTGAATTCTGAGGAGTTTGCTTTGAAAGAGAAGTTTTCATCAGATACTCCTTTCTTGAAGAAGAATTTGCTTGTGGAATGGAAAACCGGCTTGTCACTTTCCAAGCGTTCCTTTGCCAATTACGAAGGTATGTGTCTGGGACCCAAGCTGGAAGATGGTTCCCAGGTTGTCATCCTGCTGTCTGATTCGCAGGATCAATATGCTGGAGTATTGAAAGACTGGTTCAAGACGATTGTCATCAGAAAGGAATAAAGATGTTATGTTGTAATCTTCAATCTCGTCCATAACCATCTAGGTATGAGTCGCCAGAGGAAGACGAGGATATCATATCTCCAGTCTATCACCTTTACTTCCTTTCCGTTTTCGATGGCATTCACGATGTGCTTCGCCACATCTTCCGGTTTGAGCTGTAGCGGATAGCTGCTGCCTGCGATAAGGTCGGTCTTTACAAAACCTGGTCGGATATCTGTGATTGCGATGGGGAGATGACGCATCCGTGCCTGCTGCGACAGGCATTCCAGATAATGGTTCTGGAATCGCTTGGTGGCAGAGTAGGCTGGGGCGGCACCGAGACCTTTGGTTCCGGCAATGGAAGTGATGCAGGCAATGCGGGCTTTTGAATTGTTCTGATGATGAGTAGCAAACCAATTGAATGCCGTATCCACCATTCTTGTGAATCCCAAGCCGTTGGTTTCCAGTGTCTTCAACTCCTTTTCTATATCCAGCGTATTATTCTGCCAGCCAATGCCGGAACTATGGAAGTAGAGGTTCATGCCTCCCAACTTATCGATTAGTTCGAGAAGTTGGGCAGGAGCATCGGGAGAAGTCACGTCTATTTGCTGGTAGCAGGTAATGCCGCCCTGCGAAATCAGAGCCTGCAATCTTTCAATTCTTCTTCCGGCAATTCCTACCTGCCATCCTTTTGCAGCAAGCAGTTTTGCCACTTCCATTCCGATGCCCGATGTGGCACCCATTACAATTGCTTTCTTTGCCATATAGTCCTATTATATAAGGTGAAATCTTGATAGTTCTATTTATATAAGGTGAAGTTTGGTCTAACTCTATCTAAATATCTAAATCGCTTTTACTCTTCAGCAAGTCTTCCGCCTTCTTTACGCTTCCTGATTCCAGAATCAGCTGTTTCACTTCCTCGTAGTCCGTATATTGCGGATTGCGTTCCATGAAGATACGGCAGGCACGGTCGATGAGTTTATGATTGATAAGCTTGGCATTCACCATCTTGTTGCCTTCCACCCGTCCTTGTCGAATCTGGAGAGAAGTACTGATCATATCCAGAATCATCTTCTGCGAAGAACCTGCTTTCATACGGGTACTTCCCGTCACGAACTCCGGTCCCGTGATTACTTCTACGGGATAATCGGCTGCTTGGGCGATGGGAGCATGAGGATTGTTGACGATGCATCCCGTAGGAATGCCAGCCTCCTTGCAATGTTTCAGGATGGCGAGCACGAAGGGTGTGGTGCCGCTTGCCGAGAAGCCCAGCACGAAATCCAGCTTTGAGATATGTTTATCGCAGAGCTGGTGCCAACCATTTTCCAGGTCGTCTTCTCTTGATTCCCTGGTTTGCGTAAGGCAGCCGATGCCTCCGGGGAAGATGGCTTGTATCTGTGAACCGTCGATGCCATAGGTGTTCTGCACTTCGATGGTATCGAGCGTAGCCAGTCTTCCGCCCGTTCCGCAACCTGCATAGAAGAGTCTACCACCCTTCTTCAGCTGCCCTTCAATGGCGGAAATCAGTTGGTTGATGGTGGGTAATGCTTCTTCTATCGCCAGAGCCACCTTCTTGTTTTCTGCATTGATATGAGCGGTAAGTTCTTCCACGCTCATCTTTTCCAGATGTTCGTAGAGCGAACTCTGCTCTGTTATTTTCTTTTCTTCTTTATTTGGCATATTACTTTATCTTTAGGGTGTAGATTTAATGTAATGAAGCCTAGATGGTCGCGGAGGCTATGGCTTGCAGTCATCTAGAGAGTTCTATCATGATGAGACCTATCATCCGATGGGCTCCTATTCTTCTGCCAGGAAATAAACCGGCGCATTCCGGGAACCTTCTTTAATCAGAAATCCGGATTTTTCCAGTTTCTTCAGCCAGTTGAGTGCTGTCTGTTTACGGATATGAAATTCCGCTTCTAGTACTTTTCTGTTAATGGAACGGTTATGCTGCAGATACTCTCTTATTTTCTCCTTCAATGCATCTTCAGAGAAAGGGTAGGAGCGGGAAGTATATTGTGATTTCTCGAAATGGGTATTATATTTCACCTGTTTCAGCAGGTCTGCATTGGGGCGAAACTTGATGCCTCTTACGCTTACATATTCAGCTCTCACTTTATTGTCGGGTTTCAGGTCATCCATATCCAGATCTACCGAGAGCGAGAGATAACCTATTTCCGGAATGTTGACACGTCTTCCATCCTGCAGGTCTTCTTCTATGATATCACGCAGTTTCATGAGTACGGACGAAACTTCTCCTTCTCCCAGACAGCTATGTCTGGCGATTCGGCTGATCATCTCCTTGTCAGTCATAGCTGTTTGCTCAAAGATATGGGCGAATCGGCGAGTCTCTTCATTTCCTCCTGCATTGGGAAGATAATGGATTTCATATTTAATAGCCATCGTTTTCTTCTTTCTGTTTAGCGATACAAAGGTAATCTTTTATTCTTAAACTACCAAATAAAAATGGCACTAATATGGATGAGCGGTTTGATTGATACGAATGAGCGGTGCTATTGATGTGGGTTAGAACTGCTTATCAATAGGAATAAGCATCGTAAGAAGCCTTTATAAGTTGTCGGAAGAAGTAGGATAAGTTGTTGGAACAGTAAGTATATGTTGCCGGGAAAGTCACTTCCGTCAGTCGCACAACAGCTGTTGTGCGCTTGCATATCAGCTGTTATGCGCTCGCATAACACGTGTTGTGCGAGTGTAAAACAGTTGTTGTGCAGTAAAATTTGTAACTCCCTTTATCATATTGCAATTCCTTCCTTATTTACGTTATGATTGAATAAGGTATAATGGTTCTCCTCCCATTCTTTTTGGGAAAAGAGTACAGGGTTGATGATTTCATCAATATCCCAGCCTAATTCTCTTAGTGGATAAGAATACTTATCGTAGGTTGTGCTTGTAGATAAGGTTCCAGGAGCTTACCTTATTTTTTTATCACCAAATCTGCGAGCACGATGGCAGATTCCTTCTCATCCCTAGGTGCATCCTTTGACTTCCATGCCACGATGAAGCGGATTCGGGCAGCGGTTACCTTGTAGCCTTTCAACTCCCATTTGCCTAGTTTCTCTTTCATCTTGATGGAGAGCTGGGCTATGTCTCTGCCTGTTGATGGGAGACAGAGGCAATGGTCGTGATAGGTTAGCGGCATACCGCTTCTCAGGCAAAGGATAGCGTCCTTGTGAGGCTTGGAGAAGCCCAGGTTTATATCCTTGTGTGAGAGCTGAAGCACTATTTCGTTGGGCTCATCGTAGGCTTGGGCATCATAGAGATGCTGGGCATTTTTCAGACTGTCGAAGAGATTGCCGTTGGTGTGGATGGTTAGTGTACGCTTGGCACGGGTCATGCCCACATAGTATCGGCGCAGTATGTCATCAGTAGGATGTTCGGGATGGGTAATGAGCATCAGTACATGGTCGAACTCATGGCCTTTTGCCTTGTGGATGGTGCTGACCACAATGTCTGATTTCGAGATGTCACAGAAGTCTTCTACTGATGATTCGAACACGAACTCCCTCAGGTCGCTGTAGTACTTGGCACGATTGGTCTGCTCAAATATCTGGAGGCTGCGGTGCAGATATGGCAATGCCTGGCTGGTGGCATACTTTTGGAATGTCTGCTGCTTGGTTGTTTCCCAAATATCATCAGGGATGATAGGGGATTTCGTCTCCTTGATGCCTTGGTCTATCTTCTTCAAGAGGTATCTTACCTCTGCCAGATTCCAGAAGCGCAAGCCGTCCATTGATTGCACCAGCTTGGCCTTGATGCCATGACTGTGAAGAAGAGCCAGCATGATGACTGCCTCTTCATTGGTCTGCGTGAGGATGCTGATGGTTTCGTTCTTCTTGCGGGAAGATGCATCGGCTTCTTTTGAAGTGTTACTTCCCAGTAATCGCGTAACATCTTCTAGGATAGGCTGATACATATAAGCCTTTTTCTCCTGAATCTCGTATGGATGCTTCACGATTCTTACCTCTCCATCTTCTTGACTCATGGAGATGATAGGGGTAGATTTGATTCGTTGGCGGATGTTTCGGGCAAAGTCGTTGGCAGTATCCACGATGTGGCGAAGGCTGCGGTAATTCTCGGTCATCTCGATGAAACGGCTGTGTTTTGTCTGGGTCAATTCATAGAGATACCGCGAGTTGGAACCTCTAAACTCATAGATGTTCTGGTCATCATCTCCTACGGCAATCACCCTCATCTCTTCGTTGGCTTTCATCAGAGCAGAGACAAGGGCATAGTCATCCTTGCTCATGTCTTGCGCCTCATCGATCACGAGCACGGTCTTGCTGATGCGATTGGGCTCCACTTCTCCATTGTTGATCATTTCGGCGGCTTGCTTAACCACATCTCCAGCCTCATCCAGATTGCCAACCCTGCCCAGCAGGTCGAAGCAGTAGGAATGGAAGGTCTTGATCTCTACGAAATGGGCGGCATTGCCGATGAGTTGCATCAGTCGCTGCTTGAATTCGGTAGCGGCTGCACGAGAGAAAGTAAGCATCAGAAGTTGTTCGTGCTTTACATCTTCCAGCAGCAGGAGAGAGGCAAGCTTATGTACGAGCACACGTGTCTTGCCGCTGCCAGGACCGGCAGCGACTACGATGCAGCGGGACTCGTGGTCGTCGATGATTTCCTTCTGTCGCTTGGAGAGTATTCCGAAGAGTTTCTTATACTTCGAAGGTGTTACGTTGCGCTCTATCTCAGTCTCCCGGTTGCCCTTGAAGTATTTTGAGATGAAGCAATGGTAGTCCATCTGGAAGTAATCCTGCACATATTGCAGGGCGGCATCGTAATCTCTTACCATCAGGTTGGCATATTCGCCCACGATGTGAATCTGCTGAATCTTCTGCTTGTAGAATTCGTTGAGCATGCGGTAATCCTCCTGCTTATAGTGGAGGCGAGGTTCCTTGATGCGTTTAATTGCCATCGCATTGTAAAGCACCAGAAATCCTCCTTCCAGCTTCATGGCTCCTATCTTGGAGAGATAGAGCAAGGCTTCCTCCACGTCTTCCAACTGCAGGGAAGAGAAGTCGGAGAAGAGTGACTGGTTGCTGGATTTCAGATCGTTCAGAAGTTCAACTACCGAGAATTGAAGAGGCTTCTCTTTTCTATTGTCTGTTGCGCCAGAGGCTTTTCCTAAACCTTTTTCTTCAGAAGGATTCTTTTCTTCAGAAGAGCTGTTGTTGCTCTCTTCTGTTATAGTTTTACTGTTTTCTTCAGCCAGGCTGTATAGTCTTTCGATGATGAATCGGCAAACCTCAATTCGTCTTTCGAATCGCTTGATGATGGTCTCTATATCCTTGTCTCTTGTCACGATAAGATTGCGGACGCCGTCTTCCTTCTTGTGCGCATATCCCTTTACTGCCAGGAAGTATAGCAGTGTGCGGATTTTCTTTTCTGTTGAAGTGTTGATGCCGTCGTGTACGGCATTGTCATTGAGTTGCTTGTATGTGATATGCAGCGATTCATCCGGGATATGTTCCAGAATGTATCTTTCCAGTTTGGCGAAGTTTTCCAGCATCTGCTGAGGCTTGCGTTGCTTGTTGCTGATGTCTTGCAGATAGGCAGAGATGTCATGGGTATCGGCAAGGATGCCTTCCTGTCGCATTCGGTCAACGGAGGAGATGACGTCTCGCTTGCTGAGTCCTAGGATGTCGGCGAGGTAATCGATGCGGGATTCTGCCTCGCTATCCTGTGCCTTGGCTATATGCTTCTGGGTGATGAGCGACTTGATGATGCGTATGGCATTCTGCATCTCATCTTCAGAGAACAGGGGTGATTCGGTGAGGCGCAGTCTTGCCTCGTCCATGTTCTTGACGGTGATACCTGTGGCATAGACGTGCGGAATGTTGTTGCCACGCTCTATGTATCCGCTCTGTTCTAGAGCAGAAAGGGCGGTGCGGACACGGGTTTCTATGTCGGATACCGAGTCATCCCAACCAGCTTGACGGGCTATCTCCAGTGCCGAACAACTTACATGTGGACGCTGCTTGGTAAAATCCTTAATGGCTTTCCATACCTGTTGTATCTCGCTGATGCTCAGCTTGGTTTGGTTGAGCAGGATGAAGTGCTTGTCCAAGTCCTCATCGCTATAGAGTACATAGCATTTGGCATTGAGGTGTGGGTCTCTTCCTGCACGTCCTGCCTCCTGTACATAGTTCTCCAGAGAGTCGGAGATGTCGTAGTGGATAACCAGACCCACATCGCTCTTATCTACTCCCATACCGAAGGCGGAGGTGGCAACGATGATTCTTACCTTATCGCTCATGAAGGCATCCTGATTGTGTATCTTCTCATCAGCATCCATCTTGCCATTATAGGGCAGGGCGGATATACCGTCACGTGTCAGCTTCTGGGCGAGTTCCCGGGTTCGCTTGGTGCGGGATACGTAGATGATGGTAGGGCAATCAGCCTGCTCTACCAGCGAGCGCAGGAGATTGTATTTGTTGCCGTCACTATCTACGTGGATAACGGAATAGTGCAGGTTGGTACGTGAGGCTGATGAGGCGAAGAGCTGGAGATCGGTGCCCAGCCAATGCTTGAAATAGTCGCAGATGTCCTGCACCACCTTCTGTTTCGCAGTGGCGGTGAAGCAAGATACGGGTATCAGGGTTTGACCATGGTTGCGGGTCATGGCATCCTTGCCAAACTTGCGTTCCTGATATTCCTTGATAAATTTACCGATGTATAGGTAATCCACCCGGAAGTCTTGTCCCCATGCAGAGAAGCAGTGGGCTTCGTCAATGACGAATCTCACCACATGCCGTGCCATGAGGATGCGCTCGATGGTTTTGGAGCGCAACATCTCTGGTGCTATATATAATATGGTGGCATCTCCACTCTGCACTCGTTCGATGGCTAGGGAGCGGGAGATAGGGTCGAGGAGACCGTTGATGGTTACGGCATCGGTGAAACCGCGGTCTGCGAGGTTATCTACCTGGTCTTTCATCAATGATTGCAGAGGCGAGATAACCACGGTGAGTCCATGTATGGTTCTGCCATCCATCAGGGCTGGCAACTGGAAGGTGAGCGATTTGCCGCCACCTGTAGGGAATATCGCCAATAATGACTTACCATCCACTGCAGCCTGCGATGCCTGTTCTTGCAGCGGTTCGCCGTCATAGGTACGGAAGGCATCATAGCCGAAGAGTTGTTTCAGGTTGTGATGAATGTCGAGCATGCGGTTGCAATACTCGCAGCCATCGGTGCATTGGGTATGGCAGAGCATATAGATGATATGTTCTACTTCGGGATAATGGAAGAGTACCCAACCTGGGGTTACAGATTGGTAATCGTCTGTGCCTATGAGGGCCAAGGCGTATGCCAAGCCGCAAGGCGACTGGGCTGCAAGTGCCGGAATGTCGGCATGGGCGCAAATATGATTCTTGTATTCAGAATGAATGAATTCTGAAACTTCTATGATTGCATCATCCTTTTCGATGGCTCCCACATACATCAGGAATCCTCTGAATTCCTCTTCATTCTGGAGCAGCAAGGTGAAGATTTTCCTCTTCCTTTCTGATAATTGATTCCATGCAGCGATTTCATCCATCAAAAGCTCCTTGGCTTTCTCGCAGTCGGTGACAGGATTGTTCATCTGCTCGCTCATCAGTTTGTCGTCCTTTACCAGATGATGGTAAGGGCGCTTGGGGAAGAGGAGTGGGGAGAGATAGAGGGTATCTATCAGTATGCCGTTGAGTTGGAGATAGCGGGCATCGTGATGAATGAGGTTATGACCGCAGATATAGTCAACCTTTCCTTCTTGCAGGAACTTGTTCAGTGCCGTCTGCGATGCTTGGTGAAAGTTGGCTCCGTCATAACGCAATGCTCCGATATCATGTATTTTATGGTCTTTCAGTCCCACTTCGGTATCCACGAAGGCAATGTTCCTGCTTCTGGCATCTTTCTTCTTGATGTCAGAGCTTACGGTGAGATTGTTTTTCCTTTCAAAGAGGCGACTGAATATTGACATAATAAACGTTTCTTTTTTGTTTCTTAGATGTATCAGAAAGCTGTCTTATCTATGCATAGACCATACCTTCCTCTATGATGTCGCAGGCAGATATTTTTATCTTATGCTTTTTTGATTATCCAATTTTCGATATTCCCAGTTTTACTGTCGAAGTTGATGCCGACCGATAGTCTGTAAGCAGAGAGAATATGACGAAGAGCATCTGCTACCTCCTTGTTAGGAACATCAAGAACGTAATAGTTGTAGTCTTCATGATATTCCTTGATTGTGATATATCCACTTTGGTAAAGCAGCGGCATGATGGTTGGCATATTCTCCGTAGGAGCATCAAACTCACTGGCATCAGCCTCCACTCGTGTGATGAAGTCTGTAGGAACTACCTGATATTTGCGCATCATATTGATGAGATAAGTTGGAGTGCCGGAAGTAAACCAATAGGATCCGAACTTGTTTTCAGCAAAGCAATTCAGCAGGCTATATGGATTGAAGATATCAGGTGAGAATCTTGTAAAATGATAGCCGTCATAATTCTCTTTCAACTTGTCGATTACTTGCTCTTTCGTTATGTTTCTTCTTCGGGCAAGCTCCTCAATATCTTCCGACATCTGCATCAGAAGTTCTTCTTTGGTGATGCCACAGATACCAGCATAGTCATCATTCATGGATATGTTGGTGATGTTGTTCAGTTCGCTGAAGATGCTGATTTGCGAGAACTTGGTGATGCCTGTCAGGAAGACAAAGCGCAGTTTTGCTTCGCTGTATTTCAAAGGACTGAAGAAGTTGCGCATGATATTGCGTAAGGTATCCAATTGTTCTTTCTCGTGAGCCACATCCAGCATGGGTGCATCATATTCATCAATAAGTACGACTACCTGTTTTCCGGATTTCTCGTATGCAGTATTGATTAGTTCTGTCAATCGGTTATTGGCATCAATTTGTGGCTGTGTGATACCCCATATCTTCTCTTCTGTTTCCAGAATGAATGCGAGATATCTCTCCAGCTGTTCTTTATTCATGTGTTTGCCTCCGCTTAAATCAAAGTGGAGCACAGGATATTCTGTCCACTCCTTTTCCAGCTTTTCGATGGCAAGACCATTGAATAAGTCTTTCTTGCCTTCAAAGTAACTCTGGAGGGTGGTTAGAAATAGGGATTTTCCAAAGCGGCGTGGACGTCCCAAGAAGAAATAGGTACCGCTGGTGTGAGTCAGGCGGTAAACGTATTCCGTCTTGTCGATATAGAGCTTGTTTTCCTTGCGGATTCGCTCGAAAGTCTGTATGCCTAATGGATATAACTTAAGTGCCATAATCTTCGATGTTTATATTTCCACCGCAAATATACAATTAATATTTGATATATGCAAATAATCAAGCGCTTTTATGTTCTTTAACAATTTTTCGTGCAGTATTCATGCTGGTTTCATATCTATATATAGATAAATTATGCAAAATAATATACTCATGGATTCAAATATACAAACTTTAGTATTTAAAGCAAAACAAGGAGATAAAAGTGCTTTCAGCACATTGTATCAGATATATTATCCTAAAATGAAAGGTATATGTATCAATATTCTTAAAGAGGACAAGGATGTCATAGATGATCTTGTCCAAGATGCATTTATACTAGCGCTTGTATCTTTGAAAGATTTGAAGAATCCTAACAGATTCGGTCAATGGCTTACAAGTATAACTTCTAATCTTGCATTAAAATACAAAGAAAAGGGTAATACATTTAGGTATATTTCTTTATCAGACATAGATGAAAGTGTGATTGACAGCTGTGATGATTGTAGAAATACAGTATCTTCTATCCAATACGAGGATATTATGGCTGAAATCGATAAATTACCAGTTGGATACAAAAAGGTATTCAAGCTTTCTGTGCTAGATGGTTTGTCTCATCAGGAAATTGCAAAGTTGCTTGATATAGCTCCACACAGTTCTTCTTCGCAATTAGCGAGAGCTAAGGCTTTGTTGAGAAACAAATTGAGCCAGAGAACAATACTAATTATGGTATTGGTTCTCATCATTATTCCTGTATATAAGCAACTTATAACCAAAAAACAGCTTATTTCAGAAAATGATACCAATATAATACGCAGACGTAAAATAAAAGGTTCAGTTAGTCCAGCATCAAAGAACGATGTTGACTCTACAAACTGTACCCCAAAGCAGAATCCATGTACTCATTATCACAAGATACTAACCATAGAGACAATAGCAGCAATGCGTGATGACACAACGGAAATAAAACATAATATAATTGCAAATATAACAGATACATTGCAAGATGAAAAGCAGTTTGCTGTAAATAGAACTGATAGTATCTTGGTAAAAGATTCTATCATCGCCCCTAATCTCTATAAGGAATCATGGATTACAGAAAATATTGAGGTTCACAAAAGGAATAAGTGGCAATTACTGGCTGCAGGTTCTTTGGGTACGACTCTTGTACAGAGTGTATGTAAGTTTATGAAAAGTAACGATATTACTAATGATTTGCCTTCTGGTCCGGACCAGCCAACAGACCCAATCAACCCTGCTGAGAAGTATTTCACGACATGGGAAGACTATGCAAAAGAGCTACATCGCATATCCCAGGCAGACCCTACTACAGAAAATGTAGCCATGGCAGATATTGCAGACCACAATAGTGGAGAAATAGTAGAAGTAGAACATCATGACAAGCCAATAACATTGAGCATTGCTGTAAATAAAAACATAGGTAAAAGATGGAGTTTAGAGACAGGACTTCAATATTCTTATCTGAAATCATATCTCATTCTTGGTACTGGCAGCTATCGTGTTGACAAGGAACAAAAGCTCCACTATCTTGGTGTTCCTTTCAAACTGTCTTATCAATTTATGAAGTTCAAGAGATTGTCAACTTATGGTTCTGTAGGCACTGGTATTCTGATTCCTATATATGGAAAAACTGATGCAGATTATATCGTTGAAGATAAGTCTGCATACACAACAGATTGGAAACTGACGCTCCCGATACAATGGTCTGTAAATGCAAACATCGGAATCCAATATCAGTTTGCACCAAATCTGAATCTGTTTATAGAGCCAACCATGAATTGGTACATTCCGAATGGTAGCTGTATTAAGAATGTTTGGACAGAACGTCCATTCACATTTACCGTTCCGTTTGGAATAAGGTTCTCTTGGTAAAAAGTCTCTTTTCGCATGCAGTCTTTTTGGCAAATCTGTATCTATATGATAAAGGTCAAAACATTATATAGATATGCAGAAAAGACATACAGATAGAAGGATGTACTTCCATGATTTGGAAATTACATCTAAAGAGTTTTACATCAGCTACTTGTCAACTTTCAAAAAGTTGACTTCGAAAAGTAGAGTATTAGAGGTGGGTTGTGGCGAAGGAGGTAATTTAGTTCCCTTTGCCCAACTTGGCTGTAGAGTTACTGGAATAGACATAGCTGAATGTAGAATAATAGATGCGAAAGCATACTTTTCGGAAATCTGCGAAAATGCCACATTCGTGTGTTGCGACTTTATGAAATACCTTGCGCCAATCAATGAAGAGGAAAAGTTTGACGTGATTCTATTACATGATGTAATAGAACATGTTCCAACGAAAGGAGAATTTCTGTTACACCTCAAAAGTTTTCTAAAGTCAACAGGCGTTCTCTTTGTCGGATTCCCTGCATGGCAGATGCCGTTTGGTGGACATCAACAGATTTGCCGAAGCAAACTCTGTTCGCACTTTCCGTTCATACATCTGCTACCAAACTCTATGTATAATTCATTATTGAAACTATGCAAAGAGGAAGATGGTACTATAAGCGAGCTGATGAGCATAAAAGAGTGCAGAACAAGTATAGAGTTATTTGAAAAATTGATAAAAAGATGTGAATTCTCTGTTGTTGACAAGAAGTTTTGGTTTATCAATCCTCATTATAAGCAGAAGTTCCAGCTTACTCCATCGCTGTTGCCTCGTTTTGTTTGGAAAATTAAGTATGCAAGGAATTTCTTCACTACTTCTTGTTGGTACATATTGAATTTGAGCAATACGGAAAGTAATACTCTCTTGTAGAGTGATAGAATATAAAAAAGTAAAAAGAGAAATCTCATGCAAGTTTTGAAAACGAGTTGCGTTTATTAATTAGTTATAATCCTTTAATATAAAGAAGCGTATGAAAATTAGAATGATTCTTATGGCATTAGCAGCTTTGCTTTGTTTGGCAAGTTGTAGCGATGATGATTCTGGAATCCAGCTCACTGAAGACGAAGTAACCGGTGATATAATTACTGGTAAGCAGATTGTTATTAACACTCTTACAACCTATACCGATAGTGGCAGCAAGGTGAATGTTAATAGAGCTAAAGGCAAAGTATCAGCAACTTCTTCTGATGATAGTGTTGCCAAGGTTTCGTGTTCTTCAAATGAGTCTGAGAAGGAGATATACGTAAGTGGCGTTTCTGAGGGAAATGCTACTATAACCGTAACCGACTCAGACGGAAACTCTGCTATCTTAAAGGTAGAAGTAAAAAATTGGACTGCCCGTTGGAAGATATATAGAACGATGTATGTGGTAAATAGAAAATGTTTAGTTGAAGGCGTTTCTTCCGAGGATTCCGCTGCTATCGCAGCCGATGCCATAGAGAACGACAAGTTCTATAAATATTATACTTTCCGTACACCTACTAATAATCCTTTTGGTGTTATAACCAAAAGACTTACCATAACTGACAGTGAAGGAAATACTCGTATGGAGGGAGTTCTTAACATCCAACAAAATGCTGATAATACAGAAGTTTGGTATTTGTTGCCTTTCAAAGATTATAGAGCAGTTGTCTTGGCTACATTCTATAGTGACGGTGAGAGTATCTTTAAAGATGTGACAGATAATTATAAGAAGACTTATCCTCACATTAAAAAGGTCGAGCTACAAGCCATTTGTGCAATAGAGGAATTGGAGCCGGACAAATAAGTAAGAGTGTTTCTTGTAATATTTTTGTGGATAAATCCCGAGGAAAGATTTCTAAAGAAACGTTTCCTCGGGATTGTTGTATTTATACAATCCCAAGAGGCTTACGAGGATATCTTCAAAGCAGATTAATATGCCCCTAAAACCTTCCAGTCGTCTATGAGTTTGAACAGGCGGGGCATGGCTGGCTTGTAGCTGTCGGGATAGGTGAGGGAATAAACGAAGAGTATTCTGCCACTCTTGATGAATTTATCGTAATGACTGTAGCCATCTACTCTTACTCCGTTTTCATAGACAGGACCGGAGAGGATGAATGCTTTATCCGATGCCTGCATCGTCCTTTCCGAATGAAGCTTTTGGGCTAGAGAATCGGCACAAGCCTGGAGGGTGTTGCTATAGTTGGGGGTAACATAACTCTCCAGGATGATGTTGGCATGATTGGTGAATGAGAAGCGGGCATAGCCCTGGTATCCCGATACCGAAGTATCCTCCTGCTGGAAGAAGCAAGGATATTTGACAACGTAGCCGAAGTCCGGGTCATTGTATTCTTTCATAGGTGCCATCTCTACCTTGGTTTTGAAATCCGCCATCGGTGTATGCTGCTCTTTCGCTACCTCATGGTGATAGTTGATGATGAAGTTTATCATCATCAGCAAGACAACTGCTATCAAAAAAATCTTCTTCATATCTTTGCTTCTTTTGTATTATAGCTGCAAAGGTATGAAGAAGATGGGAAACTGCCAAATAACAAGTATGACATTTGACTGTTATTTGCCTGACATTTGGCTGACATTTCTGAACTTATCTGATTATCAGTCGGTAAGACTTGCCTCTTTCCGACTCAATCATGAGGTTGCTATTCTGCTCAATCACCGGTTTGATACGGCGAATCAAGGTATAGAGCGTTTCGCTGGCATCCGGTTTCTTGGGCCAAAGAGCATCACAAATCTCCTGTTTGGAGAGTTGATAATGCGTATTGTTGAAGAAGAGTTGCATCAGCTGGTGCTGCATCGGAGTAAACTTGATGGCTTGTCCGTTTTCCTGATTGTAGAAGGAATCCTCGTCTTGAGAATAGCACATGGTGCCGAACATATCAGCCTCATGATTCCAGGGTTGTTTTCTGCGATGATAGTATAGCGATGCAATAGCCCAAATCATAGCCATGAGGGTAAGCGTCAAAGATGTCCGCTGGTTGCTCATACTCAAAACATCTGCCATCGAACAGTTAGCATAACTTTGGATAGAATGCTCGTTGAGAAGCATCTCTTTGCTGCTGAGCAGGTTGGCGCTATTTACCAGCTGGGAATTGTTCTTGCCTCTTCTTCTGTCTTCCATCACATAGCAGAGATTACTGGTCGATTTCAGCAGGTCGATGCTGAGATGTGAGCGGTAGCTCTGGATGGTATCAGGCGTAATCCATTGATATTTATTTTCCTGAAGTGTCAGAGCCAAAGCTTTGTTCATATCTTGTACAATGGCATACTGTGCCTTGCGGTAGTTGCTTACGCTGGAGAATGCCGCAGACATCACAAGGATGGTGAAGATGAGGATGGAATGATATGCTTTCAGTTTCATATTATCTATTCTGTTTAAATGATATACTGTTTAAAGATTCAAATGCAAAAGTACAGAAATTCTATGAAAGATGGTATAAAACTCGATATAATATTCGTTAATTGATAAATGTCAGACTCATGTCAGTCATATTTTTCGCTTTGGTCTTCTCTTTTTGATACCTTTGCAGCTGAAAACAAGTTTTAGAAAAGTATATGATGACAATGAAGAAAAGTAAATTGTTAACAGCTATGGTGATGTTGTGGGCATTGATCTCTTGTGTAGAAATAAGTGCCCAGGAGATCCAGAAGGTATCGAATGATTCTATAGCCTTGCAAGAGGTTGTTGTGAAGGCGGCACGAGTAGTCAACAAGGAAGATGGCAAGTTGATATTCCCAAGCGATATACAGAAGCAGCGTTCTTTTTCTGGTTTTTCGCTTTTGGGAAAGTTAGCTTTGCCTCATATCAGGGTTGATGAGGCTGGTCGTTCCATTTCTGCTACCGATAATAAAGGAGAAGTGCAGATTCGTATCAATGGCATTCTCGCCAATATGCATGACGTGCAGATGCTGGATGTAGCTTCTATTATGAGTGTAGATTATATCGACAGCCCTGGCGTAAGATATGGAAAGAATATTGCATACGTGATAGATATTCATACCCGCAGGGATTCATCGGGTGGCAGTTTGGGCTTCAACTTGACCAATGCGCTAACTACCAAGCTCGGTTCGAACGATGTCTATGCATCTGTCAATAGGGGCAAGAGCCAATTGAATATTTTATATGAGCAGACTTATGTGGATAATAAGGCATCCGAATATAATGAGGATGCTCAGTATCTTCTACATGATGGTTCTGAGTATCAGATATCTCGAAAAATCATGAATGGGGCAACTCAAAATTATGGTAATACATTGCAGTTGAAGTATAATCTGGCTGATTCTGCCTTATATGTATTCCAAACAACGCTTACCACGGATTTCAGCAATCAGCCTTATACATCGAATGAGATGTGGTTTTCTGAATCTGGAAAGCCTGCGTATCCTGTTTACAGAACCAGCAAGGGTAGGGATTTTACTCCTGCTCTCGATTTGTATTTCTATCATCAGTTGGGCAAGCATCAGTCTTTGTCGGCAGATGTTTTGGGCACTTATATTCGAACAAAAGGTGCCTATTATGAAGGTGAGGGCGAACCCTATCAATATCAGGTAGATGGAAAGACCTATTCGCTCATAGCTGAGGCTATCTATGAAAACCGGTTGAAACCCTTTACTTTTTCTGCAGGAACCAACTTGAACTGGAAATATATGGATAATCAGTATTTGGGTGATGTGGTTAGCGAGAATGGTATCCGTTCATTGGGTATTTATGGTTTTGCACAAATCAAGGGTAGTTTGGGACAATTCAAGGAAGGAACATCCCGTTTAACTTATGTGGCTGGCTTCGGGTTGAGTAATCAGACTTATCGACAGGGAGATGAGGATTTTAGTTTTTGGCTTTGTCGTCCGAAACTCACATTGGCTTATTCCTTGACATCTTCGTTTCAGATCCGCTTGGGAAGTGAATTATCACAGCATATTTCGCAGATAGCTATGATTTCGGATACCCGTATTCGAAAAAACAGTATGGAATGGACTGTGGGTAATCCTTTGCTTAAGCCTAACAGTATATATGAGAACTGGGTGGTATTCTCTTTCAGTAAACCAAGGATAAATACTGATTTTACCTTAGAGTATCGTATCAATCGTCATTGTAATTTGGCAAAATACACCCGCACGGAAAATGATCAGTTTCTTTATTCCCAGACGAATCAGCCCCATTGTAATATGTTGTATCTTACGAATGATACCCGGTTTGACATTATCCCCGACCACCTTATATTATCTGTGAACGCAGGTATTGACCGTTTTTTCAATAAGGGCGATGAGTACAGTCATTGTTATACCGCTTATAATTATGGTGGAACATTACAGGGGTATTGGGGAAAATGGACTGTGATACTGTATGCTGATAACGGTTGGAACTTTATGGAGGGAGAGCACATCGGGCATAATCCTCCTTCTTTGGCTGCCTCAGCCAGTTATCATATGGGTGATTTCGATTTTACGCTCTATATGCATAATCCGTTTATGGCTCATCCGAAATCCTATTCAGCAGAAATCGTCAACGCATTACTCCGTAAGCAGGTTTGTGGTTATGACAATTCGGAAGGTAATTTGTTCCGTATCGGTGTTGCCTGGAATATCAATCGGGGAAAGGACTACCGTAAGATACAGCGGAATATCAACAATGAGGAGCGCGAAACGGGTATCTTGAAATAGGTGGCTTTGCTTTCTATATGGGTTGCATGGGCAACAGCCGGAATTTATTTCTTCCCTTTATTGATGATATAAATTCCGGCAGTAGCCAATGCGCCTGCTATCAGATACTTCCAGTAGAAGGTTTCGCCCAGACAGAGGCAGGAGGTGATGGCTCCTACTACGGGGATGAGCGAATTGTATATCGCTACCTTTCCTACGGGATTGCAGCTCAATAGTTTGTTGTAGAGAGCGAAACTGATGGTTGAGATGGCGATGAGCAGCAGAAGGATAGTGATGCCCCAGAGGCTGATGACTGGCAGATAGCCACCCGTTAACAATGCAGGAATCACCAGCAAGGCTCCACCGATGCTCAGCGAATAACCGGTTCCTACGAAAACATCCACTCTCTTGCTCAATCCTCGGGTCAGCAGGGAAGCACTGGCTCCACACAGGGCATTGAGGATAATCATACCATCGCCCAGGAATGTGAAACTTCCGCTTTCCTTTCCGCCAAGGTTCAAGGCAAGGATGCCCAGGAAGCCAATGATGCAGCCTAAAGCCTTTCGCCACGTCATCCTGTCGCTCTTGAAGAAGATGCAGGCAAAGATAACCACCGTGAAGACGCTCATCGAATTGAGTATCGCCGAACGTGCTCCTGCATTATGCGAGAGTCCGAAATAGAAAAAGGCATAATGAAGGGTGGTGTTGAGGAGTGCATAGAGGAGAAGGAACCAGACATTCTCTTGAACAGCTTTCTTCTTGAATCCGAATTTACGATGCGAGCTTCTGGCGATGGCAAGGATGATGATGCCGGAGATGAAGAAGCGGATGCCTGCAAAAAGCATCTTGCTTCCGGTCATGTCTGCTGTAATCTGATATTCCTTCATTCCCATTTTTATCAATGGGTAAGCCCATCCCCACGAGATAGCAGCCGTAAGGGCGAACAGGCTTACCCATACTGGGCGCTGAAATATACTGAGTGTATTTGTTTCTTTCTTTTCCATTATAACTTAATTGATATTCCCTTGCTTCTGTGTTTGCTAAATGGCAATCTACAAGTCCCCCAGATGCCTTTCTATCGGAATTCCGCGGTTCTTGTCCTTGTCATCCTTGTTGATGTCTATCCAGTTGCGCAGGGTATCCATGGCGATGCGGGTGGCATGGCGGAGATGATCGCCATCCTTCAGTCTGCCCACGATGATGCTGGAGAAGATGTCGCCGGTGCCCGGGAACTGAACGGGGATTTCTTCGTAGGGCAGGAGGAAATACTCTTCAGTAAGATGATTGAAACCTATCACGGCATGCTGACCCTCTACGATGCACGAGGTGATGAGCACGGAGTGGGAACCGATGGCTCTCAGTTTATCTATCAGTTCATAGGCTTCCTTCTCCGAGACTCCCTCTTCCTTGTATTCCGAATCTGTCAGCAGACAAGCCTCGGTATAGTTGGGAAAACAGAGATGCGATACGCTCAGCATCTCCTTCATGCATCTCACGGTACTCTCACTGGCTCCACCATAGAGCTTGCCGTAATCGCCCATCACGGGATCCACATAGATGTCGGTGCCCATTGCTGCCTGTTCTCTGCAATAGCGTGCCACCAGCTTCGCCTGACGCTCTGAAGCCATGAAACCCGTGGTAATGGCATCGAAGTGAATGCCCAGTTCGTTCCACTTCTGCAAGGCTTCCTCGATATACGAAGTGCATTCCAGAATGGCGTACTTGCCGTATGGGAACGTGTTGCTGATGAGCATGGTGGGTAGATTGAACACATCGAGTCCCATATAAGAGAGGATAGGCATCTGAACTGCAGCAGATACCTTTCCGTAACCACACATATCGCTGATAATAAGGATATTACTTTTCGCTTTCATTCTTTCTTTTTTCTACTTGCTTTTCTTTCTTATCCTGATTATCTCTTAATAGCTGGCTGTACATTTGATACCCAATGCCTCTACACGCTCCTTGATGGCATCGAGAACTTCCTTTGGCGCCTTTTCCAGCAACTTGTCTGGTGTTTCGCGGGCGATGGTATAAACCATTACCTGCTGAGGCTGGATGTCTTTCACTGCCTCCAGCCAAGGAGCTACGAAGTGCTCGCTGGTATTGTCCAAACCGTCACCTCTCAGGAACATGGTCTGGATGATGACGTGCCCCTTGAACATCTTCAGATATTTGATCACATCCTTCACATCGTAGTTAGGCTGCTGAGGGCGGTCCAGCTTCTTGATGTAATCCATATCCACGGTATCCAGTTTCAGGATGTTGTTATCCACGAGCATCAGCGCCTCTCTCACTTCCTCCTTATATATATAGGTAGCGTTGCTGAGTACGGATACTTGTGCTTCAGGGAAATATTTCTTGCAGAGTTCCATCGTATCTTCTACGATTCCCTTGAAGTCTGGGTGTCCCGTAGGTTCACCGTTTCCTGCGAAGGTAATGTCATCCAGAGGCTGGTTGTTGTCGTGGCGCTCTTTCAGAACCTTCTCCAATCCTTCTCTTACCTCCTCGCGGGTAGGGCGCTTCTTTTTAGGACGGAAGTCGGCGTTGAATCCGCATTCGCAATAAACGCAGTCGAATGAACAGACCTTGCCATCAGATGGCATGAGGTTGATACCCAGTGAAACTCCCAGACGGCGGGAGTTTACCGGACCGAATATCGGTGATGGATAAATAATCGTTGACATAATCTTATTCTCCTTTATCTAATCTATTCTTTATTTTATCTTGGTAATACCTATTTTATACCAATCTTATTTACTTGTTCGTAATTTGATGGGCAAAAGTACTAAAAAATGTTGGAATGAACAAATAAATCAACAGAAAATCGATTTATCCTTACCATTTGTCTTCTATCTCCGATAGATTGTGTACTTTTGCATTCAAATCCGGGGAGATTCTTGGTGATTTCGATTCGGATTTAAAGGAAAAAACAAAAAAGTTGATGTTTTGCTTAGTTTTTCGCTTGGCTCAACTGTATAGATAGTATATGAACAGAAAAAAGGACATAGAACAGTTATTCCGTCAGCATTATGCGAAGATGTACAATCTGGCCAGATGCATTCTTTCGGATGATGACGAGAGCAAGGATGTGGTGAGCGAAGTATTCGCCCAGATTCTTGCCGATGATGTGGTTCTGGTGCCTGGGAGTGAGGACGGTTACTTGATGCGGAGCGTACGCAACCGCTGTCTCAACCTGATAGCTCATAAGAGCGTGAAGGAAAGGGTGGCGAAGCTGCTGCTGGATGATGCCGACGTGATTCTCTCGGAAGAGACCGACGAGCGACTCGATCGGCTTATGCTTCTCATCGAAGACCTGGAACCGCCTATCCGGCAACTTATTTTCCGTCTGCGCTATCTTCAGGAGAAATCTTATCAGGAGGTGGCTGATGAAGTGGGAGTGAGCAAGGTGACGGTGTTCAATCATCTCTCGAAGGCGATGGACTGGATTAAGAAACAATTTAAATGAGCAAGACAATGACAAACATGAGTAAAGAAGAAAAGCAGATGATGCTCTTTGACATGCAGGAGCATCCCGAGAAATATACCGACGAGCAGGTGGAGCGCCTGCTTGCCGATGAGGAAGTGAAGGAGTTCTTCCATGAACTGGCGATGGCGAGAATGGCTGGCAAGAAAGCCAATCCGAAGGCGGTGGATGTGGATGGGGCTTGGAAGGAGTTTGTTCAGGCACATCACGAGGGTAAGATGGAGATAGATGCCGGCAAATCCAAGGGTGCTTATCGCAACCGGATGAAGATTGCTGCATCCATCGTTGGCATCATCTTCCTTTCGGGTGTAGCCTTGGCTGCGATTCACAATGGTTGGTTGGGGTTCCCGGCTTCTGATCAGACAGCGGATAACAAGGCTGCGACAGAACAGCTGGCAACAACCCAGGCGCTGCCGAATGAAAGTCTTCGTGCTGCAACAGTAGAGAGTAAGGATTCGCTTGATATGAAACCCGTGGTGTTTGATGATGCTGAATTGGGAACCATCCTGGCTCAGCTATCCGGTTTCTATCATGTCAAGGTGGAGTATGTGGATGCAGGTGCCCAGCACATCCGTCTCCTCTTCAACTGGAACAAGACGAAGACTTTGGAGCAGAACCTGGAGATTTTGAATGCTTTCGACCGCATACAGATAGAGTATATTGACGGTACATTGTTGGTGAAATAAGATAGGAGGATATATTTATGAGAGATTTTTGGAAACCAATGCCCGTTAGCGGCAAGCTTATCAGAGAGCTTCTTCTTCTCTTCCTGCTGTTTGGGGTTCAGCAGTCTTATGCCCAGCGCATCACCCGACAATATAATAATGTGTCGTTCTCTGCGGCGTTGAAGGATTTGAATGCCCGCCAGCATAAGTACACCATCAACTTCGTGTATGATGAACTGGAGGATTTCAGGGTGACCAAGAGCATCAGAAACCAGAGTGTTCCCGATGCCATTATGCAGCTGATAGGATTCTATCCCATCAGGATGACGCAGGTGGAGGATAATATCATGGTGGAGTGTGCGCAGAAAACTCCCACCAAGATGATAGGTCGCATTGTTGATACGCATCATCGCCCTATAGATTTCGCCAATGTAGCCCTGCTGAATGTTCGTGACTCTTCTTTGATTAATGGTGGCGTGACGAATGAGAACGGCCAGTTCGTGATTCCCTGCGGAGCCACAAAGGCGATAGTTAGAGTAAGTTGCGTGGGCTATATTACGACAAGCAATACATATAATATAGGCAAGATAGGGACAATAACTCTGAAGGAGGCAACAATGAACCTGCAGAAGGTGGTTGTAAAAGGACATCGTAAAACCTTTGAGATGACGAATGAAGGACTTGTTACTCAGGTGAAAGGAACACCTTTGAGCGAAGCTGGTACTGCCAACGATGTTATGGCGCAAGTGCCGAGTGTTTATGGCAGTGATGGAAAATATCGTGTTTATGGCAAGGGTGAAGCATTGGTATATGTGAATGGAAGGAAGTTGACGGATGAGGGGGAACTGGATAGAATAAGTTCCAAAGACATCGCCTCCGTAACTCTCAACAACAATCCTGGAGCAAAATATGATGCTACGGTAAAGGCTGTCATTGTGATCAGAACGAATAAGAAACAAGGTGATGGACTGAGCGGTGGGTTTACTTCTATGGCTCGGCAGGGACATTCTACATCTTTGTCTGAGGGTGGTAATTTAAACTGGCGTAGAGGAGGACTAGATATATTCGGAAGTCTTTATTATGATTTGACGCAAAGGTATCAGCATCAGATAGATAAAAAGACTGTCATTAAAGATGGAGATATGTGACAAATGCATAGCGACATCGGGATATTCCCCAAAAGCAAAGCCCAAATTGCCACAAAGATAGGTTTCAATTATGTCTTCAATGAGAAACATTCCATAGGTGCTACTTATAATGTAAACTTTTTACCAAATAGTACTGCTTCATGGCCTACATATCAACGTGTAATGAAGAATGGGACAGAGTTGGAATCCATATCCTATGATATGAAATGGAATCGCAAGACGCCTCCTGCTCATTATGTGAATGCTTATTATCGGGGAGAATTCGGAAAATGGAATGTCGTTTTTGATAATGACTTGGTTGTTAGCCAGAACAAGGCTGTGCAGAATATTAAGGAGCAGAGTAGTGCTTCTGGTGAAAGTAATGTTAACAGCACAAACAAGGCGGACAATGTAATGGCTGCTTCTAAATTGGCGCTGTCTTATCCTGTTGGGAAAGGAAAGCTAGAAGGTGGTGGTGAGTTTATCTATACAGACCGCAAGGAAACGTACAACAATGTGGAACAGATAATAGCTTCTACAGATGACCATATCAGGGAAAATAAGTTGGCTGGATTCTTGACCTGTTATCTTCCATTGGGAAAAATTGATTTAGAAGCAGGTCTGAGGTATGAACATACCGTTTCTGATTATTATGAGAAAGGAATCTGGATTGATGGACAAAGTCGTCGGTATGATAAATTGTTTCCGAATGCAAGTTTATCATTTCCGATAGGCAAAGCCAATTTCTCGTTGGATTATACGATGAAGACTCGTCGTCCGTCTTATCAGGAATTGAGCAGCAATATGCAATATGATGACGTCTTCACTTATGAAAAGGGAAATCCTCTTCTGAAGCCTGAAATTATCCATGACATAACCTTCGCAGGATTATACAAATGGGTATATTTAAATTTCAGTTTTCAACATATCAATGACTTCATAGTGAATACGATAGATTTGCAGCCGGGTGAAGGTAAACCGCTCAACATTCTAACGAATGTCAATCGTTCCCACATGAATACATATACGGCAGTTCTATCATTGTCGCCAAGTATAGGGATTTGGTCTCCTCGCTTGTCTTTGGTATTGATGGGACAGAATTTTGAAATGGTTCATTATGGGCAAATGCTTAAGTTGAACAATCCGTTGTTGATGACCAATTGGTTTAATTCTTTCTCTATTTCAAAAGGTTATATACTGACGGCTGATATGATAGGGCATACTTCTGGTGATAATACGATAGCAACCCTGAAGCCGAGTTTTCAGTTGAATTTGGGAATAACAAAGAAGTTTAAACAATGGACTTTTCAATTTCAGGCAACGGATGTCTTTCGTACAGCCCGTAACTCTATGTTTACCTATGGTACAAGTATGTTGCTCGATAAATGGAACTATAGCGATTCGCAAGCTGTTAAGCTAACTATAAGCTATCGTTTCAACTCTGTTAACAGCAAGTACAAAGGCACAGGAGCCGGCAATGAAGAAAAGAGCCACTTGTAGTTCTTGTTAGGAAGAAACTCTCTTAATAAACAATGAATATATGACAATCGGTCAAGCGAAGGCAAAACCATGTTGGTTTGCTCTTTGCTTGGCCGATGTTTTTATTTTTCTTCAGTTAGATACTCCTTTATTTGTTGCTCTAATATCGGAAGGTCGTTTGTAATCACGTCCCAAACAACGTTGTTATCAACTTGAAAATATTCATGAACGATATAGTTCCTCATGCCGTTCACTTGTTTCCAAGGAGTCTTAGGATGTGCTTGTCGAAATTCTTCGGTAAGCATATTCGAAGCTTCTCCAAGAATTTCGATGTTCTTGACTACTGCGTAATACATCATGTCGTCTGCGATAAAATCCTCAAAGTTTTTACCTTTTGTATATCGGCAGATTCTTTCTATCGCCTGGAGCATATGCTCTAAGCGGTTTTTATCTCTACTTCGTTCTCTCATAAACTAAGATTTTATCACGTTCTACTGATTCCTGTGCAAAAGGGAGTAAGGTTCCTTCTGATACCAAATCAACTTTTCTACCTAAGAGTTCTTCCAAATCACTCCACATGCCGAAGAATTTTAAACCAATAGGTTTGCTCTTGTCCAAAGAAACCATAATATCGACATCGCTATCCTTCGTTTCTTCCCCTCTGGAGAAAGAACCGAACAGCCAGGCTTTCAGTACGGGTTGGGTGCTGAAATAATGGCGTAAAGCTTCTATGATGGCTCGTTTACCCATAATATAATGATGTTGTTTCTTGGTGCAAAGATACACTTTTTATTCGAAAGAGCAAGCTTTTTTCTAGTTTTTTATTACCTTTGCATAGGTTTTTCGAAAATAATCTATGTTTTGCTTAGTTTTTCGCTTGGCTCAACTGTATAGAGAATTAGAAACAGAAAAAAGAAAAACTGATGTATATGAAAAAAACTTTTTCGTGTGCGTATAAGCTCGATGTTAAATCAAAAAAGAATCTGATATGAAACCTTATAGATACCCCCAAAAATTACGTCCCGATGTAGACTTTACCACATTGCGACGTAATCTTTCCTACATCACGACACAGATATTCCTGCGTCGCCATGTAATTTCAAGGACATCGGGAGAGATTACACGGATTCTTTATGAGATTATAATCGCTTCATGTAGCTTTTTCCAGAAAGAAACTCTCTTAAAACAATGAATATATGACAATCGGTCAAGCGAAGGCAAAACCATATTGGTTTGCTCTTTGCTTGACCGATGTTTCTTATAATTCTTCTATCATCTTATTGATTGTTTCTAACATTCCAGGGAGTTTGTTCTTGACTACATCAAAGACAATAGATTCATCTATGTCAAAATAGTGATGATTAGTTCTTCGTCATGCATAGATTCCATCTCTTTTAATTTGCTTCAAAAGCATCGGATTCATGTTATTGCGAAGTCGGACAATATCTACAGGCTTACCAAAGAGCTCTTGCAGTTCTTCCTTGATGTGAACCATTGTAAATAAGTCTGGCTTTTTCATTTCCACACAAACATCAACATCGCTGTCTTCGGTCTGTTCGTTTCTAGCAACAGATCCAAAGATTCCAATCTTTGTAATACCATAAGCATCAGCTTTGGTGCTCAGGTATTTGCGAAGTATGGTAATATAATCGTTTGTCGTTTTCATTATCTTTCCATTTTTGCCACAAATATACGATTTTATTTTTTATGTTCCAAGTTTTTGCAGGGTTTTCTTGCAATAATAGTTCAAAATACTTGGTTTTATGGTGTTTTTTATTACCTTTGCATCGGTTTTTCCAAAGAAAATAGAAGATTTCTTCATTTTAGGGGTAATTGATTTCCGGAAAGCTTGTATATAAGAGTAGAAACAAGAAGAAAATGACGTGATGACAGAAGAAAATGAACAGCGGATGGAACGGCTGTTCCACGACCATTACGAGCAGATGTATCGCTTCGCCTTTGCCTTGCTTCATGATAATGAGGAGGCGAGGGATGTGGTGAGTGATGTGTTCTCCAGATTGTGGGATAAACAGCTGCTTCCAGACCGGGCTTACCTGATGCGGAGCGTGAAGAATGCCTGCATCAATCTTATAGCCAGAAAGAAGAGAGATGAAAGACTGAAACGGCTTCTCCCTCTCTCGGAAGAGAAATTGACGGAGGAAGAACCTTCTCGTCTGGAAGAGCGATGGCAGGCTGCCGTGGATTGCATCGACCATGACCTGACCGACCAGACTGCTTCCGTCATCCGATTGTGCTATCGGGAAGGAATGTCGTATAAGGATACGGCGGAGGAACTGGGCATCAGCGTCTCGGCAGTGAACAAGCATATCGTGAAAGGTTTGCGAACGCTCAGAGAAAAGTTGAAAGGAAAACAATAACCCTAAAATGAAGAAAGGAAAAGAAAATGAAACATGAATTATCTGACATAAATCCTCAGAAGATGGATTCTCAGAAATGGGATTTGCTCCTCAATCTCCTGGAGCATCCCGAAAAGTATTCCGAAACCCAAAAGGATGAACTTCTGGGCGATGAGGAAGTGAACGAACTCTATCAGCAGCTGATAGAGACCCGACAGTCTCTGGATTTCGGCAAGTCGAAGGAAGGGATGAAGATGCCTTCGATTGATGCAGAATGGGAGAAGCTGAAAGACGAGATGAAGCTGAAAGAAGAAAAGCAGCAGAAAGAAGAGATGAATCAGAATGCAGAAACCCAGCAAACTGCCAAGCTGTTTCCTCTCTGGAGTCCGATGAGAAAGGTGGCTGCCGTTGCAGCCGTCCTTGTCGTCTCCGGTATCACCTTTGCTGCCATTCATCTGGTAACCCGTTCTCATCAGCCATCTGATAAGAACAATACCGAACTCGTGGCATCCCGAAAGGATTCTATCCAGCAGGTTTCTGCTCCTCAGAAATCCAACATAGAAGAAAAGACAGATTCTGCAAGTCTTGCCCAGCTCCCATTGGTTTACGAAAACGCTGAGCTTCAGAATATCCTGACTCCTATTGCCGGGCATTTTCATCTCCAGGTAACTTATCAGAATGAGTCGGCTCGCCACATCCGTCTCTTCCTGCAACTGGAGAAGAACATGAGTCTGGATGATATCATCGAACTGTTGAATCATTTCGAGAAAGTGAATATTCGTCATGAAGGTCAAACTTTAATCGTGGAATAAGATGAAAAGATTAAGATATATCATGCTGCTGGCAGGTCTGATGAGCCTTTCTCTTCAGACCATCTATGCCCAACGCATCACCCGCAGCTTCCGCAACAGTTCTATGTCAGAAGCGCTCACCATCCTTGCCAAGAGCACCAAGGATTATCGTATCAACTTTATGTATGATGAACTGGAGGATTTCACGGTTACCACGAGTATCGTGAAGCGAACTGCTCCGGATGCCATCCGCCAGATTATGGGCTTCTATCCGATGAAGATGACGATAGATGGCGAAAACATCTTTGTGGAGTGTACGCAGAAGACTCCCACCAAGATGATAGGTCGCATTGTGGATACGCATCATCGCCCTGTAGATTTCGCCAATGTAGCCCTGCTGAATGTTCGTGACTCTTCATTGATTAATGGCGGTGTGACGAATGAGAACGGCCAGTTCGTGATTCCCTGCGGAGCGAGAAAGGCGATAGTAAGAGTAAGTTGCGTGGGCTATATTACGACAAGCAATACATATAATACAGGTAAGATTGGTTCAATTACCCTGAAGGAGGCTACGTTGAACCTGCAGAAGGTGATAGTAAAGGCGGTTCGCCCCAAGACAAAACTGACTCGCGAGGGATTCCAAACCCAGGTGCAGGGTACGATACTGAGTGATGCGGGTATGGTTGCCGACTTGTTGAAGCAGGTTCCAAGAGTGCGTGTAGATAAGAATGGAAACTGTTCGGTGTTCGGAAAAGGCACACCGGAGATTTATGTCAATGGCAGAAAGCTGACCGACAAAAATGAATTGCAAACCATATCTTCAAAGGATGTGAAGAACGTGACGGTTATCACGACTCCCGGTGCTCAGTATGATGCCCAGGTCAATTCGGTGATTCGTATTACTACGGTCAAGAAGCAAGGTTATGGATGGAGTGGTAATTTCCAGGCAAAATATGGCTTTGCCATGAAGAATGCCTGGCAAGAGCAGGCTAATCTCAATTACCGTGTGGGTGGACTGGATGTATTCGGTGGATTGATGTGGTCAGATTCGTATTTCTATGATAAGTTGGGATTGGATGAATATATCAATGGAAATCAGCATCAGATATATCAAAAATCTGCAGGGCGCATAGATGCTAGAAATTATGGACCTGATGCCAATCTGGGTTTCAATTATGAATTCAACGAAAATCATACCATCGGTCTGAAGTATAAGTTTGGTTCTGGCTATACCAAGTATTTTACTGATCAGAATAACTATTCCATCTTTCAGGATGGAGTTCACCAGGGAGATGTAAATTATCTCAACGATGAGTCAGATTCCAAGCAGACTCCTATTCATCAGGCTGACTTTTATTATGATGGTAAGATAGGCAAGTGGAGTATAGACCTGAATGCATCTGCTATGTGGCGGACGAAAGACCAGATACAGAAAGCCACAGAAACCAGTACTGAGTTGGGCGACCAGATTGTATGTTCAGATAGTCATACCAAAGGAAAGTTGCTTGCTGGTAAATTGGTTGTTTCTTATCCTTTGACCGACCAGTTGAACATAGACTTTGGTTCGGAATACACAAATTCTGATAGTCATACCAACAACCAGAACGAGGGTGGTGTGGCTGCATCCAATGATTCCAGAATCAAGGAACAGAACATAGCCGCTTTTGCTGAGGCTGCATGGTCGTTGGGAGATTATTCTCTGAATGCCGGTGTGAGATATGAGCATGTAAAATCAGACTATTATGCCGAAGGAGTGCTCAATCCGGATATGAGCAGAAAGTATGATAATGTATTTCCTAATGTATCCTTGGGATATGACAAGGGCAAGTGGCATTCTTCGTTGAGTTTCACGGCGAAGACCTATCGACCAAGTTACTTCCGTCTTTCCGGTTATACCCGATATACGAGTCGTCATTCCTATGAAAGCGGTAATCCGAACTTGCGACCAACGGATGCCTATCATCTGGAATGGGATGCGCAATATTCCTGGCTGAGTTTCTCTGCTGAATATATTTACAACAAGAATGCTTCGGTATATATGATGAAGCCATTCCAGGGCAATAAGGATATAGCCCTGTCATATTACGAGAATGTAGATAAGATTCAGAACCTGAAGTTCTATCTTGAGGCTACTCCGGTGATAGGCTTATGGCATCTTGACTATACGGTAGGTCTGGTCAATCAGTTCTTTGATGCCAGCAAATATGTCAGCGACTATAATGCCAACCGTCCTTCTCTCTATCTGGATTTGGAGAATACCTGGGTATTGCCACATCATTGGAAGGCTCGATTGGAATACTCTTACCAGTCGCGTAATTATCGTGAATTGGGTGTCAACTATGCATGGAATTCCCTGGATGCGTCTATTTCAAAGTCATTCCTGAACAACCGACTGGTTGTGAGACTGGAAGCAGAGGATTTGCTTCATGGTCAGAACGAGAGTTGGAAATATAATAATTCGTATGCGCACTTCACCAGAACCGGTATAGATAATACCCGCATGTTCTTGGTCAATGTAACTTATAACTTCAATGCCACCAAGAGCAAGTATAAGGGTACGGGTGCTGGTAATGCAGAAAAGAGCAGATTATAGCTATTTTTTAAAACACGGACAAATTGAATTTGTCCGGACAATTTGTCCGGTTGATTCTAAGTAGTTGATATTTAGAATATTATAAACCGACGGACAAAGAGACCGGACAAATTGAATTTGTCCGTGTTATTTTTTTCTGTGGTTTTGGAGTCAAAATCAGGCTTTTTCAGCTTTGTTCCCTATAGCTTTTCTCCCCGTAACTCTATGACTTTTGGATGTTAACTCTATGAGTTAGTTTTTTTAAGAGATGATGTATGACAAAAAACGGGAATACATTCAGACTAGGAGGGATGAAGAACTGGATGGAATTGGTAATTTGATGCAGTTATACAAATTTAACGGAAGAGATGTAATGACTTTGGATAATAATGTGTACTTTTGTACTAGATAATGATGAAATAAAAACATATTGTAAGAATGAAGACGGCTTTTTGCTCTTTTGGACTGCTGATGGCTGCTGTACCCGTGTTCGCTCAGAACACTGGGAAGGACTCTATTGTCTTTACTAAAGCTTTGGATGATGTGGTGGTATCAGCCTCCAATATCAGTCGTGTGGGTGATCATCTCGTTATCTATCCCAACAGCCAGCAACGAAAACATGCGGTCAATGGATTCGGGGTGTTGGAAAACCTGAATATCCCAGGACTCATCATCGATGCAAAATCGAATCAGGTGGATGTGATGGGACTGCAAGCCACCTTGTATCTGAATGGGCAGGAATGCGACATCCGGGAAATACAGATGCTCCGTCCTCGTGACATCGAGAAAATAGAATATCATGATGCTCCATCTGGAAAATACGCCAAGGATAAGTTTGTCGTCAACTTCATCACCAAACAATACCGATATGGAGGATATGTGCAGGCTGACGGACTGCAGATGATAGGATATGACCATGGCGACTATAACGTTGCCACCAATTATGTAAAAGGTAACAATTCCTATACTGTGTTTGCTGGTGCAAACTATAGTCATGTGGATGGTACTGAGACCTGGAACAATGAGAACTATCAGTTTCCGCAATCCCTATTTGATAGGGAGAGCTATAGTAAGAATTCTTACCGGAATCATCAGGAATATATGCAGTTCCGCTATCAGAACCAGAAGGGAAAGAGATATTGGGTGGGCAAGTTTACGCTCGTCAACCTCTCTACTCCAAGAAATGTATCTTCTGGTTTTGCGAAGGAAAGCACAGAGACGGACATCTTATCAAATATCCGGAAGAAGAGTCTGTCTCCTAAGATTGACCTGAACGCCAACTTACCATTAAGCAAGAATCAGACGCTTACTTTGGGAGTACATGGCAAGTATTCTGCCAACTCCTATCATCGTCTTTATCAGGAACAGCCTTTCGAGGCAATGACCGATGAAGACGAGAATGCGCTGTCGTTCCGGCTGTCTGCCATCTATAATTATTTCTCTCAAAAGCATTCCTTATCTGTGGAACTGTTTCATTACCACGATGTCTGGAATGCCGATTATTCCGGCAATTGCGAACTTTGGCAGCATCTGTGGAAAGGGGAGTCGTTGGCTTTCTTCTCCTATAATTTCCAGGCTAGCAGGCGCTTGAGCCTGAAAACCCGCATCGGATTGGATTGGCTTCAATATCATCTGCATGGAGACAACAGTTTTAGCCAGCTGTCTCCTCGCATCAATACGAATGTGCAATACCAGCTGAATAAGGGAATGCTCTTGTGGTCATTCAACTTTGTGAACTCCAATCATGGTATGGATGTCATCAACCGGGCTATGATTCAGGTCAATTCCCACATGATGGAAAAGGGAATGCCCGAACTGAAGAAATCGCATGACATCAACACCTATTTGTATTATATGGGGCGTTTCAACAGGTTGAGTGTTTCTGCCATCGGACAATTCCGTTACAATCATCATCCTGTAACTGATGATTATTACCTGGATGAGGCAAACAGGAAAATAGTGAAGACTTACTCGAACGGTGGAAATGCTCAATATTATTCTGCTATCCTCGCCTTGCAGTACAAACTGTGTAAGTTTGCCAATCTGTCGGGAGATATCAGATATAACCATGCGGAGGTGAAGACAACCTGGTCGAAGCATAACAACAATTTGACGGGTAATCTTGGGTTGAATATGTTCATGGGTGATTTTGCCTTGAAGCCTTACCTGCATTTTGGCAAGAAGTCTTTGGATGAAGCTGCTTTGGTGATAAACAAGACTCCTATCGACTATGGAATGTCGTGTTCTTACAGCAGGGGCAACCTCTATGTAGAACTTCAGGCAGTATCGCCTTTCAAAAAGCAGGAGAAGCAATATTGGTTGGATTTGCCTATCTACAGTTACAGTAAGAGCATCAAAGACCAGACGGCTTCGCAATATGCCAGCATCAAGGTTGCTTACTCCTTCGACTTTGGCAGGAAAACCCAAAAAGTAGAGAAGGATGTTAATAAGAATATAAACAGCTCTTTGTTAAGAGTGGAGTAGAGTTTTATAAAACAAAAGATATAGGAACGGATGAAAATGTTAGATTTTAAGGTAAAAAGATTTGTTGGTATTATATTTCATTTGATTTTAGCTCAAATTTGTTTGGCACAGACTGGTATCGCTAACCAAAATTTTGGAAAGGATACTCTGCAATTAAGGGAGGTTGTTGTTAGAGCAACCCGCCCTTTGGCAAAGTTGAACAGCGAAGGCTTTGTGACAGAAGTCAAAGGTACCGTTTTGGAAAAACTTGGTTTTGCAAAAGACGTTATGGGTATGTTGCCTGGTGTACTGAATAATAATGGTTCCATTGAAGTTTTTGGCAAGGGAAAACCAGTCTTCTATATCAATGGACATATTGTCCGCAATAATATAGAAGTTGAGCAATTGAAGGCTAACCAAATAGATAAGATAACAGTTATAACGAATCCAAGTTCACGTTATGCCTCAACCGTAGGTTCCATCATAAAGATAACAACCATTAAAAAGGTTGGGGATGGTTTCTCCTTTGATAACATCGCTACTATTGGTTATCGTAATTATCTGTATGGCAAAGACAATTTGGACTTGAACTATAGAATTGACAATTTGGATGTTTTTGGAACGTTGGGATTTGAGAAAGGCAAGGATACGAACTCTAGCAAAAATGTTCAGAATTCATGGCTCTCGTCACATCATCAGCAGAATACGACTATGAAATCGACACAGCACTCAAACTTGATTGATGGTAAATGGGGATTTGATTTTTCCTCATCTCCAAAACTCTCATTTGGCGCATTTTACCAAGTGTCTTATGCTCCAATAAAGACCAATTCTAGCATTATGTCATCATTATATTCTGATGATGTAATTGAAAGTGAAACTTCTGCATACAAGGATATCAAATTAAGAGATTTGGAACATTTGTTAGATGGATATTGCCATGGGGTTTGGGGAAAATGGAATTTGGAAATGACTTTTGATTTAATGTGGAAAAAAACACGTGAAAATCAAAATGTTATAGAGCAAACTGGCATCAATCAGGATTTCGGAATAAAAGATGTTGGGCATGCTAGGTTAATGGCAACGGAATTATATGCGTCACACCCATTTCTTAAAGGTAATTTTAGCTTTGGAGTAGATTTCACCAATAGTAGCCGTGAGGAAAATTCAGAAAGTGAAAATAGCATTATGGCAGGCGAGAACAATAAAATACAGGAGCTTAACATGGCATATTACGTTGAGACTATGCAGCATCTAGGCAATGTAACATTCCGTATCGGTGGCAGGTATGAGCATGTGAACAGTGAATATTTTATAGGTGGCAGAAAAAATCACGAACAGTCACATGTTTATGATAAGTTTTTCCCGACTGCTTCATTGTCTCTGCCCATTGGAAAAACTATGGTGCAGCTGAGCTATTCTAAGCAATGCTATCGTCCATTGTACTCTCAGTTGAGCAACACGGTTCACTATGTTAACAAATATCTCTATCAAAGTGGAAATCCGTATTTGCAACCATCCTATAGCGACAACATCTCTTTGAATTTGAGGTATCGCTGGCTGGCATTAACTGCTAATTATAAAAAGGTGCAAAACCAAATAATAACATCATATACATATTATGATGATGCGAAGACTATAGCTTTGCTCAAAAAGGAAAATTCTAGAAACAGTCTGTCTAACTTACAGATAATGGCTTCTTTTATGCCCGGATTCCTTTGGAAATGCTATTATCCCGTATTGGCATGTGGTGTTGTCTCGCAATTTTACAAGATTGATTACAGAGGAAATATAAAGCACGTGGACAATCCTTTGGTTGTAGTTAAGTTCAATAATATTTTCAAATTCCATAACAACTATATGGCGACAGTAAATTACAGTTGGCGTAGTGAGGGAAATAGTGAGAATATTAAGATGGGGAGTATTGGACAGATAAATCTTTCTTTGGCTAAGGACTTATCTAAAAAATGGAATGTCAAGTTGTCTGCAAATGACATCTTTAATACTGCCCGCAAAAATACTTTTACCATTTTCAGCGGAATGAATGATGTCTATATTGAAAAGGCTGCGTCTGTAAGGGCAGTGGAATGTAACGTAAGATATAAGTTTAATACAGTTAAAACAAAATATAAAGGTAAAGGGGCAGGGAAAAAGGAAATGGATAGATTGTAACTGTTTAAACTCTATCCATTCTGGGATATGCTTATCGATAGTTTGTCGTAGTTCATATACCCATATAAATGCAGCTTTATGCTTCAATTTAACTGGATTTTTTCCTCCGTTTCTTTGCCATTTCCATCTTTTTCCTTAATTTTGCAGCGGAAACTCTATAATAGATATTTTTAATAGCAAAAAGAATGAAGATGAAACAGAAAAGGATGAGAAAGATAGGCATCGCTTCGGCTCTGGGCTTGGTGGTGCTTGTGGTGCTGGGCTTGTATGGTGCCAGCAACTATATGCTCAATTATTCGCTCAACTATCCGAAGGAGGAGAGAATGACGGCTGAGCATTGGAAGAACAGAATGAAGAACGAGTGTCCCTGGATGATTGGCTGGATGGACTCCGTGTATCAGCACCATTGCGTGAAGGATACCTTTGTCGTGATGCCGTCGGGCTACAAGGCCCATGCCATCTATCTCTATGCACCGAAGACTACGGAAAAGACTGCCGTGGTGGTGCATGGCTATCAGGTGCGCTCCGAGGGAATGCTGCACATCGCCTATCTCTATAATCACGATATGGGGTATAATGTGCTCCTGCCAGATTTGTATGGACATGGAGAGAGTGAGGGCGACCATATCCAGATGGGATGGAAGGATAGATGGGATGTCATCAGATGGTCGGAAGTAGCCAATGAGATTTTTAAAGTGAAGAGTGAAGGACGAGGAGTGAAGGGTGAAGGAGGAAAAGTGAAGAGTGAAGAACGAAGAGTGAAGAATACCCGTCAGGTGATTCACGGTATTTCGATGGGTGCGGCAACCACGATGGCAGTATCGGGAGAGAAGACTCCCGATTACGTGAAGTGCTTTGTGGAGGACTGCGGCTATACCAGCGTATGGGATGAGTTTGCTGCTCAGCTCAAAGACCAGTTTGGCTTGCCTGCCTTCCCGCTGATGAATACCACTTCCGCCCTTTGCCGGTATCGTTACGGCTGGTCGTTTGCCGAGGCTCAGCAGATAGAGCAGGTTCGCAAGAGCACCAAACCGATGCTCTTTATCCATGGCGACAAGGATGCCTTCGTGCCCTACGCTATGCTTCATCCGCTTTACGAGGCAAAGACGAAGGGCAGAAAAGCCATCTTCATCGCCAAGGGCTCCGTTCATGCCATGGCGTATCGCGACCATCATGAGGAATACACCCGCATCGTGAAAGATTTTGTTTCTAAAGAAGAATAGGCTATTCTCCTATATGTTGTCCCACCACATACCCCGTGGTCCAGGCGGCCTGCAGATTGAAACCGCCGGTGATGGCATCGATGTCGAGCACTTCGCCGCAAAGAATCCTGCGGCACCCCCACCAATAATTGCAATATGTAGTGATTGTGGCATATCGTATTTTGGGTTGATTAGGGTGCAAAGGTACTGCTTTTCTTTGATAAAAGAAGAAAAGTTCTCCTTTTTCTTTTGCAGATACGATAGATTTTTGTAACTTTGCGCAAAAATCATAGTATATCAAGAATCCAAATAGATTTATGGCAAAAAGAGAATATGTTGAGGCCAACAAGCGTTGGCTGGAGGAAAAGGCAAAGGAGGAGGGCGTTATGGCGCTGCCTCGTGGTATATATTATAAGGTGTTGAAGCAGGGCGACCCGAAGGGAGCACAGCCTAGCCGACGCAGCATCGTGACGGCTCATTATACCGGTTGGACCATCAACGGCAAGAAGTTTGATTCCAGCCGTGGCGGTACGCCGTTCGCTATGCGATTGAGCGACCTGATTGACGGCTGGATTGTGGCTATGCAGCAGATGCACGTGGGCGACCAGTGGGAACTTTACATCCCAGCCGAGATGGGCTACGGCAAGTTCTCGCAGCCGGGCATCCCAGGCGGTTCTACCCTGATATTCGAAGTAGAACTGCTGGGAGTGGGATAACCCGGATACTTGAAATTATAAAGATCATTAAGATAAGAGAGTCTTGTCCGGCTATAGTCGGTTCAATTCATCTTCCGCACTGTTCATGCCGTTGTATCTTCCCTTGCGCTTGTTGAATTTCCAGGTTACGGTCAACTTGTAGCTCCATAGCTTGTAATCCTCAGTCTGGGAGAAGTCAACGGCATGCTCGTGGGTTCGCTCCTTGAAGAGCTGCTGATGGAAGAGGTCGTTGGCACTGAAGGCAACCTGTAATCTGCCGTCCATCCACGATTTGTTGGCACCAAGACTCCAGTTCTGAGTGGGGCTGAACTTCATTTTGCCCACTTGTCCTCCGTTGTCAAAACTGTAGGAGAGCGACAGCTGATAGTCGTTTGGTAGCGTGAAGTAATTGTCAAACGATGCATTCCAAGTTGCTCCGTTATAGCTGATTAGCTCTCCATGATCATTTACGGAGAAGCGCTGGTAAGTGATGCTTGCATTTACATTTGGGCGCCAGCAGCCGAAGACGTGACCCCAGTTGAGATATGCCATGTATTTCTGAATCTTGTTGAAGTTCATGAATGTACTCACGTATCTTACGGGCTTGTCTTCCGGCACTTCATGAATGTACATGATGGAGTGGTCGGTACGGGTGTATCTCAGCATTCCCATGAAATCTTTCCACTGCACCGAGTAGGTCAGACGATAGGTGTTGACAGGCTGTAGCTTCGGATTGCTGATCTGATACTGAAAGCGCGAGGTATAGTAGATGTTCCCACTGAGCTGACTGAAAGAAGGTCGGGCGGTGGTAGTGCGGAAGCTGAGCGAGTGATGCCATGATGGTTCTTTGATAGTGATACCGAACGATGGAAACCATTGGTCGTAATGACGCTCCATATTGTCGGGAGATTTCTCCGACAGATTGGTGTATCGGGAGGTGAGATGCTCGTATCGGATGCCTGCCCACCAGCTCCATCTGCCAGCTTCACCCTGATATTGCAGGTAAGCTGCCGTCTTGGTATCGTGGTTTTTGTATTCCGTAGTTCCAAGCATATCGGCAGAACTTTCGGTTTTTCCCTTGCCTTCCATCAGGCTCCATTCGCCACCGAAGTTGATGGAATGTTTGTCAGAGATGAGTTGCTTGACTTCGAATCTTCCACTATAGATATCGTAGTTGGAATTGGAACGGTTGAGGGTTTCCTGCATCTCGCTACCTTCTTTCTCCGTGATAGGCTGGCTGTCAGAATTCTTGTTCCTTGCATAGTCCAGATAAATCTGTGATGAGAAATGCTTCGACCATTTAGCCAGATGGAAGAGGTTGAAGTGGTGACTGCGCTGGTGTCCCCATTGCTGGCTCTCCGCATCAAAATACTTCATCTCGCCATCCGCATCAGAAAGCTTCATCTCTCTATTTGTATCTTCTCCTGCTGGGTTAGGATAGCGATAGTACTGCTGCTGTTTCTCGCTTCTGCCGCCATTCAGCCAAAGCCCTTCCCATTGTATTCCCACTTCGTGTTGCTTGCTGAGCAACCAGTCGAAGTTGAGTTCTGTAGCGTTATAATTTGCCTTGTTCTTGCCATGGCGGTCGGTTCCGAAGAGATATTCGCCATCTTTGGCTCTTACGAGCGCTTCCTGTGGCTGATGCACATTGTATCGGTTGTCTGTGTAGCCGTAAAATCCTGTGAGCGAAATCTTCTTCGTTACCCAACCCAGAGTCAATTCCTCGTGGTTGGTGTTCACCTCGCTCAACTTATCATACACCTGCATCTTGCCGAATATACCCTCGTCTGTTCTTCTCGTCAGGATTCTCAGTACGGCTCCCGTCGTTGCATCAAATTTTGCACCAGGAGTGGTAATGAGTTCTATTTCATCTATCAGCTTCACATCGAGATGAGAGAGTTCGGCAGAAGTCGCCTTCTTGTCGTTGAGATAGATGATGGGTGCTCCCAGTCCGTTTACTTCCAGAGTTCCATCGGCGGTTTGTTTCATGCCGGGTATGTGCTTCAATACATCATCCAGCGTTGGCTCCTTTGCTAAAGGAGTATTACGGACACGGGTAACCAAGGCATCGTTTCTCATCTTGTACATCGGGCGATGACCTGTTACGGTTACGGCTTGAATCTCGGCTTCCTTGTCTGCTTTGATCTCAGCTTCTTGGTTAGCTTTGATCGAATCTTTTTCAGTCTGTACCGAGTCCGCGGAAACTCCGGATGTCGGGAATTTCCCGTTTTGTGCTGTTGCACAGGTGGCGGTGGCTAGCATCGCACATATAACTGTTTCTTTCTTCATTTTCTTCCTTGCTTTTTGTTTTCGTCTGCAAAGGAACAGCTTTTCGGGCTTAAAATCGCAAATAATCATTACTGAAACATTACGCTGGCAAAATAATTGGACTTCACCTTATTATATATAGTGAAATCTTCGTACCTTTGCATCGAAAAAAGAAAAAATGATATGAATAGAAGAATCAAACAAGTCTGGCTGCTCGCCATCCTTTCCTCTTTCCTGCTGATAGGCTTGCAGACCTATTGGCTCTACAATAGCGTGACCTATTCGATGGGAGAGATGGGGAAGAAAAACGCCGAAAAGGCGGAACAGGCGATTATTGCCTATCTGACAAATATCGGAGCGGCGGTAAAAGAAAAATCACATATCGGTTATGTCGTCTCGGCATATTTTTCAGACTTCAAGGGTCCCTGTACTACGGTTTGCTCTCCGCTGGATACGGATACAATCATTGGTGGAGTGGTGTATCGCAAGCCGGGATTCGGTAACGTGATGGAGAAGAGAGATACTTTCGATTTGCGTGAGACGGATTCCAACAATTCTTTTGATTGCCTGAATACTTACATCACTTACCAGCTTACCCACTTTGACAAGGCGCATTTTGACCGTTTCATCAGTAGGAAACTGGGCAATGATTTCATCGGGGCAGAGATGAAGACGGGAAAGCATCGTCTGTGGCAGACAAGAATCGTAGAGCCTCCTACCTTGTTTCATCACGAAATGCTGGTAGAAGTGCCTTTCAATCCTATCCAGTATCAGTCGATGCAGATGAGGATGCAGGTGCTGATGCTGCCCATCCTGAAGGGAATGATGTGGCAGATGATAGGAAGTCTGTTGGTTACCATCATGCTTCTCCTGAGCATAGCTTATCTCATCAAGGTGATGCTCCTGCAGAAGAAGGTGGATAAGATGCGAAGCGACTTTGTGCATACGATGATTCACGAGTTGAAGCGCCCCGTGCAGACGCTGAAGATGTGTGTATCTGTATTCTCTGCTCAAAAGACAGATGAGAAGGATGAGAATGCCCTCATCATGGAGACCGTAAGAGAGGAGAGCGATAACCTGACCGCCTATCTCGCCAAACTTCGTGAAGTAATCAGGGCAGAGGAACATATCCCGCTCCAGATAACTTCTTTCGATATCCATGCCGCTTTGCTGAATCTGGTGGCTATGTATCGAAAGAACAGACAGAAGGAGGTGAATGTTTCGCTCGATTACCAACGCACTTCCGACCGGCTGATGGGAGATAGAGACCAGCTTCTGAATGTGGTCAGCAACCTGATGGAGAACTCGGTGAAGTATTCCGGCGACATTGTCAATATCCATGTTGCCTGCCGAGATACCGAGAAGGAGGAAGTCATGATTTCTGTATCAGATAATGGTATCGGAATTTCGCCCGACGAGCAGCAGAGAGTCTGGACGAAGTTCTATCGCAGCAATGCTTACCCGGATATGATGCAGCCGGGCATCGGCTTGGGCTTGAGTTTTGTGGATATGATTGTGAAGGCCCATGGGGGCAGAAAAATGATGCAGAGCGAAGTGGGCAAGGGAACCAGAATTTCAATCGTCATCCCGCAGCATTCCTGATGCATCCGGTTTAACGCTATAAACAATAGAAAAAATGATCAAGATATTATTTGCAGACGATGACTTGAAGTATTCCATGTTGCTGAAGAGTTTCCTGCAGCAGCATGGCTACGATGTGACTTATGCCGGCAATGGCAAGAAGGCATGGGAGCAGTTCCCGGAAGTGAAGCCCGACCTGGTATTGCTCGACATCAATATGCCGGAGATGGATGGCTATGAGGTGGCAGAACGCATCAGAGCCATCGACCCGAAGGTGCTTATCTTCTTTCTCACCGACCGTACGGAGAAGAACGATCGACTGAAAGGTTTCTCCCTGAAGGCAAACGATTATCTTGCCAAACCCTTCTATCCGGAAGAGTTGCTGGCAAGAATAGAGGAGCGGTTCTCTATGAATGAGAGTGAGACGATAGAAGAGGAGGTGTATCATTTCGGTGAAACCACCTTCTGCTATAATAACAATGAGCTTCGTACCCGTTCCTCTCGTGTGCTCATTACCAGCCGACAAGCCGACATCCTCCGTCTGCTGGCGAAGAATATCGGCAATGTAGTAAGCAAGGAGATGATACAGGAGGCGGTGTGGGGTACCGTGAGCTATGCCAACTCCCTGGCTGTGAATGTGCAGATGACGTATCTTCGCCATGCTCTTCAGCATGATGCGACCGTTAAGATTGAGTCGCTGAAGAAAAAGGGATACGTCTTATCTGTTATTTCTCCAGAGTAACGATGATGTAGCTTCTGCCATCCTCTTTCAGACCTCTTTCCTGAATGGCTTTGGTGCCCTCTTTCAAGACCTCGATGGCTTTGATTTTGCTGGGAGAAATCTTGTAGAATTCCTCTTTAGTCAGCTCCTGCTCTCTGCCCTTGATCAGATAGTGAGGGGCTGGCTTGGCGGCAGGAGGTGTGGTAGTGGTGATGATATGAATCTCTATCACATCTCTTTTGGGTGCCGGCAGGACGTTGGTGTTTACCTGGTAATTCTTGATGGTTTTACCGATGAGTTCCTTGCCGGTGAAGTTCGGAATGCGCTCGCCGTCGATGCTGTAGATACGCAGGGTATCTGCCTTGGATGCCATACTGCTGGTTATGCCCAGCAGGGCAAATGCAATGGTGAAAATATACTTTTTCATAAGCGTGAAATGTTTATAATTCAGCGTGAAATGTTTTATTATTCGTTTAACTGTGCCAAAGGAAGTAGCTGATAGCTACCATCTTGCGTTTCTGCGATATTGATGGTGTAATGCTGCATGTTGCCGTCGTTGTCCAGGGTTGAGATAACGATGTTATCGCCTTGGCGGTTGATGGTCAGCTGCTCGGCAGAAGGCAGGGCGGCAGAGGCTACTTCATAAATCTGATTGAAATCTTCATGAATGCTTCTTTCTGCTTCAGATGAAGTCTTCCCGGCATTGCCGGAAGAGGTTTCTTCTGTATTTTCTGCAGTCTTCCCAGCATCTTTCTCGCTTCTTTCTGCGATATTCTTTCTTTTGGCAAGGGCCATCTTGCTTGACTTCATTTCCTGCTGGGTCACGATATCCTGGGTTGCAGCCAGGAAGAGGGAGTCGGCACGTTCCATCTTTTCGTATGCGTTCAGGTTCCCGTCTTCATCCTCGGAAGAAGGCTGCGAGCGAACCACCTGTTCTGTAGGAACCAGGTTGGCAAGGCCAGGTTGTTGTTCAGAAGAGGATGAGAAATAATCCTTGATAGGGAAGAGCAGGAAGATGAGTCCTGCCAGCATCGCCGTAGCGAGAAGAATGGCTGAGAGGCGTACCCATCTTGTTTCGTGCTTCTTAGAAGTTGGTTGAAGAATATTCGGAGTATAGTTCTCCATTCCCAGCATCAGGTTTCTGATGTCGAGATCCTCATCCGTTAAATCCTTATTCTCGCAATGGCGATAGAAATCAGCCAATGCCTGTTCTTCCTCCACGCTGGTATCAGCATCGAGGTAGCGCTCTATCAGCTCGTGGCGATAGGTTATATCTTCTAGTTTCTTCATTTCTTTCCTTTTTAGAGTTCCTTTTTTAGAATTCAATTTGAAGTTTAATTTAGAGCTCAATTTGAGCACCAACCTTTTATGACTTCATCATTTTCAGCAATGATCTTCTTGCTGCAGAAATCATCGTCTTGGTGCTCGTCTTGTTGGCTCCGCAGATTTCGGCAATCTCATCGAGGCTCTTTCCCTCGCTTCTCAATAGCAGCATTCTTCTCTGCGTATCCGGAAGCCTGTCCATCGCCCTGTTGAGTCGCCTTTGCGTATCCTCGCCGATGATGGTCTGGTCGGTACGCTCTGTTGCCGTACAGATTTCTGCGGGATGCTTCATCTGTTCCAGCGATGCCGTCTGGGCTTTGTTGCGTCTCAGATGGTCGATGCAGAGATTCCTGGCTATCGTCATACCTAAGGCCTCGATGCTCTGGTATTCCGAGAGCCTTTCGTGCATCTTCCAGAGCTTCACCAGGGTTTCCTGCACGATGTCATCAGCTTCTTCGGCAAGGGTTCCTGCCGAGAGATAGCGTTGACAATGTGCCGTCAACCTGGGGCGCATTTTCTGGGCGATATGTTCAAATTCTGTTTCTTCCATTTGTTCCTTTTTATGTGTATGACGCAAGAAGAGGCGAAAGGTAAACAAAAAAATGCTACCTTCGCACATTTCCGTGCAAAGATAGCATAAAAATTTGAGATATAGACATCTCTTTTATTTTATTTGTGGATGAAGTGGCTTATTCCTCTGTTTTTGCCATCATTACAATGATATTACAGGTGCAGAAAATCAGTGATGTAACAGCTTTGTAATACTTATGTTTTACGGTAGAAATATCTTCTCCTTACCTTTGCAGTCGAAATGAAGAAGATGTCTTTCCGCATCATCGGAAAAGATTTCATTCGGAATAAAGAAAATCAGATTTACGTGTATATATAATTAAGGTAAGAAATGAAGAAGAAAACGTATTTGTTGATGGCACTCACGATGGTGTCGATGGGAATGAATGCTCAGAATACAGAAAAAAGCTCTGTAGAGAAGGGCATTGAGAATTTCGCCAAGTCGATGACCTTTGGTGGAACCATCCGCTCTAAGTATGAGTACCAGACCGAAGAGGGGGAGGGACGATTTGAGGTGCGTACGGCCCGTATCAATGTAGCAGGAAATGTAACAAAGGAGGTTAGTTATAAGGCTGAGATTGATCTCTGTGATGAGGGTAAGATCAAGATGCTTGATGCTTATACCCGCATCAAGCCTTGGAAGACACTGCAGCTTACCATCGGTCAGGAGCGTGTGCCATTCACTATTGATGCTCACCGTTCTCCTCATCAGCAGTACTTCGCCAACCGTTCGTTCATCGCCAAGCAGGTGGGCAACGTGCGTGACGTGGGTGCTGAAATCGGATACACCTGGAATGTAGGTTTCCCTATCGTGGTGAATGCCGGTATCTTCAACGGTTCGGGCTTGACCAACCAGAAGGATTACTGGACCAAGGGCGTTAACTATTCAGCCAAGGCTCAGTTCCTCTTTCCGAATGTGAACCTGGTGTTGAGTACCCAGAAGATCAAGCCATCTGATGTTACGGTAACGATGTATGATGGTGGTATCACCTTCCACAAGGGCGGTTTCATTGCTGAGGCTGAGTATCTTTACAAGCATTACAGCAAGAATGCCTTTCACGATGTGCATGCTTTCGATGGATTCGTATGCTATGATATTCCGGTGGCTAATCCCAAGAGCATCATCAGGAAGGTTTCTCCTTTGGCAAGATATGATTTCATGAGCGACCACAGTGATGGTACAAGATATGGCGGTTCTGATACAGAGCTTGGTGCCTTGAAGATTAATGATTATAAGCGCCATCGTGTTACGGGCGGTGTAACCCTGAGTCTTGCCAAGCCATTCATCTCTGATATCCGTATCAACTACGAGAAATATTTCTATCGTAAAGGTGGTATAGCTAAAGTTTCAGAAAAAGATAAGATTGTTGTGGAGTTCATGACAAAGTTCTAATTTTTTTAGGCACGGATTACACGGATTTTTTGACTTGCGTAACTTTAAAAAAACTCATAACGCCAGCCTCCGTGTAATCCGTGCCTAGAAGTTACAGCATTCCCTTAGAGCTAGGAAGTTCGAAGTGGTAGATGTCTCTCTTTACCGCCATTTTCAGCGAACGGGCAAGCGCCTTGAAGATGCCTTCTATCTTATGATGCTCGTTCTCGCCCTCAGCCTTGATGTTGAGGTTCATCTTTGCCGCATCACTCAGACTCTTGAAGAAATGCTTGAACATCTCGGTTGGCATTTCGCCCACCTTTTCTCTGTGAAATTCGGCATCCCAGATCAGCCATGGACGGCCACCGAAATCCAATGCCACCTGACAGAGACAGTCGTCCATCGGCAGACTATAGCCGTATCTTTCTATTCCGCGCTTGTCACCTAAAGCCTGCAGCAGGCATTCGCCCAGTGCAATACCCGTATCCTCAATGGTATGATGCTCATCCACATAGAGGTCGCCCTTGGTATGGATGGTGAGATCCATCATGCCGTGCTTGCCTATCTGTTCCAGCATGTGGTCGAAGAAACCGAGACCGGTAGAAATGTCGCATTTTCCTGAACCATCGAGATTTACCTTGATGTAGATATCCGTTTCCTTGGTGGTGCGCTTCACCTCTGCGATGCGGTCGCCGGCAAAGAGAATCTCGGCTATCTTGTCCCAGTCCATGCCATCCTTTCCAAGAATCAGACTCTTGCAACCCAGGTTTTCTGCAAGCTGGGCATCGGTTTCACGGTCACCGATTACATAACTGTTTGCCATATCGTAGGCAGGATTATCGATGTATTCGGTCAGCATGCCTGTGCCCGGCTTTCTCATCGGCGAGTTATCCTCAGGGAAGTGGCGGTCGATGTGCTGTTTGCTGAAGTGGATGCCTTCGCTCTCCAGGGTCTGGATGATGAAGTTGTGGACTGGCCAGAAGGTATTTTCCGGAAAGGAGTCGGTACCCAAGCCGTCCTGGTTGCTCACCATCACCAGCTCGTAGTCGGTGTGCTGGGCAATGAAGGCGAGATTGCGGAACACGCCCTTGGTGAATACCAGCTTCTCGAAGCTGTCAATCTGTTCGTCCTCTGGTTCCTGAATCAGAGTTCCATCGCGGTCGATGAAGAGTAATCTTGTCTGTTTCATTTCTCTTATATATTATGTTAATACGATTAATATTTTTCTATCTCTGTAGTTGCCATTTTCTGACTTTCCTTCATTCTCTGTTTCTCTTCGTCTTGTACCTTGTAAGAGCCGAATTGATAGGCAAGCGAAATGCCAAGCCAGCTCAAGGCGTATATGATGAGCAGGAAGGTGATGGTGAACACTAGGAAGAGGAGTGGGGTGAAATAACCCGGCACACCGAGCGGGTCGCCATCAAGTGCACCGAGCTGTGAATAGATCTGTGCGATGATGAGGATGATGGAAGGTAGGGCTGCGATAAAGGTAGCGATGCCTACGATAATCATGCCGAGAAAACTGGTCAGAAAGAAACCTCCGAAGTGGCGGAGAATGCGGAGGAGAGATTTTCCTATTTTGCGCTTTTCGCCCTTAGGACACAGTTGTTTTCTTGGCAGAAGATGCCAGAATGATACGATAGCCATCACGATAGTGGCTCCGTAAATGATGGTTTGCAGAATGAACGAAGCCATCGGATTCACGGCTCCCCAATCGTGAAGTGGTTTGTTGGGGAGGAGGAAATAGAGTACGATAGCCAGCAATACAGCAAATGGAACATGGGTAGTCCATGTCTGTTTTACGAGTGATCTGAAGTCACTTGTTATGGTATCGTATGATGCTCTCATGCAGGAAGTTATACTTCGGTGCTTAAATAATTCATTTACTTCCATAACTATCTTGTTTTAATTTCTAATTATCGCTTTTGTTTTTTTACTCTTTTACTTTTTACCCTTTAAAAGTTTTTTACCTTTTTACCCTTTTACTTTTTTACCTTTAAAAGTTTCTTCTGAATTCTGAGCAGGTAATGGCGGTAGCGATAGCCACATTCAGACTGTCGGCGGTAGCTCTACCTTCCGGAAAGTTAGGGATGAGCAACTTGTGATTTACCTTCTTTGCCAGGTCTGGCGAGATGCCTTTTCCTTCGTTTCCCATCACGATGAGTCCACGATTTTCGAGCTTTTGCTGATAGATGTTGTCGCCATCGAGCAGGGTGCCGTAAACGGGAACATCAGCAGGAAGTGATTCTACCAGTCCCAGCAGGTCGCCGTATTCTACCTTCACTCTTGCTATGCTGCCCATCGTAGCCTGAACCACCTTCGGATTGTATACGTCGGCAGTATCCTGACTGCAGTAGATATGGGTGATGCCAAACCAGTCGGCGATGCGGATGATGGTGCCCAGGTTGCCCGGGTCCTGAACGCCGTCGAGCGCCAGACTCAGTTCGCTGGTATTAATAGAGTAATCTCCTGATGTTTCCTGTCTGAATACGGCAAGCACCTGCTGCGGATGCTGCAGGAAACTTACCTTCTTCAGTTCTTCATCAGTAACCTCTATCACTTCGGTTTCAGCCCCGAAGTGTTTGCCCCGGAGCCATTCGCCGGTAGCCACAATCAGGTCGGCAGGTTGCAGAGCAAGCAGATCGTCTACCACCTTGAAACCTTCTGCCACGAACTTTCCTTCTTTATTTCTGTTCTTCTTCAGTTCGAGCGAACGTATGTACTTTATTTTATTCTTGCTAATCATTTATTTTTTGTCTATATGTGTGCAAAGGTAACATAAAATATAGACATTTCAAAATAAAAAGTGCTAAATATTTTGTATTTAATTTGTTTTGCATTATCTTTGCATATCAAAAACGATAGATATTTTGAAAAAAGAAACGATTTCATTACTTGCCTTGCCGCTGCTCATAGCATCTTGTTCTTCAAGCAAAATGGTGCCGGAAGGGGAGTATATATTAAATAAGGTGGAAGTGAAGAGCGACTCGGCAGGGTATAATGCCGGGGCGCTCAAGCAGTATGTGCGCCAGAAAGAGAAACCGAAACTCTTCTCGCTCTTCAAGAATCCTTTCAGCAAGAAGCCTGTCATCTACGATACTTTGCAGGCGCGGCTCTCCTGTCAGGATCTGCTTACCGCCATGCAGAACCAGGGCTTCATGCATGCCGGGGTGTCGCTCTATACCACCAAGAAAGGAAAGAAACTGGATGCTACCTATCTGTTGCATCCCGGAGAACCTTTTATGATAGGTAAGGTGAAATATGAAGTGGAAGATGAACATATCCAGCAACTTCTGCATCTCGATAATCCCGATAATCAGCAGATTAAGCCGGGTATGAGATTTACGGTAGAAACATTGGATAATGAACGCAGACGTATCTCCAGCCTTCTGACCAATGATGGCTATTTCCGCTTTCATAAAGATTTTATCCAGTTTTCTGCCGATACGATTGCGGGACAGAAGGATATCGCCCTGACGCTCCACCTGATGAAGTATAAGGCAAACAGTAATGCTCCTGAGGTTGATCATACCCGATATGAAATCAGAAACATCAACTATCTGAGTAATGACAGCGACCGAATCCATCTGCGCCATCAGGTTTTGCTCAATGCCACTGCCCTCAGCGAAGGCCGTCCCTACAGCGCTGCTGCCTTGCAGCGCACCTATAACAACTTTGCCCGTCTGCAGGCGGTGAAGTATACCAATATCAGTTTCTCTGAAGTTCCTGACAGCAACCAGGTTACGGAGAACGGAATGGAGAGGGACAGCATCAGCCGGCAGATGGATTGCAATATCCAGATCAGTACCAACAAGCCTTCTACCATTGCCTTCCAGCCGGAAGGAACCAATACGGCGGGCGACTTGGGAGCTGCTGCTTCGCTCACTTATACCAACCGAAATCTCTTCAGGGGTAGTGAGCAGCTGAGCATCGAACTTCGTGGAGCTTACGAGGCTATTACCGGTCTGGAGGGGTATCAGGACCAGAACTATACTGAATATTCGGTTGAAGGCAAACTGGTTTTCCCTCGTTTCTTGGCGCCTTTCCTTTCAAGAAATTTCAGAAGAAGACAGACGGCAAACAGCGAGTTGTCGGCAAGTTGGAATCTTCAGAACCGTCCGGAGTTTCATCGCCGCGTATTCTCTACTGCCTGGCGTTATCGCTGGACAGAACCGCGTCATCACCTGGCCTGGCGTTTCGACCTGCTCGATCTCAACTATGTGTATATGCCATGGATATCCGAGACTTTCAAGAGAGACTATCTCGATAATGCAGAAAACAGAAATGCCATCCTCCGCTACAATTACGAAGACCTGTTTATCATGAAGATGGGTTTCGGTTTGAGTTATAGCGATGGGGTAGATGCTGTGCGAGTGAATGTAGAGACTTCGGGCAATCTGCTGAGCGGTGTTTCCAAGACATTCGGTTTCAAGGTGAATAGCCAGGGGCAGCGAACATTATTTAATATAGCTTATGCCCAGTATGCCAAGTTTGATGTAGATTATACCCATCTGATGCAGTTTGATAAGCGCAATGCTCTGGCGCTGCATGCGGGCATCGGTGTGGCTTATCCTTACGGCAACAGTACGGTGCTACCTTTCGAAAAGCGTTATTTCTCGGGTGGTGCCAACTCGGTAAGAGGTTGGGGCGTAAGAGAATTAGGTCCGGGCAAGTTTAAAGGAACTGACGGCAGAATAGATTTCATCAACCAGACGGGTGATGTGAAGCTCGACTTGAATGCCGAATATCGCACTTCGCTCTTCTGGAAGTTTGAGGGTGCAGCGTTTATCGATGCCGGTAATATCTGGACACTTCGCAATTATCAGGATCAGCCTGGCGGCCAGTTCAAGATAGATGAATTCTACAAACAGATAGCTGTAGCCTATGGCTTAGGTCTCAGGTTGAATTTCGATTACTTCATCCTCCGTCTGGATATGGGTATGAAGGCAATCAATCCAGCCTACGGAACGAAGGAAGAGCATTGGGCGATTATCCACCCGAAACTAGACCGCGATTTCGCCTTCCATTTCGCAGTTGGTCTGCCGTTCTAAATGCAGCTTTTATAGTTAATAGTTTATAGCCAGGAGTTTCTGTAGGGCATCTTTTTGATCATGATGTCCCTCAGAAACTCCTTGCTTTTTTCAAGGCAATTTTTCCAACTTAATCTTCCAGAGCCCCTTTTCCATACACATCGGCAGTTGGAAATCGGCCTGTTCTATGAGCTGCGGATCCTGCCCGATGCTGTCCATCTGCAGAAAATTATGAACCGTAAGGGTTATGGTGGCACTTGTTTCATCGTCACCGAAATCAATATCCGTAATCTCGATGCTGGCATCCTCCGATTTCTGGCGCAGCAGTTCCACGTCGGTCTCGTTCACATTACTTGCAGCATAGCGCAGCCAGCGCTCCGATTCCTGGGTGCAATACTTCACGGCTTTCGGGAAATGCCAGTTGAAATAATTGTTGGCAAACGAATCAACATCAGCCTTCAGCTGGTCCTCGCTGCCTTCGTGAGGTTCACATCCCGAAAGGCTGAATATACTTGCGCTCATGCATGCCACAGCTATGCATAAACCTATCATCGACTTCTTCATCATGATTCTCAAATCTTAAAAATTCTATTTTTTTGCGATATTTCGGCACAAAGATAGTAAAAAACTTTGTAATAAGAATCTTTTTTGCTAACTTTGCATGGAAAATAACAATTAAAATGCTGAAATTTATATCCTTTGGCAGTGGAAGTAGTGGCAATTGCTATTATCTTTACACTGATACGGATTCGATACTGATAGACGTAGGAGTAGGAATAAGAATATTGAAGAAGCATTTCCATAACTATGGACTTCGCTTCGAGGATGTGCATCACGTCCTCATCACCCATGACCACGCCGACCATGTAAAGTCGGTGGGGAGTCTGAGTACTGACTATCATCTACCGGTATATACGACCCGTAAAGTACATCAAGGCATCGAGCGCAACTATTGTGTTCGAAAGAAGATAGAGCCTAACCATGCTCATGTGATAGAGAAGAACGTAACTTTTACACTGGGCGAGTTTAAGATTACTCCGTTCGGCGTACCCCATGACAGTACCGACAATGTTGGCTATTTCGTGGAGTGTGGAGGTGTGAACTTCTGCCTCATCACCGATGTGGGGCATATTACTGAAGAGATGCACGACTTTATCGGCCGTGCCAACTATCTTGTGCTCGAGGCGAACCATAGTGTAGAGATGCTCCAGCAGGGTCATTATCCCCAGTATCTGAAGGAGCGCATTCTGGGAGATAACGGTCATCTGAGCAACGATGATTGTGGCGAGGCGCTTGCCAATTATGCTACACCGGAGCTTCATCACGTCTGGCTCTGTCATCTCAGCGAGGAGAACAACCATCCTGAGCTGGCACGCAAAACCGTGGAGCAGATCCTGCGCAGCAAAGGCATCATAGCCGGCAAGGATTTCCAGCTGGAAGTATTGAAGCGCAAGACGCCGAGCGAAATCTATAAGCTGGTGTAGGGCAGGTATAAAACTAAAAAGGTAGCCGGATAAGGAGTTATATTGAGTTAACTCCTTATCCGGCTATTTCATGAATACGAAATAAACGGCTGCAATCAGGCAGCAGAAGGCTGCGAAATGATTCCAGTGCAATCCCTGTCCCTGAAAGAGGATATTGGCGATGATGGCGAAGACGATAAGCGATACGCATTCCTGAATCACTTTGAGCTGGACCAGATTAAACGGTCCGCCATTATCTACGAAACCGATGCGGTTGGCTGGTACCTGACAGCAATATTCGAAGAAGGCGATGGCCCAACTGAAGGCGATGACACCGATAAGAGGCCAGTTGCTGCTCACGCCCGTTTGTTGCAACTTGAGGTGTCCGTACCAAGCCAGCGTCATGAAGATGTTGCTCAGCACCAATAATAATATAGTATACAATCCGTTCATAATCTTATCTTTTTTGCGGGTGCAAAGGTAATATATTTTTTTTAACCCTCCAAATTTCAGGGAAGTTTCATTTCGTTTTTGTTTTGATATGGCTGTTTTTGGCAGATAAATCTCCGATGTTCTGATATTTATCTCCGAAAGATAAATGTGCTGTTTGCGTATGGCCAGTAGGCTGTTTGGTGCGAACAGCCTACTGGCGGAATAGGGAACAGTCGGCTGTTCCTATAAGACAGTCATCGCAGACGGGGAAACCAGATTTCCCAATCCTATCAATATGATTTATGTTTAGCTTTCTGCAAAAATCTCTTCACTCTTCACCTTTCTTCCCAAATCCCCTGTGTTTATCGGCATTTCGGGAGGTGAAGAGTCATCAGCAACTCTTCACCCGCTCTTCACCACTCTTCACCTCCGTCAACCTCCCTGTTTATCTGGGGTAGGGTGAAGAGCTTTATCTTGATTACAAAGACTCATCCACTTCTTTCCAATCTATCAATCCCTTGCCTGTTTCATCGAGTTCCACTGCCAGGGCGATAACTTTGCGTTTGTCTGCCTTGAATGGTTCTGTGTAGCTCTTTTCATTTATCTGGCTCTCGGCAGCAGAAATGCCGCCATTGTTCGATAGCTTCAGCTCCATGACGTAGATGAAGGATGGAACCTCTACAATCATATCAATCCTGCCAGTGGCCAGCATCCTTTCTACTTCCACCCTAAAGCCCAAGGCTCTGAATATCGTACTCATTATCAGTCGGTAACGTTCCTCCATATCCATACTTGCCATCTTCTTGTTGCTGTATGGAACATCGGCGATAAGAGCCTTTAATGCCTTCTTGGCTTCAGCGGTATTTCCGTCCTGCATCATTTTTCTGAGGAAGCTCTGCGCAGAAACCACTTCCGAATTCGACTTCATGGTCAAGGCAGGAACCACTACCCGGTATAATGCCTTGCGAACTTCAAAGTTAGGGAAGCCCAGGATGTAAACGCCATCGTCGTAACCCTTGATGGTGAGATAACCCGACTGATAGAGGAAGAGCTCGGCTCCGCCATTCACTACATCCGATGTTTCCAGGGTATCGCGCTCGATGAAGCAATGGTCAAAATATTCCATCTTCATCTCCATGTCATCCACGAACTTTGGCAATAGGGAAGTGGCCCCTGATGAAGCCCAGTAATTTCTCAATTCCCTATCATCCAGGGCATTGATGAGGCTGAACGGATTGAAAATATCCACCATATTTTTGCGGCAGAAATGATATCCGTCGTAAAACGCCGTGAGCTGCTTCAGAGTCTCCTCTGGAGTCCATCCATTTTCTTCTCCCATTGCCTCAATCTCAGGTATGAAGTTTTCGGCAGCTTCCTGCTTTGAAATACCGCAGATGGTGGCGTAGGGTGCATCAAAACTGATGTTGCTCAGGTTGTTGAGCACGGAGAAGAGAGAAATTTGAGTGAACTTGGTGATGCCCGTGATGAAGACGAAACGCTCGTGTTCGTCTTCTTTTTTCAGAACAGCAAACACGGATTTATAGATGGCTGTACAGGCATCATGCTCTGGAGTCTTCCAGGAATGCTGCAATGGAGAATCATACTCATCGATGAGGATAACCGCCTGTTTTCCGGTCTTTTGAAACATCGTTTCGATGATGTTCTGGAAGCGGACGGCAAGGGAAGCCTCCGGGCGTACAGCTACTTCATACTTCTGTTCGTATTTATAGAAGGCATCGTCGAGATAGGAGTTGAGTTCTTCTGGTGCAGCACCTCCGCAACTCATGTCGAGTCGAATGACGGGATAGCAGGTCCATTCTTTCTCCAGTTTCATCACCTTCAATCCTTCGAAGAGTTCCTTTTTCCCCTCGAAGTAAGCCTGGAGTGTATCCACGAGAATGGACTTACCGAAGCGGCGTGGGCGGCTCAGGTAATTATACTTTTTTCCCCTGTTGGCAAGTCTCCAGATTATATCAGTCTTGTCAACATACAGATATCCTTCTCTTCTTATTTCTGCAAAAGACTGGATGCCTACAGGCAATTTTCTATCGTTCATTTCTGTCATAATCTAATCTCCTATGTTTTCAGGATAGCTTTTTGCGAGCTATTCGCCTTACTACAAATTCTATTTGCAAAGATACGATGAATATTTTGATTTTGCAAGAAAAATGGGGGATAATATAAAAAAGGTGGCGAATCTTTTTGTTATCTCTGATTTTTGCAGTATTCTTGTCAATTCGTAAAATGGCGGGGCGTTTTATTTATGATGGAGGTAGCCAACTGTATTCTTTTCAGTAGGTTTCTTGAAAAGGTATTCAGGTGAAGAGTGGTGAAGAGTGGGTGAAGAGTTTCAGAGAACTCTTCACCTCTTCCAACCGCCCTGTTTATCGGTGTTTCGGAGGGGTTGGGGAAGAGTGAAGAGTATTTCCGTGTTTGCTTTTGCTCATTTTAATATTATCTCTCGAAATATGTGTCAATGATGAAAAGAGTTTTAATTAATTGGCACCAAGATTTCGGTATAATCTGGCAAACTCTTCTAATCGAACTACAAGTACTCTTGGAAAATCGATATTTTCTAATTCTTTGAAATGTTTATCATCAGATACAATGAAATCGGCATTGGCAAAGACTGCACAATCCACAAACTTATTATCATCGGGATCCTGTGTGATAAGATTCCAATGATAATGAGCATCAACTCTTTGGGTATTCGGAGCTTGAGTTATAATCTCCAATACCATAGTTGCTATTAATCGATTCGTTTTTAAACAAAGTATTTCTTCGTATTCTTCTAGAATTTCAGTTGTATAGCAAAGACAATAGTCACCATTCAAGAATCCTTCCCATAAGAAATAATTCTTGCTTTTCCTTGCAATTATCTGCAAGAGACAGTTGGTATCTAAGACGATGTTTCTCTGCATAGTCAGTTTATTTATAAGCCGTGCGCAAATGTTCTGACTGCATTTCCTGCAACTTTTCATTGCTCATTTCGCCAGATTCCCAAAGCTTATCCATTTCTCGCTGCAAGCGATCATTCATGAACTTAACTAATGTTCGTTTCAAGTCTGCCAAGTCCTGTTCTGACTGTAAACAAGAGATAACATTGAGCACCGCCTGTTGAGCCTGATTGAATTGTAATACTTGTGTTGCCATAATTGTAATTTTTAAACATTTCACTCTGCAAAGATACAGATAATTATTGATACTCCAAAGATTTTGAGAAGAATATTTTGATTTCGCAAGAAAAAATGGGGGATAATATAAAAAAGTGGTGATTCTTTTTGTTATCTCTGATTTTTGCAGTATCTTTGCAGAAGCAAAGCTGCACTCGGCAATTTGAAAGCAAGCTTTCATTGCGCTCGTTTGCATTTACTTTGCATTCGGATTGATTCGCCCTAAGGCGATGACGTCTGTTTTTGTGGGTTAAAATAATAGCGTTTGCTGTTTATTCGATAAACGTTCAGGAAACTTGGCGGTGGAAAGAATGTATACATGAATAAATGTGCGAGCGCCTGCGATATACGTGGGCGTTCGACTTGTCTGTATACATAGGTTTCCGCCAAGTACCTCTGAACGTGGATGAGTTGAACTGTCCACGTTCTTGCGTTTGGGTATTTGGTGGAGTCTTCGTTTTAAAGAATAGCATGCTACGCATTAAAACTATATTTAAGCTTTAATGCTATGGCAAAATCATTGATTGAAGAACTACCTCGCATTGCAAGCGAAGGTAGGCAAGAGGCTCAGCGCATCATTGAGCGATTGAGCAGTGGTACACGCATTGGATTGCAGACCAATGAGCTGGTGTTGCCTCGTAAGGATGTCTCCGGATTCTTCCGTGGACAAGTTCCCAATATCCCTAATGCATTCAATGCCGCCCTGGATGGGGGGAGTTGGATGAACCGTCTGGTGTATGGTGATAATCTCCTGACCATGCAGGCGCTGCTAGCCGGAGACCCTCAGACGGGCTTGCCTTCATTAAGAGGCAAAGTGGATTTGATATACATCGACCCGCCGTTTGATTCTAAGGCGGATTATAGAACGAAGGTTAAGTTGCCAGGAGTTGATTTGCAACAGAAGCCAACGGTAGTAGAACAATTTGCCTATGCTGATACATGGGAAGAAGGAACAATCTCTTATCTGAAAATGATTTATAAGCGATTAGTGTTGATGAAAGAGTTACTATCATCTAATGGCTGTATTTATGTTCATATAGATTGGCATGTTGGACCTTATGTAAAAACTATATTAGATGATATATTTGGAAAAGAAAACTTTGTAAATGAGATAGTTTGGAGTTACTCATGGGGAATTAGAACAGATAGTAGATGGAATAGAAAGCATGATACAATTTATATGTATAGTAAATCTGCAGAGAATATAAAATTTAATGCTAATGAAGTTCTCGAAGAACGTCAAGTTAGTGAGTCAACAGCAAATCGCTTAAAATATAAAGGTGCCTTAATTAAGGATGGTAACAAGGGAAGAGGTGATTCGGAATTAGCTTTACCTTCTGATGTATGGTATATTGCAACAATCAATGGAATGGCGAAAGAGCGCTTGAATTACGCCACCCAAAAACCCGAAGCCCTCCTCGAACGTATCATCAAGGCCTCTTCCAACGAAGGCGACCTTGTCTGCGATTTCTTTGGCGGCAGCGGCACCACGGCAGCGGTAGCCGAAAAGCTGGGTCGTCGCTGGATTACCTGCGACATCGGCAAGCCGGCATCCCTCGTCATGCGCAAGCGTTTCATCGACCAGGAAGTAAATCCGTTCCTCTATCAGAGCATCGGCGACTATCAGAAAGAAGCTTTCCATAACAACAAGAAGCTTCGCAGAGTGGGCGATCTCTCTCAGGTCGTATTAGGCCTCTTCGGTGCCTTGCCATTCTCTCCAGAGCAGGTGAGCGACAGAAACTTCGGTTACGTAAAAGGCACACGAAATCTGGTGATGGTGGATAGTCCAAACCGCCTGACCACTGCCGCTACCGTTCGCCGTGCCGTGGAAGCAAAGGCTTCTCTGCTTGGTGGCGACTGGGATAAAGTCATCGTGCTCGGCTGGAACTTCGCCTTCGACATCTCGCAAGCCATCGAGAAATATAAGAACAGCAATGTAGAGGTGCTGGTGATTCCGCCCGATCTGCTCGACAAGCTATCCAAGAAAGGTTTCAAGAAGCTCATCGCCGACAAAACCGTCCGCTTCTCTTCTTTGCAATATCTGGTGGTGAACCCTGTGGAGGTAACCGTGAACGGCAATGGCGAGGATGAACTCGATATCAGTCTCAACAACTATGTGCTGCTCTCGCCTGATAATATTCCGCTGGACGATAAGGACAAGGAGAAGCTGCAGCAGGTGATGGAGCAGGACCCTCTCTCGTTGATAGAATATTGGAGCATCGACCCTGATTATGACGGCGATACCTTCCGCAGCACCTGGCAGGATTATCGTGAGAACGTGGATAACGACAGCGACCCGCTGCACTGCGTATATTCCACGCGAATTGCTATGCCGCATAAGGACGAGCGAAAAGTCTGCGTCAAGGCGGTGGATGTGTTCGGATTCGAGAGTCAGGTTATCCTGGATGTGAAGTGTTAGTGTTAAGAACGAATAGGAGATTACGACTATGGCTATCAATTCAAGTAATATATCTTTGGAATTGGCGCATCGACTCACCGATGTGGTCAATGCCGCCTGGAAGAGTGGGGAGATGCTGGAGAAGGTGACCCCAACCACCGCCTCGCTCTTGAACTATTGGTTTGGAGAGGGTTTCTGCAACGAGCGTGTGAGAAATTTCCATGAGGGTCAGCGACAGGCTATCCTCAACATCATCTATCTGCACGAAGTGATGGGAGAAAACTGCGTGATGGATGCCTATCAGGGCATCATTCCGGAACTGATGGATAGGGCCGACCTGGCTCAGCTTGCCAAACCTAAATATCAGATGCCTAAGTATGCAGTGAAGATGGCTACGGGCACGGGAAAGACATGGGTGATGCATGCCCTGATAATCTGGCAGATGCTGAATGCCCGGCACGAGGATGTGGAGAGTGGACGATTTACGCAGAAGTTCCTGATAGTGGCTCCGGGTCTGATTGTTTACGACCGTCTGCTGGATGCCTTCTGCGGCAGAAAGAAGCGAGATGAGGAATATCGTGACCCTCAGACCAACGACTACTACATGAACCAGGAGGTGTTCATCCCCGAGCGTTATCGTGACGAGGTGTTTTCGTTTATACAGAACAATGTAGTGACCAAGGAGGATGGCATCGGCAGGAAGACCACCGGCGAGGGACTGATTGCCCTGACCAACTGGCATCTGTTTGAAAATCAGATGGAAGAGAAGGAGCAGGATGAGGAGGTGGACGATTCCAGCACGGTGACACCCGCAGAAATCATCAGCGACCTGCTGCCTATCCGTCCGGGCAAATCGGCTGGCAACGACCTCAGCATGCTCGACCGCCGTGCTCTGGGTGGCACCGAACTGGAATATCTGGCTGGTTTAAAGGATTTGATGGTAATCAATGATGAGGCTCATCATATTCACGAAATCAAGCGTAATGGCGAAACCGAGGAGGTGGAATGGCAAAGAGGCCTGAATGCCATCAGTGCCACCAAGGGTACAAGATTCATACAGGTGGACTTCTCTGCTACTCCTTTTGATACAAAGGGTGCCGGAGAGAAGCAGGTGAAACTCTTCTTCCCGCATATCATTGTTGACTTCGACTTGCCTATGGCGATGAAGCAGGGACTGGTGAAACTGTTGTTGCTCGACCGCCGCCAGGAACTCACCGACCTGGAGAACCTGGATTACAACGCCGAGCGTGATGAGCAGGGAAAGGTAGTAGGGCTGAGCGAGGGCCAGCGCATGATGCTCCGTGCCGGATTGACCAAGCTGAACAAACTGGAAGAGGAATTCCTGAAAAATGATGCGTCTAAGAACCCGAAGATGCTCATCGTCTGCCAGGATACCACCGTATCTCCTTTTGTAGAAGAGTTTCTGAAGTCGGAAGGTCTGGAAGATGAAGACATCGTTACCATCGACAGCAACAAGCAGGGCGAGGTGAAGGATGAGGAATGGCAGGAAATCAAGAAGAAGCTCTTCGATATAGATAGGTATAAGAGTCCGAAGGTGGTCATCTCGGTGCTGATGCTCCGTGAGGGCTTCGATGTCAACAACATCTGTGTGCTCGTACCGCTGCGTTCTTCGCAGGCGCCAATCCTGCTGGAGCAGTTGGTTGGTAGAGGTTTGCGACTGATGTGGCGAGAGCCTGACTACATCGACATCAAGCGTGAAGACCGCCTCAGGGTATTGAAGAATCATCAACCTCCTCGCACTTATATCGATACCTTGTCCATCGTTGAGCATCCGGCTTTCATCAAGTTCTATGATGACTTGCAGGATCAAGGCTTGGTTGCAGTGGATGAAGGCGACGTGGGTACAGGAGGAGCCACTGGCGATATCCTGACCGTGGGACTTCGTGAGGATTACGAAAAGTATGATTTCCAATGGCCGGTTATTCTGCATGATTCCTTAGAAGAGTTGGAAGATGCAGAAATAGATTTAGATGATTTACAGCCATTCACGATGTATCCGCTGTCTTTGCTCCGTAAGTTCCTGGCAAAGGAGGGGGAGACCTTCGTATCGCAGGAATCTTTGACCAAGACAACCTTTGGCAAGTATAAGGTAACGGCTAATCTCTTCAATGCCAATGGATATAATGAGTATCTGCAGAAGTTGCTAAGGGTAGTAACCCTGCGCTTTGAGAACTGTCGCCGTCAGGGTTTCCCTACCATTCAGATCAATGGGGCTCAAACGGTGCAGGTGATGGACTGGTACATCAGGGTGAAACTTTTCGCAATACCTTTCGACCCGTTCCAGGGAAGCGACTGGAAGATTTTGCTGGCGAAGGATGGCATCGTGACGAAGCACATCGTGGAGCAGTTTGCGGTGGCAATCTATAAAATGCAGAACCGCCTGACTATGGTAGATGCAGAGGTGAGCCATACGGATTTCTCTTCGCTCAAAGCTATCAAGATGAGAGAGTCTTACTCGTTAGATGTGCAGAAATGTATCTATCCCCGACTGGGTTATCCTTCTCATGGCGGAGGTTTGGAAAAGGCATTCATTAAGTTTCTGGATAGGGATGCCGAGGTAGAAAGATTTCTGAAGATTAATGAGAGTGGCCATTCCTTCGCCATCATCTTCTATGTAAGGAAGGATGGCTTGATGGCAACGTATCATCCTGATTTCATCGTGGCTACGGCTGATAAGGTTTATCTGATTGAAACCAAGGGCGACGACAAGGTAGATGACGTGAATGTGCGTCAGAAACAGACGGCAACCATTGAGTGGATAAAGAAAATCAACGCTTTGGAGCCTGAGGATAGAATGAACCGCACCTGGGAGTATGTTTTGATAGGCGAGAGCGTGTTCTACTCGTTGAGTGGAAGTGGCGCTACGATTACTGATATCTGCAACCAGTGCAAGGTATCGTATTCTGTGGCAACGGGAAATCTGTTTGATATGTAAGAGCATTTGCTACAAATGAAGCAAATGCTGCAATAATGATAAATAAAGCCAGTCTTTTTGCAGGAGAAGGCTGGCTTTATTTTGTTCTTTGCGTGGGGAATTTATCTGCATAATCCATTATATTTCAGCTTTCTCTGCAATTTTCTAGTATTTTTCTTGCGAATACCAATCTTTCTTCGTATTTTTGCACCAATAAGCAATGTAGAATTTAAAAGCGAAAGAAATATGGAGGAAAAGAAATATCATATCGATGAATCGGAGATTGCGGGGGATAAGGTTTGTGAGCCATCACCTGCTTATCGTTCGGCAACATCAGCATCATCCGTATCATGGGATGAGGCTTATGATACCGATTCCTATCCTATGGGGCGCTCGCTGGAGCAGGTGATGGAGCATTGTGAAGAGGTAGAGAAATACTTGGATGATCCTGACTATTGGATTTCCATAGATGAATTTGAAGAGCAGATGCGAAAGGCAATACCGGGATGGAAATAGTAGAAATAAAAGTTGAAAGGCTTTTTCTTGCAGAATTTCAAAAAATAGATTTTATGATTTTCGGTAATATAAAAAACTGCCCAATACACTTTGAACGTTAGCCAAAGTGTATTGGGTAGGAATAAGTATTGCAATCTAGCGAATTCTAGCTTTTCTCAAAATAAACCAGAGGATGCGTGCAGGAAGTGTGATAGGAAAGGCGAGACAGCCCCAAAAGCAGGATCCTACGTCTGAGGTGAAAGAATGGTTCTCCCGTTTTAATCTTTCTTGCTCTTCGGCAATCTCATCCAAGATTCCTTTGTCCAATTCCTTGAAATCTACGTTGTTCGGAAGTGGCTCAGCGATGTTATAGAGTTCTTTTGCAGTCAGTTTGATTTCTGTATCCCATATTATGCTATATGGATTTACTTTGTAGCTTTCGTAGTAATCTATGTCATAAAAACGCTTGAACTTTTCTTCATCAGAAAGCATGAGTTTCTTGATGTCTATAAGTTTACGTTCCATATTGCTAAACCAGATAATCAGCTTGTAATCCTCCTGATACCATACAAATATGATTCCCAGTTTGTCTTTTGTATCTAATGGCTTTATGTGGATTTCCCTTATCTTGCTTAAATTCTCAATTTTGGCAAGGGGTTTCACTTTTTTGATATAGTGATAGTGGTCCATCAGCTCACGCTGATGAAGGTGTGCCCAATAATTCACCAGACGTTGTTGATCCTTGGGAATAAATGCATAATCAAACTTTAATTTCTTGAAATTATATGATGCGCTCTCATCCTTATAGTTGACGGAAAAGGATGGCTCCAGCATTATATCATCATTGAAATGAATATATATATCATAGAAGTTTACCTTACTCATAGTCATAATTTATAAATGAAAAAAGCTCAGCCTATTTAAGCTTTGTCAAGAGGCTCGGCTGGAACTAACGCTGCAAAGATACAGATAATTATTGATACTCCAAAGATTTTAAGAAGAAAAAAATATACCGGGTCGTTTTTTATCCAACTTAATCCGCATAATCCGTTAAATTTCAGTGTTCTCCGCAATTTTATAGTATTTTTCTTGCGAATACCAATCTTTCTTCGTACTTTTGCACCAATAAGTAACGTGGAACTTTAAAAACAAAAGAAATATGGAGGAAAGGAAATATCATATCGATGAATCTAAGGTAGCAGGGGATAAGGTCTGCGAGCCATCGCCTGCTTATGCATCTGTTGCATCAGAGTCTGTGTCTCATCATGTGATTGATTCTGGGATAGAGCAGGAAGATGAAATACCTGTTCTTAAAAATCATTTTAGTTATGAGGGTCTTTTGGATAGTATCGATTATTGTGAAACCATTAAGGATGATCCTTCTAAATGGGAATCTGTTGATGCCTTTAACGAACGTTTATATGAGGAATTCCCATGGCTGAAATAGTTGTTCACAAACTGTATGAAGAAAAGGAACGCCAGTATATTATCGATGCTTATGAGAATTTTGGTAAGAAAACAGCTCGAAGATGGAAAGAGGAACTGATGAAAATCCAGAACTTCCTGAGAAAATATCCTGAAGGTAAGCCCCCTTTTCTTGGTGCACCAAAGTTTAGCTATTTGCTTCGGGGTGCTAATTTTATGCGTAATTTCAAGTTGGTTTATTATTATGATGAATCCTTGGATGTGGTGCATATTGTTGACATTTGGGATATGAGACAGAATCCAAAAAGGTTCTCTGTCTCAAAATACAAGTGATTTTATATAACTTTAAAAACAAAAGAAATATGGAGGAAAAGAAATATCATTCTTCTCTTTTCTGTCGGATTCTTGAAAAAGTATTTAGGTGAAGAGTGGTGAAGAGTTGGTGAAGAGTTTCAGAGAACTCTTCACCTTCGCCAACCGCCCTGTTTATCGGTATTTCAGAGGGGTTGGTGAAGAGTGAAGAGTATTTGCCGTGTCAGTTATTCATTTTAATAAGGAGCAATATGATGGTACATCGAGATAAGATATTATGTTTTTTGGTTTTATTCTGCTTCTTCTTTGCATATACTCCTCTGCAAGCCCAGCAGCCACGCAAGAAGGTGGGGCTCGTGTTGGGTGGAGGTGGTGCCAAGGGCGCGGCTGAAGTAGGTGTGCTCAAGGTGCTGGAAGAGGCTGATATTCCTGTAGATTATATTGCCGGAACCAGTATCGGTGCCATCGTGGGCGGACTCTATGCCATCGGCTACGATGCTGCTGATATTGATAGCCTCTACCGTAACCAGAACTGGCTTTTCCTTTTGAGCGACCAGGTGAAACGTGAATCGGAGACTTTTCTTTCTAAAGAAGAAAGGGAGAAATATATCGTTCATATTCCTCTTTCCAAAGAGAGAAAGGTCTCGTTGCCAACCGGTTATGTGAAGGGGCAGAATATCTTTAACCTTTTCTCTAAACTTACCGTGGGGTATCATCAGGTGGATGATTTCTCCAACCTGCCTATTCCTTACCGTTGCGTGGCGGTAGATCTGGTAGAAGGCAAGGAGGTCGTGTTTTCATCGGGCTCGTTGCCATTGGCGATGCGTGCCAGCATGTCGATACCGGGCGTGTTTGCTCCGGTAGAATGGAAAGGGAAGATGCTGGTGGATGGAGGCGCCTTGAACAATCTGCCGGTTGATGTGGCAAAGGAAATGGGAGCGGATGTGATTATCTGTGTAGATTTGAGTACCGGTTGGAAGAAGAAGGAAGAACTGAAATCGGCTTCTTCTGTTGTTGAACAGCTCATAAGTATGATGGGGCAGAACAAATACCGGAAGAATATGGCTGAAGCCGATCTTTATATCAATCCTTCTCTGAAAGGTTATTCGGCAGCCAGCTTCCAGTCTGAAGCCATTGATACCATGATACAGCGGGGAGAACAGGCTGCCCGCCAGAAATGGGATGAGCTGATAGCTCTGAGAAAGTATATCTATGCTGATGCTTGTGATTCTGTAGCCTCTGATGATACATTACAGGATAAACGCCTCAAACAGCCGAAACCTTCTCAGACGGAAGCTTATCATATAGGAAGCATCCGGATAGAAGGCATCAGCGGAGAGGAGGAAAAGTGGATTAGAAAGAAAATTGCTTTACGGGAGAATTCGGAAGTCAGTCCTGAGGAGATAGATGGCACACTTGCTATGCTCAGGGGACTGAATATCTTTTCGCGTGTAGAATACAGACAGTCTAACGAGGAACCTTATGACCTGGTATTCATGCTGGAACCCAACGAATCCAGAAGAATCAGTGTAGGTGCACGTTTTGATACGCAGGATCTGGCGAGCGTCATAGCTCAGATATCCAATAACCAGCAGTTTTCTACCCGTCATCATTATGCCTTTACAGGACGCATTTCCCGTAATCCATATCTGGAAATGAAATATGCCTATGGCAACCTTTTCGGAGCGAAAATTGGCATTTCCTATCGTATGGCTCATTATGATTTCGACCTTTATGCTGATAAGCATAAGTTGGATGCCCTGGAGTTTCTTTCGCATTCTTTCGCTGGATTCTATACCCGCGATATCGGTAATTTCAGATTGAAATCGGGAGTGCAGTTTGATTATTATCATTATCATTCTGATATGTTCGAACGCGACGGAAGCATACAGACACGTTCGTCAGACCATTTTCTGAACTACTTTGCATCTGTTGTGATGGATACTTACGACCGCCGCTATTTCCCGACCCGTGGTAGCCGCATTCAGGTTCAGGGCATTCTGCATACGGATGATGGAATACATTATGCTGATGGTAATCCTTTCGGTGAAGCTGTTTTTCAAGGAGAATGTGCCGTACGTCTCAATTCCAGATTCTATCTGCTTCCTAAGCTCAAGAGCCGCTTCTTGTTTGGCAGTTCCGTACCAGCCATTTATCAGAATTATGCAGGTGGAGTAGCTGACGGTTACTATCTGCCTTGGCAAGTGGCATGGGAGAGTGCGCAGCATGTTCATCTGCTGGAGCGCAATGTGGTGACAGGTCAGCTTGGTTTCCGCTATCGGGTGAAAGGAAAGTTCTATCTTACCGCTCTGGGAGAGTATGGCAAGGAAGCCCGCAAGTTTTCCCATATTCTCATCGGTGATGATTTGTGGGGAGGAGCCTTGAGAGCATCCTATGATTTCGTATTGGGTCCGGTAAGCATTCAGGCTAATTATTCTAGCTTGGGTAAGAATGTAGGATTCTATATCAATGCAGGATTCTTGTTCTGATTTTAGAAAACATATAGAATGTATTTTGCAATCTTGAATTTTAGAATATAATAAATAAAAAGAGAGAATCAGATGAAACTGAGATTTTTGAAATTGATGCTGCTGCTCTTCATCCTGCCTTTGCAGATGCTGGCGGCAGAACTGGGCGTGGCTGGTAAGCAACTGGCTGCATTGCCTGGAGTAAGTAACGTGGAAACGCTGAAAAGTACGCATTTCCCGGAAAAGTATGTGTTCTTTATCAAGCAACAGCTCGATGCCAAGGATGCATCCAAGGGCTATTTCGAACAGAGGGTGGTGCTCTGCCATAGAGGATTCGACCGTCCTACCGTGCTCGTGACAGAAGGATATAATGCCAACTATGCGCTGCGTGAAGGATATATTGAAGAACTTTCCAAACTCTTCGATACGAATATCATTACCGTAGAGTACCGTTATTTCGACAAGTCGATGCCTAGTCCTTGCAACTGGGATTATCTTACCGTTGAGAATTCGCTCTATGATCTGCATCATGTAAACCAGACCCTGCATGCGATGTACAAGGGAAAATGGATTGCTACCGGCATCAGCAAGGGTGGACAGACTACGATGTTCTACCGTTCTTACTTCCCTGATGATGTAGATATTTCTGTGCCATACGTAGCTCCGCTCAACAAGGGTGTGGAGGATGGACGACATGAGAAGTTCCTGCAATATCAGGTATCAACCAAGGAAAACCGACAGAAGGTGCTCGATTTCCAGTTGCTCCTCTTCAAGCGAAAGGCTGCGTTGCTGCCAATGTTCGAGAAATATTGCAACGATAAGAAATATGTATTCAATGCTCCGCTGGCAGAGATTTTTGATTACTCTGTATTCGAATACGCCTTTGCTTTCTGGCAGTGGGGAGAAGACATCAACAAGATTCCTGCAAGAGAGGCAGATGACAAGACGGTGTTTGATTACTGGATCAACATGTGTGAACCAGACTATTTCACCAACTATAATGCCACAGCCTCATTTGATGTGCAGGCAGCCCGGGAGTTGGGTTATTACGGCTATTATACCAAACCATTCAAGAAATATCTCAGTATCAAGACAGCTAAGGGCTATCTGAAGAAACTGATGGTGCCAAAGGGGGCAGAAAACGTGAAGTTCTCGCCAGCACTCTATAATCATACGGTAGAGTTCCTGACCAAGAATGATCCGAAGATGGTTTATATTTATGGTGATATCGACCCATGGGGAGCTTCGGGCATTTACGGCTTGCCTTTCACCAAGAACAAGAAGAACCTGCATGTTTATATGTGTCATGGCGGTTCGCACAAAACTCGCATCTTGTCGTTCCCAGAGCCTATAAGACAGGAAATCATCAGTCTGATAGGTAGTTGGCTGAAGGAATAATGCTTCCATGAACCAATCATAATGGATAAAATGAAAGATTTTTTCAAAAAATATCCATAAAAGTTTGGTGGTTTCAGAAAAATGTATTACCTTTGCACTCGCTTTTGAAAACAAAGCTTTTAGCAGAGGCACCCTTAGCTCAGTTGGTAGAGCAACTGACTCTTAATCAGTGGGTCTAGGGTTCGAATCCCTAAGGGTGTACAAAAAACTCCGAAGAATCAATCTTGATTCTTCGGAGTTTTTTTTTGTATGTCCGGTATGAGGTAACCACGGCTCCGTGAATGTTGGTGATATATCACAAATTTGCAGAATTTGAGAAAAAATAAGTAAGATTGTCTCGCTATTTCTGTTTTTTATAGTATCTTTGCAACCGATGAATAGAACAGACTTGACACAAGGTAGCATTTGGGGGAATATCACGACCTTTTTGTTACCTTATATTCTGGCTTATTTCCTACAGATTCTCTATGGTTTGGCCGATCTTTTCGTGATAGGTAGATATTGTAATGTAGATAGTACTACGGCTGTATCTAATGGTGCGCAGGTAATGTATTTTGTTACTTGCGTAGTCATCGGTCTAGCTATGGGTACTACTGTGAATACGGCTCATGCCATCGGTGCAAAGGATCAGCGCCGGGCTTCCCGGGTTATTGGTAATACTGCTACCATGTTCTTTATCTTGAGTATATTGTTGGCGCTGGTGTTGCTTTGTTGCCGTGATGGTATTGTCCGATTGATGGATACGCCACCAGAGGCTGTGGAAGGTACCCGTGATTATCTCATGGTATGCTTTATCGGCATTCCGTTCATCATGGCATATAATGTGATAGCTTCAATCTTTCGTGGGTTGGGTGATTCGAAGAGTCCGATGTATTTCGTTGCTGTAGCCTGTGTGGTGAACATCCTTCTCGACTTTTTCTTTATCGGATATCTGGGGTGGGGAGCCCGAGGTGCGGCATTGGGTACTACCTTGTCGCAGATGTTCAGTGTGATAGTAGCCCTCATTGCTATCAGGCGTCACCGAGAAGTATTTGATGTTCACAGACATGATTTCCGTCCAAACCGTCAGACGGTAAAAAGTATTCTGAAGATAGGCTTCCCGATAGCTATGCAGGATGGTTTCATCCAGTTGGGCTTTCTTGCCATTGCCGTAATTGCCAATGGACGAGGTGTGTATGATGCCGGTGCTGTGGGTATCGTAGAGAAGTTTATCGGTCTGGTTTTTATTCTTCCTTCTGCCATGCTGTCTACCGTATCTGCCATCTGTTCCCAAAACTATGGTGCAGGTAATTTAGAACGTGTGCTTAAAACTTTGCGCTGTTCTCTTGTCATCATCTTGGGTTATGGCATGCTGATGATTGCCGTTTGGGAGATTTTCCCGGAGGTGGCAGTGGGTATCTTTACCGATGATCCTGTTGTTGTAGAAAAAGGAGCTGTTTATCTGCAGGGATATATTTATGATTGTCTTTTTGCCGGCATTCACTTCTGCTTCTCAGGCTTGTTTACAGCCTGCGGCTATTCCATCATCTCTTTTGTTTATAATTTCCTGTCGGTCATCCTGGTAAGAATTCCGTTGGCTTATCTTGCCTCAGAGATGTATCCGGATACGCTCTATCCTATGGGTATCACGACGTGGTTCGGTTCGCTGTTCTCTGTTATCATCTGTGTGGTTGTATACCGCTGGATGGTCAAGCATCATAAGTTCAGTCATTCCATCGTTGCTTCCTGATACAGGCATGATTATTCTTTTAACAGCTGTTTTCTGAAAGCACTAGGAGACATTCCCGTCTTTTGTTTGAAGAGGCGGGCGAAATGGTTGGGATAGCTGAAGCCTACTTCTCTGCAGGTGCCGTAGCTGCGGCTCTTTATGTTGCCGGTGATGGCCCATGAAACAGGATAAAACATGTATCAGAAGCAATAATTTCGCCAACTGCCACAACAAATTTGGGTCAACTGCCACAACAGAATTGGGTCAACTGCCACAACGAAAAAGCGCCAACTGCCACAACGGAATAGGAAAATAACAAGGTTAAACTGTTTTATTTGCTTGATATTCAGCAAAATATGTTATTTTTGTATCAAGAATTAAAAATGAGATTTTATGAAAGAATATAAAGCAAGAATTAAGTAAAATAGATACCGATAAGATGAAGTCTCCTTCTTTCAAAATGGTGTTGACTGGTGTCGGTAAATATGCCTACCAGCGTCCGCAGGACGGCGTATATGTTGTGCCGGTAGGGTGCTTGAGAGATTAGAAATTTATTTTTTGTTTCTTTTCTCATTAATGCCACGTTATGATGTTGACTATAGATGATAGTCATTAGATAAGGATAAAAGAAAAAGGGTTGCAATCTTCGGAAAGATGGATTGCAACCCTTTATACCTTTTATATATAAGAGTTCAATAACTCTATCGTATTTGATGGTTCCTTAGTTTTTTCGTTGGTAATAACCTTCACTTTGTTGGTCTCATTGGCAGAATCATTTTTTAGCCAAATATTGTAACTAAATAAGCGGAAAAATATTTTTTATGATAATACTTTATGATTTTTTATTTTTTTCGTCGTGTTCTCAATATTTATTTGTATTTTTGCACTCATTCTATAAAGCGATTCGCTATAGATAAGAAGATAAACAGAATAGATATGACTAAGTCAATTTCAATAGATATAAACAGAATCGATATCTCGGAGGATGAGATAAGTAAGCTTTACTCAGGTTTGCTTGACTCATTGTTGATAGATAGAACCCGAACTCATTATTCTGGTTCTGCTTCATATATTGTCTGGGGTACAAATGACTACTCCTATATGGGTGAATCATATGCTAAGGATAAACCAATTACTCCAAACCTCGTTACTGGTGAAAACAACGGCATCATCAAACCTCGTATTTTGAAGAATGAAGAACTGCGTAAATCAAGAACTGAGGATAAAGCGGAAGTATTTACACCAGCTTGGATATGCAACTCTCAGAACAATTTGCTTGATGATGCTTGGTTCGGAACAGAAGGAATATTCAATACAGAAAATGCTGATAAGACATGGACTTCTGTTCCAAAAGGTCAGATACATATACCTGATAATTATGATTGGAAGCAGTATGTAAAACTCCAGAGACTGGAAATGGCATGTGGAGAGGCTCCATATCTGGTAAGCAGATATGATGTCACAACAGGTGAAATCATTCCTGTTCAAGACAGAATTGGTTTGCTAGACCGCAAATTCAAGTTGATAAATCAATTTACCAAGAGCGAACCAACAAAGTTAAATAAACGTGAGTGGCGAAGATGGGCTCTCAGAGCCTTGCAATCTGTTTATGGATTTGATTGGCAAGGGGATAATGTTCTTCTTGCTCGTGAGGCTTTATTGTTGACTTATATAGATTTCTATGTTGATAAGTGGGGAAAATTTCCTTTAAAGGAAGCTTTGGAAAAGCCTGTTGAAGTCATTTCATGGAACATTTGGCAAATGGATGGACTTCAAGGAACATTGCCTGGAGTAGAGGGCATTCCAATGCTGCAAAGAATGTCAAATAACCAAGAACTATTTGAAGACGAGACTCTTTGCCTGATAAAGGAATGGCATAAGCAGGAGCCTCCTGCTGGTGAAAATATAAGATTTGTTGATCTCATCAATAATAAGTAATATGGCAAAGCATAAACCTACATACGACTATACACTCATCTATGCGTTCAGTATAGATGATGGCAGGCATGACAATATGCTCAAAGTGGGTAAGGCTACTATCAACTATTTTAAAAAGTGGCAAGACCTTACCCCTGATTGCGAACTGTTGATAAAGGCTGCAAAAGCAAGAATCACTCAAGAAACAGGTACCGCAGCTATTGAGTATAAACTGGAATATACCGAACTTGCTATCTATGAAGCTGATGGTGAGGAATTTGGCTTTGATGATCATGATGTACATGATGTTTTGGAAAACAGTGGTTATCATGCTGTTGAATTTGCTAATTTAGAATACAATCCAAAGGAATGGTATCCTGTAACGACAGAATTGGTAATAAAAGCTATTAATGCAGTTAAGCATAATCAGTCACTTCTTGAGAGAAAGGATTGGAAAACTGCATCTGCAAGAGAGAAAAAGACAGAGATTGTACTGAGAGAAGAACAGGAGTTAGCTGTTACAAAAACTCTTACTCAATTTCTGCATGGTTCCAAAATGCTGTGGGATGCCAAAATGCGTTTTGGTAAGACACTGTGTGCCTTGGAAGTTGTCAAGCGTAAGCCTTTTAATCGTGTATTGATACTTACCCATCGTCCGGCGGTTCGTGATGGTTGGTTCAAAGACTTCAATTTGTTGCAGTTGCCAGGATTCCACTATGTAACTCGTGTAAAGAATAAACTTCTTGTGGATGGACAAAAGATTGCAGGTGGTTTGGAGGTGCTGAAACAATATACCGAGCATGATCCAGACTATAAATATATTTATTTTGCATCTATTCAGGATATCCGTGGCTCAAAGACTGTAAACAAGAAAAGTAAGTTTGACAAGAACAACGAACTTTTCAAGGAGAAATGGGATTTGCTTATCATCGATGAGGCTCATGAGGGTATTCGTACAGAACAAGGAAAGGCTGTAGTTGCAGAGTTCCAGAAGAACAAACAGATGAAGAGCCTGTATCTCTCAGGTACGCCATATAATATTCTAAAGCTTTTCAAAGAGAAGGAAATCTACCGATGGGATTACAATATGGAGCAGGATGCCAAGGAACGTTGGACCAAGGAGCATCCTGACGAGAAGAATCCTTACGAGGGATTGGCTCGATTGAATATATGTACTTACAATCTTGGTGAAGTGATGACTAATTATAGTCATGACGAAAATGACTATTTCAACTTTACAGAGTTTTTCCGTGTTGACGCTGATACGGATAAATTCGTGCATGAAGATGATGTACGTGCTTTTCTCAAACTGATGACTAAGGATGGTGAGAATAAAGAACTCAATTATCCTTTTGCAACAAGCGAGTATCGTGATTATTTTCAACATACACTGTGGTCTATTCCTGGTGTAGATGCGGCTCGTTGTCTGAGCGCTATATTGCGTGAAGATAAGGAGGATAACTACTTCCGTGACTATGAAATAGTAAACATTGCTGGCAAGGGTGATAGTGATATTGAGCGTGAAAACGAAGATAACGCTACACGTGATAAGAAGGAAACTGAAGCTTTGGCTAAAGTGCAAAATGCCATCAGAACTCATGAGAAAACAATTACTCTGACTTGTGGCAGATGTACGACTGGTGTCAGTGTTCCAGAATGGACGGCCGTCTTGATGCTGTCTGGTTCATATGAGACGAAGGCTGCTCGTTATCTTCAGACTATCTTCCGTTGTCAGACCCCATTCAGGGGAAAGACAAAGCGTGAATGCTATGCTTTCGATTTTGCTCCTGATCGTACATTGACGGTTATTGATAATTATCTGACAGAAATAAGTCGTGGTAGTGGTAGCAAGAATTTTGGTCAGAAGAAAGCTCAAGAGACTGAACGCTTTCTGAGATTTTGTTCTGTCATTAGCATTGATGGAAGCAAGACTGTCAATTTTGATACTCGTAGCTTTATGAAGCAGGTCAATCGTGCCTATTCGGAAGAGATTATGAGAGGACATACTCGTAAACTATTCGACAATTTAGATAATATTAGTAATGATGTGTTTGAATTGTTGAAAAATATAGATGCAAAAATGTCCGTGTCTTCATCTGGTAAAAAAAGCAGAGGAAAGGTAAAGGTTAACAGCGAAGGAGTTACTGGCGAAGGTGCTACAACAAGCTCTTCATCTTCGGGGACAATTAAGGAACCTAAAGAACCTAAAATTGGCAAGAAGAATAAGACTAAGGGCGATCAGGCATATGAGATACTCGAAAAAATCATCATTCGTTTCCCTATGCTCATTTATGGAGCTATAGACAAATTGAGTGATTCTTTTACCATTGATAAGTTTGTCAAGGATATCGACGAAAAATCGTGGGAGGAGTTTATGCCTAAAGGATTAACCAAAGCAGACTTTATCAAGGTTGCACATATTATAAAGAACGAACGCTTCATAGCATGGGCTGAATCTATCTATGAAAAGGTCAATGCTTTAGAAGGTAAGCCTGTAGATGAGCGTGTTAACGGAATAGCAGACATCATCTCTGAATTCCGCTATCCTGACAAGGAAACTGTTCTTACTCCTTGGCGAGTAGTCAATATGCACCTGAGTGATACAGTGGGTGGTTATGATTTCTTTGGAGAGAAACATAGAGATGAAGATCTCTTGTCTGAACCTCGGTTTGTGGGTGAAGACAGAGAAGTAACAAAGCGTGTGTTCTTTACGCCAGCGCCGAATATTCTAGAACTCAATTCAAAGACCGGCCTATATCCATTATATATGGCTTATACGTTGTATCGTCTTCAATGTAAAAAACAACAAGGTTTTGGTCCCGAGTTGACTAATGAAGAAAAGGCTGACGTATGGAAAAAAGTGATAGAGAAGAACATCTTTGTGGTTTGTAAAACCAAGATGGCTGAAAGAATTACCAATCGCACACTTGTCGGTTTCTCTAATATTAAAGTCAATGCAAAGTGTTACACAGACGTACGTAATAACAATGCAGACATCATTGAGACTCTAAAGAACAATCCACAGCATTTTGTGGAAGATGTGAAAAATGGCAAAGAATTTTGGAAAGCAAATAATAATAGAAATATGAAGTTTGATGCAGTCGTAAGCAATCCTCCTTACCAGGTAGGAGTAAACAAGGAACCTCTATACCATCATTTCATTAGTATAGGTATGGAGATTGGTGACTTAGGTACATTGATACACCCTGGACGATTCCTGTTTAATGCAGGTAAAACTCCAAAAGCATGGAATCAAAAGATGCTTAATGATGAGCATTTTAAAGTAGTAAAATATTGGAAGAAGAGCGATGAGGTGTTTGATGCTGTGGACATTAAAGGCGGAGTTGCTGTAACTATGTGGGATAAACAAAACGTTATAGGACCAATTGGTACTTTTGTTCTTCATGATGAATTACGTACAATACAAGAAAAGGTAGAATCACTAGGTGAAGAGTCTTTCTCAAAATTAGTATATTCACGTGATTTGTACCAGTTAACCGAGTTGTTCTATAAAGAAAACCCTGAACTGGAAGGAAGACAAAGTAAAGGGCATCGATTTGATTTAGGTACTACTGCGTTCTCGCTTTTCCCAGAGGTTTTCTCGGATGAGAAGCCTGCTGGTGACGGCTATGCTCTAGTTGTAGGCAGAGAGAATGATACGAGAATTGCAAAGTGGATAAAGAAAGAGTATCTAAAGTTGCCTGATAACTTTGAAAGCTATAAGATTGCATTTCCTGTAGCTAATGGTTCAGGTAAATTTGGTGAAAGTTTGTCCGATCCTTTTGTTTGTGGTCCTTATTGTGCCCAAAATACGACATTCCTTTCTGCTGGAAATTTCTATACTTTATTTGAAGCGCAGTCTTGCTTAAAGTATGTTAAAACAAAATTTGCTCGTTGTATGTTGGGAATATTTAAAGTTACTCAGCATACCACAAGAGAGGCATGGAGAGCGGTTCCTCTTCAGAACTTTACGCAACAATCAGGCATAAATTGGGATTTGTCTATCCCCGAACTTGATACTGCTTTATACCAAAAGTATAATCTCACGCAAGATGAGATTGATTTTATAGAAAGTAATGTAAGTGCGATGCAGTAATGTTTGATAATAAAAACGATTTGAAACAATGGCTGTAGAATCACATGATAAAAAGTTTGATGTCCTTTGTGTAAAGCCCGGTTGCCAGACTTTCAGCGCAGTTTGGTATGGGATGATACGAAGATTACTATAGTATAAAAGGGAGAAACTTTAAATATCCCTGCTTCATTAGAAATAACAGGTGTAGGTAAAGTGGCTTTGTGGTAACTTTTACCTAAAGGTCTTCTATAAAGGGTTGCAATCATCGGAAAGATGGATTGCAACCCTTTATTTCCTTATCAGAAACTATTGTGAAATGGATGATAAAATATTTCGCTAAGTTGTTTATAGTAAATTAAATACACTTAAATATGGGTTTTAGGTGCATTTTATTTATATGTAGCATAAAATATACAGAAATTGAAAAAAAAAATAAGTAAGTTTGTCTTATTTTTGAAATATTTTTGTTAATTTTGTAGGCGAATGGTGGGTGGTAAGCCAACACAGGATAACAGCTTGCGAAACTATCGCCACCAACTTTCTTGGCTCAGCCTGGAAAGGAGGAATTTATTAACAACTTTGCTAAAGGCTGGCAGAGGTAAAATAATTAAAAACAAAGTATGAATTATAATGGTTTGACAGCAAAGTCAGTTGCAATAATAGGTAAATGCCTTGAGCAATGCTTATGTACCAAAAAGAACTCTTTTGTGGCCGACCTTTTTGGCAATATCTCTCCTTTTGATGAAGAATTTTACACTTCTTCCCTTGTTGATTCTAAGATAGTAGAAGATAGATTTGTCGATGCCCTAGTAAATGCTTCTATAACTAATGATTGCGATGCTTTTAAAAAGTATCTTTCTGAAATCCTTGTTGAAGCAGAAGGGCATGAATGCAATATTAAAAAGGCAGGTGCCGAATGGGTTCAGATGTATGCTTGTGATACTCCAACTTGTTTTAGGGATTATGCTGCTTATCTTGAACAAGCAGAGAAATTCGCTAAAATTGAGGAATCTTTCTTTAGACAATTTTGCAATACAAGAAAGCATGGTCGAAAAATGTGGAATTCTGCAGGAGCACCTATTCGCCATGACCTTCATAAGTCTTCATCTGTATGCAGCGATAACTATTCAATATCGCTTTATACTTTAAAGCAATGTGCCGGTAAAGACGCAATGCAGATTTTTGGTCTTTATAAGAGAATTATTTTTTGTTTCCTTAGAACCTACAGATATGCGCAGGCAATTGATCTTTATGCTCAAAGCCTGCATTCGAATCCTATCCAGGCACGTATCATTCTAAATAAAAATATCGAGCAAGCATTTTCTGATTTGAAAATTAAGGATGCGAATAACATCGATGAAGACATGATTGAGATGGCAAAGAAAAAAATAGATGCACAAATGCTTAATAGTATCTATAACAAGACAATTATAGATCTTGCTCCTTTTTATTATCATTATATTACAACAGGACAATTCCCTTGGTTTTCTATACTTCTTAAAGATAAGGAAAATCATTATGGAAAATTAACAGAGATAGAGCATGATATTTTCAAAAGCATCAAGGATCCTATGCTGCGAGAGAAAGCTGCTTTAAATACACGAAAACTCATTTATAATTTTGCTAAACTGCAAAATACCAAATATGAGGGATGCAATCATCAGGTAAAAAGTCTTACAGATGGCGAACTTCTGGCATTCATGGTTGAAGATATGGATCTTTCTGTCAGACTTACCTGTCCAATGAAAAAACTGATGAGGGAATATTTTTGTAAACTGCGCAATCAAGAGGCAGATGTAGATAAAATATATAAGGCTTTTAACTATGCAAAGAACAATATGTCTGATCATGATAATAAGAAAAAGGCCTTTGATGAAAAGGTAAAAGAAATTCTCGATTCATAGGATTTTTTTATATATGCGCATACTAGTATTTAGGATTGTCTATTGCCGGCAATCCTTTTTTTTGTTCTCTAAACTGAATGTTTTTATCCTAATTGGGATAAAATAAAAGCTAAGTTGTCCTAAATGGTCTTACCTTGTAATGATAATAGGCTGTTTTTATCCTAAGCGCACTTTTAAAGCTCATATTTATCCTAAATTGCTAAAAATAGAAGTCTAGTAAAAGCTGTCCGATTCTTATTATTTCTTACTATTTTTGCAACCAGAAACCAAGATAGTCATGCGCATTAAGCTAGATTCTTAGAGCATTGCGATATATAAGTCTCTCGCAGTGTTGGTTTCTTGCAAAAGATGCCTGTTGAGGCTTTGGGAACACATCTTTTGCCATTTTATGATGAAACATAATAATTATGTTAGTATGGGGAGTTTTGAGTCAAGCTCATCTGCCCCTCGTTACATCGGAGAAATCCTCAATGAGTATTTACTCCACAGCAACGCCCCTCTGGCTGCGGCTTATCGCAAGCACGTGCAGGAGATGATGGCAAGTAATGAATCTGTTGATTATATCAAGAAAGGAGAACGGTATGATTAACATTGATTCTAAACAGAAATTGGATGAATTCATGGCTCAGGCTGCTCAATTGCAGACTGAATCCCAGAAACAGGCTCAGGCTCTTGCTCCGGGGGTTGCTCAGCAGCAGGGCAGGGATAGCTTTTTCAATGTGTTCCATTTCAATGAGTACTTGAAGGATGGTCGGAAAATGAAACCTCCGAAGGAGTTTATCCCCCATATTCTGGTAGAACAAGAGACTACGATTCTCTTTAGCGGTCCAGGTGTGGGTAAAACAGTCCTCGCCATTCAGATAGCTATTGAGTTGGCTGAACAGGGAAAGCGGGTACTTTATGTCAACTTTGAGCTTTCGCAGCTACAATTGGCTCTGAGATATCCCAACAAGGATAGTCCTGATGCACTCTACCACGCTAGCATCGATTATACCAAGATGCACGATGTTACCGACCAGAGCATGATTCTTTCTGAGATTGAGCGAATGGCACTGGAACTGAATATAGAGGTGATAATCATAGATAACTTTACCAATCTCTGTATCAATTCTAAGGAGGCAGCTGAAGCTGGAAAAATCATGCAGCAACTGGTAGCTATGCGTATGACTCACAACTGTACCATGCTCATCCTTGCCCATGTGCCTAAGCGTAAGCCGGGTGATCCACTTACAATAGACGACTTGGCTGGTAGTAAGCTTCTCAGTAACCTTGCCGATAACGTAATTGGTTTCAACAAATCGAGAAAGGACAAGAACATGCGCTACCTCATTCAGCTGAAGTATCGTTCTCTCCCAATCGAACTTGATTTCAAGAACGTGCAGGAACTTACGTTGACCAGTTCTGACGGATGGCTCCATTTTGAATATGGTGGCTATGATGAGGAACGGGCACATTTGCCAAGATCAAGAGATGAAAGGGCAGAACTGGAGCGCGATATCATTCGTGAACTCAAGCAGCCTAACGGTTCTTCTTATCGGGATATTGCTGACAAACTGGGTACCAGTTTGAGTATGGTTCAGCGTGTTGCCAAGAGCAATGGCTTGAACAGAAAAGGCAAGTAAGCCTTACAAGAAGTAAGTATTTGTATCAGGGATGTATCATTCCGATTTTTGATACAAAATGATACTTAATTAATTGATATAGATATAGTTAGACTGTATCATAAGTGATACAGCTGCTGTATCTGAAGCAAAGGGAATGTATCATCTTTGATACATAATAACCTTCTGAATATCAATAGGTTAATGATTGTTTTGTATCGATTCGGAAATGATACACTCTGATACATTTTTTTATCATTAAATTTCAGAAAAAATGAAGAATGATATAAGATTTATTTTGGAGCGCTATCATGCCGGTGGAGCCAACCGCTATGTCTGTCCTCAATGCGGACGCAAGAAGTGCTTTACCCGATATGTGGACCTGGAAACGGGTGAGTATGTGGCTGACGACTGTGGTAAATGCGACCATACGGCATCCTGCGGCTATCATTATCCACCGCGTCAATACTTCCATGATCATCCGGAACTTAGCTGCAGGGAAGATTACCAGACGGAATATGTAAACGGTAAACCCTTGCTGGGATTGGGAAACAGGAGACAGGACTCAGATAACGCCCTGAACGTTCATAAGAACAGACTGATGACGCAACCGCAGGATAGGCGACAGACCGAGTTCTTCAGCCTTGAATGGGTACAGAAGGCGATGCTGAGACCGAGTGCTTTCAGTATGTGGTTTGAAGGCCTGAACATCGGTGGTGATGCCCGGCAGGTGCTAGCCGATTATTGTGTGGGAGGTACTGCCCGAGACGTCGTTGTGCAGGGAGTGAACTATGGCCGGGCAGTGGTGTTCTGGCTGATAGACGAACAGCAGCGGGTGCATGATGCCAAGCTGATGGCTTATCGCAATGACGGTCATCGGGTGCAGGGATGGGCCAATACCATGCGTTCCATCTGCGAACGTTCTCATGTAGGACCGCAACTTCAGAATACCGAAAAGGTGCTCTTTGGACAGCATCTGCTTCCCCGCTATCCCGCTAAGACGGTATGCATCGTGGAGAGTGAGAAGACATCGCTTATCTGTGCCTGCCGCTATCCGCAGTACCTGTGGCTGGCAACGGGCGGATGTGGTAATCTGCAGACCGATAAACTGATTCCCTTGCAGCATCGGCGACTCGTGGTTTATCCCGATAGCGGAGAGTATGACAAGTGGAAGGAGCAGATGGCAAGGAGCGGATGCCGGGATTATAGGGTGGTGGACTTCATGGAGCAGTTTGAGGCGAATACCGATATTGCCGATATCCTGTTGGGTGAGGCTCAGCAGAAACCCGAATTTCTGCTGCCACCTCCTCCAGATGTCTGCCCCTTCTAAACATAAGGTTTACGCTCCGTAAGTATCATCTTTAGAGGGCGTAAGTATAAGGGTTAGAAAAATAATTAAAATGCAAATTTAAAATGTAAATATGATGACAAATTTTAAAGTAAGAGCCTATGGAAAATCAGAGCTTGCCTGGCTCTATTTTCCAACAGCCAATTCGGCTCATACGGCAGTAAACCATCTGATGGCTTGGGTGTATCGCATTCCGCAACTTGTTGACGGACTTCAGAAGCTCGGCTATCGTAAGACGGCAAAGTTTTTTACACCCCGAGAGGTAGCTCTCATCATCGATTATCTAGGTGAACCATAAGAAAATCCTGATAAAGTATGCTATCTCACGCAACGTATGGTATCGTATGAATGACTTGATGGAATTTTGTATCTTTGCTGTGTAAACCAAAGGGGTTTACTCGATGAAACTCTCTACCCGATGGGGTGATGGATCCTATACCTTCTGAAGGAATATGGAGATGCGGAATCGGCAGTAATTAACTCAAAATTCTGAAAGGTATGATTAAGTATGTTTTGAAGCAGAACAAGAACAAGAAGAGTCTTGCTTATCTTAAGTGGTATGCTTTCCCATTGGTGGAAGAGACGATGGATTTGGCTGAACTTGCCAAGCACATGGAGGAGCACAATACCGGATTCACCGAGGCGATGTGCCTGGGCATGATGACTGCCATGGTGAAGTGTATCAAGGAGCAGCTCCTGGCTGGTAAAAATGTGAAGATAGACAACCTTGCCATCTTCAGCGTGGGTATCCGTAACAAGGAGGGAGCCAAGACCGAGGCTGAGTTTACTGCGGTAAACAATATTGCCGGAGTGAAGCTCAGAGCCCGTGCTACTGGTACATTGAGCAATGCCAACCTTAACACTTCGGCTAGTGTGAGAAGAGCAAGCAATGTTTTTGTTGCAAGTTCAGGCAGTGGTTCAGGTAGTAACATCGCTGGTGGCAATACAACTACCGGAGACAACAGTCAGGCTGGTGGAAGTTCTTCATCTGAAGGTAATACCGACAGCGGTGATGGCTTAGAATAAAGCCTTCTGAGACAAAAGGCAGCCTTAAAATTAAAAATCCTCGTCCGATATTTGAAACCGGACGAGGATTTTTTTATCCAACTTTCTCTTCTTTCAGTTTTCCGAAGAAATCGAATGAGGCATCCCAATCCTTCCAGACTGGCTCTCTGCCCAATTCCTTCAATCTCGCATTGATTACCTTGGCGGTACGCTCATCGCTTACGGTGAACTGCTCCAATGCCTGAGGATAGGTATGGTAACCACCAGGATTTACCTTTGATTCTGCCGACATGGTGGTGACACCCAGTGTTGCCATGTTGTCACGGATGTAGGCTGGCTCACGGGTAGAGTAGGAGATATCTACATCGTGGTCGAAGATACGCATGGCGAAAGTTGCCTGGGCCAACTGCTTATCGGTCATGAAGCAGTTTGGCTGGAAACCTTCGTTCTGTGCAGGGCGCATACGAGGGAAGTTCACGCTGTACTTGGTCTTCCAGTAGTGCTTCTGCAGGTAGCGCAGGTGATGAGCCATCATCACTACATCCGTGCGCCATTCCTTCTCCAAGCCGATGAGCACACCCATACCGATGGAATGAACGCCTGCCATACCCATGCGGTCGAAACCATCGCAGCGCCACTCAAACTTGCTCTTCATGCCACGTGGGTGGTAGAGCTTGTAGTGCTCGTGGTTGTAGGTCTCCTGGAAACAGATTACGCCGTTCATACCATGGTCGGCGAGGGTCTTGTAATCCTCAGTAGAGAGTGGCATCACCTCAATCTTCACGTTAGAGAAATACTTCTTGGCGATGTCGATTGCCTTGGCAAGATATGGGGTGCCTGCCTTGGCTGGGTTCTCGCCCGTAACGAGAAGGATGTTCTCGAATGGAGCCAGCTGCTTGATTGCCTTGTACTCGTTCTCAATCTGCTCTGGGGTGAGGATGGTGCGTGCCATCGGATTCTCACGATGGAAACCGCAATACACGCAGGAGTTAGAGCATGAATTGGTGATGTAGAGAGGAATGAACATCGACATGGTCTTGCCGAAGCGCTCCTCGGTATATTTGCGGGAAAGACGCGCCATTACCTCCAGGTATGGCTCGGCTGCAGGTGAAATCAGCGCCATGAAGTCGTTCACATCGCAATGGTCCTTGGCAAGGGCACGGCGCACATCGTTATCGGTCATTCGAGCAATGCGCTCCGTGGTCTCCTCCCAACTGATATTCTTTAATTCGTCTGAAAACATTTTCTTACTTTTTAAACTTTCTCAAATCGTGTGTCAACTTGGCTGCACAGAAGTTTGGACCACACATGGTGCAGTACTCACCGTCTGTATGACCTGCCTCCTCGAAATACTTCAAGGCGAGCTCTGGGTCGAGAGAGAGGTGGAACTGGTCTCTCCAGCGGAACTCGAAACGTGCCTTGGAGAGGGCGTTGTCGCGGATAGTTGCACCTGGATGACCCTTTGCCAAATCGGCTGCATGAGCGGCAATCTTATAGGTTACCACACCTGTGCGCACATCTTCCTTGTTAGGCAATGCGAGGTGCTCCTTAGGTGTTACATAGCAGAGCATGGCAGTGCCGAGCCATGCTATCTGGGCGCCACCGATGGCTGATGTGATGTGGTCGTAACCTGGAGCGATATCGGTAACCAATGGGCCGAGGGTGTAGAATGGTGCCTCGTGACAGTGGTCGAGCTGGCGCTCCATGTTCTCCTTGATCTTCTGCAATGGCACGTGACCAGGACCCTCGATGAATGCCTGCACGTTCTTGTCCCAGGCACGGGTAACAAGCTCGCCCATGGTATCCAACTCGGCAAACTGGGCTGCATCGTTGGCATCGGCAATACAGCCTGGGCGCAGACCATCGCCCAAAGAGAGGGCTACGTCGTACTGTGCCACGATGTCGCAGATATCGTCGAAGTGCTCATAGAGGAAGCTCTCCTGATCGTGATAGAGACACCACTTGCTCATGATACTACCGCCACGGCTCACGATTCCGCAGAGACGGCTGTCGGCGAGATGCACGTTGTGGCGGCGGATGCCGGCATGGATGGTGAAGTAGTCAACACCCTGCTCGCACTGTTCGATGAGGGTATCACGGAATACCTCCCAGTTCAGATCCTCTACCTTGCCGTTTACCTTCTCCAAAGCCTGGTAGATAGGCACGGTTCCTACTGGTACAGGGCAGTTGCGCACAATCCATTCACGGGTTTCGTGGATGTTGTCGCCGGTAGAGAGGTCCATCAATGTATCGCCTCCCCACTTGCAAGACCATACAGCCTTATCTACCTCTTCCTCGATGCTGGAGGTAGTGGCAGAGTTACCGATGTTGGTATTGATCTTTACGAGGAAGTTGCGGCCGATGATCATCGGTTCGCTCTCTGGGTGGTTGATGTTGGCAGGAAGAACGGCACGTCCGCGTGCAATCTCATCACGCACATACTCAGGGGTGATATGGGTATCGATGCCCAACTCCTGGCAGTTCATGTTCTCGCGGATAGCCACGTACTCCATCTCTGGAGTGATGATGCCAGCCTTGGCATAAGCCATCTGGGTGATGTGCTTGCCAGCCTGTGCACGGCGAGGCAACTGGATGTGCTCGAAGCGGAGGTGGTCGAGGCTATGGTCAGCAAGGCGCTGCTTGCCATACTCGCTGGTAACTTCCTTGAGCTGCTCGGTATCGTTGCGGTCGATAATCCACTGCTCGCGCATTCTTGGCAAGCCCTTCTTCAAATCTACCTGATAGTTAGGGTCGCTGTAAGGACCGCTGGTATCGTAGATGTAAACCGGAGCGTTTGGCTCTGTATGAGGAATGCCGCGCTCATCCTTCACAACAGTAGGAGTGAGGTTTACCTTGGTCATTCCAACCTTGATCTGTGGGAAGAGTTTTCCCTGCATATACGCCTTTTCTCTCTGGGCGTAAGCTTTCTTATCGTTTGGCATAATTTTTTAAAGGTAAAAAGGTAAAAGGGTAAAAAGAGCGTTCTTGCTTCTTTGCCTTCATCCTTCATGCCTTTTATTATCTATAATTATAATTAGTCGTTGAGGAATGCGGTGAGTGGAGAACTTGCCTCAGCACAATCGCTGATGGCTCCGAGACCTGCCTCGTAAGCACGGCGACCGCAGATGACTGCCTCCTTGAATGCCTTAGCCATCTCTACAGGGTCACCGGCAACGGCGATAGCTGTGTTAACCAAGCAAGCGCTGGCACCCATCTCCATAGCTTCGGCAGCGTGGCTAGGTGCACCGATACCTGCATCTACTACAACTGGAACAGTAGCCTGCTCGATGATGATCTGCAGGAAGTCCTTCATTCTCAATCCCTTGTTGGTACCGATAGGTGCAGCAAGTGGCATCACGGTAGCAGCACCAGCCTCTTCGAGGTGCTTGCAGAGGGTAGGGTCTGCCTGGCAATATGGCAATACCACGAAACCGAGTTTTACCAGTTTCTCGGTAGCCTTCAGCGTCTCGATAGAGTCTGGAAGAAGATAGCGAGGGTCTGGGTGGATTTCGAGCTTGAGCCAGTTGGTTCCGAAAGCTTCGCGAGCCATCTGTGCTGCGAAGACAGCCTCCTCGGCGTTGCGCACGCCACTGGTGTTAGGAAGGAGCTGGATATTTGGGTTCTGCACAATATGAGAGAGCAGGTCGTCCTGCTTGTCTTCGAGTTCGATACGTTTCATAGCAACAGTAACCATTTCTGTTTCTGATGCTTTGATGGCTTCAGCCATGAGGGCATTGTTGTTAAACTTTCCTGTACCCAAGAAGAGGCGGGAGTTAAACTCTCTGCCTGCGATTACTAATTTTTCCATTGTTTTATTATAGAGTTGTTATTTTTGTTTTCATTTCTGTAGGAAAAGTACTTTTGGGTGATTCTTTTCCGCAGTATTCTGAGACCATTATCCTCCGCAGAACGCTTTTACGATAACGATGTCTGCTCCTTCTGCGATGATTGTGTTTTCCCATTCATCACGAGGCACCATTTCGTTACTGATAGCTACTGCAACTCCTGTAGCTGGCAAATCGAGTTCCTGAGCTAACTCCCTGATGGTTTTAGCCTGTGTCTCGGTCTCTTTGTTGTTGATAGTTACTTTCATATTCTGTTCGTTTTATATAATGAATAATCCGTTTGTTTACGCTTTTCTATCGCCCGAAAGCGATGATAAGATAATATGTAATCAAACACGGTGAACTTCCAGATGAAAGCCTTAAGAGAAAAAATAAAGCGCTATCAAATATCCCTGCGACAGCATTACCTGCATCAGGTTCAATGGGTATCATCTCAGCCGAATCTTTCAGCACCCCGTGATAATCGCTTGCAAAAGTAATGATAATATCGGAAAAACAATAGAATTTCAAAAATATTTATGCTAAATTAACGCAGAATGTACCTTTCGCTTTACTGGTGTTTCTTTCTGCAATCCGGGCATTCGCCTTTGATGACAAAGGAAATAGAGTGGGGGTAAAAGCCTTCGGGCAGCTCGAAACTTGGAATATGGATATCCTCCATACAGAAGGAACGCTGGCAAGATTCGCAGTAGAAATGAATGTGCCCGTCGTGATGATCGCAGGCGCCTTTTTCTTCGCAGAGTTCGTAGCAGAGTACGCCTCGCCCATCTTCGAAGGCATGTACCACATCATGTTCCAGAAAGAGGGTAAGGGTACGGAAGATGCTCGACTTGTCCATCGATACCATTTTTCGTTCCAGATTGCTCAGACTCTGCGGGTTCTGTTCGCCCATCAGGGTCTTCATTACGAGTATGCGGTTGGCGGTTGGACGGATGCCTTTCGATTCCAGCCTGCTGATTATATCTTGTGAGTTCATCGTTTCTTCTTTTTAAAATTTTTACTAACTGGTTGCAAAGATACAAAAAAAGCGTGTAAGTATGGTAACTTACACGCTTTTTCTTTATTTAAACGTAATTACTTTTTGCTTTCAATCTAGTTTATGCCGCAGCATGAAGGGATTGGAACCCTTATGCGCAAGCACAACCACGGCTTCTGTTCAAAGCCTCACCATACATTTCCATTGCGGTCATGTAATCTGCAAGAATAGCCTTCAAGACCTTCTTGATGTTTGCATACATTGTTTTCATAATCGTTATCCTTTTTTAAAAAAATTAATACTTGGCATTTCTGCCATTTCCTTTTTCCTTTTATTCATGAACGGTGGTCAATTTTACTTGCCCATCTCCATGTTGTTGTTTACATTTACAGCCTTGACAATCATTGCTGCCACAACTGTAAGAATCATTACTGTCGTCATCATAATTTGTTTCCTTTCTTTCTTTGTGGAGCCTCCATGTGAGGTCTCCTGTTTTACATTATCCTTATTACAATCTCACTGTTTTCTGGTGCAAAGGTAATGCCTTTTTCTTGAATATCTGTCACAAAGACATGACAAAATGATGAAAAAGGGGCTTTTTTTGATACACGTCAACTAAACAGCAATGGCGGCTTGATATACGTCAAGCCGCCATGCTGTCATATTGAGAAATGTGTCATATTTCTTATGTTTCTTCGGATTTCTGATGCTAGATCAGTTCCAGAATCTTGTCGAGAATCTTTTCTACGGTTGAAGAATCGGTTGCTTCATCGAGTTTCTGGTTGATTTTCTCTTCCAGTTTCTTGCTCACCTTGTCGGCAGCCTGATCCATGGCCTGGTTTGCCTTGTCTTCCAGTTTCTTCTGAACGGAAGCGCCCAGTCCGTCTTCTTCTGAACCATCGCTGTTATTATCGCTTACCGAAGGGGATTCATCGGTTGATGAGCTGGTGGTTTCTTCTATCTGCAGATTGTCGGCACCTTCCAGCGCCTTCACCATATCATCAGCATTCATCGTGTAAACGCTGCCAAGGATTCCGAAGCTTACGGTGTGCTGCTTGCCATTAAACTCAACGGTTCCCTTAGAGCATACGATATAGTTGTGGTATTCGAAGAGCTGGTTCATCACTTCATCAATAGCGCTTCCTGCCATCATTTTGGCAATGGAACGGATGCTTTGGGTGAAGAAGTTGTTATCACTGGTTTCTGTAGCCTTGTCGATAGCCTTGGCTGCCTCAGTCTTTACCTTTTCTTTATGGGCATCAGGTCCTGGATTGGTTATGGCGAAAACCAGGAAGAGAAGTACGATAAGACCTAAAATGATTTTCCAGATGGTCTTGCTCGATTTTTTCTTTTCCGGTTCCTGTCTGTAGCCCTGGTTCATTGCTGCGCCGTGCTGAAAGCCTTGCTGGTAAGCTTCCTGCTGTGCCTGCTGGAAACCCTGCTGGTTTGCAGCCTGAAAGTTTGCTGCTTCTGTCCCGTTGTTGCCGGCTGCATCTGCTGATGTTCCTTCTGCATTTTCTTTGTTGGCTGTATTAGCTTTGATTGCTTCTATAGTTTCTAGAACAGTCTTCAGTTCTGCTATTTTCCAAGCAGGAGTCCAGTCTTTCATGCCTTGTGCCCAAACAAGGGTTTCGGGTGTGATAGCCTTCTGGACGAGTTGCTCCAGGCTGAATGGACCCGCTTGCTGTCCGTTATTCTCAATGATAAAATATTCCATCATGTATTCTTTTATATAATCTTTTTCTTAAAAGCCAATAAGGAGTTTCTTTCACTCTTCATTGCTTATTAGTGTGTAGCTTTCCACCAACCGGTTTTCTCTCTGCCCTTGATAGCTACGCTGTGCTGGCTAGGGTCGGAGATAGAAAGACCGCAATAGTTCTTTACTGGAAAGATAGAACCACTGTAAGGGTTACTTATCATTTCACAAGCCTGTTCGGTATGAGCTGCTGCTTTGATTGTGAGTTTCATCTGTGAATTAAATTTGTCTTTCAGAGAGCCGCTCGGTACAAGACTGTCTACGTATACACTCATATCGTAGAAGAGGTTGGGAGAGAAACCATCCAGAGACTGTATGGAATCTAGCGGAACGGATGATGAGAGGGTATATTTGCTATTGATTTCCTTCATCACTTGGGCTAGATTATCCATCTGCCTGCAGTCGATGGCCGCCATGTTGCAGAATGGATCGCTACTATTCTTGTAGAAATTGACAACTCCATTGACAATTCCTGAATAATTAGGTGCAGAACTGTTGAGGTAGCTCCATACGGTTTTGTATGGAACGCCGGCTCCCATTATTTCGCTACTTGAACTAATCATGAAATTAGTGACGTCTTTCAGTTCGTATGCAGTCTCAACATTGCCCATATAGCATGCATCGAAGAGGATGTACTGCATCTTGGTGCCGCTGAGTTTGATTCCTTCGGCAAGGGTAGGAACGTCGAGAGCGTTTTCTTCTAACTTTACGCTTCCGAAGAAACGGGTGACAGGTTTGTTGGGATCGGATCCAAACTGTATTCCGCTGAAATTGCCGGTAGCGGTAGGGTAGCTGGTGTTTCCTTTTTGGGCAAAACCAGCATTCGGTCTTGCCATATAGGGATAGTGAACCCAATCGCTCTTGTAGGTCCATCCGCAGCCATGAGCTCCGATGATGAGCGAATAATTCAGGGCTTCAGCACGGCGTTTCACCTCATTCAGAATCTCTGCAAATCCTTCAGCTGTAGTATATGTAGCTTCATCATATGTCTTCAACGTGTCGCGGATGACGGCTTTCTTATTGCCGTCATACTGAAGATCTATGAGATAGCTCTTCTTGTAATTCTGACTCATGAAGACCATTACACGCGAATTGTTCAATCCCTTCTTGGCAACAATACCTTCGCAGATACTGTCAACGTTCAACTTTAAATATCTTGTAAGACCGGAATCGCTGGTTCCACCCGTCCAAGGATAGAAGACGAAGATAGTCTGCTTATTGACGCTTTCTACATCAATAGCTTCATCACCGCAACTGGTGAAAGTTGCTGCAAGAGATAGCGTACATATAAATAAGGTGAAAAGCTTCTTGATCATAATTAAAAATGTTGAATGTTGAATGTTGAATGTTGAGTTGCAATCTTGCTAACGAATCAGCTTGACTAATTCAACATTCTACACTCAACATTCAACATTAAATATAATACTATTATTTCTTCTTGAGCTCCTCGATGGTTGCCTTGAGGGCAGCAATCTTCTCAACAGAGTCGCTTTCCTTCTTGCGCTCCAGGGCTACTACCTTCTCAGGTGCGTGAGCTACGAAGTTCTCGTTGCTGAGCTTCTTGCGTACGCCCATCAGGAAGCCTTCCAAGTGCTTGAGCTGAGCCTCTGCCTTCTCAATCTCGGCTGCTACGTCGATGAGGTCGCCCAATGGTACGGCAAACTCGTCGGTACCTACCATGAAGCTTGATGCATCGGCACTCTTCTCAGCGATGACCTCAATCTTATCAAGGTTCGCCATCTTCAGAGTTACGTCGTTGTAAGCCTCAAAATCGTTCTTGCCTACTACCTGGAGAGACAACTGTTCCTTCTGGGCAATGTTCTTCTGGTTGCGAACGGTACGAACACCGGCGATAATCTGCTTCACTGCCTCGATATCGGCTGCCAACTTCTGCTCCTCGGCTGTAGGTGCAGGAATATCCAGCTTCTCGCGCATGATGCTCTCGCCATCCTTGCGGTCGTAGATGTGCTGCCACAACTCCTCGGTGATGAATGGCATGAATGGATGCAGCATCTTCAGGAGGGCATCGAAGAAGCGGAGGGTAGCGTCGTAGCTCTTCTGGTCGATAGGCTCACCGTAAGCTGGCTTCACCATCTCCAGGTACCAGGATGAGAACTCATCCCAGAACAGCTTATATACAGTCATCAATGCCTCAGAGATACGGTAGTCCTTAAACTGCTTCTGCATCTCCTCGTTCACCTCCTTGAGCTTGGCGTCAAACCACTTCACGGCGATTTCTGCACTCTTAGGCTGCTCGATATCTGCAGTCTCCCAACCCTTGACGAGGCGGAAGGCATTCCAGATCTTATTGTTGAAGTTACGTCCCTGCTCGCAGAGGCTCTCGTCGAAGAGGATGTCGTTGCCCGCTGGAGCACTGAGCATCATACCCATACGAACACCATCGGCACCAAACTTGTCAATCAAGTCCAATGGGTCTGGTGAGTTACCGAGACTCTTGCTCATCTTGCGGCCCAGCTTATCGCGAACGATACCTGTGAAATATACGTGCTTGAATGGCATCTTGCCACGATACTCGTAGCCAGCCATGATCATACGTGCTACCCAGAAGAAGATGATGTCCGGACCAGTTACCAGGTCGGAAGTAGGGTAGTAGTAGTTGATCTCCTCGTTGTCTGGATTCTCGATACCATCAAACAGAGAGATAGGCCACAACCATGAAGAGAACCAGGTGTCGAGGCAGTCGCTCTCCTGCTCAAGATCCTCAGCCTTGATGGTGGCATTCTTCTCCTGAGCGAGTTTCAGAGCCTCCTCTGCAGTCTCTGCTACCACGAAATCCTTCTTGCCAGCATTGTCGAAGTAGTAGGCAGGGATGCGGTGACCCCACCAGAGCTGACGGCTGATGCACCAGTCCTTGATGTTCTCCAACCAGTGGCGATAGGTGTTCTTATATTTCTTAGGATAGAACTCGATATCATCGTCCATTACTGGAGGAAGGGCGATGTCGGCAAAGTGCTGCATCTTGAGGAACCACTGCGTAGAGAGCTTTGGCTCGATAGGCACATTGGTACGCTCAGAGAAGCCCACCTTATTATTATAGTCCTCAATCTTCTCCATCAGACCGGCGTTCTGAAGGTCGATGGAAATCTGCTTGCGCACGTCCATGCGGTCCATACCAACATAGAGACCTGCTGCCTCGCTGATGGTACCATTGTCGTTGAAGATATCGATGGTTTCCAAACCATGCTTCAAACCGAGGGCGTGGTCGTTGATATCGTGAGCTGGAGTTACCTTCAAGCAACCTGTACCGAACTCGATGTCTACGTATGTATCCTCGATGACAGGAATCTCGCGGTTTACGAGAGGCACAATCACGTGCTTACCCTTCAGCCAGGTATTCTTCTTATCCTCTGGGTTGATACACATGGCAGAGTCGCCCATGATGGTCTCAGGACGGGTGGTTGCTACTACTGCATAGTATCCCTTCTCATCCTTGTGCATCACGTTCTCCTCATCCACCTGCTGGCAGTCCTGCTCTACCACGTAATACTTCAGATGATAGAGCTTAGAGTGCTCGTCCTTGTAGATAACCTCCTCGTCAGAGAGCGCAGTCTGAGCCTTAGGGTCCCAGTTAACCATGCGCACGCCGCGATAGATGAGACCCTTCTGGTAGAGGTCGCAGAAAACGTGGATAACGGCACGAGAGCGGGTCTCGTCCATGGTGAATGCTGTGCGGTCCCAATCGCAACTGGCACCGAGTTTGCGGAGCTGCTTGAGGATGATGCCACCATGCTCGTGAGTCCAGTCCCAAGCGTGCTTGAGGAACTCATCGCGAGTAAGGTCAGTCTTCTTGATACCCTGCTGGGCGAGGCGGTTAACCACCTTAGCCTCGGTAGCGATACTGGCATGGTCGGTACCTGGTACCCAACATGCGTTCTTGCCCTCCATGCGAGCACGGCGAACGAGAATATCCTGGATAGTATTGTTGAGCATGTGTCCCATGTGGAGCACACCCGTTACGTTTGGTGGAGGGATAACCACTGTATAAGGTTCACGACCATCTGGCTTAGAACTGAAAAGCTTGTTGTCGAGCCAGTACTGATACCATTTACTTTCCACTGCTTGTGGATCGTATTTACTTGCTAATTCCATTGTTTATATCTAATTTTTATTCTTTTTCTTTAAAAAACGGTGCAAAGATACTAATTTTTGGGCGAAAAATACTATCTTTGCATCAAAATTATTAATTTTTGCACAAAACGATGGTTAGTAATACAGGAAAAGGACATACGAAAGAAGAAAAACTGGCGGCGTTCAGCCGCTTGCTGGATGTGCAGGACCGTTTGCGCCTGCAGTGTCCATGGGATAAAAAGCAGACATTCGAGAGTCTTCGTCCGAATACGATTGAGGAGACTTTCGAGCTTTGTGACGCCTTGATGAAGCGCGATTACAAGGATATTAAGAAGGAGTTGGGCGATGTGTTGGAGCACGTGATGTTCTATAGCATCATCGGCAGAGAAGACGGCGAGTTCGATATTTGCGATGTTTGCAATCAGGAGGCTGACAAGCTGATGTTCCGCCATCCTTTCATCAACTGGAAGGAAGAGGGAAATTGGACGGTTTCGAATCCTGATATGTATATCAACGATGAGGGACAGGTGGTATATAGAGAGTCTGAAGAAGCTGAAACCGGGAAGGCTGGAACTGCCAATGCCGAAGAAACCTTGGCTCTTGGCGCCATCAAGCCGAAAACTGCTACTTCTGTTGAGAAAACCTGGGAACAGATCAAGCAGCAGGAGAAGGATGGAAATGAGCGGGTGTTGAGCGGTGTCCCTAATTCTCTTCCGTCTCTTATCAAGGCTTATCGCATTCAGGACAAGGCTAGAAATGTAGGCTTCGACTGGAAAGAAAAAGAAGATGTGTGGGACAAAGTGCAGGAGGAACTGGAAGAACTCAAGGTGGAACTGGCTAAAGGCGACAAAGAGAATTCTACCCAGGAATTGGGCGATTTCATCTTCTCAGTAATCAATGCAGCACGTCTCTATAAACTCAATCCGGATAATGCGCTGGAGAAAACCAATCAGAAGTTTATCCGCCGTTTCAACTACGTAGAAGATCATAGCTTAAAGCAAGGTAAAAACTTGAAAGATATGAGCTTAGAAGAAATGGATAAACTATGGGATGAAGCAAAACTTCAGGAGAAAAAGGATGATAAATAACGGTGAATCAGATAATCTTATCGACTCATCAATATAATAATAAAAACTAAAGTGTTATGAAGAAATTAGTTTATGTAACAATAGCTTTGGTGGCGCTTTTCGCTGCCAACAGTTGTAAGAACAAAAATAATGTTCCTGTTATCAGTGCAACAGATTCGGTAGAGGTAGAGGATGCGATGAACGATTCTACCATCTATGGTGTATGCGGTGAGGGAACCTCTATGCATAGCCTGGAGCTGATTTCTGATGGTGGTGACACCCTTTCGGTGTTTATTGACGATGAGAATCCTGATGTTGTTCAGGGAGGATTGCTGGCTGGCGACCGTATTGCTCTTATCGGTTATAAGGCAGAGGATGGAGAGATGATGGCCCAGAAGATTATCAATCTGACATCCCTCTTGGGTAAATGGACTTCTCTGGATAAGAATTTTGATATCTTGGAAGGTGGAGAGGTGAAGAACAATGTGAAGGCTGAAACTAATCCTTGGACTAGCTGGAAGATACTCAATGGTAAACTCTTGCTGAATAAGGATACTTTCGCTATTGACAAATTGGGTTCTGACAGTCTTATGTTGGAGAATACTCAGGGTATCTTTGTTTTCAAGCGCCAAGAGTAAGGTCATCATGTTGAACCTGTAATTTATGATTTAGTTTTGGAACTATTTAAAGTACATATATTGGGGTGTGGCAGTGCTTTGCCCACCCTTCAGCATAGTGCCTCGGCCCAGATTATTGAGATGCGTGGCAAATGCTTTATGATGGATTGTGGAGAGGGTGCCCAGATGCAGTTCCGTCGCACTCATGTTCACTTTGCTAAGATAAATGCTATCTTTATTTCGCATCTTCATGGTGACCATTGCTTTGGCTTGCTGGGACTTCTTTCTACCTTAGGCATGCTGGGCAGAACGGCTAAGTTAAAAGTTTATGCACCAGAAAGTTACGGAGATTTATTTAAGCGTCAGATTGATTTCTTTATGCAGGGAATGGAATATGAAATTGAATTTGTTCCTGTAGATACCGAGAAGTCGCAAGTAGTATATGAAGATCATTCTGTAACCGTAGAAACCGTTCCTCTGCAGCATCGTGTGCCTTGTTGTGGTTACATTTTCAGAGAGAAACCGACATTGCCTCATATCCGTCGTGATATGATAGATTATTACGAGATTCCTGTAAGCCAGATTAATAACATCAAGAATGGAGCTGATTGGACAACGAAGGAGGGGGATGTAATACCTAATGCCAGATTGGTAATGCCTGCCGCTACTCCCCGCAGTTATGCTTATTGCAGTGATACCCGGTTTGTTCCGGGGTTGGCAGAAAAGGTAAAGGGGGTTACGGTGCTTTATCATGAGAGTACTTATACTTCAGAGAATGGGGACAGGGCTAAACTCTATTATCACAGTACGGCTCGACAGGCTGCAACTATAGCCAGAAATGCGGGTGTAGGCAAACTTCTTCTGGGACATTATAGTGCAAGATATAATAATGAAGAGGTATTGTTGAATGAAGCTAAAGAGGTGTTTACGGAAAGTTATCTTACTCAGGAAGGTAAAGTGTTCTCTATAGAATAATATAGAAACAGGGCTTGAATGCACCGGGAAACAAGGTGCAGAATAGCCTTCGATCTATATAAAAATATAAAAAAGTGCCTTGCATCAAAAAAAAAGTTCATTTTTGATGCAAGGTTTTCTCTTTATATCGTTTAATCTTTAAAAAGGATTTGAAATTGGAATCGGAAAAGAATCTCTTAGACGACATCAATAGCGGCAGTCGGGCAGCCATGCACAGATTGTACGAACGCTATGTGGGGTATGCCATGGCCGTAGCGCTGAGGTATGTCCCTATGCGCGATGATGCTGAAGATGTAGTGCAAGATAGTTTTATAAAAGTCTTTTCCGGCATTTCAAAGTTTGAATATCGGGGTGAGGGCGCTCTTCAGGCTTGGCTCTTGCGGATAGTGACAAATGAAGCTGTCAACTTTGTAAGGCAGCAAAAACGCTTCACTATCGTGGACGAAGTTCCCGATGATATTGAGGATGAAGAGCCTGAAGTAGAAAGAGTTCCTCCGGCAGTACTGACAAGAATGATAGGAGAGTTGCCTGATGGGTACAGACTGGTTCTTAACATGTTTGTTTTTGAACAGAAAAGCCATAAAGAAATTGCACAGCTGTTAGGCATCAAAGAAAGTAGTTCTGCTTCACAATATTTGCGAGCGAAAAAACTGTTGGGCAAAAAGGTGAAAGATTATCTGAGCCAGGCAGATTGTAGTGATAATAAAGAGTTGAATCATATACGAGAAAAGTAATGAGTAACGATTGGACAAATAAACTTCGAGATCAGTTGGCAGACTACCAAGAGCCTGTCAGCCACGACATGTGGGCTGAGATAGAACAATCGTTTGCTCAGTCTAAAAAGGTTGGTGATGAGGAAACTGATGTAAAAAAGACCCCACAGACTCGTTATGTTGTCTTGAAAAGATGGTCAGTAGCTGCAGCTATTGCTTTATTGGGAGTAGGAGGCAGTTATGTTTATCTGCATGATGATGAACCAGGACAGGCTAACTTGGCTGTTCAGAGTTCTTTCTCTACAGCACCAAGTTCAAGCAGGACTTCTTCTGTCCGTACAGAAGCGCAATCGGCAGGTAGTAAAAATGCTATCTTGCTTGCTGAAAACAATGCATATGCACATCAGGTGAATCGCCATTCATCGGGGCGTCAATTGAACCATAGTAAATCTTCTGTCTCTTTCCAGGAGAGGACTGTTGCTGCTGATCAGGAAGTAATGCTTGCAGCAGAGGTAGAAATGCCAGAACAGTCTGTTAATGCAGAGATAAATGGTCGGGAATTATCTGTTTTGCAAAAGCAAAATGAGGATTCAGAAAGCCAGATGGCCGTTTCTTCTAATCATGCAACCAAGCCGTTGGAAGCAGATGGTGGGCCGAAGCTTTATGCAGGCAGAGCGCAGGATGGGCATTTTGAACGCAGTTATAAGGACAAGTATGAACAGAACTGGACCATGAACCTGTATGCAGAGAATGTAAGTCTGGGCTCTGGCAGTGATGGAATGTCAAACGGCATGTATGCGTCTTCAGATCCTCTTGCTGGTGGCGGCTTTGCTGATCATGGTGTTTTCCTGGCTGCTGCTTCTCCTTTAAGATATGCAATACCGAAATATGTTGAAGCGAAACATCATGCTCCTTTGGCTATTGGTGCTCAGGTTGGTATCGGACTTGCGCCTCGTTTGTCTTTGAGTACCGGTGTCGTTTATACGCGTGTCGCTTCTGATTTCAAATCTTATGGTGTTTCAGAATTTGATACACATCAGGTTTTGCATTATGTGGGTGTTCCACTTGGTTTAAACTATGAGGTTTGGAGCACGGGAGGCTTTCATGCGTACGTAATGGCGGGTGGAGAAGCCGATTTCAACGTAAAGAATGATACAAAGGTTTCTGGTCATAAAGAGGATGTGAAACGTGATGGCGTTCAGTTCTCGGGTAAGGCTTCGCTTGGTGCACAGTATGATGTTACACCACAAGTGGGCTTCTATATTGAGCCAGGTGCAAAATATTATTTTGATAATGGCAGCGAAATAGAAAATACGTTTAAAGATAAGAAGTGGAATTTTAATCTCCAGTTCGGACTTCGTATTAATCTGAAATAGTGTTTGAGTCCAATTATTAATAAATATATGTACGAACTACATTTCATTTTATAACATTACATACGAGAAAAGGAAAGGGCAGTCTGCGTGATGCATGGCTGCCCTTTATTGTTTCCCGTTTTTCTTATTTATTCAATAATTTTTCGCTCATATTGAGAGCGGCCTTTCTGCCGTCTCCCATGGCAAGGATTACTGTGGCTCCTCCTCGTACGATATCGCCGCCAGCGTAGATTTCTTCGATGGAACTCTGCATCTGGTCGTTTACTGCAATGGTGTTCTTCCGGCCGAGTTCCAAGCCTTCGATACTTTGTGGAACGAGTGGATTAGGACTTACTCCTACGGCAACAATTACCTGGTCGCACTCCAGCGTGATGGTCTCTCCTGTAGCTTCAGGACGACGACGGCCGCTGGCATCAGGTTCGCCAAGCTTCATCACATCGAGAACTACAGCCTTTACTGCGCCCTTCTCGTCTGCCTCATATTCTTTAGGATTGTGTAATGTAAAGAAGTTGATTCCTTCTTCCTTGGCATGCTTCACCTCTTCGAGTCGGGCAGGCATTTCAGCCTCCGAACGGCGATATACCAAGGTTACGTCTGCTCCGAGTCGTTTTGCAGTACGGCAACTGTCCATAGCTGTATTTCCGCCGCCTACAACAACCACCTTCTTACCCAAGTTGATAGGGGTGTCGCTATGAGGATTGGCTGCATCCATCAGGTTTACACGGGTAAGATATTCGTTAGAAGACATGATGTTCAAGGCATTCTCTCCAGGAATATTCATGAAGTTTGGCAGACCCGCACCTGAACCAACGAAGATTCCCTTGAATCCTTGTTCTTCCAGATCTTTTACGGAAATGGTCTTGCCTACGATGCAGTCTGTAATAAACTTTACGCCCATCTTCTGAAGATTCTCAATCTCTACATCTACGATAGCATTAGGCAAACGGAATTCAGGAATACCATATTTCAATACACCGCCAATCTCGTGTAATGCTTCAAAGACGGTAACGTCGAATCCCTTCTTTGCCATATCGCCTGCAAAACTCAATCCGGAAGGTCCTGAACCAACTACGGCTATCTTGATGCCATTAGGTTCATCGCACTTTGGTACAGAGATGTTTCCACTCTGGCGTTCGTAATCGGCAGCAAAACGCTCCAGGTAGCCGATAGCTACAGCAGGCTCGTTCATCTTGAGATGTACACACTTGCTTTCACATTGCTTTTCCTGTGGACAAACTCGTCCGCAAACGGCTGGTAGGGCAGAGGTGTTCTTTAAAACCTTGGCTGCGGCAAGGAACTGGCCTCGCTCAATATTCTTGATGAAGGAAGGAATGTTGATACTTACCGGACAACCTTCCATACAGGTAGGCTTAGGACAGTCGAGACAGCGCTTGGCTTCGGTCAAAGCCATTTCCTTGGTTAAACCGATATTTACCTCTTCCGTACGGGTTGTGGCACGATAAAGAGGGTCAAGTTCTGGCATCTTTACGCGCTCTATAGCTGTACGTTCTTTTGCTTTCATCGAAGCGCGTAACTCCTTGCGCCACTCAGCGTTACGGTCGGTCAACTCTTCGATGCTCGCATCTGTAGGTTCTACGTCCATGATTACATCCGTAGTTTCTTTCTTCTTTCCTGCGTCTACAGTTGCAAGGTGCTCTTCGAAGTGTTCCATCTCTTTGCGTTCAACATCCTTGAAAGTGCCCATGCGCTTGAACATCTCGTCCCAGTCTACCTGGGCGCCGTCAAACTCAGGACCGTCGATGCAGACAAACTTGGTCTTTCCACCGATGGTTAAGCGGCAGGCACCGCACATACCGGTTCCATCCACCATGATGGTATTGAGCGAAACGTCTGTGGAAAGATTATATTTCTGGGTCAGGAGACAGCAGAACTTCATCATGATAGGAGGACCGATGGCGAAAACCTTATCGATATGTTCCTGATTGATAAACTTCTCGATTCCTACGGTTACAACACCCTTCTCGCCGTAACTTCCGTCATCGGTCATGATGATGAGCTCATCGCTAGATGCACGCACTTCATCTTCCATAATCACGAGGTCTTTGTTCCTACCCGCAATTACGGAAAGGACTCTGTTTCCTGCGGCTTTCAGTGCCTTGATGATAGGGAGCATAGGAGCTACGCCTACACCACCTCCGGCACAAATGACTGTTCCGAAGTTCTCGATATGTGTAGGATTTCCAAGTGGTCCCACCACATCGTGAATCTCATCACCTTCATTTAGGGCGCAGAGTTTGGTAGATGAAAGACCTACCTTCTGCACAACCAGCGTGATGGTTCCTTTCTCAATGTCAGCATCAGCGATGGTCAGCGGCATACGCTCGCTGTTGTTGTCTACACGGATGATAACAAAGTTACCTGCCTTTCGGCTCTTGGCAATAAGTGGTGCTTCTACATCGAAGCGGAATACTTTCTCTGAGTATTGTACTTTCTTGATAATCTTGTTCATGGGCTATTAAATTTCTTAATGCTGATATCTTAATATTTCTGGTTAGCTGATTAGAGTTTGCTTCATGGTACATAAAATGCAAAAGGATAACATCGGCTACCTTTGTGGCAGTCGAAGTTATCCTCGTACAATATATGTTATTTTTGTTTTTCGAATGTTTTGTATAATCGAGAAAACAGAAAGTCTTACCGATACTTCAAATTAATCGAAATTTTTGTCATCAAGCATCTCGAAACCGCAGTATGGAACCAATACCTTAGGTACGCGGATTCCTTCTGGGGTCTGATTGTTCTCCAAGATGGTTGCTACGATACGTGGCAAAGCAAGAGCTGAACCATTCAATGTGTGGCAAAGTTCAATCTTCTTGTCATCTGTATGGCGATAGCGGCAGTGGAGACGGTTAGCCTGGTAGCTCTCGAAGTTAGATACTGATGAAACTTCCAGCCAGCGACCCTGTGCAGCACTCCATGTCTCGAAGTCGTAGCAGATAGAAGAGGTGAAGCTCATATCACCACCGCAGAGACGGAGAATATGATATGGCAATTCCAACTTCTTCAAAAGACCTTCTACATGGTCGAGCATCTCGTTCAAACTCTCGTAAGAGTGACCTGGCTTATCGATGCGAACAATCTCTACCTTGTCGAACTGGTGCAGACGGTTCAAACCGCGAACGTCCTTACCATAGCTACCTGCTTCACGACGGAAACAAGCTGAGTAAGCACAACGCTTGATAGGGAGATCTTTCTCATCGAGAATAACATCGCGGAAGATGTTGGTTACAGGAACCTCAGCAGTAGGGATGAGGAAGAGATTATCCAGATTAGCATGATACATCTGACCTTCCTTGTCTGGCAACTGACCGGTACCACGACCAGAGTCTTCGTTTACTACGTAAGGAGGCTGAATCTCCAGGTATCCGCTCTTGCGAGCCTCATCGAGGAAGAATGCCTCAAGCGCACGCTGGAAACGAGCCATCTTGCCGATATATACAGGGAAACCTGCGCCAGTAATCTTAACGCCGAGGTCGAAGTCTACAAGATTATACTTCTTCAAGAGATCCCAATGGCAGAGAGCATCCTCGCCGAGGTTTGGCTTTTCGCCGCCTTCTTTCACAACAACGTTGTCGGCTGCGTCCTTACCTTCAGGAACCTGCTCGCAAGGGATGTTAGGAATTTCGAGCAACTGGTTGGTCATATCGTTCTGTGCTTTCTCCATGATCTCTTCAAGAGCCTTAGCGTCAGCCTTGAGCATAGCTACCTGAGTCTTTGCGCTCTCAGCTTCCTCTTTCTTACCTTCCTTCATAAGGGCACCAATCTGCTTAGCAAACTGGTTAGCCTGCTGCTTGTTGTTATCCAACTTCTGCTGAGCTTCACGACGAATCTTGTCGTACTCTAAAACTTTCTCTACGGCCTCACGAGCATTTGGAAAATGCTTCTTTTCGAGACCCTTAACTACACGTTCAGTTTCCTCACTGATAAGTTTAAGTGTAAGCATAAAATGTCTTTTAATTAAATAATTTACTATTTGTAGGCAAAAGTACAAAAAATATTTGTGATAGCGTAAAAAATTGCTGACTTTTTTACAGGGAAGGGTAGAATTAAAGTTTTTTTGTGGTTTTACAGGGTTAAGGAGCTTAGAAGGGGGTAATCCGTGCCTAAAAACTTATATAAACGAAGAAAGCCTGCTCTAGGTATGAGCAGGCTTCTATGTTGTTTGTTTGGAATAGTTTTTTCTAAAACTTTAAAAATTAAGCGTCAGCTTTTTTGGTCTTCTCAGCGTAAACCTCTGGAGAGAGAACAGAAACTGTACTCTTGTCCTTGCGACCCTTGTGGAAGTAAACGATACCATCTGCCAAAGCATACAATGTATCATCCTTACCCTGAGCTACATTCTCACCTGGGAAGTGCTTGTTACCACGCTGGCGAACGATGATGTTACCTGCGATGATGCTCTGACCACCCCAGATCTTAACGCCTAATCTTTGTGAAGCTGATTCACGGCCGTTCTTAGAACTACCAACACCTTTCTTATGTGCCATTTTCTAATTCCTCCTAATTTTAAGCGATTACAGATTTGATTGATACTTCAGTGAACTGAGCACGATGACCGTTCTTCTTGCGATAGTCCTTGCGGCGCTTCATCTTGAAGACGATTACCTTGTCACCCTTTACGAGTGGGTTCACTACTTCTACTACTACTTTTGCACCCTCTACAGCTGGTGCACCGACAGTGATTGAGCCGTCTTTGTCAACGAGCAAAACCTTGTCGAACTCAACAGTCTGACCTGCCTCAACATCCTTGATGTGATGTACGAAGAGCTTCTTGCCCTCCTCAGCCTTGAACTGCTGACCGTTAATTTCTACAATTGCGTACATTAAATTAATTATATAAACGGGTTTCTTCGGGAGGCGTCCTGCATTGTGCCGGATCTTCTTTGAGCCCCTTCGAACTAAACTTTTCTGTAACATTTGCCCAATCCATGAGCATTCGGGGTGCAAAATTACAAATTATCTTTGATATGAACAAAATGTTGGGGAAATAAAGATTGCTTTTTAGAAAGATTTAACAGAAATGCCTGTTTTTTATAAGAATACCGATTATTTGCTACCAGATAAGGGACTCGTGAATAGTATAATGTTCTTTATTGGGTTCAATAATATACTTCCTTAGGTTCAATGATATGTCTTCTCTGGTTCAAGGAGATGTCTCCTTAGGTTCAAGGATACGACTTCTCTGGTTCAAGAAGATACCTTCGTTAAAGTTATGACTAGTGTCAGCAGCTCTGCTGAGCCTAGTCAGCAGGTCTGCTCACTATAGTCGGCAGGTCTGCTCACTGCAGTCAGCAAGTCTTCCGACTCAAGTGATATTACCTTTTAATTGTATACTTTCTTCTTGGGGACAATATATGTTATATGCTATTTGATGGAGAAGGTGTATAAAAAGAAAAAAAGCGATGACCTTCACAGGCTACCGCTCCAAATCTTCAATAGGTATTAGTTTCCATTAAGGTAAAAAGATTGTTTTCAGGATAACTGGTTGCAAAGGTACACGATTTTTTTCAAATCACCAAATATTTATTTGATTATTTTTGTTGTGATTCAATTGTGCGGGCGCACAAAGGTATTAATTAACTTGTTTTAACAAGAAAGGCTGCGTAATCGATTGCAATTCTGTTGATTTTTTGTTTTTGTTTAGATATCTTCAAAAGTATAAAGAGACGAACTTTCGAGACGAGTAGTGAAGTCGAGAAAATAAAAACAGGTTGGCGCAGAAGTGCCAACCTGTTTATGGAAAATACTATTATCTTATTCTGTTTGTTTGAATCAGGAAAAAGAAGTGATTACTTCTGCTTCTTGATTTTCTCTACGTAAGCATCAATGACAGCTACTGCTGTGATGTTTACGATATCCTGTACGCTACTTTCTGAGTCAGTGAAGTGGATAGGCTTATTCAATCCCATCTGGATAGGGCCGATAATCTCAGCTTCAGGATTCAAACCCTGGAGAAGTTTGTATGCACCATTGGCGCTACTCAAGTTAGGGAACACCAAAGTGTTGACGTCTTTGCTCTTGAGGCGGGAGAATGGATACTTCTCATCGCGCAGATCCTTGTTGAGTGCATAGTTTACCTGCATCTCACCATCGATAGCGAGTTCTGGGAACTCCTTCTGCATCTCAGCAACGGCTTTCTTTACCTTAACAGGTGAGCCAATATTGTCTGTACCGAAGTTAGAGTAGCTTAACATGGCCATAACCGGCTCTTCGTTGAAGAACTTCACAGTACCTGCAGACAGCTTGGCAACATCGATCAGCACATCTTCGTCTGGGTGGCGGTTGATGAGCGTATCTGCGATATAATAAATACCCTTCTGGGTGTTAAGGATATGCATGGTACCGAAAGTCTTATATGGCTCACGGATTCCAATTACATCTTTTGCCACCTTAATAGTATTGCTGTACTTTGTGTAAAGACCAGTGATGAATGCGTCAGCATCACCCTGTTCTACCATTGACATACCGAAGTAGTTGCGCTCGTACATTTTATCATAAGCTTCCTCGAAGCTGTAGCCCTCGCGAGCACGCTTCTCTGCCAGATGCTTGGCAAACTTAGCACGGCGGCCCTGTTCGTTATCGGCACGCATATCTACAATCTCAATATCTGAAAGGTCAAGTTTCAAACGGCTAGCAACACGGTTCAGACGGTCTGGGTTGCCCAACAGGATTGGCTGGCAGATACCCTCTTGCTTTGCCTGGACTGCAGCCTTCAGCATAGTTGGGTTGCCACCTTCAGCGAATACTACACGCTGTGGGTGAAGGCGCGCTGTATCGTGGAGCTTGCGGGTCAGTTTGGTCTCCTGACCAAGCAGCTGGCGTAAATCCTGCTTGTACTTCTCCCAGTCTGTGATAGGGGTGCGAGCCACACCACTTTCCATTGCAGCCTTAGCTACGGCAGCAGAAACTTCTGTAATCAAACGTGGATCTACAGGTTTCGGAATGAAGTATTTAGGACCGAATGTAAGGTCGTTAACGTGGTAAACATCGTTTACTACATCAGGAACCGGCTGCTTAGCCAAATCGGCAATTGCATAAACAGCAGCCATCTTCATTTCTTCGTTGATAGCACGGGCGTGAACATCGAGTGCACCACGGAAGATGTATGGGAAACCGATTACATTGTTAATCTGGTTAGGATAATCTGAACGGCCAGTTGACATCAATACGTCAGGGCGGCTGTCCATAGCGTCCTCGTAGCTGATCTCAGGTACTGGATTGGCAAGAGCGAAAACGATAGGGTTGTCTGCCATAGAGCGAATCATATCCTTGGAGAGCACGTTACCCTTGCTGAGTCCTACGAATACATCGGCGCCTTTCACAGCCTCTTCGAGTGTATGAACATCGCGGCGGTCTGTTGCAAAGAGCTTTTTCTGCTCTGTCAGATTTTCGCGGTCGCTGGTAATGACACCCTTAGAGTCGAGCATAACGATGTTCTTTACCTGTGCACCGAGCGCTACGTAGAGTTTTGTACAGCTGATAGCAGCTGCACCAGCACCATTTACGACAATCTTTACATCGGCAATGTTCTTTCCTGCTACCTCAAGAGCGTTCTTCAAACCTGCTGCAGAGATGATAGCAGTACCATGCTGGTCATCGTGCATTACAGGGATATCGAGAGTTCTTTTCAGGCGTTCCTCGATGTAGAAACATTGAGGTGCCTTGATGTCCTCCAAGTTGATTCCACCAAATGTAGGAGCGATTTTCTCTACGGTTTCACAAAACTTTTCTGGGTCTTTTTCATCGATTTCAATATCGAAGACATCCACACCACCGTAAATCTTGAAAAGCAATCCCTTACCTTCCATCACTGGCTTTCCGCTCATGGCACCGATATCGCCAAGTCCGAGCACTGCTGTACCATTACTGATAACAGCAACCAGGTTACCCTTGTCAGTATACTTGTATGCATCGTCTGGGTTCTGCTGGATCTCAAGACATGGGAATGCCACGCCAGGAGAATAAGCAAGGCTCAGATCCGTTTGTGTGTGATAAGGTTTTGTTGGCTTAACCTCAATCTTGCCAGGACGGCCAGTCTCGTGATAACTTAAAGCCGCCTCTTTTGTAATTTTTACCATAACAATATATTGGTTTAAAGTTTATTTTTCTTTCATATTCGTGGATTTTTCGCACGAAATTTAAAAGTTTGTGCAAAGGTACAAAAAAACTTAGTAAAAAAGAATGGTTTTTTGATTTTTTTTGTATCTTTGCACAAAAATAGTCTTCAAACAAGTAAAATGGCAGAAATCAATCAATATAGACAAGAACTGAAAGACAGAATCATCTCTTATGCGATGCCTGAATTCTATAAGCGTGGGGTAAAAGCTGTCAAGATGGATGAAATCTCACAGGGGCTTCATGTATCTAAGAGAACTGTGTACGAGATTTTTGGTGACAAAGAAGAATTGTTGCTTGCTGGTATGATGCGTCAGCTAGAAGAAAATCGTTCGAAGTTAGAAAATTTCGCCAAGACCCAAGCGAAGAATGTGATAGATATTATCAGCTATGTCTATAAATTGCAGATGGAGCGCAATGGGATGGTGGGCGTTCTTTTTTATGAGGAGGTTCATAAGATGCCTCGTGTAGTGAAATTCTTCCAGGAAAATCATGCTCATGAACGGGAGGAGAGTGTGCGTTTCTTTGAGGCTGGTGTCAAGGAGGGGCTTTTCCGTAAGGATGTAGACTTCAATGTTGTTATGGACATAGGACATGTGATGATGGAGGAAATCATGCATCATCAGCTCTATCGTGTTCATTCGATGCAGGAGATATACGACAATTATATTTTGTGCCTGATTCGTGGATTCTGTACAGAGCGCGGCTTGGAGCAGCTTGACCGTGCTTTGAAAGAGTAGAGGCGTTGGCTTTAATATACAAAATGTACTTTTTGAGCGTATGTGTAATTCGCTTAAAAAAGAGAAAGAGGTTTCGGAGATGCTTTATATAGGCTCACGGAACCTCTTTTCCTTAATCCTTGTATAGCCAGTGGAGGAGCAGGTTTATAACTTTTGGATAGAAGCGGAACCAGCGAAACTTGGTAACAGGTTTGCCTCCGAAACCGAGAATGAATTCACGGTAGAGATTACTCTTAAGCGGAAGTCCTGCGTCCATAAAGTGGAGGTGTTGGGCATCCTGCTCCTGTGCATCAGAGAGTGCTTGCCAGATGGTCATTGTGTCCGGATGCAGATGGATGTAAGTCTTTCTCTTGAATGCAGAAAACCAAAGAAAGGCATTGCCTTGGTTGTAGATGCAGGTATAGCCGCCAATCACTTTGTCCTTATAGGTGATGATGACGTTTCTGGCATTACTACTTGTACTCAGTTTCTGAAAGAATGTTTCGTCAGGAACATAACGGCGAAGTTTCAGCCGATAATAATTTTTGAGCAACTGGTGATAACGATGGATGTCTTCGGGTGAAGTTGCCTCTCTACAACTTATTCCCTTTTTCTCCATTTTTTCAATCATAGCAATTTGTTTGTCTGAGAGTCTCTCTTGGGGAAGTTTGCTGTGTAGGGAGTTATGTATCTCTTGCCAGGCAATAGGTACATAGCCCAATTTTCTGAATTCCCGGTAACCCAGCATCTTTTTGCTCATTCGGGAGAACTCGATGTAAAAGCAGAGTCGTTTGTGTAAGTGGATAGTTATGCTGCGGAGTAACAATGGGAAAATAGCATTCTGTTCAGCATCGGGTGCATAAAATCCCTCTCCATACGCGTGCGCGTGCGTATATAAATAAGGTGGAAATAAAGATTTGCGGTGATAGAGGATGACGAGCATTTGTCCTACCACCTTATTCTCCTGTGTGGCGACAGCCATAAAAGGGGTTATGCCGGGTGTTTTTTCAAGAATCTGAAAAAGCTCCAAGCTATGAAAAAAGTCGCCTTCCAATAAATGCGGCATTTCTTCCAGTTTACCATATATTTCTACTTCATATTTTCTCACGAAGGCAAAAATAATAAATTTATCATAAAAAAGCAAGAAAAAGGGCTCCTCTATCGTTATTTTTTAGTATTTTTGCATAAAAAGTAGAACTTTAAACAAAATTACGTATGAAAATAGTGTTTATTGGGGCAGGTAATCTTGCTACCAATCTTGCGCTCGAAATATCGCAATCAGAACATCAGATTGTACAAGTTTTCAGTAGAACTTGGGAATCGGCCTCTCTATTGGCCGAGAAGGTGAATTGTGAGCCTGTCAATGAGATGGGTAAGGTGGTCTGTGATGCAGATTTGTACATCGTTTCAGTGAAGGATGATGCGCTTGAAATGCTTATTCCTGAACTGTGCAAAGGAAGAGAAGATAAGATGTTTGTTCATACAGCTGGTTCCATGCCGATGGATGTTTTCAAAGATTATGCCCGTCATTATGGCGTATTTTATCCGATGCAGACATTTACGAAAGATAAAAAGGTTGCATTCGAAAATATTCCTATTTTCATTGAGGGATGTGGTGCTTTCGAAACTTCTTTCCTGAAGAGGTTGGCAGAACAGATTTCTCGTAGTGTCTATGAATTGGATTCTGATAATCGTAAGTATCTGCACCTGTCAGCTGTTTTTGCTTGTAATTTTGCGAATCATTGCGTAGCTATAGGTCAGCAGATTCTCGAAAATCATCACATTCCTGGCAGTGTTCTCCGTCCTCTGGTTATGGAAACTATGGACAAGGCTTCTTCGCATTCGGCAGCTGAAGTGCAGACAGGACCGGCTATTCGTGATGATCGGAACGTAATGGAGAAACAAATGCAACTTCTTGAAAAACAGCCAGAACTACAGCAGATTTATGAAATGATGAGCAAAAGCATATTCAAGTTCAAGAGATAAAACTGTTATCGGTTTAAGTTTGCAGTTAGGAATTTAAGTTCTAAAAACAGAAATAAATATGATAAATTACGATTTAAATAAGATAAAAGCAATCATCTTTGATGTTGATGGAGTACTTTCAAGACAGACCATCACGCTTTCCAGTGCCGGCGAACCTTTGCGTACTGTTAATATCAAAGATGGCTATGCCATTCAGCTGGCTCAGAAAAAAGGTGTTCGTATCGTAATTCTGACAGGCGGTAATTCTCATGCCATACAGGTACGCTATGAAAATCTTGGCGTAGAGGATATCTTCATGGGGTGTTCTGTAAAGATAAAGACTTATGAGGAGTTCAAGCAGAAATATTCAATTACAGATGAGGAAATAATATATGTAGGTGATGATATTCCTGATTATGAGATTATGCGTCGTTGCGGATGTCCATGTTGTCCAGCAGATGCATGCTCCGATATTAAAGAAATTTCTACTTATATCTCGGCTTGTAACGGAGGTGATGGTGTGGGACGTGATGTCGTAGAACAGGTACTGAGAGCCAAGGGTTTATGGCTTTCAGATGCTAAGGCGTTTGGCTGGTAGAATTAAGTTAATAGTTGAAAGTTGATAGTTTGTAGTAGAAAGTTTGCAACTGAATTTTAATCATAAAGTTCAAAGTAATAAGGTTTAAAATAGATGAATTATAAGATCATTTTGGCGAGTAATTCGCCTCGTCGCAAGGAACTTCTGGCAGGTTTGGATATTCCCTTTGAGGTGAAGGTGATTAGTGGTATTGATGAAAGTTATCCTGCTGACCTCGATGCTTATCAGGTGGCAGAATTCATCTGCAAGAAAAAGGCTGAGGCTTATCGTCCGCTTTTGAACGGAAATAATAGTGTTGAAGAGTTGGACGAGTCAGAAACTTTGATTCTTACAGCAGATACGGTTGTGATTGCGCCAACAGCTGGCGAACAGAATGATCAGGAAGGAAAGGGAGTCATTCTCGGGAAACCTCGTGACGCTGAAGATGCCAGACGAATGCTGAAGATGTTGAGCGGAAAGACGCATCATGTAGTTACAGGTGTTTGTCTTACTACCCAGCATAAGCAGCGTTCCTTTTCAGTAACAACAGAAGTGACGTTCAAGCCGCTTTCTGATGATGAAATCAGTTATTATATAAATCATTATCAGCCGTTTGACAAAGCTGGCGCCTATGGTATTCAGGAATGGATTGGCTACATAGGTTGTACGGGGTTGAAGGGGAGTTATTTTAATGTGATGGGGCTTCCGGTTCAGCGTATCTATGAGGAATTGAGGCGAATTTAGATTTTTTAAAATTAAATATTGTTCTATGTCGTAGATAATGAGTATCTTTGTGCGTTTTATGTAACTAACAAGGATTATGAGTGAAGAAATTTTAGCAAAAGCTCATGAGGTTTTGGACAATTATATGGAGAGCAATCATCACCGGCGCACTCCGGAGCGTTCCACTATCCTCGACACCATTTATTCTATGGGAGAGCATTTCTCGATAGAAGATTTGGGCAGAGAGCTACTGAAAAAGAATTTTCGCGTTAGCAGGGCTACGCTTTATAACACATTGCATCTGTTCCTGGAACTGAGGCTTGTGGTAAAGCACAGTCTGGCAGACGGCACCAAGTATGAGGCCAGTTATAGCGAGGACAATCATGTGCATCAGGTTTGCACGATTTGTGGCAAGGTAACAGAAATTGTTGCACCGCAGGTTACGGCTGCAGTGAAGGATATCAGGATGCAGCGCTTTCGTAAAGATGCTTATGCTCTTTACATCTATGGCGTATGCAGCGGCTGTCAAAGCAAGATGACTCGCAAACGCAAAAAAGAATAAGTATCAAGATAAAAAGATAAAAAATGAACACAGGTAAAGTAGATGTCCTGCTGGGTTTGCAGTGGGGCGATGAAGGTAAAGGTAAGGTGGTTGACGTGTTGACCCCTAAGTATGATGTCATTGCTCGTTTCCAGGGTGGTCCTAATGCTGGACATACATTGGAGTTTGAGGGCGAGAAGTATGTGCTTCGCTCTATCCCTTCTGGTATTTTCCAGGGTGGTAAGGTGAACATCATCGGCAATGGTGTGGTTTTGGCTCCAGACCTCTTTATGGGTGAGGCTAAGGATCTTGAGAAGAGCGGTCATGATTTGAAGAGCCGTCTTTACATCTCTAAGAAGGCACATCTCATCATGCCTACTCACCGTGTACTCGATGCTGCTATCGAGGCTTCTAAGGGAAAGAACAAGGTAGGTACTACTGGTAAGGGTATCGGTCCTACTTATACTGACAAGGTTAGCCGTACCGGTCTTCGCGTAGGCGATATCCTTGACAATTTCGAGGAGAAGTATGCTGCTCACAAGGCTGCTCATCTCAAAACCATCGCAAGTCTCGGTTATACCGACTTCGATATTACAGAGGTTGAGAAGACCTGGATGGAGGGCATCGAATACTTGAAGCAGTTTAAACTTATTGATAGCGAGGTAGAAATCAATAAGGTGCTCCGTTCTGGTAAGGATATCCTCTGCGAGGGTGCTCAGGGTACTATGCTCGATGTTGATTTCGGTTCTTATCCATTCGTTACTTCTTCTAATACTATCTGTGCAGGTGCCTGCATAGGTTTGGGTGTCGGCCCTAACCGCATCGGCAATGTTTATGGTATCATGAAGGCTTACTGTACACGTGTTGGTGCAGGTCCATTCCCTACAGAGCTTTTCGATGAGACGGGTGCCAAGATTCGTGACCTCGGTCATGAGTATGGTGCTGTTACCGGTCGTGAGCGTCGTTGTGGCTGGTGCGATCTTGTACAGCTCAAGTATTCTGTCATGGTGAATGGTGTTACCGAGCTTATCATGATGAAGAGCGACGTGCTCGATGGCTTTGATACCATCAAGGCATGCGTGGCATATAAGTTGAAGGATGGTTCTGTTACAACAGATTTCCCATACGAAATCGATGATGTAGAACCTGTTTACAAGGAGTTCAAGGGCTGGAAGACAGATATGACTAAGTTCACATCTGAAGATCAGTTCCCACAGGAGTTCAAGGATTATATTGCTTTCGTAGAAGAGTTCCTTGAGACTAAGATCGGTATCATTTCTATCGGTCCGGACCGTGCTCAGACTATTGTACGCAAATAAATCATATAGTGTTTAATGTTTAGTGTTTAATGTTTACTTTGAGGGGTTTACATGGCGCTAGACATTAAACATTTAACATTCATATTAAACATTAATAAATGGCTCAGAAACCAAGTATACCAAAGGGCACGAGAGATTTTGGTCCTGTTGAGATGGCGAAACGCAACTACATCTTCAACACCATCAAGGAAGTGTATGCTCTTTATGGATTCCAGCAGATTGAAACCCCTGCCATGGAAACCCTTCAGACTTTGATGGGCAAGTATGGTGAAGAGGGTGATAAACTGCTTTTTAAGATATTGAATTCAGGCGACTATATGAATAAGGTGAGCGATGAGGATATTCATTCTCTCGGATCACTCAAATTAGCAGCGAAACTTTGTGAGAAGGGTCTTCGTTATGACCTGACCGTTCCTTTCGCACGTTATGTAGTGCAGCACCGCGAGGAGTTGCAGATGCCTTTCAAACGTTATCAGATTCAGCCAGTATGGCGTGCAGACCGCCCTCAGAAGGGACGTTACCGTGAGTTCTATCAGTGTGATGCTGATGTGGTTGGCTCTGATTCTCTCCTGAACGAGGTCGAATTGATGCAGATTGTTGATACCGTGTTCACTAAGTTTGGTGTTCGTGTATGCATCAAGATTAATAACCGCAAGATTCTTACCGGTATTGCAGAGGTTATCGGCGAGGCTGAGAAGATTGTAGATATCACAGTGGCCATCGATAAGCTTGATAAAATCGGACTTGACAATGTAAACGAAGAGTTGCGCAATGACGGCATTTCTGAAGATGCCATTGAGAAGTTGCAGCCAATCATCTCACTGTCAGGAACTAATGATGAGAAACTTGAAGTGATAGCGAAGGTTCTCGAAGGTTCAGAAGTTGGTTTGAAGGGTGTAGAGGAAACCAAGTTTATCCTCGATACCTTGAAGACTCTTGGCTTGAACAACGAGATAGAACTGGATCTCACTCTGGCTCGTGGCTTGAACTATTATACAGGTGCAATCTTCGAGGTGAAGGCGCTTGATACTCCAATGGGAAGTATTACAGGTGGTGGTCGTTACGACAACCTCACCGGCATTTTCGGTTTGCCAGGTTTGAGCGGTGTTGGTATCAGTTTTGGTGCTGACCGTATTTATGATGTGTTAGGTGCGCTCGACCTTTATCCGAAGGAGGCTGTAAATGCTACTCAGGTACTGTTTATCAACTTCGGTGAAAAGGAGACAGCTTACTGCCTGCCTATAGTAAGTGCAGCTCGTGCAGCCGGTATCCGTACCGAAATCTTCCCTGATAAGGCGAAGATGAAGAAGCAGATGAGCTATGCCAATGCCAAGAATATTCCGTTTGTGGTGCTTGCAGGTGAGAATGAGATGGCTCAGGGCAAGGTTACGCTTAAGAATATGGAAACTGGCGAACAAACCTTGGTTACTGCCGAGGAATTGATAGCCAAAATAAATAAATAATACTCTCTTTCTCGTCCTCTCGTGCTCGTATATGTGAATATGCAGTGCGGCAGGGCGAGAGCTTTTTATGTGTTAGCGTGTATGCCTAACTATAATTTTAGTAACTTCTAAAAACTACAGACAAATGAAAAAAATAAAAGCTATTTTATGTGTATTCATACTGGCGTTGCTGATGACATCCAGCACAAAGACAACAACGATTTTTGTAATAGGTGATTCTACTGCTGCCGAGAAAGGTGGTTTTAGAAATAATCCAGAGCGAGGATGGGGGATGGTATTGCAAGGCTTTTTTGATGACAAGGTGATTGTTGACAATCATGCTGTTAATGGTCGTTCTTCTTTGAGCTTTATCAATGAAGGAAGATGGAAAAAGGTTTTGGATAGAATAAAGCCAGGTGATTATGTGTTTATCCAGTTTGGGCATAACGATGAGAAGTCTATGCCTGACCGTCATACTGATCCGGGATCTACTTTTGATGCAAACCTTGCCAGATATGTAAATGAGACCCGTGCCAAGGGTGGTATTCCTGTACTGTTCAATGCGGTGGTTCGTCGCTGCTATTATTCTGCAGAATTGAAGAATGATGATGACGAGAAGCTTCGCAATAAAGTATATGATGGAAGGGAGCAGATTAATAGTGATACGCTTATCGATACCCATGGAGCTTATGTGATAGCTCCCCGCAATGTAGCAAAGCAGCTGAATGTTCCGTTTGTTGATGCTACTAAGATTACCCACGATATAGAAACGGGCATGGGTATTGAAGGCAGCCGCAAATTACATATGTGGTTTATGCCTGGCGAGAATCCGCAGGTTCCTAAGGGTAAGAAAGATAATACCCATTATAATGTATATGGTGCACGTGTGGTTGCCGGTGCGCTTGCTGATGCTGTAGCTGAGCAGGTGCCAGCGCTGAAGTCTCATGTCTGCCATTATGATTATGTAGTCTCTGCAGAAGGTCGAGGCAATTTCATGGATTTGCAGAAGGCTGTAGATGCGGTTCCTGTAGGCAAGAAGGCTGTTGTCCGTGTTTTGGGTGGTGAATGGAAGAAGCCAATCATCGCAAAAGGCAAGAAGATTAAGTTTGTCAAGTCATTTGGTGCTAAAATCAAATAGTAACAGGCTTTTTTAAAACTCCCGATATCTTTGAAATTACATGGCGATGTAGAAGTCTGTGCGTCGTGACATAGAACAAAATGCATCGCCATGTAGTAAACCTATACATAAAAGGGGTACTTTCACAAGCACCCCTTTTCATATTATACAAAAACATTATGAATTATTTCTATTAGCGAACAAGATTTTAATTTCTATCTTTGTCTCAATTATCTAAAAGTTTCAAACGTTCACCAGAATTGCTTTTGGCAAGGGGCAATTCCTACTCGTAGGATAACCTCAGTTCTGATGTTTATCATTTACGGTTGCAAAGGTACGAAGATTTTTATAATTGTGCAATACCTAAAAATGGGGGTTTTGATGAATACCTAGAAATGAGGAATGAAAATGGGGGAGAGTAGATATGAAAAAAGGAAGTCCTTATTGAAGAACTTCCTTTTTTATGAGGTGTCTAGCGGAGTCGAACCGCTCTACACGGTTTTGCAGACCGTTACCTAACCGCTCGGTTAAGACACCTTGTGTAGAACAATCATTTCTGATTTGCGAGTGCAAAGGTACTACTTTTTATTGGTTCTACCAAATTTTTATGCAACTTTTTTAATTAAAACAATCACTTTCTTTGTATCTTGCTCATAATGAACGGGTTCTGAAATGCTTTAATTTTTGTCTGGTTTCCTCGCTGCATGACAGTAAAAGTAGTTTTAGCAGCTCTTTTATGAGAACTGCTCTTGTTCTTTCCGCTGAGTAGCCTCTTTCTTTTTGTTCTTTTGGCATTTTTCAACGAACGGGCAACCTGAACATTGATAGTTTTTACACTCTCGTGCTTGTTTGATGGAGCGGTAGATACAAATGGCGGCATACGTGATGCATGCCGCCAATATGATTGCTATGATGATATACTGTATCATAAGCATAGGTAAATTAACATAATACTAACCTACGGCGTTATAACCATTGGTTGAGTTTTTGCGCATGATGTCGCGGATATTCATCTCCTTGAAACCCTCTGCGCGTTTCTGCTCTTCAAGCTCTTTCTCTTCCTCGATGTCCTTTTCTGAACGGGTGAAAGTGAAAGCCTTGTACTTAAATTCTGCAATCGCCCAACCTACGAGGCCCACAGCGATCAATGCAACAAATCCAATTAATGCGTTCATTTCTCTTTATATTATAATAATGTATAAACTGAATTAATAATCATCGTCGGCTACGTCTTCTGCATCATCAAGACCGAGGTTCTCCGGGTCTTCGAAGGTAGTACGGTAGCTTTCCTCAGTAAGCTTGTCGTCATCGAATGCATCGTCATCCTCATCTGGATCGTTGTAGTGATCCTCGATTTCTGGTGCATCCTCGTCTTCATCCTCGTCTGGGTCGAGCAGGTCGTCGTTGCGTTTCAAATCATTCTCATCTTCGAATCTCATGCGAACCTTTTCTACCTTTGGCTTCTCCTTGGCAAAGATAGCTTCTACCCAAGAACCTTTTGGTACCACGAGCACTTCGTAGTCATCAGCGAGCTTTTTCTCGTACAGACCACCCGGCTTTTTCAGGCGGTCAGCAGGAAGAGTAGTTGTGCTGATGTCGAAATTACTTTCGATGATGTCCTGGATGCTCTGAGGCAGACTCTCCCAGCCACCACCAAAGTTGCGCTCCAAGAGTTCGATGAGCTTATTGGCGGTGATGTGACTTACATTTTCGTAAGTAAGATCTGTAACACGCATGATAGGGCGCTTTTTGATGGCATACTTTTCTTTCTTGTCGTTGATACGGAAAGTGCCAATCTTAAAGCCGCGTGCCATCAGTTTGTCAATCACTTCAGGACGGTCTACCGTCACTGGTTCCATTTCGAATGCACTGCGGATCACTGCGATATACTTGTTCTGGTAATCCTTGAGGTCAGCATCCTTTTCTGCTGCTTCCCAAAGACGGAACACATCGTTCTCCTGCAATTCCCAAATGCTACTTTTAGTAACATTCTTCAGTGTTAATATTTTATCTTTATTCATCTTCAATTATGTTTGTGTGTGCAAAAGTAAGTACTTCTTTTTATATATCCAAATTTTCTTGCTGTTTTTTTGTGTTTTTGGTCACTTTTTTATTTGGAATTCGATTTTTTTCATTACCTTTGCACGTACTATGAGTGAACCGTTAGCTGAAAGAATGAGACCTCACACGCTTGCTGACTATGTAGGACAGCAGCATTTGGTAGGTGAGGGGGCCGTGCTGCGCAAGATGATTGACGCAGGGCGCATATCCTCTTTTATCCTCTGGGGACCCCCTGGAGTGGGCAAGACTACCCTTGCTCAAATCGTGGCACATACTATCAAGGTGCCGTTCTTCACCCTCTCTGCGGTGACCAGTGGCGTAAAGGATGTCCGCGAGGTGATAGAAAGAGCAAAAAGTGGTAGATTCTTTAATTCGGCTTCTCCTATATTGTTTATTGATGAGATTCACCGTTTCTCCAAGAGTCAGCAGGATTCGCTTTTGGGTGCGGTAGAGAAGGGTATTGTTACGCTGATAGGTGCTACCACCGAGAATCCTTCATTCGAGGTGATTCGGCCGCTGTTGTCCAGATGTCAGCTCTATGTGCTCAAACCGCTTGAAAAGGCTGATCTTGAAGGGCTTCTGCATCGTGCCATTACGCAGGATGTAGAACTCAGAGAAAAGAATATTAAGTTGGAAGAGACGGGCGCGCTGCTGCGATATAGTGGTGGAGATGCCCGAAAACTGCTCAATATTCTGGAACTGGTGGTAGAATCTGCCGGATCTTCAGAGATTGTGATTACCGACAAGATGGTAGAAGAGCAGTTGCAACAGAATCCGCTGGCTTACGATAAACAGGGTGATATGCATTATGATATTATCTCAGCCTTTATCAAGAGTATTCGCGGAAGCGATCCCGATGCTGCGCTCTATTGGATGGCGAGGATGATAGAAGGAGGAGAAGACCCGCAGTTTATAGCCCGTAGGGTTGTGATTAGTGCCTCTGAGGATGTGGGACTTGCCAATCCGAATGCACTCCTGCTTGCCAATGCAGCCTTCGATACGGTGATGAAGATAGGGTGGCCCGAAGCGCGTATCGCCCTTGCTGAGGCTGTGGTGTATCTGGCCACGAGTCCGAAGAGCAACAGTGCTTATCTGGGCATTAATGATGCGTTGGCTACTGTACGTCAAACGGGTAATCTGCCTGTTCCGCTGCACATCCGCAATGCTCCTACCAAACTGATGAAAGATTTGGGCTATCATGACGGATATAAGTATCCTCACGATTATCCTGGACATTTCACTGAGCAGCAGTATCTGCCAGACGAACTGAAGGATGCCCGCTTCTGGCATGCGCAGCATTCGCCTTCCGAGGAGCGCCTCTACAACTGGATGGTTACCTGCTGGGGAGAAAGATTCAAGAATTAGTGATTTAGAATAGATATATAGATAATTAGAAATTGATATTTAGAGCAACTAACTGATACGAGAAAATGATGATACATGGCGATCCAGAATTCGTGCTCACGCTTCATAGTGTGATAGAATTCATCGGTACATTTGCTTTTGCCCTTTCGGGCATTCGTCTGGCTGCAAGTAAGCACTATGATTGGCTGGGCGGTTTTGTTTGTGGTGTGGCTGTAGCCATAGGTGGTGGAACCATACGAGATGTGATGCTTGGTGTGCGTCCGTTTTGGATGTTGAGTCCTATCTACCTGATTTGTACACTGTTTGCGCAGTTGGTAGTGATTGCTTGCCACCGCTATCTTAAGCGTCTTGACAATACCTGGTTTCTGTTTGATACCTTGGGCTTGGCGCTTTTCAATATTGCGGGCATCCAGAAGTCGCTCGAATGTGGTTTCTCTTTTTGGGTAGCCATCATCATGGGCTGTATCACGGGTGCTGCAGGCGGTGTTATCCGCGATGTGCTTCTTAATGAAGAGCCGGTCATCTTCCGAAAGGAGATTTATGCGATGGCTTGTGTCGCCGGTGGTTTGGCTTATTGGGGATTGAGCTATCTGGGTGTGAGTCTCTATATTACGGTAATTGTAGCTTTCTGTGTGGTTTGCGCCATCCGATTGCTGGCTGTAAGATACCATATTTCACTCCCGAAGCTGAGGGATGAAGAACAAACTGTAGAATGAAAAGGAAAAAATGAAATTGATAAATAACAGATAACAGATGAAAAGACTGAAAGCGATTTTGATGCTCGTTGTTGCAATGATGCTGATGTCGTCGGCAACAATGATGGCTCAGAACAAACGAGAGTTTCGTGGAGCCTGGATACAGTGTGTTAACGGACAGTATCTTGGCAAGAGTACGCAGCAGATCCAGGCGATGCTTACCAGACAGCTTGATGAACTGCAGAAGGATGGCGTGAATGCGATAATCTTTCAGGTTCGAGCCGAGTGTGATGCTCTGTATAAGAGTGATTTAGAGCCTTGGAGCAAGTTTCTTACGGGGGTGCAGGGAAAGGCTCCTTCTCCTTATTGGGATCCGTTGCAGTGGATGATAGAGCAGTGTCATAATCGTGGCATGGAGCTTCATGCCTGGATTAATCCTTATCGTGCCAAGCATAGCGTAACTTCCTATGAGCAGGTTTCGCCGAAGAATATCGTGAAGAGGCGTCCTGATCTCTGTTTTCAGTATGGCAAGCTGACGCTGTTGAACCCTGGGTTGCAGGCTGCAGCCGACTATATTTGCGAGGTGGCTGTGGACATTGTAAGCCGATATGATGTTGATGGATTCCATATTGATGATTATTTCTATCCATATCCAGAGGCCGGACGTCAGATTCCTGATCAGCAGCTCTTCCGCCAGCAGTCGCGCGGCATGCGAAACATAGGTGATTGGCGCCGTGATAACGTGAGCCGGTTTGTAAAGCAGCTCAGCGAATCCATTCATGCCGTTAAGCCTTGGGTCAAGTTTGGTGTTTCTCCATTCGGCATCTACCGCAACAAGCGTACCGATCCTAATGGTTCTGAAACCTTCGGCCTCCAGAATTATGATGATCTTTATGCAGATGTATTGCTTTGGGTGAATAATGGTTGGATAGACTATTGTGTGCCTCAGATATATTGGGAGATAGGCAATCGTGCAGCCGATTACAAGACGCTCATTACCTGGTGGAATAAGCATGCTGGCAACCGCCCATTATATATAGGTGAAGATATAGAGCGTACAGCCAAGTTTGCTGACCCAGTCAATCCGCGCAGTCATCAGTTGCCTGCCAAGCACCGCTTGCATCAGCAGATGCGCAATGTGAAGGGCACAGTGCTCTGGTATGCGCAGACTGCTGCCGATAATGTAGGTAATATCGGACATACACTCCGCAACAATTATTGGAAGTATCCAGCATTGCCACCCTCTATGCCTTTCCTTGATAATAAGGCGCCAAAGGGGGTAAAGGGTGTCAAGCTGATGTGGACCGAGAAAGGTCCGCTGCTGGTATGGAAGGCTCCTAAGGCTAGCAAGAAAAAGTGGGGCGATCAGGTGAACCGTTTTGCTATCTACCGTTTTGAGAAAGGAGCTAAGGTAAATCTCAATGATGTTTCGGCACTCCAGGCAGTTACTTATGATAATTTCTATCGCATCCCTTATGTGAGTGGCAAGAAATATGTGTATGTAGTAACTGCTCTCGACCGTGTAGGAAACGAAAGTAAAGGTAAGAAAAAGAAAATTTCTTTTTAGATTGGTTAGATGATATAAACGGAAAGACCGTTAAAAACAGAAAAACCGTTGTACTCGATAGGAGAGAGTGCAACGGTTTTTTATTTTGTTGGGATGGGGGAGCGGGTAGTCCTTTCATCCTGTATTTTTTTATTCTTTCAGCAGGTCATTCAGGAAGTTGTCCAGATCGTTGTCCAGATTCTCCATCAAGTCACCACCTACGATGATTGTATCATCGTCAGCAAGATAGAGCTCGCCAATATGCTCTTTATCGTCATCTTCGAGCACAAAGCTGTATGGCTTGAGAATGCCGAGATGATCTATGATATCAGCCTGTTTGCGCAATACATCGCGAAGCAGCTTTGCTACCTCGTCGTAGAAGTCTTCATCCTTGTTTTCTATCCATTGCTCAACAACGCAGCGGGTAATCTCGTTGTCATCGTCGTCAAAGGCCAGGAGTTCGCCACTGTCTTGCGAAACCCTTACGTGGATGTCGGTCATTTGAGAAGTCTCGTCGTCAGATTCTGGCGCAGGGAACTTTTGAGCTACTTTTCTGATAAAGCGCTCTACTTGCATGATTGTTTGCTCTAATGTTTCCATATCAATTCTTTAATAATCAATGCAAAGATACATAAAAAATTGATATCACCAAAAGAAGTTGCTAAAAAAAAGCATTTTTGCTTTTAATTTGTTCTCAAACTGCCTGATTCCAGGGTATAGATAACGTTTACGCTTCTTTTTTTATATTTTCTTTTCGATTTTGTTTGCCATTTCTAAATAATGTAGTATCTTTGCACTTGAATTGCAAAAATGCAATCTCAACATTACAAATGAATAACAAGATAAAACATTCTGGCATCGTAGAAAGCGTAGAAGAAGGTTGTGTGTGCATTCGCATTGTACAGTCGTCAGCCTGCAGCGCTTGCAAGGTGGCTGCTCATTGTACTGCATCTGAATCGAAAGAGAAGATGATTGAGGTTTCTACCTCTGAGGCGTCTCTCTACCACAAAGGCGATAGCGTGGTGGTGACTGCAGATTCGGCTGTAGGCTTCAGAGCCAGTTTCTATGGCTATCTCTTGCCGCTGATACTGATGGTGATCGCTTTGGTGGGTGTACTGAAAGCTACTCACTCAGAGGGAGCCGCAGCGCTCTCGGCATTGGGCATTCTCATTCCATACTATGTGGTGCTCTACTTATTCAGAAACAAACTTAAAAACAAACTGAGCTTCTCTATAGAAACATAGGGTGCGTGATGTGCTCCTGTGGCTTCAGCGATGAGCCTTTATTTTAAAACAAAGAAAATAACAAAACACAAAAAATTATGAATTTTATTTTGATTGCTGTCTTGGTTCTCGGAGCAATCGCGCTGATTGCGGCGCTGGTTCTCTTCGGAGTATCTAAGAAGTTTGCCGTCGAAGAAGACCCTCGCTTGGGCCAGGTAGGAGAGATTCTGCCAGGTGCCAACTGTGGTGGTTGCGGTTTTGCCGGATGTTCCGGTATGGCTGCAGCTCTGGTGAAGGGTGCTGATGCCGGTTCTATTGATGGACTGATGTGTCCGGTAGGTGGTGCCGACGTGATGGGCAAGGTAGCCGACCTTTTAGGTATGGCAGTAGCCAATACCGAGCCAAAGGTGGCTGTGGTTCGTTGTAATGGTACTTGCGAGAATCGTCCTCGCATTGCCGAGTATGATGGTTTGCACACTTGTGCAGCTATGAATTCATGTGGCGCTGGCGAAACAGGCTGCGGGTTCGGCTGTCTGGGTTGTGGCGATTGCGTGGCTGCCTGCCAGTTTGGTGCAATCTCTATCAATCCTGAAACTGGCATTCCTGAGGTTGATGAAGAGAAGTGTACGGGTTGTGGTGCTTGCGCCAACGCTTGTCCACGTCATATCATCGAGCTCCGCAAGAAGGGTCCTAAGGGCCGTAGAGTTTACGTTCAGTGCGTAAACCACGACAAGGGCGCTGTTGCCAAGAAGGCTTGTAGCGTAGCTTGCATCGGATGCGGTAAGTGTCAGAAGGTCTGCAAGTTTGATGCTATCACCATTGAAAACAATGTGGCTTATGTTGACTTCAATAAGTGCCGCATGTGTACCAAGTGTGTTGACGAATGCCCAACAGGTGCTCTCGTAAAAGTAAATTTCCCAGTTAAGAAGGCAAAGCCAGCTGCAGAGGCTGCACCTAAGGCAGAGGCTCCAGTAGCTGCTCCTAAGGCTGAGGTTTCAGAAGAAAAGAAGGAGGATTAAATCATGAATTTGAGAACTTTTAGAATTGGTGGAGTTCACCCAGAAGAGAATAAGATTACTGCCGAGATGGCTACTCAGGTAGCTCCTCTCCCTAAGCAGGCTATTTTCCCACTTGGTCAGCACATCGGTGCTCCTGCCAAGCCTGTAGTTGCCAAGGGCGACAAGGTGAAGGTGGGTACACTCATCGCTGAGGCGGGTGGTTTTGTGAGTGCTCCTATTTACAGTTCCGTTTCAGGAACCGTGTTCAAGGTAGATACATCTATTGATGCTACCGGTTATCGCAAGCCTTGCATCATTATTAATGTAGAAGGCGATGAGTGGGAGGAGAGCATCGACCGCTCTGATAAACTCGAGACGCTTGAGGCTCATACTGAGCTTACTCCAGAGGAAATCGTAAACCGTATCAAGGTGGCTGGTGTCACTGGTATGGGTGGTGCCGGTTTTCCTACCTTCATCAAGCTTTGTCCTCCTCCAGGAGCCAAGGCTGAGTGTGTCATCATCAATGGTGTAGAGTGCGAGCCTTACATTACAGCCGACTATCGTCTGATGATGGAGCATGCCGATGAGATTCTTGTTGGTTTGAACCTTCTGATGAAGGCGGCTAAGGTAGAGAAGGGCTACATCGGTATCGAGGATAACAAACCTGCTGCCATCAAACTCTTCGAGGAAAAGACAGCCAATGATTCTCGTATTGAGATTGTTCCTCTTGCCAAGAAGTATCCTCAGGGTGGTGAAAAGCAGTTGGTAGATGCGGTTATCCGCCGTCAGGTTCCTGCTCCTCCAGCTATCCCTGTCAACGTTGGAGCAATTGTTCAGAATGTAGGTACTGCCTTCGCTGTTTATCAGGCAGTTATGAAGAATAAACCTCTCTTCGAGCGCTATACTACCGTTACCGGTAAGCAGGTGAAGAACCCAGGCAACTTCCTCGTACGTATGGGTACTCCATTCTCTCAGATGATTGAGAATTGCGGAGGTTTGCCAGAGGGCGACAACAAGGTATTGGCTGGTGGTCCGATGATGGGTAAGGCTGTAATCAGCCTCGATGTACCGGTAACCAAGGGTACCAACTCCATCACCGTATTGACCGATGCTGATGCTCACCGCAAGAAGGCTCAGCCATGTATCCGCTGTGCCAAGTGTGTGGATGCCTGCCCAATGGGCCTGGAGCCATACTTGCTCGCTACCCTGAGCGTAGTGAAGGATTATGAGCGCCTGGAGGCAGAGGAGGTAACATCCTGCATCGCCTGCGGTTCATGCCAGTTCACCTGTCCTTCACATCGTCCTATCCTCGATAATATTATCAATGGTAAGGGTGCGGTAATGGGCATTATCAGAGCTCGCAACGCTAAAAAGTAAGCGTTCACGTCAAGAATGAATTTCATTTAAGAAAGAATTTAAAAGATAAAATGGGAAAATTAATCGTTTCATTATCGCCACACGCTCATGGAAATGAGAGCGTAGAGAAGAACATGTACGGAGTGATTATCGCTCTCGTGCCTGCCATCCTCGCTTCTTTCTATTTCTTCGGCTTGGGTTCAGCAGTCGTACTGCTCACCTCTGTGGCAGCCTGCGTCTTCTTTGAGTGGGCAATTACAAAATATCTCCTGAAGGAGGAGACCAGCTTGCTCGATGGTTCTGCCATCATTACCGGTCTCTTGCTTGGCATGAACTTGCCAAGTAACCTTCCTCTCTGGATCATCATCATCGGTGCCCTGTTTGCCATCGGTGTAGGTAAGATGAGCTTCGGCGGTCTGGGTAACAATCCTTTCAATCCAGCTTTGGTAGGCCGTTGCTTCTTGCTCGTCAGCTTCCCTGCCCAGATGACTTCATGGCCTGTTGCCGGACAGATGCTCAGCTATACTGACGCTACAACGGGTGCTACTCCGCTGGCTATCATGAAGACAGCCATCAAGACAGGCGATGCTTCAGTTCTCAACCAGTTGCCTGATGCGATGAGCCTGCTCTTCGGTGCCACTGGCGATACCTTCGGTGCCGGTACTACCGGTGAGGTTTGTGCATTCGCCCTCTTGCTCGGTTTGGCTTACATGCTCTGGAAGAAGGTCATCACCTGGCATATTCCAGTCAGCATCATCGTTACCGTATTCGTTTTCAGCGGTTTGATGCATTTGGCTAATCCTGTTTATGCCAATCCTCTGGCTGTCATCTTCAGCGGTGGTCTGATGCTCGGTGCCATCTTTATGGCTACTGATTATGTAACTTCTCCGATGACCCACAAGGGCATGCTTATCTATGGTGTATGCATCGGTCTGCTGACCGTCATCATCCGAAACTGGGGTAGCTATCCTGAAGGTATGTCGTTCGCCATTCTTATCATGAATGCGTTCACACCTCTTATTAACACATACGTTAAACCAAAGCGCTTCGGTGAGAAGCCAGCTAAAAAATAAGGAGGACAGAGACATGCAGAAATTAGAATCATCATTGAAGAACATGGTGCTTGTGCTGGTGGGCGTAGCGCTCATCGTAGGTGCTGTGCTTGCATATATCAATCATCTTACTTCCGGTCCTATCGCCGAGAAGGCAGCACAGAGTCTGGCTGCCGGTATTAAGAGTGTGATGGGTACCGAAGATCTCCAGGTGGCTGAGCCTGAAGAGGTAAAGCAGGAGTTTGGTGGTAAGGAATTCTCTTTCACCATTCACAAGTGCTCAGACAAGAGCGGCAAGCAGTTGGGTGCAGCCGTAGAGAGTACTACCGGTGGTTTCGGTGGCGATCTGAAGGTGCTCGTAGGTTTCGATACCGAGGGCAAGATTATGGGTTATACCGTGCTTCAGGCTTCAGAGACTCCAGGTCTGGGTGCCAAGGCTGCTACCTGGTTCCAGAAAAACGGAAAGGGTAGCATCATCGGTAAGACTCCAAAGGATGGCGACCTCCACGTATCTAAGGACGATAAGAGTGGCAATGCAGTAGACGCCATTACCGCTTCTACCATTACCAGCCGCGCCTTCCTCAAGGCTATCAATCAGGCTTACGCTGCCTATGCAGGTAAGAGTGTAGATGGCGAGAGCGGTGCATCTCAGAAAGCAGATGCAGAGAGTGGTGCATCTAAAGTTGAACATAACGAAAAGAAAGGATAAACCGATATGAGTAATGTTAAGATTTTGATGAACGGACTCATCAAGGAGAATCCAACCTTCGTGTTGCTTCTCGGTATGTGTCCTACTTTGGCTACAACAACCAGCGCCATCAACGGTCTCTCTATGGGATTGGCTACCATGGCGGTGCTGATTTGTACCAACTTTGTTATTTCCTGTATCAAGAAGATTACCCCGGATATGGTTCGCATCCCTGTTTTCATCGTAGTGATTGCAGCCTTCGTAACCATCCTTCAGATGCTGATGAGCGCTTATGCTCCCGACAGCATCAATCAGGCGCTGGGTATTTATATTCCGCTGATTGTAGTAAACTGTATCATCCTGGGTAGAGCAGAGAGCTTTGCTGCCAAGAATTCGCCTATTGCCAGTCTCTTCGATGGCATTGGTTGCGGTTTGGGTTTCACCCTCGGTTTGACCATCCTGGGTAGTGCCCGCGAGATTCTCGGTGCAGGTAGTGTATTCGGTATCACTCTGTTGCCGGAGACTACCAATATTCTGATGTTCATCCTGCCTCCTGGAGCTTTCCTCACCTTGGGTTACATCATTGCTATATTTAATAAGGTAAAGAAGTAAGCGTAGGCATCGCTTCAAATCAATGAAATAAAATAGAAATTATGGAATATTTATTGATATTTATCTCTGCGATATTCGTCAACAACATCGTCTTGTCGCAGTTTCTCGGTATCTGTCCATTCCTGGGCGTATCGAAGAAAGTTGATACAGCCATCGGTATGGGTGGTGCCATCGCTTTTGTCTTGACCCTGGCAACCATCATTACCTGGTGTGTTCAGAAGTATGTACTCGATCCGTTCGGATTGCAATATCTCCAGACCCTGGCGTTCATCCTCGTGATTGCAGCCTTGGTTCAGATGGTAGAGATTATCCTGAAGAAGGTTTCTCCTGCACTTTATCAGGCACTCGGTATCTTCCTGCCTTTGATTACTACCAACTGTGCCGTGCTGGGTGTAGCCATCCTGGTTATCCAGAAGGATTACAATCTGCTTGAGAGCGTGGTTTACGCCTTCTCTACCGCTCTCGGTTTTGCCCTGGCTCTTATTGTCTTTGCCGGCATTCGCGAGCAGCAGGCTTTGGTCCGTATTCCTAAGGGCATGCAGGGCGTAGCTATCGTCATGGTAACTGCAGCGCTCCTCAGCCTCGCCTTCATGGGATTCTCGGGCGTAGATGGCGGTTTGAAATCGCTCTTCGGATTGGAGTAAAACTTTTACTGAAAGTTGATAAAATAATAATGGGAATTTGCGAATGGTATGAACCGATGCAAATTCCCATTTTTTGTACTTGATTTTTCTTACTCTCTTGCTTGAGGTCTTGATTTTCTTACTCTCTTACTTGAGGTCTTGATTTTCTTAACTCTCTGTCTTTATAAACTTGAAATTTTAACTCTTTCTCTTTTCTTATCTTCTGTGTCCGAAGCTTCCACCGCCATTGTTCTTGCTTGGTGTAGAAGAGCGAGGGGTGAATCCGCCGCCACGGTTGCCAGACCCGCTGCTGAATGAACGGCTCATGCTGCTGCGGTTGCCCCCGAAGATATTACTTCTTCCGCTTCCGAAGCTGCTGTTTCCGAAACCACGGCTGCTGTTTCCGAAACCACGGTTGTTGCTGGTGCTGCTGTTGCTGCTGCCGAAACCGCGGTTAGGGCGGCTGTTGCTATTGCCGAAGCCCCGGTTGCTGCTGTTGCCGAAACCTCCGTTGTTATTTCCGAAGCCTCCGTTCTGAGGGCGGCTGCTGTTTCCGAAGCCAGCGTTGTTGTTAGGGCGGCTTGCATTACCGAAACCACGGTTTGGGTTCATCTGAGGTCGGTTCTCGCGGTTCAGATTTCCGAAAGATCTTCCTCTGCCGTAATCACCACGGTTGAATCCGTCTCTCATACCTACTCTAGGATGTCCACCAGGGTGAGGGCCGCCAAATCTTCTTCCGTGATACCAGCTTCTGTTTCCGTTTACTCTCCAGCTATGACCTCCACGGTAAGAAACGTAGAAGTGAGGGCGACCGAAGTAGAAATAGTCGCGGCGAGGATAGCGGGCGTAGATGCCGAAGTGCCAGTAGCCCGCATTCCAGTAGAGCGGACGGTAGAAGTAGGTGGCATTGAGATATGTTCTATACTGCCAGTCGAGCAGGATATAGCTCAAATCCATATTGCGCTGGCGCCAGTAAGCACCATACAGGTCATCGTATGTATCTACACTCATCAGGTAGTCGAGGTTCACCTCGTAAGCTGCCTCATACTGGTCTTCCGTAAGATTGAGCTCGTAAGCCATCTTGTCTGTCAGGAAGAGAGCCTGCTGTCTTGCCTGCTCATAACTCATTGCAGAAGCGGTAGTGAATGTCATCATGAACATGGCTACCAGAGCTATTATTATTCGTTTCATAATCGTATATCTTTAAATTGTTATACTTCATGTTTCTTTTTTCTGGTGCAAAGATACGATGTTTTTTGCTTCCACGGTCGGGATTTCCCCTAAAGGGGTGGGGGAAAATCCCTACTTCTTTATTTCGTGCCTGCGCAGTTCTATATATAATTAAGGTATAGAACCGGAGTGGAGCGTAAAGGTTTGCGTGAAGTTTTTCGCTGTTTTTGGAACAATCAAACGAAATATTTACTACCTTTGCACTCAGAAAAAAACAATCTGATGAATAGATTGGAATTTAAAACGGAAAGTAAAATAATAAAAACAAAATAAACAAATCATGAAAGAGCTAAAAGCATTAAACAAGCGCACTGCTCCTAAGAGCGTCGCTCCAGAGAAAATCATTCAGTTTGGTGAAGGTAACTTCCTCCGTGCATTCGTAGATTGGATTGTATGGAATATGAACAAGAAGACCGACTTCAACGGTTCTGTCGTTGTAGTTCAGCCATTGGCTGGTGGTATGGTTGACTGGCTGAACGGTCAGGACTGCCTCTATCACGTAAACCTTCAGGGTAAGGAGAACGGCCAGGCTATCAATACATTGGAGCGTATCGACGTTATCAGCCGTGCACTGAATCCATATTCTCAGAACCAGGCTTTCATGGCTTTGGCTGAGCAGCCAGAGATGCGTTTCATCATCTCTAACACTACAGAGGCTGGTATCGCATTCGATGACTCTTGCAAGTTTACAGATGCTCCTGCAGCTTCTTATCCAGGCAAGTTGGTTCAGCTCTTGTTCCACCGCTACAAGTTCTTCGAGGGCGACCCAACCAAGGGTATGATCCTGATGCCATGTGAGCTGATCTTCCTCAACGGTCACCACCTCAAGGAGTGCATCTATCAGTATATCGAGCTCTGGAAGGGCGATATGGGTGCTGATTACGAGGGGTTCAAGGAGTGGTTCACCAACCACTGCTACGTTTGCGCTACATTGGTAGACCGCATCGTTCCTGGTTTCCCACGCGATACCATCAAGGAGATTCAGCAGAAGGTTTGCTACAAGGACAACCTCGTGGTTAAGGCAGAAAGCTTCCACCTCTGGGTTATCGAGAAGGCAGAAAATATGACAGTAGAGCAGATGCAGGAGGAGTTCCCAGCTCATAAGGCAGGTCTCCACGTGCTTATCACAGATAATGAGAAGCCATACCACGAGCGTAAGGTTACCCTGCTGAATGGTCCTCACACCGTATTGAGCCCTGTTACATACCTCAGCGGTGTAAACATTGTTCGCGATGCCTGCGAGCACCCGGTATTGGGCAAGTACATCCACAAGGTACAGTTTGAGGAGTTGATGCAGACGCTGAACCTCCCTATGGATGAGCTGCAGAAGTTCGCTTCTGACGTATTGGAGCGTTTCGAGAATCCATTCGTAGATCATCAGGTAACCAGCATCATGCTCAACTCATTCCCTAAGTTTGAGACTCGCGACCTGCCTGGTGTCAAGATTTATCTTGAGCGTAAGGGCGAGTTGCCACAGGGTTTGGTATTCGGTCTCGCTGCTATCATCACTTACTATAAGGGTGGTGTTCGCGAGGATGGTGCTCCTATCCAGCCAAACGATGACCAGAAGATTATGGACAAGCTCACCGAGCTTTGGGCTACCGGCGATACCCAGAAGGTAGCTGAGGGCGTATTGGGCTTCGACTATATCTGGCACGAGGATTTGAACAAGACTGTTCCTGGTCTTACCGAGTTGGTTAAGAAGGATCTTGACCTTATTCAGGAGAAGGGCATGCTGGAGGCTGTTAAGACTATCCTCTAATTAAAAAAAACATGTTCGTTCATAGGTTCAAATAACGATTAAGATTTGAAAATAGTTATAAGGTTTTGTGTTAGTTGTTAGCTATAATCTTCTAGCTAATAGGTTAAAGGCGGGGAGCTTGTGAAAGCGCCTCGCCTTTTTGCTTATTGTCTGCTTTGTGATGTTTCAGAATCCTTAATAACCTTAATGACCTTGTCCTTCATGGCCGGATGGTTGATGATGAGCGGCACTCTTTCTACCACTACCATGGAAGTGTCGAGGCCCAATGCCTTAGGCTCGTCAATACCTATCTTGCTGATAAGAGCGTAGATACTCATCAGCAGGTTCTGTTGGCGATTATCTGAACTCTCCGGGTAATATACGCGGTGAATGATGATGAATCGGAAATCGCCCGGAATTCCGTATTTGCGCAGCGAAGGATAGGTGCTTTGCAAATCTACCTTTCCGTCTGCTACCAGATCTTCCACTACTTGTCGCAGATAGAGACTCACCCTAGGCTCTATGCGGAAACCAATGTGCATGGTTACGCTGTAGAGGGTGTCGGGAATCAGGGTCTCGCAGTTGTACTCCAGCGTGTCAGGAGTGTCAACAAACTCCATGTTGATAAGCCAGTAATGGTCAGCACGTTTCGGCTGCTTGTTGATGATGGAGTAGAGCAACTTGTCATCTACGGCACCTTCCTTGTTGGCGTGGTTCACATAAACCAGGTTGGAAGCATACTTAGGGATGCTCTCGTCGGCCTTGATGTCGGAGATAATCTGATAATAATCATCCAGCGGTTTGGTGCTGATATAATGGCGTCGTATCTTCATGGCTTTCACCCACACGTACATCATCAGGAACAGGATTCCTCCAATGAGCATCGTGCACCATCCACCTGCAAGAAACTTTGACAGATTGGCAGTCAGGAAGATGGCTTCGATGATGCAGTATGCGCCCATAAACAGCATCGTGAAAATCCGTGCCACTCCCTTGCTGTGCAGGTAGAAACCGAGCAGCAGGGTAGTCATCAGCATGGTGATGGTGATGGCGAGTCCGTAGGCTGCCTCCATGTGCGAGGAGTCGCGGAAGAGCAGGATGATGAGAACCACGCCGATATACATGGCGAGGTTGATCATCGGGATATAGAGCTGCCCCTTAACATGGGTAGGATGCTTGATTCGCATGCGCGGCCAGAAGTGCAGGTTCATGGCTTCGCTCAATATGGAGAAGGTTCCGCTGATGAGTGCCTGGCTCGCAACGATTGCCGCACCCGTGGCCATGATGATGGCGAAGAACAGCATGCTCTGCGGCATGATGGCAAAGAACGGATTCGCTGCCAGTGCCGTATCAGCATGATTCAGCACCCATGCTCCCTGTCCCAGATAGTTGAGAATGAGCATGGTCTTTACGAAGCCCCAGCTGATGGCGATGTTCTTTCTGCCGCAATGTCCCAGGTCGGAATAGAGAGCCTCAGCACCGGTAGTACAGAGAAATACGGCACCCAGAATCAGAAACCATTCAGGCGATTTTGCCAGCAGCATGGCAGCATAATAGGGGTTGAAAGCCTTCAGTATCAATGGGTAAGACGTGATGCTGAAAGCTCCCACCACGCCCAGCAGCAGGAACCATAGCAGCATAAATACGCCAAACGATTTGCCGATACTCTCTGTGCCAAACCGCTGCACGAAGAAGATGATGGTGATGATGCCCAGGGTGATGGGGATAACTGGCAGGTTGGGACTGATGCTTTCGAGTCCTTCGATGGCTGTGGTCACGGTGATGGCAGGGGTGATGATTCCGTCTGCCAGCAGGGTGCTTGCGCCAATGATGGCCAGTAGGTAAATCCACTTGCTCTTGAGTCGGCGCAGCAAGGCATAGAGGGCGAGGATGCCTCCCTCGCCATTGTTGTCGGCACGCAGCGCCACGCATACATATTTGATGGTGGTCTGGAGGGTGAGTGTCCAGATGATGCATGACAGTGCGCCCAGGATGGTGCTCTCGCTGATGCTTTCGCCCGTATGCAGGATGGCCTTCATCACATAGAGAGGTGATGTTCCGATGTCTCCGAATACAATGCCTAATGTAACGAGCAATCCCAGGAAGCCTACTCTGTGATGATTGCAGGCTACTGAACTTTCTGCTTTTTCTTTCATTTTTCTTCTCTTATTTAAATTAAATATTATCCTTTTTAGAACATGAAAATGTCCTTTGTGATTATAAATTTGCGTGCAAAGGTATAAACATAAGAGGTAAGATAGAATTTGTTTAACAAGATTTATCGGATTTAACCTTTATTCTTTGAAGATATGAAGAGACGAATAGAGGCGAATGCCGATATAAGACTACTCCCGAGAAACTTCTGAACTTTGCGAAACTTGAATAATTAATAAAGGCGGGGAGCTTGTGAAAGCGCCTCGCCTTTTGCGTATGTTTTGTAAGTTTCTTTTCAAGTGACTGTTGTAAAGAAAACAGTTATTCAATGATGTGGTTGATGACCATTCCTGCGATAGCCATTCCGAAGGTTGCGGTGATGTGGCAGAGCGAACCGTTGATCTGTGCCTTAGTAGAGCACCATTCGTGTTCTACCAGTTGCTGGTCGCCCGGAGCATCATATACGGCAGTATCGGTACCCCTCTCTCCGCTAATGAGTTTGGCTTTCGGGCATAGGCATCCGCCTGTGCCGCAGGCTTTGTTCACCCCCTGGTTCTGCATCGGTTTTTCTTCACTGTATACGCACTGGAATTTTCGTAGTGGGAAGGTTTTGTTCTTCTTGAATTTCTTTCGTAGTGCTCTTGCCAGCGGGTCTCCATCCACCTTCCAGAATTCAGATTTTCTTACCTTGAATGGGTCGGTGCGCAGGGCAGCTCCCATAGAAGATATAAAGGTGATTTCCTTAGGCAGGGCAGTGGCACGCAGAATGAGGTCAGCCTTATCCTTGAGCGAGTCGATGGCATCGATGATGAAGTCGTATTGCTCCATGTGGAATTCATCGGCAGTATCTGCCTGATATATTTTCTGATAGGCTGTGATGTTGGCATCGGGGTTGATTTCGAGCAGTCGGTTGCGCAGCGCCTCTACCTTCACTTCGCCTAAGGTTCGGCTTGTAGCCATCAGCTGGCGGTTGCAGTTGGTTACGCATACCCTGTCGCTGTCTACGATTGTGATGTTTCTCACGCCGCTTCTCAGGAGTCCTTCAGCGCACCATGATCCTACTCCTCCGATACCGAAGATGAGCACTCTTGCCTTCTGAATTTTCTCAAGATTATCCTTTCCCAGGAGCAGTTCGGTGCGTCGCTGCATTCCCCGCTCCATTGTCGTTATTTTATTCTCCATTTTATTGTTTGTAAAGAATTCTAATGTATATATCTGATGCAAAGTTAGTGAATAAAATCCGATGTCGGCTGATATGAATAAATGTTTATAATTCTTTAACTCATTTTTTTATCCCATGCAGCTCGTTACTCCGAGCGTAGTAGCGATAGCGGTCAGAATGCTGATGGCTATCTGCAGAATTGTTTTCCAGGTGTTCGTTTTCATTTTTTTGAATGTTGAATGTTGAGTGTTGAATGTTGGCTTTTTGTGGGCGGATAGGCTGGGGCTAGGGGCTAGCAACCTAGCCAGTCTATCCTTGGGCTATTCAAGGCCGTCGCCAGTATCGTCCTTGCCGGTAGTGCCGCCGCTTGATTCTGAGCCTTGGCCGTCGCTGCCCGTGCCACCGGTGGTTCCTGAGCCGCCCTGGGTAGAACCGCCGCCGGAAGTACCGGTGTTATCGGTGCCGGTGAAGGCGCCATACTCTTCAATCTTGCACTTCTTTCTGAGCTCGGAGTTGCTCCAGGTTTTGGTGTTGCGTACAATCAGGTGAACGCCCTCTACGCTGGCAGCGGTTACCTTGTCGCGGGTGTCTTCCGCTTTTGAACTCATGCCGATGGAGAAGAGGCCGAGACCTGAGAGGCGGACGCTCTTGCCGTCGAGAATCAACTCCTGCAAGTGGTCGAGAGCATCCATCAGTACACCGTGGATGGTGCCTCGGCTGTATGGCGAGCCGTGGTCGGCGATGTGTGTAACGAAGCCTTCGAAATCTACTTCGCGGTCGGTTACTGAGGTGGCATACCACTTTTTCTTACCTGCGTTTTCTCCACTCTGTGGTGTACGCTGAATCTTACGATACTTCAATGTTCCTTTCTGTTCCATGTTCTTTTAGTGTTTAATGTTCTTTTTTAGTGTTTATGTTTAGGGTGTGTGGGAAGCCGCCGCCATCTTTTGTCCGGAGCTTGATGAGGCTTTTCCTAATCACGATGCAAAGATACGCATTTTTTCTGTAACTGCCAAATTTCAGGTTGCAGATAAGGGCTGTTTTCAGCAAAGGGGGATGGAGGGAGGAAGAGAAGGGAGGGGGACCTGCGATGGAATCGCAGGGAACGGGGGCAGGCGGGGGGAGGCGAGGCGAGAAGGGGGGGGGGAGCGATTCTCGTTAATAAAGCAAAAAATATAGAGTAGGGGCTCGCTACTCTTAGAGTTATGAGGGATAAGTCATAGATTAGCGCAGAGAGAAACGCTATGGAGGGTGATTCTGGTGCTGCGTTTTGCTGACACTGACACTGACAGTTTTTGTTTCTGCTAGCTGCTCTAATAGGTAAAAGAATGTTAAGATAATATTTTATATTTATATATATATAAATATAACTTTTCTTCTTACTCTTTTACTACCCTCGGAAAAAATAACTGTCAGTGTCAGTGTCAGAAAATGATAGAAAAAATGTGTTCATTTGTTTGGTCATTCAAAAAATTATATATACCTTTGCGCTACTTTTTCGCTTTAAGCGGGAATTGTATTAACAACTATATATTTTTAGATAAAGGATGAGGCCCTGCAGCTTTGTTTCCCGAGCCCAAGCTCAACAAACTTGAACCCCCGAACCGGAACCGCATCTTATACTTTACCCTAAAACAAACTATAAACGAATATTCCTATGGAAAAAGTTTTTGAATGGCACCATAGCCTTTATTATGGAGAGAGATTGAGTCTTGATGACTTTGATACGAAGAGTACTAAATCGCTCGATTCCTTGCTGAGAGCAATCTGTATGGTTGAACCTACGAGTTATAAAACAGAATTTAGGATGAAAGCCCTCCTGCCTTCGTTGAATGCAGCTTATTACGTGGCTGCCTGTCTTGCTAATGCTGAATCTTTAGATATAGCTGAGTTGTATGACGAGATAGGCCTTGTAATCAGGCTGCATTGGGATGAATATTTTCAGGAGAATCTAAAATATCCTTATCCTTGCAGATGCTCATTCCTCTATCTTATGCTTATTAAATGGATGGTTTATGGTATCCTTCATTCTCAGGCGAACAAAAGTAGAGAAATGGTTGCTTTCCTAGATGGTTTCAGAAGAAAGCTTATAGGAGAAAGAAGGTATGATGGCAGAGATGGTTCTGATGTTTATGACTATTTACATTTGTTGGGAATAGTAGAACGAACCATTGACGAGTGGCCCTATCGTTATCATACAGATTTGCGCCCTAATCCTCTGCATCCACGCCATTATACTCTTAATTTATGGTATAAGTCTGTTCGCAATTATGATATGGATCAGATAGAGAGACAGTTGAGGTTGTTTCGTACCAAGGAAGAGCAGCTGGCGTTTCTTGATTGGGCTAGGGAGGCATCCAGACAACCTCAGCCCGTCTTTGTTGATGATGATTTTGAAACAATATAGTAATCCAATAATAAGATGATAATCACTAGTAAGATTTATAACAGCCTCTCCAAGCGTATACTGGCTGGAGAGTTTTTGAGTTCAGAAGAAGCAAAGCGGGCAGAATTGCCTTTATCCCCAGCTGGTGATGATGATAAGCATCAGGAGGGGCTATCTGATGTGGAGTTGTCTAGAGTTCAATCGGAATGCAGTATGTTGAAACAGAAACTGGAAGAGGCTCAGGCGGAAAACCAGAAGCTCAGTAAGAAACTTGATGATGCAAGAGATGAAATCAGCTGTAAGGATATCACCATTCGTCGCATGAAGAAAGATGCAGAACGTAAAGATACAGCCATGCAGGCTGATACATCTGAGGTGAAAGAAAAAATTGCCAGGGAAATGATTGACTCCGGTATCAGATTTGTTAAAGATATGAAGACTGCGATAGATGATTCGCAGACTTTTAAATGTATGGGGCTGTTAAACCATATGACAGATGATTGCTTTGGCAAACATGAATCTATACATCGCGAACTGAAAGATATGATTCAAGGCATTTTTGGCAGTCGTGAACAAGTTGCAAAGGAGCAGAATGAACCTAGGCCTAACAATGTTACGGTAGAAAAAGGAGGGGTGTACAATGCAGAGGTTCATCATCAGGATATTCATCATGAGGTGGACCAGCCGGATTTTCTGCCTAAGGGGTACCATCCGCTTTCTCTGCCTGAGGTAGATTTGAAGGATTCTCTGTCTAGATATAAACGCAAAAGATTAGGATTAGAAGGAGATGATTATGAGTGGAGATAAGATTATTATATGCCCTGGGGCTTTTTACAACGAGCATGTTGAACAGCAGAATATCTTTGGCGTGGTGAATGTATATCCGCCGAAAGATGGAGGGAGAGGCGGACAGACGGTTTCTTCTGTACAGCTGATTGACTGTTCGGAGGATGAGGACCTCGAGGCGGAAGATGTTGCTGCTGCTGACATCAGCCAGAAGGAAACCGGTAGGGGCAGAAAGAGCGAGTGTCTCTTTGCCCTTGATGAAAACTACTGCGTCAAGGACGAGGCTAAAACCCGCAAACAGGCTGAGCTCTTCTGCAGATTCCTAGAGCAGAATGAGTTGGCAGGGCTGCCTACCAGTTCTAGTAGAAATTCGCCCCTGAACATCGCCATCTTCTCCTTCCTTGATCATTGGAAAGAATATGGGGTAATTCCCCGCAAGCGAGCGGTAGGAGTGAACACCATCTTCCGATTCCTGACCGAAGACTGCAAAATCAAGAAGGATGCAATAAAGAAGTCGTTCAATAATGCCTTCTGTAACAAGCCCCCGAAAAAGAATTCCGATATGGAGAAGCTGGTGGATGCTTTTTTTGAAGAGAATATGTAGGATTAATGACTGAAAAAAGAAAAAACGTAGGCAGAAATAATTAATCCTATTTTGCCTATTTGTCCTAAAGGTGAAAAAGCCGTACCTTTGCCCCGTAATCAGATGACAAGTCTGGTTGCGGGGCATTTTTTTTGTCCTTAAATATGATTTATTAATTTTTAATTTTTAAGTTTATGAAAAAGATGAAAGTAGTCAAGCTTCTTGACGTTCAGAGTGGTGTAAGCCAGCAGACAGGTAATCCTTGGAAATCTCGCGAGGTAGTGGTGGAATCAATGGAGAATGCGGTTCATCCCGACCGGTATGTGGCGCGGCTCTTCGGCGATGCGGTAGACAAATTTACGGCTAAGGAAGGCGATGTTCTGGGCATCGGGCTCCGCCACAGCGTGAGGGAGTATAACGGCAGATATTATGGCGAGACGCATATCTCGGAGTTTGAGCAAGTGCAGCCATTCTGATGTTAGTTAATAGTTGACAGTTAATAGTTTATAGAGTTTTGCTTATTATAAAAAATAAAGAATTATGTATATTAAGATTCAGATTTCAGATGCTTTGTATCAGGCTCTCCTGACGCAGGGCAAACGCAAGAAGGGCTCTATCGCCCTGGTCAGCCCCAAGGAGGGTAATTTCAACGCATTCGCCAGCAATAGCGAAAAGCGGAAACAACGCAAGTTTATACGGCTGGCTCATGGAAGTGCCAGCGTGGGCGATGAGGATGTGAGAATGCATCTGCGTATCAGCCGCAGAGAAGCCGAGGTTATGCCGGCTCAGGTTATCTGCAAAGAGAGTGAGATTGCCGGTGAGTTTGTAACGAAAAATTGCTAGTATATGAGTTTTGGAATATCCGAAAGTGTAAGGAGCAGGGCAGTACAGGTTTGTACGCCCCAGCTCTTTCATCAGGCAGCCCAGAGCGGTGTGGTGGTGAAGACTTGCGCCGAGATAGAAGACGCACTTGAGAGCCTGCGCAGAGGCGAGATGAGCAAGGATGATTATGTGGCGCTGAAGACGAAGCTGAAGGCTAAACTCCCGATTCTCACTCCGCATGCTACCTTCAAGAACGGCCGACGACTGAATGCGGATGCCATCCCCAGCGGGCTTTCTATCTACGACAAAGACCATATTCCCGACCCGAGAGGGTGGTGGAAGACGAAGAGCCAGGAGCTGAAGAAGAATAAGCCTGAGGTGCTGGAATGCATCCTGCTGGTTCATGTTACGCCTTCGCTCGAGGGACTGAGGCTTGTCTTCGTTATCCCGGGGGGAATGAACCTGGCTGATGCGCAGAAATGGATGTCGGAGCAGCTGGGGGATAAGGATTATGATTCTTGCGTGAAGGACCTGGCACGGCCTTCGTTCATCGTGCCCGAAGACTATATCCTCTTTATTAATGAAGAGGAGCTGTTTAAGGATAGAGAGGCTGCAACCCGGAGCGAGAAGCTGAAAAAAGACGGAGAGCTGAAGGGGGACGGAGAACTGAAGGGGGACGGGGCTTGGAAAGCCCCGGAACGGGGGCTGCCTGACGGGAGACCGGAGGGAGCTGCTGAAGGAGACGGAGCTGGTGCTGAAGGCAAGCAGGCTGACGGCGGAGCTGCTGAAGGAGGCGGAGCTGGTGCTGAAGGCAAGCAGGCTGACGGCAAGGGTGCTCCTGCCAGCTACCCCAAGGAATACCAGGGGGTGCCTTATCCGGTTATCATAGAGAAGCTGATAGAGCTGCTGGGAGGAGAGCCGCAACATGGCTCCAGAAACTCGTTTATCTTTACATTAAGCTGCTATCTCCGCTATCTCTGCGATGATAATGCGGAATGGATCAAGCAGGTGATTCCAACCTTTGGCGAAGACCGGAAGAGGGCGTTCATAACCGTGGAGAGTGCCTGCAACAGAAAGCAGAGCTACCGAATGCCCAGCATCGTGAGCAAGGCCGTAGAGCTGGTAAGAAATGAAGAGATGAATACGCTTTCTGCCAACTATGATGATAGCGATTTCGGCGATATCAACAATCCGGAATCTTACTTCTATCATATTCATCAGATGCCGGAAAAATTGCCCAAACTCATCAGACTCCTGATTTCGAAAACACCGGGGATTTACCGTCCGGCCGTATCGCAGGCCATCTTCCCGCCACTGGCATCGCATCTCTGCGAAACCCGATTCCGCTATCTCGATAATGTAGAGCATGAGGCTACAATTTCTTCTATCTTGTGTGCCCCTACAGGAAGCGGAAAGGAAGCCATCACGCAACCTATCAACCACATCATGGCTGACATCAGGAAGCGGGATGCTGAACAGAGAGAAAGAGAGCGACTGTGGAAAGATGAATGCAACCGCAAAGGCTCGAACAAAGACAAGAGAGAAAGACCGCAAGGACTTGTTATACAAGAGGTTAATATTGATATGACGAACCCTGCCTTTGTACTCAGAATGAAGGAGGCTGAGAACCATTTCCTCTATTCAAAACTGAACGAGCTGAACCTCTTCGATGCGCTGAAGGGCAAGACTAACCAGCACTTCCGCATCATGGAGCTTGCCTTCGATCTGGGTAATTACGGACAGGACAGAGTGGGCACACAGAGCGTTACCGAAACCATCAAGGTGCGCTTCAACTGGAATGCCTGCTGCACCCCGAAAAAGTGTCGCGAATATTTCAAAAGGGTGGTAACGGATGGTCCTATCAGCCGTATCTCGTTCAGCACCATCGAGCGCCGTCCATGCGGTTCGGAGCTTCCGGTATACGGCACTTATGATGCAGCCTTCGATGAACAGCTGAAGCCCTATATCGACAATCTGGTGAAGGCTAGAGGACTGGTAGACTGCCCTGGAGCCCGCAAGCTGGCTCAGACGCTTCTGGATGAAAATGCCCAGTTTGCCCGTCTGTCGCAGGATGTGGTATTCGAGAATCTCTCGTTCAGAGCCAATGTCATCGCCTATCTGAAGGCATGCGTGCTGTATGTGGCAAACGGCATGAAATGGGAGAAATCCATCGCAGATTTCGTGCGCTGGAGTGAGCGTTATGATCTCTACTGTAAGTTGAAATTATTTGGACAGATGATTTACGATGCAGACAGAGAGCAGGACAGCGTGCCTAAGACAGCACCGAGGGGTCCGAAGAATATGCTTGAGATGCTGCCCGAACAGTTCTCGCTCAAGGATTATGCCAATCTGCGCAGGGAGCAGGGTTTCGACGACAACCGCAAGCGTACGATGGATGCTGTTTACCAGTGGGTATCGCGCGGATATGTGGTGAAGCTGCTTAAAGACGAAACTGCTGACACTGACACTGACAGTTTAATTTTCCGCAAGGTGCATTACAACAGAAGTTATCTTCTCAATAAAGAATAAGCTTATGGAAATAATAGTAAAGCGAATAGCCAAGAAGAAGACCTATACGATAGGTCATCTTTATCTTCTGAAAGAGGAGGAGGTAGAGAGCCGCCAGAGTTTCAGCAAGCGTTTGGAAGACAAACGTGAATTTCGCGATACCTTCTCTGAGACGCTGCTGGATAAGGAGCATTATTTCTGCGATACGCTGGAGCCTACCTGGCGCAATCTGCTGGGTATCACGCTGAGCCCTGAGGAAGTGGATGCCCGTTCGGGCAGGGTGAGCGGCAAGATAGCGCGCAAGGTTCGGGGCAAGACGGCGATACCCGAGGGCACTTATCCGCTGCTTGTTACCCCGTCGCCCAGGTTTAAGTGTTTTCTGCCTCTCGTTCAGGGAGTGCCCGGTTTCGAGGGCATCCGCATCCATGCAGGCAATTATCCTGACGACACGCAAGGCTGCATCCTGGTGGGCGAGAACAAGTTCAGGGGAATGGTAGTGAACTCCCGCATCTGGCTCAACCGCCTCATCAGCCGCATCGCCGAGGCAAGGGAGCAGGGGGAATCTGTATGGATTACGGTTATCTGAAAATAAAAAAGAGGGTGAGTCATCTGGTTATGACACACCCTCTTTTTGGCTTTTATTTCTTTTTCTTCTTCTTCTTCTTTTTGATGCCGAAGAAATCGCGCCAGCCGTTGAAGTCTTTCTTCATGATGAGACCGAGACCCTGCGTGTTCAGACTGTTGCGCGTAAAATAGCGGTCGTTGGTCTGATTGTACATGCGTATGGCGAGGTTGCCGTTAGGGAAGATGAGGTAGCGGAGGTCGAAATCGCCGATGAAACTCTGCGTGGCATTCGGATTGTCGCGATAACCGAACTGGCCATTGAAGAGTAACCGGTTGTTGAGCAGCTTGCCACTCAGAATGCCCTCATATTCGGCATTGTTGAAACCTTCATCGCCCGTGGATATGTTGGCACCGAAATTCCAGTTGTTGCTCTTCACCACGTTGGAAAGTACGGTGTTCAGCTGCTGCGAGATGGTGCCGCTCAGCAGGCTCTGCATCGCCAGCGAAGTCTGACTCTGCTGTTCGCCATCCTCGCTCACCTGGTTGTTGTTGGTCTGGGCGTAGAACCGGCCGATGCCCAAGAGATAGAGCACCTGCTGGTTCATCTCTTCCTGCGAATTGATGATAGAGTAGATCATCTGCTTTGCATCGCTGTTAACCGTAGGCAGGTCCATAGAGAAATCTACCTTAGGCGATTGAGGCGTGCCGGTGATGTCCATCAGGCAGTCTACGCGGATGTTGTTGCCCGAGAACGAACGGCCTATGCGCAGGTCGCTCAGCGGCACTCCGTTTACGGTATATTTAGCCCGCAGGTTGAGTGGGGCATTGTATGGATTGCCACCGAAGGCGATGGTGCCGCCCGGCATGAACTCGAACTCCTTCTTGATGAGATTCTGGATGGTGAGCTTGTAGGTGCCGTGGTCTACCACATAGTTGCCAAACATGTCGAACGAGCCCTTGTTGAAGTAGTTGGCGCGAATTACGCCATCTCCGTTCAGGGTGATGTAATCGCCCGACTGCTCGTCCATGATCAGCTTGAGCGTGAGGTTCTGGTTGGTGTTTACGAGGAAGTTGATGCGCATATCCGATTCGAAATCGATGTCATCCTCTCTCTGTTTCGTGGTTGGAACCCCGTTCAGGCTGTCCATGATATCCGGCACAATCTCGTGCCAGTGGATAAAGCTCTTGTCGCTGATGGCGTCCGGACTTGCCACATTATATACAAAGATGCTGCCCGGTTCGGGTTCGGCGTTGATATCTATGACGGTTTCGCCGCTCTTGCCGTGAATGCCTACCTCGCCTGTGGCATAGATGGTGCCATAGAAGGTGTTGTCGCCAAACTCGCGGGTATCGAAGCCCAGGAAGTTGTGCGCCTTGATATCGAGGTCGTAGCTCAGCCTGGTGAGGTGCTTGTGGTGGATGCCTCCGCTCAGGATGGCTATGTTGCGGTTGCGGTCGAAGATGGTATCATTCTCTATGAGGATATCATCTGGGATAGCGTGTGCATGGAGCGCATCGAAGGTGTAATCGGTGTTGAGCTGCTTGAGGTGCACCTTGCCGTGAGCGGTAAGGTCGCCCACGAGATTGATGTTTTTCAAATCGCCCACCACATTGAGATGGCCATTGCCCCAGGCTTCTACCTGGTTCATGAAACTGCCGCAGAAATTCTCGAGGAATTTCATGCTGGTGCCCTGGGCATCGATACCCAGGTCGATATAGTTGCGCTTAGGCGAGACGTATCCGTTGATGAGCGTCTGATGCTCCGGACCATCATCGGCAACTGCATGAATATCAATCTGTTCGAGCTCCTTGTTGAAGTTGACACCAGCATGGAGCACACCGAGCGGTCCGTTTTCGAAGGTAAACTCCTTCACGTCTAGCTGGGCGTAGGCATCAGGGTCGTTGAAGAGGCTCTTGATGATAGCCTTGCCCGAAGCCTTGCCGGTGAAATCTACCGAATGGAAATTGACGAGGTTCAGCACGTATGCTACATCTACATCCTTCAAATCAGCTACGATAGAATCGGTCTTCTCGGGTGTAGCAAGACCGGAAACGATGACGTGCTGCTGGTCGTGGCTCACGGCGAAATGGTCTACCAGCAGGCGGTTCTTGCTGTAGATGATGTCGGCAGGATGAACCTCCCACGGCGTGCCGTCGATTCTGATTTCAGACGGGTGTATGGTTACGTGGGCGGTAGAAACCTGATTTTCGTTCTTGAAGAACTGCGCCCTCGTATCGATGATGCCCTGAATAGGGAGCTTAGCCGAATGGTTGTCGTAGAAGAGCTTGGCGAAGAGCTGGTTGTCGGCAGCGGCTGCCTTTACGTGGATGCCCGGTCCGTTATCTCCCCATTTGCCCTGCCTAATCTGTGCATCTACCTTGAGCGAATCGTTGATGGTATGCAGTCGCACTTTGACGCCATGATAGTCTTTTGCGCCATAGCTGAAGTCAGGCACGTTGGCATAGATGTTGACGGTTTTCTCGGCATCGTTCATGAATCCATCGGCAAAGACGGGCTGCTCTATCTTCAGCGGAATGCCCAGCATGCGCTGCAGAATCTCGGTAGAGGTGATTTCTGCCTGGAAGGTGAAATGGTTCTTCGCACTCCTGTCTACCTTGCCGATGCCCGGAAGGGTAGGCAGTTTGCTGGCTACCAGGTTGGTGAAGCTCTTGGTGAGGGTAGCGTAATCGTACTCTCCGTTAACATGGATGCTGGCGAACGGGGCTTCGAGGTCGAAATAGCTGTCCTTGCCCTGGTTCTTGGCGCTTACGGTGATGTCATTGAGACTGTAGGTCTTGTCAGAAACCTTCAGTCCCAGAATGGTTGGCAGCAGATGCTGTACATGGGCAGTAGCTGCATACTGCTTGCGGGGGATGGAGTAGGAGCCTTCTACCTGGATGTTGGCGTTAGGGTCGGCGATGGATGCGAGTCCTTCGAGCAATCCCCGGTTATAGCTGCCGTCTATCTGAATGTTGCGGTAGCTGTACTTGTTGAAATCGAAGCGCGGAATGCTGCCCTTGGCATAGAAATGCTGCTTGTTGCCGTGAGCCGAAAGCGATGCTGCCAGGATGCCGAACTGCCCGTTGTCGAGGATTCGGCCCAGGTTGATGCCCTGGGTGTTGATGCTAGCCTTGAGCTCGGAGCCAGCCTTTTCGGCCTTGATGGCTACTTCGCCCACGCCGGTCTTCAGCTGGCCGCGGGTGCCTACGTTCTTGCCAGCACCATATACCTCACCTATATAATATATGTCGCCCAGGCGCAGCACTTCTTTCGGAATGCTGATGCGTTTGCCCAGATTTCTGGAAACTTCTCCGATGCCATCGCCTGATATCTTGAGGGCTGAGATGTTTGCCTTCCAGCGCAGAAGGCGGTCCCAATCGCTCACACGGCCGTTAACCCTGAGCAGCAGACTGCCGCTCTGAGTCTTGAATTCGAGGTTATGGATGCGTGCAGATGTACTGGTGCCCGAAAACTGGAGATGAAGCTGCAGGGCATCCTTGAACTTGCGGAGTTCAGGCACGAAGCAGGCAATATCGGCAAGCGTGATGACGGATGGCTTGATGCCGCCCTGAAACTGGAGTGTAGGCTTTACGATATGCTTGTTCTCGATGCGGTAGGTAGCGCGCAGGTCATCAAACTGCAATTGCGAATGAGGGAGCTCGATACTGAAGTCTCTGAGCAGGGCTTGCTGCTGGTTGGCATCGAGTTTGAATCTCAGATTTCTGAGTTGAAGTCCTGATTTATCTTTCAGCGCTATCTTCTTGACAGCCAGATGGATATCCTTGTCGGTGAGATGGCCCAGAATAATGTGGGCAGAGAGGTTGGTGATGCCTAGATGCTGCGGCGAAAAGACGCCCGGCTTAGGCGCAATATCGCGCTGGTTGTAGGCAACGGCACCATGGCGGATAATCAGGCTTCCGATGTGCAGGTCGAGCGGAGTATGGCGGGTGGTATCTTTCGAAGCCAGCGAATCGAGCACGAACTGGATGTTCATCGGGCTCTTGGCATCCTGCTTGTAGATGTTGGCGTTGAGCCCGAAGAGCTGGGCAGATGAAACCGAAATCTTGCCATCCTTCAAAGGCAGGAAATCGAGCTTTGCCGATACGCGCGAAGCACAGATCATGCTGTCGCCCTTCTGGTCGAGCATCATCACGTCATCTATGATAATGCGGTTGAAGAAGCCCAGGTTCACCTTTCCGATACTTACCTGAGTGCCGAATTTCTGAGCCAGCGCACCGGCTACTTCAGAGCCGATGAAGGCCTGTACTGGTGGCACGTGCAACAGTACGACAAGCAAGAAATAGACAGCAGCCAGCGTCCATATAATGCTATTGATGATATGTTTTAAATGTTTCAGAGTTGCTTTCTCTAGTTTACAAAAATGTTACTAATTTGAATTTTGCGACAAAATTACTGAAAAATCGGCATAAAATCGAATAATTCACACAATTTTTCTTTTTTATATCACTTTTTTTCACTATTTTTGCAGCACGTTTAGAAGTTTCAGCATAGAAGTAGATAAAATATATGTTTTATGGCAGATGGCCAGTATAGCGTCTTGATGAGGGCGCTGACGCATATATCTTGAAGTGATTAGTAAGTTTATATATAATATTTTTTAATGTAGTTATGGCAAATGTAATTAAGTTACGTAAAGGCTTGGACATTAACCTTACGGGTAAGGCTTCCAAGGATGTAACGCTCCAGGTGGCTCAGGCTGGCGAGTATGCGCTGGTTCCTGCGGCTTTCGTGGGTGTGACTCCTAAGGTAGTGGTACGCGAGGGCGATCATGTCAATGCCGGAGATGCCTTGTTTGTGAACAAGGCTTGCCCGGAGGTGAAGTTTGCCTCGCCAGTGAGCGGAGAAGTAACCGCCATTGAGAGAGGTGAGCGCCGAAAGGTGCTCTGCGTGAAGGTGAAGGCCGACGCAGTACAGACCTCTACGGATTTTGGTAAGAAAAACGTTGATGCGTTAGACGGTGAGGCTGTCAAGCAGGCGCTGCTTGAGGCTGGTCTCTTCGGATACATCAACCAGTTGCCTTATGCTGTGTCCACAACTCCCGACACCAAGCCTAAGGCAATTTTCGTTTCTGCCCTCCGCGACATGCCGCTCGCAGCCGACTTTGAGGTAGAACTCGAAGGCAACGAAGAGGCTTTCCAGACGGGTTTGACAGCCTTGAGCAAGATTGCGAAAACTTATCTTGGTGTTGGCGTTGACCAGCACAGCAATGCGCTCGGCGAGGCTAAGAACGTAGAACTCAATGTATTCGACGGTCCTTGTCCGGCAGGTAATGTAGGCGTACAGGTGAACAACATCGACCCTGTAAACAAGGGCGAGGTAGTTTGGACAGTAGATCCAGCATCGGTTATCTTCTTCGGAAGACTCTTCCTGACAGGTAAGGTTGATTTGCACAAGACTGTAGCTGTAGCTGGTAGTGAAATCAAGACTCCTGGCTATGCTGAAGTTTTGGTAGGTACACCTTTAAGCAGTTTTGTAGCCAATCAGCTGAAAGCTACTGACCATGTGCGACTTATCAATGGCAATCCTCTTACCGGTGTAAAGACGACTACAGCCGATTTCGTAGGTGGTCATACATCAGAGATTACAGCCATCCCAGAGGGTGATGACAACGACGAGATGCTGGGTTGGATTCTTCCACGTACCGATCAGTTCTCTACATCGCGTTCATATCTTTCCTGGCTCTTCGGCAAGAAGAAGGAGTATAATCTCGATGCCCGCGTGAAGGGTGGCGAGCGCCACATGATCATGAGCGGCGAGTATGACAAGGTGCTCCCGATGGACATCTATGGTGAGTATCTCATCAAGGCAATCATCACCGGCGATATCGACAAGCAGGAGCAGCTCGGTATCTACGAGGTAAGTCCTGAAGATTTTGCTGTGGCTGAGTTCGTGGATTCATCTAAGCTCGAATTGCAGAAGATTGTACGCGAGGGCTTGAATACCCTGCGCAAGGAGAACGCTTAGTTTTAGTACTATTAATTATTTAAATAATGAGTGCATTAAGAAATTATCTCAATAAGATAAAGCCTAACTTCCAAGAGGGAGGTAAGCTGCATGCCTTCGAGAGCGTGTTTGACGGTTTTGAGAGCTTCCTGTACGTGCCAAATACGACAGCGAAGAGCGGAGCCAGCATCCACGATTCCATCGACTCGAAGCGCATCATGAGCTTTGTGGTAATCGCCCTGATTCCTGCATTGCTCTTCGGTATGTATAATGTGGGATACCAGAATTTCAAGGCTGCAGGTACACTGGACGCTGCCAGCTTCATCGAGGTCTTCGGCTTCGGATTCCTGGCTGTCCTCCCTAAGTTGCTGGTTAGCTACATCGTGGGTCTCGGCATCGAGTTTGCCTGGGCTCAGTGGAAGCACGAGGAAATCCAGGAGGGTTACCTCGTCAGCGGTATCATCATCCCGTTGATCATTCCTGTCTCTACACCGCTGTGGATGCTCGCTCTGGCGTGCGCCTTCGCAGTCATCTTCTGCAAGGAAATCTTCGGTGGTACCGGTATGAACATCTTCAATGTGGCTGTGGGTGCCCGTATGTTCCTCTTCTTCTCATATCCATTGGCTATGAGTGGTGATAAGGTTTGGGTGGCTAAGGATGCTATCTTCGGTCTGGGTAACACCCTGCCTGATGGCTTCACTGCTGCTACTCCTCTCGGTCAGCTGGCTCAGGGCAGCATACCTTCAGCTAGTCTCTGCGATTCTGTCATCGGTTTCATTCCTGGCTGTATCGGTGAGACATCAGTCATCGCCATCGCCATCGGTGCCATCATCCTTCTCTGGACAGGCATCGCATCCTGGAAGACCATGGGCTCAGTATTCGCAGGCGGCATCGTGATGGCGCTTATCTTCCAGGCTCTCGGCATGACACCTATCGCCTGGTATGAGCACATCGTTCTCGGTGGTTTCTGCTTCGGAGCCGTATTCATGGCCACCGACCCTGTAACCTCTGCCCGTACAGAGAAGGGTAAGTACTTCTACGGATTCTTCATCGGTGCCATCGCCGTCATCGTACGTGTGATGAACCCAGGTTATCCAGAGGGTATGATGCTCGCTATCTTCTTCGGCAACATGTTTGCTCCACTCATCGACTACTGTGTAGTTCAGGGCAACATCTCTCGCCGTGCTAAACGTGCTATTAAATAATGTAGGAGGAATGTAGATATGAAGACAAATTCAAATAGCTATACTATTATCTATTCGGTTATCATCGTGGTAATCGTGGCATTCCTGCTCGCGTTCGTGTCTTCTTCGCTGAAGACAAAACAGGATGCCAACGTGGCTCTTGATACTCAGAAGCAGATTCTGAACTCTCTGAACCTGCGCGACCTTGACAACGCTACTGCGGCTGCCAAATATAAAGAGGTGGTGAAGGACGAGAAGGAGAAGGACGGCATGAAGTATTACGAGTGCGAGATTGATGGTCAGAAGAAGACCGTTTACTCTGTAAAGGGTATGGGTCTCTGGGGCGGCATTTCAGGCTTCATCGCCGTGGATGCCGACAACAACACCATCTATGGCGTATATTTCAACCACGAAGGCGAGACAGCCGGACTCGGTGCTGAAATCAAGGACAACTTGAAGTGGCAGCAGAAGTTCCAGGGCAAGAAGATTCACAAGGATGGAGTAGAGGGCATCGCTCTGGGCGTAGAGAAAGACGCTCCTGCCAGCGACCCTAACAATGTAGATGCCGTTACCGGTGCTACATTGACATCCAACGGTGTGGATGCCATGCTCAAGGAAGGTCTTGCTAAATTCATTAAATAATTAAGTGAAATTATGGCATTATTTAGTAAACAAAATAAGGAGGCATTCATCAAGCCACTGAACGGCGACAACCCTATCCTCGTCCAGGTGCTTGGTATCTGTAGTGCCCTGGCTGTTACTTCACAGTTGAAGCCAGCCATTGTGATGGGACTTGCCGTTACTATCATCACGGCATTCTCTAACGTGATTATTTCCATCATCCGCAACACCATCCCTCAGCGCATCCGTATCATCGTTCAGCTGGTGGTAGTTGCTGCCCTGGTTACCATCGTGAGCCAGGTGCTGAAGGCTTTCGCCTACGACGTGAGCGTGCAGCTCTCTGTGTATGTGGGTCTGATCATCACCAACTGTATCCTGATGGGTCGCTTGGAGGCGTTCGCCATGATGAACAAGCCTTGGCCTTCATTCCTCGATGGTGTAGGTAATGGTTTGGGTTACGCCCTCATCCTCGTGATTATGGGTGCTGTTCGTGAGTTCCTGGGCCGCGGCTCTTTGCTCGGTTTCCAGCTGATACCGGAGGGAGCTTACAACTTTGGATATGTTAACAACGGTATGATGACCATGCCAGCCATGGCATTGATTCTCGTTGGATGTGTAATCTGGGTACATCGTGCCTATATTTATAAGGAGGAGAAGTAAGATGGAGCACGCAATAAGTTTGTTTTTCCGTTCGATTTTCGTCGATAACATGATCTTCGCCTACTTCCTGGGTATGTGTTCATACTTGGCAGTATCCAAGAACGTGAAGACCTCTTTGGGCCTGGGCTTGGCAGTAACCTTCGTGTTGCTCATCACCGTGCCTGTAGATTACCTGTTGCAGACCAAGGTGCTCAGCGCCGATGGAATCCTGGGTGTTGACCTCACATACCTGAGCTTCATCCTCTTCATCGCCGTCATCGCCGGTATCGTACAGCTGGTAGAGATGATTGTAGAGAAGTTCTCACCATCGCTCTATGCAGCGCTGGGTATCTTCCTGCCATTGATTGCCGTAAACTGTGCCATCATGGGTGCATCGCTCTTCATGCAGCAGCGCATCCTGATGGAGCCTACCAATACTCAGGCTATCACCTCAGTATGGGATAGCATCGTTTATGCCGTAGGTTCCGGTCTGGGTTGGACTCTCGCCATCGTGCTGATGGGAGCCATCCGCGAGAAGATGCAGTATTGCGACGTGCCAAAGCCATTGCAGGGACTCGGCATCACATTTATCACAGTAGGCCTCATGGCAATGGCTATGCTTTGCTTCTCAGGCTTGAAAATCTAAAATAGGAGGACTATAGATATGGGTAATACATCATTTATATTGGCTAGTATCGGAGTTTTCCTCGTGGTGATTCTCCTGCTGGTTATCATCCTGCTCGTGGCTAAGAAGTATCTGAGCCCTAGCGGAAATGTAAATATCGAAATCAATGGCGACAAGACCATCAACGTGCCTCAGGGCAGCAGTTTGATGACTACGCTGAATGAGAACGGCATCTTCCTGCCTTCTGCCTGCGGCGGTAAGGCAAGCTGCGGCCAGTGTAAGGTTCAGGTGCTCGAGGGCGGCGGCGAGATTCTCGATTCCGAGAAACCTCACTTCACCCGCAAGCAGATTAAGGACCACTGGCGTCTGGGATGCCAGTGCAAGGTGAAGGGCGACCTGAAGATCAAGGTGCCTGAGAGCGTGATGGGCGTGAAAGAGTGGGAGTGCGAGGTTATCTCCAACAAGAACGTTTCATCATTTATCAAGGAGTTCAAGGTGGCTCTGCCTCCTGGCGAGCACATGGACTTCGTTCCGGGTTCTTACGCTCAGATCAAGATTCCTGCATACGACTGCATCGATTATGACAAGGACTTCGACAAGGATCTCATTGGCGAGGAGTACATCGGAGCATGGAAGAAGTTCAACATTCTTTCCTTGAAGGCTCACAACCCAGAGCCTACCGTTCGTGCTTACTCTATGGCGAACTATCCTGACGAGGGTGACATCATCACCCTGACCGTACGTATCGCCACAACTCCATTCTTGCCACGTCCACAGGTAGGATTCCAGAACGTACCAACAGGTATCGCTTCTTCTTACATCTTCTCTCTGAAGCCAGGCGACAAGGTAATGATGAGTGGTCCTTACGGTGACTTCCATCCTAACTTCACTTCTGGCAAGGAGATGATCTGGATTGGTGGTGGTGCCGGTATGGCTCCATTGCGTGCGCAGATTATGCACATGACCAAGACTTTGCACACTACCGACCGTGAGCTTCACTTCTTCTACGGAGCGCGTGCGTTGGGTGAGGCATTCTTCCTGGAAGACTTCTGGGAGCTTGAGAAGGAATTCCCTAACTTCCACTTCCATCTTTCATTGGACCGCAAGGACCCAGTGGCAGATGCTCAGGGCGTGAAGTACTACGAGGGTTTTGCTGTTAACTGCATCCGTGATACCTACTTGAAGGATCACGAGGCACCAGAGGATTGCGAGTACTATCTCTGCGGACCTCCAATGCTGATCAAGACCGTAACAGATTATCTGGATTCTCTCGGAGTAGATCCTGAGAGCATCATGTACGATAACTTCGGATAAAACGATAATTCAATTAAAAGAGCAATGCTTGTTCTCAAAAAATGAGAGGCAAGTGTTGCTCTTTTTTTATTTTTCTGAATATATACAATATAATAGAGATAATTACGTTTTTATCTTGAAAGTATAGATTTAATTATGAATAAGATAAAGGTAGGTGTATGTTTTGCCCTTTGCAGTCTGGCAGCCCCATCTATGGCACAGTATATGTGGCAAGAGGAGGATGGCACGGAGAAGATAGATCTTCGGGAAGATATACAATATGGTGTTGAGATGCAAGGGTCGTTTTCGAAAGGTAAAACCCCATTGTGGCTTAACGCAAACAAACATGGATTAAGTTCTTTAGAGAAGAATAACGGCTATCTCAGAGGTAGTCTGGTTCGTCCGCTTTCTGCAGATTCTGCCCGCCGCTGGGCTGTAGGATATGGAGTAGATGTGGCAGTACCGGTAAACTATACCAGCCATGTAGTGGTGCAGCAGGCTTATGTGGAGGCCCGCTGGCTTTATGGTGTGCTGACTGCAGGTGCCAAGGAATATCCGATGGAGCTGAAAAACCAGTCGCTCTCCAGTGGTAGCCAGTGTCTGGGTATCAATGCCCGTCCGATACCTCAGGTTCGTCTGGCGCTTCCTGAATATTGGACGCTTCCGTTTGGTAGAGGCTGGCTGCAACTGAAAGGTCATCTGGCTTATGGTATGACTACGGATGATGGCTGGCAGCATGATTTTACGAAACGGCAGACTAAATATTGTGACCACATGCTCTATCACAGCAAAGCAGGTTTTCTGCGTATCGGAAACGAGAATGCTTTCTGTCCGCTCAGCATAGAAATGGGCTTGGAAATGGTTGCTCAGTTTGGTGGCAATGCATATCGTCCAATAGGTGACAGTATGGAACAGATTCCTACCGAGAAAAATCTGAAAGGCTTCTGGCATGCGCTGTCGGCAACGGGCTCTGATGCAGGAGAAGGGGCTTATGCCAATGTTGCCGGCAACCAGTTGGGCAGTTGGCTGATGCGTATCAATTATGACACTGACAGTTGGAAAGCTGCCATCTATGCCGATCATTATTTCGAAGACCACAGCCAGATGTTTCTCCTCGACTATAATGGATATGGTGAGGGCGCAGACTGGAATAAGAAAGTAAAACGCCGTTTCTTCATGTATTCGTTGAAGGATATCATGCTGGGCTTCGAACTGAATCTGAAGTATTCACGCTGGCTGAAAAATGTGGTGCTGGAGTATCTCTATACCAAATATCAGAGTGGTCCGTACAATCATGACCGTACATCGGGTATCGCAGACCATATAGCGGGTACTGATGATTATTATAACCACAGCATCTATCCAGGATGGCAGCATTGGGGCCAGGTGATAGGAAATCCACTCTACCGTTCGCCTATTTATAATAACGACGGATATATTGATATCAGAAACAACCGCTTCATAGCTTATCATCTGGGTTTTGATGGTCAGCCTACACAGCGGTTGGGCTATCGTATATTAGGCACCTATCAGAAAGGTTGGGGTACATATAGCAACCCGTTTACAAAAAAGCATCATAATGTAAGCTTTCTGGTAGAGGCCCATTACGATTTCCCGCATCAGTGGCAGATAAAGGCAGGCTATGCGATGGATTTCGGTAGCGAAAAGATGCTGGGACATAATGCCGGTATGCAGATAACCATCAGCAAAAGAGGCTTGCTGACGAAAAGAAAATAATAATCGATAAGATAGAAAATATGAAAAAGATAATAGGGGTGCTTTCCCTTGCTGTTATGATGCTCACTCTAAGCTCATGTGAGGTAGAAACAAGCCAGAATGGTGATTTGGATGGTTTCTGGCATCTGGAGCAGGTAGATACTTTAGCTACAGGGGGTACTTGTAACTTTGCAGATAAGCGCGTGTTCTGGGGCTGCCAGTATAAGTTGATTCAGGTTGCTGATTATGATTACTTTGGTGATGGTAGAGGATTTTATCTGCGTTTTGAGCAAACCTCCGACAGTTTGCTGATTACATCTGTTTATCGTAATAAATGGCATGAAGATTATGGAGGCGATGTACTTTTAACAGAAATGAATGATTCTTTGCGTAGCTGTGGCATCAATCATCTGAATGAGCATTTTGCCAAGGAGGTAATGACCGGAGGTAAGATGCAACTGAAGAGTAAAACCCTGAGATTGCGGTTCAGAAAATTCTGAAAAAAAGCCCTCGATGCATGTAGCACCGGGGGCTTTTTGGGTATGCTCGGTTTCTTACTTCTTCCTTTCTGATTCCTTGATGAAACCATGTCGGTAAGCATAGAGAAGTTCCTTCAGGTCTTCTATCTGCTTACGGAGTTCGCAACCTATATCTGTGTCGGCTACCAGCATTCGGCGGTTCGACATTTCTACAATCTGTGTGGTACTCTTGATGTCGGTACCTTGCTTGATGGCATCTTCCATACTCGTAAATGGCTCGTGCTGGACCAGCTGAAATCCGCGGGAGTGATATACTAAGGTGTAGCCGGCAATGCCAGTCTCGTTGTGGTAGGCTTTAGAGAAACCTCCATCGATAACCATCAGCTTGCCGTTTGCCTTGATAGGGTTCTCGCCCTTGGTTGTGCGAACGGGCACGTGCCCATTGATGATATGGCGGTTAGGACCGGTTACCCCAAACTCATCCATAATATGGTCGATAACCTGTTCGTTATCGCGCAACAGGAAGTAGTATCCCTTCTCTTCTTTATGAGTCTCCTTATCGGTAATGAAATAGCGCTCGAAGGTGGCCATCTTACTCTTGTCGAAGAGCGGACTGTCAGGACCGCACCATAGGTAGATGAAATAATCGATGGCATATTCCTTTTCATTCGGATCAGAATCTGATTGGAAAGCTGTGCGTATCTGCATGCCCGTATGATGCATCAGGGCTCTGCCGCTGAATTTCTTGCCAGGATATATTTCTACCTCTTTTAATGAACCATCTTCGTTGAGCGGACAGGAAGCATGGAAAAGCAGGTTGTTGTTGAAGATAGCGTACATGCAACCATGCTGCAGCATAACGTTGATATGCTTGTGCAGCTTCTCGCAGACCATAAACGAATGATGCAGTTTCTGAATCAGAATTTCCTCTTCTTCAGATAGTTTGTCTGGATTGTCCGGATCGATGGTAGGGAAGTGGCATGAGGTCATGTCATACTCTTTTCCGTCAATCTCTACCTTGCCTTTCCTGTAATCGATATGGTCAAAAAGACAACGGTCTTTCATCTTCCATTCCGGATGCTTCTTGAAAAGCTGGCTCTCTAATTTAAACTGGATGACAGCTATAGCCTTGTGCATCTGAGAGGTGAGCCGCTGGGTCTTTTCATCCATTGCTGCTGCACCTCCGCTGAGCTTAGGCAGAAATTCTTTGCAATCATCCTCCTTGTAGGTTTCCATCGCAAAAGTAGCGAGTGGTACGAGGTTGATGCCATAGCCTTCTTCCAATGTCGAGAGGTTGGCGTATCGCAGGGAGAGACGGATCACATTACAGATGCAGGCATCATTGCCGGCAGCTGCTCCCATCCATAGTACATCGTGATTACCCCACTGGATGTCCCAACTGTGGTAGCGGCGCATCTTGTCCAAGATGATGTGGGCTCCTGGACCTCTATCGTAGATATCGCCCAGAATATGGAGCTGATCGATAGCCAGGCGCTGGATGACGTTGGCTATAGCGATGATGAAATCATCGGCTCTGCCTGTGCTGATAATCGTATCAACAATAACATTGACATAGGCTGTCTTGTCATGATCTTCGGTGTGCTCGTGCAAAAGCTCCTGGATAATATACGAGAAATCGCATGGCAGCGATTTGCGCACCTTGCTTCGGGTATATTTGCTGGAAACATCACGGCATACAGCCACCAACTGGTGCAGGGTGATGTGATACCAGTCGTTGATGTCGGGTTCGTTCTGCTTGACGAGTTCCAGTTTCTGCTCAGGATAGTAAATAAGAGAGCAGAGTTCTCGCTTCTCCTGTTCGCGAAGGGTATTGCCAAAGAGTTCGTTCACCTTACGCTTGATATTTCCTGATGCATTTTTCAGTACATGCAGGAAGGCCTCATACTCACCATGGATGTCGGCAAGAAAATGCTCGGTACCCTTTGGCAGGTTGAGGATGGCTTGCAGGTTGATAATCTCGGTGCTCGCCTCTGCTATAGTAGGGAACGACTGAGAGAGCAACTGCAAATATCTCATGTCTTGTTCTATATTATAATGTTTCATGTTTTTTTCCATTTTCTTAGAGCCTTTTTACTATTTATCTTTTGCAAAGATAGTATAAATAATAGATAAAACAAAGGAAAAAAGTATTTTTTTGAAAAATCTTTCTGCTTTTTCAGATTTTTGCAGTACTTTTGCAGAAGAAATATAATAATTCTTCAAACTAACTATATTTGATTATGAAACAAACTATTCTTGTTACAGGTGGTACAGGCTTCATAGGTAGCCATACTACAGTAGAGTTGCAGCAGGCAGGCTACAATGTTGTTATCGTAGATGATCTCTCAAACTCAAAGATTGAAGTACTCGATGGTATCGAAAAGATTACTGGTATCCGCCCTGCTTTTGAACAGGTTGACTTGCGCGACAAGGCTGCTACCGAGGCAGTATTCCAGAAATATCCAGATATTAAGGGTATCATTCACTTTGCTGCAAGCAAGGCAGTAGGCGAGAGCGTACAGAAACCATTGTTGTATTATCGCAACAATATCGTATCGCTCATCAATCTCCTGGAACTTATGCCAAAGTATCAGGTAAAGGGTATCATCTTCTCTTCTTCTTGTACCGTTTATGGTCAGCCGAAGCCTGAGAATTTGCCTGTAACAGAAGAGGCTCCTCATCAGAAGGCTACTTCACCTTATGGCAATACTAAGGAGATTAATGAGCAGATCATAGCAGATTATATCCATAGTGGTGCAGCCATCAAGAGCATTGTATTGAGATATTTCAATCCTATAGGTGCACATCCTTCTGCTGAGATTGGTGAGTTGCCAAATGGTGTGCCAAACAATCTGATTCCATACGTTACTCAGACAGCTATGGGTATCCGCAAGGAACTCACTATCTTTGGTAATGATTATGATACTCCTGATGGAACCTGTATCCGCGACTATATTTATGTTGTAGACTTGGCTAAGGCACATGTAGCTGCTATGGCACGTGTTCTTGATAAGGAGACTGAGCCTATCGAATATTTCAATATCGGTACAGGTAATGGAAACTCAACTCTCGAAATTGTTGAGACTTTTGAAAAAGCTACAGGTGTGAAACTGAATTGGAAGTATGGTCCACGAAGAGAGGGCGATATTGAGAAAATTTGGGGTGATTGCACCAAGGCGAACAAGGTACTCGGCTGGAAGGCTGAGGCTAAGCTTGAAGATGTGTTGGCTTCTGCTTGGAAATGGCAGCAGAAACTTCGCGCTGATGGCATCATGTAAAGTGTTGGTTGTTTTAGAAAATAATGTGAATTGGCTTCTTTTTTCCTCTGAAAGGTTAAAAAAGCTAATTTTTGGGAAACTTATCGTCGGGAAGACGGTAAGTTTCCTTTTTTTTATATATCTTTGCAGAAAGAACTATTGGTTTAACGAAACTTGAAAATATATGAAACGGACTTTACTTTCAATATTGACAATTGCAATGTTAGCACTTTCTGTTCCTTCGGATGCTATGGCCAACGAGGGAAACATAGAATGGGCAGACCTTGATGTGGCAGATATCAACTTGAACTATGCTGGGGGCGTGATGCATATCACAGGCGCTAGCGGGCAAGTGGTGAGAATATATAATGTGGCAGGTGTTACTATCAAGACCTTCCGCATAGAAGGTAATGACAAGCGCGTAAACTTGCCATTGGCTGATGGTATCTATATTGTAAAGGTGGGGAATACCTTTACGCGCAAAATTTGCGTAAAGCATTAATAGTACTATAGAGGCCTTAGAATGCCGTTTAACTTTAATCAGAAAGTGAAAGTCTTTCATTTTTCGTTACTTATCATTTCTTGCTGTTTGATGTTCTGTTCTTGCCACGACAGGGTGCCAAACAGCAATTTCCAATTATCGTTAGATGATTATCAGGACTTACGTTCTTCTGCCTATGCTATCAATTCGAGGGCGGTAAGGAATCTGATAGACAGCATCATGCGAAATGATAAAGACCGACATGCTGCTGATTTGCATACCCGTCGCTATTATCAGAATGAAGGTAATCTGCTTTGGATTACACGTCATGGGGTAAATAGTCAGGCTGACTCCCTGGTGACTTGCCTGCGTTCCGTAGCGGATATGGGATTTGATAAACGTCGGTTCTATGTGGATGCTATAGCCCGAGATATTGACAGGTTACGAGATTTAAATCTAGATTCAGCTGATAATCAGATAAATCAAGTGATAGCCCGACTGGAGTATCGCTTGACCAAAGCTTACTTCAGATATACGATGGGGCAGAATTTTGGATTTATGAATCCTAGTTTTGTTTTCAATCGTTTAGATACTCTTGCTCCCAATCCTTATGATAGTAGCAAGAGACCCGTTAGGTTCAGAGGTCTGTTTGATGTAAAAATGGCTCATGCAGATGATGCGTTCTATCAGAAGGCTATGCAAATGGTTAGATGCGACTCGGTGGCTTCCTTCTTGAAAGAAGTACAGCCTAAGAATCCTTTCTATTATCAACTGCTGGAAAAATTGAAGACTGGAGGACTGGGCAAGGCGATGAGAATCAAAATTCTCTGCAACATGGAACGTTGCCGCTGGAGGCAGTATGATAATCCCTGGCAACACGAAAAATATGTGGTTGTCAATATACCATCGTTCCATCTGATGGCTATTGATCATCAGGATACGCTCTCGATGCGCATAGGATGTGGAGCCAGTAAAACCAAAACCCCGATATTGAACAGTCATATCAAACGTATGGAACTGAATCCTCAATGGTTTGTTCCCCGTAGTATCGTTCTCCATGATATGATACACCGGGTGGGGAATCATGGCTACTTTCGCGCGCGTAACTACTATGTAAGGGAAGTGGCAACAGGTAAGGAGGTTGACTTAAACAGAGTAACTCGATCTATGCTTATTTCTGGTGCTTATGGCATCGCTCAGCGGGGCGGAAAGGGGAATGCTCTGGGAAGAATCATCTTCCGTTTTGATAATAATTTCTCGGTCTTCCTGCATGATACTAACAGTAAGGGCGTGTTTGGACAAGAGGATAGAGGAGTATCGCATGGATGTATCAGAATAGAAAAACCATACGATTTCGCTGTCTTCCTATTGGCTGACAAAAACGAGAAACTGAAGGAAAAGATATACTATTCGATGACAGCAGATTCGCTTGCCAATAAAAAACTTGTTGTGAATAACGTAAAGGTTAATCCTCAAGTTCCTCTCTTCATAACCTATTATACACTCTATCCGTTAGCAGGAGGCAGAATAGCTGATTATTCTGATGTGTATGGATTTGATGCGGTAATATTCGATATGTTGAGAAAATATCTATAAACAACACATTTGTAAAAGCAATGATAAACGATAAAGAACTCTTGGCGATGATTAGGGATCCTAAGACCCAACGCGAAGGCTTTGCTGTACTGGTAAGTCAGTATAGCGAGCCGTTGTATTGGAAGGTTCGCCATATTGTTTTAGATCATGATGATGCTGATGATGTGTTGCAGAATGCCTTTGTTAAGGCTTGGACCAATCTGGATTCGTTTCAGGGAAAGTCTTCGCTCTCAACATGGCTTTACCGTATAGCAATTAACGAAGCGCTTGATTTCTTGAGACGCAAGAAGCAGATGGTAAATGTCAGTACCGAAGACGAGCCGGGCTTGGCTTCACGTCTTCTTGCCGATGACTATTTTGATGGTGACCAGATTCAGGCAGAACTGCAAGAGGCTGTAGCCCTACTGCCCGATGTTCAGCGCACAGTTTTCACTCTAAAATATTATGATAATATGAAATATTCAGAGATGAGTAAGGTGCTGTCAACAAGTGAAGGAGCTTTGAAGGCATCCTATCATCTTGCTGTGAAAAAAATAACCGATTTTTTCAATCGTAAGGATTAAACCTTTTCGGTTAGTTTTCGTCTATTTAATAAAGTATAAAAGAAAGGAATGAGGAATATGTTAAAAGAATACAATATATTGAATAGCCGTTTTGGTAAGAAAAACCATTTCCAGGTGCCGGCTGGTTATTTCGACCAGCTGACGGATAGGGTGATGGCAAATTTGCCGGAGCAGGAACCCCGCATCATTCACATGCAGCCTAGCTTATGGCAGCGTATGCCGATTCGAAAGATTGCGGCGGCTGTTGCTGTTTTGGCTGTGATGGGAGGTGGTTCGGTACTGGCGCTGAAATATACGGGAAGCAGTAAGCCTGCTATGGCACATGTGGACCATATGGTTCAGAAAGCTGCTGTGAATAATAATGAAGATGCTACTTTTAATGAGATGGCCGATTATACGATGATGGATAATGAAACTATCTATGCATCGCTGATTGCAGAAAATTAATGGTTGGTATTTCTTTTTGTCTACAGATAAAGATTTTAAAAAAGATAAGGTATGAGAAAGATAATGCAACATAGGTTTCTTGCGCTTTTAGCTATGCTGATGATTAGTCTGGTTTCACTTGCTTCACAGCCTCAGGGTAGAAAACATCATAATGGATTTGATCCTAAAAGGTTTCAGGCAGAACTAGAACAGTTTATTACGACTAATGCCTGTCTTACGCCGAGAGAAGCTGCTAAATTCTTCCCGGTATATAGACAGATGGGTAAGAAAATGCGTATGATATTCGATGAAATGCGCCGATTCCGTCATGTGAATCCGAATGATAATGAGGCATGTGCCGAAGCTATCAGAAGACAGGATGAGTTGGATATTCAGCTGAAACAGTTGCAGCAAGAGTATCATTCTAGATTTATGACCATCTTGCCACCTAATAAGGTGTTCAGTGTCATCAAGGCAGAGGAACGGTTCCATCGGCAGGCATTCAGGCGGATGAAGAAATAAATCTCTAAAAAAGTAGAGATAAAACTATTTAATATGTATTTATGTGACTTTTGGTCACATTAATAGGGTCGCGAAGATATTTTTAATAATATTTTCGCGATTTTATTTTGTCCTTTCCGTTATTTGTTGTACTTTTGCACTTTGGAAAATAATAATATAATATAATAAGGTATGTACAGAAGTAATACGTGTGGAGAGTTACGTCTCTCTGATGCCGGCAAGGAAGTGACACTTGCCGGTTGGGTACAGCGCTCAAGAAAGATGGGTGGTATGACATTCGTCGATTTGCGCGACCGTTATGGTATCACACAGTTGGTCTTCAACGAGGCTGATAACAAAGACTTGTGTGATGCAGCTAACAAGCTAGGTCGTGAATTCTGCATTCAAATAAAGGGTGTAGTAAGTGAACGACAGAGCAAGAATCCTAAAATGGATACTGGTGACATCGAAATCCTGGTGAAGGAACTCAATGTCCTCTCTCAGAGTCAGACCCCTCCTTTCACTATCGAAGATAATACTGATGGTGGTGATGATATCCGTATGAAGTATCGTTATCTTGATTTGCGTCGTCCTGTAGTGCGCAAAAATCTGGAGTTGCGTCATCGTATGTGCATCTTGATTCGTAACTTCCTCGATGCACAGAACTTCATGGAGGTTGAAACTCCAATTCTTATTGGTAGTACACCAGAGGGAGCCCGCGACTTTGTTGTTCCTTCCCGTATGAATCCAGGTCAGTTCTACGCTCTTCCACAGAGTCCTCAGACTTTAAAGCAGCTCTTGATGGTTGCTGGCTTCGACCGCTATTTCCAGATTGCCAAGTGCTTCCGTGATGAGGATCTTCGTGCTGACCGTCAGCCAGAGTTTACACAGATTGACTGTGAAATGAGTTTTGTTGATCAGGATGATGTCATCAACCTTTTCGAGGAAATGGCTCGCCATTTGTTTAAGGAGATTCGTGGTGTAGAACTTCCTAAGTTGGAGCAGATGACCTGGCACGATGCTATGCGCCGTTTCGGTAGTGATAAGCCAGACTTGCGCTTCGGTATGGAATTTGTTGAGTTGAAAGATGCTTTCACAGGTAAGGGTAATTTCTCTGTATTCGATGAGGCTAAGTATATTGGCGGTATCTGTGTTCCAGGTTGTGCTGATTATAGCCGTAAGCAGTTGAACGAATTGACTGATTTTGTTAAGCGTCCTCAGGTTGGAGCCAAGGGCTTGGTTTATATTAAGTACAATGCAGATGGTACCGTTAAGAGTAGCATAGATAAGTTCTACTCTCCAGAGGAACTTGCTGAAATCAAGACCGTAATGGGAGCCAAGGATGGTGACCTCGTTTTGATTTTGAGCGGTGATAATGCTAACAAGACACGCATTCAGCTTTGCTCTTTGCGTTTGGAAATGGGTGACCGTCTTGGTCTTCGTGATAAGAATGTATTCAAGTGTCTTTGGATTATCGACTTCCCTCTCTTTGAGTGGAGCGATGAGGAGCAGCGCCTGATGGCTACACACCATCCATTCACTATGCCAAATCCTGATGATATCCCATTGCTCGATGAGCATCCTGAGCAGGTTCGTGCCAAGGCATACGACTTTGTTTGCAATGGTATTGAAGTAGGTGGAGGTTCTCTCCGTATTCACGATACTCAGCTGCAGGAGAAGATGTTTGAGGTTCTCGGCTTTACTCCAGAGCGTGCTGAGGCTCAGTTCGGTTTCTTGATGAATGCTTTCAAGTATGGCGCACCACCTCACGCAGGTCTTGCTTTCGGTTTGGACCGTTTCGTCAGCATTATGGCTGGTCTCGACAGTATTCGCGATTGTATTGCCTTCCCAAAGAACAACTCAGGTCGAGATGTTATGCTCGATGCTCCTTCTGAACTTGACCCTAAGCAGTTGGATGAATTGGAAATCAAACTTGATTTGAAGGCTGAATAAAAATAGAGAAACGAAGGTATTCACTCCATAAAAAAGTATGCGTAAAATGCCTTGAGAAAAATTCAATGATTTATAATAAGTAATTGATTTTTAGTAAATAAAGTGCTGCGCTTCTTGACGTAAATCAAGAAATGCAGCACTTTTGTTTATAAGTAGTAGTTTTTTCTATTTTTCTAACACTATTTCGAAATAAAAGTTATAAATTTGCAGCAGATATTAAGGTTGAGCTGACGAAATGAGGCTCAATAGAATCATAAAATTCTTAAAACATGGTAGAAAAGAAAGCGACAACTAAGACTGCTGCAAAGAAGCCAGCAGCAAAGAAGGCTCCAGTAGCAAAGAAGGCTCCTGCAGCAAAGAAGGACGTTCTTTACTTGAACGCAGAGAACGCAGGTTTTAGAGCTGGTGATGTATATCAGGCATTGGCAGCTTCAGAAAAGGCTCTCACAGTAGCAGAAATTGCTAAGGCTGCTAAGATCAGTACAGAGGATGTAATCCTTGGTATCGGTTGGCTCTTTAAAGAGGGTAAGATTAAGGATGAGGACAACAAGGTTGCTCTCGCTTAAATAAGGTTTATTTTTCAAAGAGCCGCGGTTGCTTGTAAGTGAGTAACCGCGGTTTTTTCTTTTTCTGTCTTCTCTCTTGAAAGAGGACGAATGTTATGATTATTATATGAAACTTGATCAGGAGATATTCAATGTTCTTTTGGCTGCGGGTGCAAAAGGGTTGAAAGTAGAAAAAATAGCTCGTCATGTATATAATTCCTGTAATTCGATTTTTACACCTCTGAATTACAAGGATGTTCATAGCTATGTTACACAATATCTCACCAGATGCGCTAAAGACCCACAATCGCTTATAGAAAAAGGTAAGGGGTATGGTGTATATCATGTTAATTTTGATTCAAAGGCCGTACAGCAACTGATGCTTAATTTTTCTTCTTCTGTATTAGAAAATAGTAATGAAGGGGAGGACAAGGCTGACGATAGTGCTCCTCAAAGTCTTTTTGATGAGAATATGTTCTAAATTATTTTTTTTATGAGGGGAATGTTGTAGTATGTTCGTATAATATATGTAGACTTTATAATAACTGATAAAAGTTAAACAATAAACATATAAACGAATAAACTATGGCTAGTAGATATTTATTAGGTTTTGACGTAGGCTCAAGTTCTGTAAAGGCTTCGCTTACTGATGTTGACAATGGAGAAATCGTAGCTTCTGCATTCTATCCGGATCATGAAGCACCCATTATGGCTGTAAAGACCGGTTGGGCAGAGCAGGATCCTCAGATGTGGTGGAATAATGCTAAGTTGGCGCTCAAGAAAATCATGGCAGAATCTGGTGCCAAGGGTGAAGATATCCTTGCTATTGGTATCTCGTACCAGATGCATGGCTTGGTTTGTGTTGATAAGAATCAGCAAGTTTTGCGTCCTAGTATCATCTGGTGCGACTCTCGTGCCGTACCTTATGGCGAGAAGGCTTTTCATGATTTAGGTGAGAATTTCTGCTTGCGTAATCTGCTCAATTCTCCTGGAAACTTTACTGCTTCTAAACTTGCTTGGGTAAAGGATAATGAACCGGAACTGTTTGATAAGATTGATAAGATTATGCTTCCTGGTGATTATCTGGCAATGAAACTTTCAGGTGAAGTTAAGACTACTATCAGTGGTCTTTCTGAAGGTATGATGTGGGACTTCAACCAGAAAAAGCCTGCTAAATTCCTGCTTGATTACTTTGGCTTCGATGAAAGCATTCTGGCTGATATTGTTCCTACTTTCTCTGTACAGAGTGTAGTAAGTAAAGCGGCAGCTGAAGAACTTGGTCTGAAAGAAGGTACACCAATATCTTATCGTGCGGGTGACCAGCCAAATAATGCTGTGAGTCTGAATGTGTTCAATCCGGGTGAAATTGCAAGTACTGCAGGTACATCAGGAGTTGTATATGGTGTATTGGGTGATGTTAACTATGATCCAAAGAGCCGTGTCAATACTTTTGCTCATGCTAATTATACTACAGACCTTGACCGTCTTGGTGTATTGTTGTGTATCAATGGAACTGGTATCTTGAATGCGTGGGTTCATCGAAATATCACTCCAGATGTAAGCTATGCGGATATGAATGATCTTGCAGCTTCTGTGCCAATAGGTAGTGATGGTGTTAAGATTATCCCATTTGGTAATGGAGCTGAGCGTGTATTAGAGAATAAGGAAGTTGGTTGTTCTATTCGTGGCATCAGCTTTAATAAGCATAATCGTGCTCATATTGTTCGTGCAGCACAAGAGGGTATCGTCTTCAGTTTCTGCTATGGAATGGAAATCATGCAGCAGATGGGTATGGATATCAAGAATATTCATGCAGGTAAGGCTAATATGTTCCTCAGTCCGTTGTTCCGAGATACCTTGGCGGGTGTGAGTGGTGCTACTATCGAACTTTATGAGACAGATGGTAGTGCAGGTGCTGCTAAGGGTGCTGGTATTGGTGCCGGTATCTATAAGGATCATAATGAGGCTTTTGCTTCATTGAAGAAACTTGCAGTCATAGATCCTGATGAGGCTAACCGTTCTGCTTATCTCGAGGCTTATTCTGCATGGAAAGAAGAGCTGAAAAAACTTTAAACGTTTGTAATTTACTTTAGACAAACTTTTTTTATAATATCAGATAAAGGGTGGGAGAAGTCTCACCCTTTATTTTTCTTTTTCCCGATTCTTTTGACTTTTGGGGGAGCTTCCGTCTTATTTAAAGATTGGATTTAAATATCTGTAGTTGATGTTTCTGAGTATCTATCCACCTATGTTTTGTCGTGATGAACCGCTTTAGAAGATAGATAAGTGATTATACAATGAAAAAATCCCCCAGCCCGCTTGAGAAAGCAGGATGGGGGATTGGTATTTTGAATCAAAACAGTTTAATTCTTGAAACTGTGGATTGGAGCCGGAATACGACCGGCACGGTTTACGAATGCCTCGCAACTGAATGGGTTTACAGGCATGATTGGAGCATGACCGAGCAAACCGCCAAAATCTACATTGTCGCCTACCTTCATGCCCACAACTGGGATGATACGTACGGCAGTAGTCTTCTGGTTAACCATACCGATGGCAGCCTCGTCGGCAATGACACCGGAAATTGTGGTGGCTGGAGTATCGCCAGGGATGGCAATCATATCCAAACCTACTGAGCAGACACAAGTCATCGCCTCAAGCTTCTCGATGGTCAGCGCACCAGCCTCTACAGCGTTGATCATGCCCTGGTCTTCGCTGACAGGGATGAAGGCACCGCTCAAACCACCTACATAAGAAGAAGCCATGATACCGCCCTTCTTAACTTGGTCGTTCAGGAGTGCAAGAGCTGCTGTGGTACCAGGAGCACCGGCATGCTCAAGACCGATGAGCTCGAGAATATCGGCTACACTATCACCGATAGCTGGGGTAGGAGCCAATGAAAGGTCGATGATGCCGAAAGGTACGTTCAGACGGCGTGAAGCCTCCTTGGCTACCAACTGACCTACACGGGTAATCTTGAAAGCGGTGCGCTTGATGGTTTCGCAAAGAACCTCGAAGCTTTCGCCCTTTACCTTCTCCAATGCATATTTTACAACGCCAGGACCGCTGACACCGACACTCACTACCGCATCGGCCTCAGAAACACCATGGAAGGCACCAGCCATGAACGGATTGTCGTCTGGCGCATTGCAGAGAACAACGAGTTTGGCGCAACCCAGAGAACCTCTGTCCTTGGTTGCCTCGGCTGTATCCTTTACGATTTCGCCCATCAGTCGGACGGCGTCCATGTTGATACCGGTCTTGGTAGAACCCACATTGACTGAGCTGCAGACGAAATCGGTCTGTGCCATCGCCTGAGGGATAGAACGGATAAGGAGCTCATCGCTCTTGCTCATACCCTTGCTTACGATGGCAGAATAGCCGCCCAGGAAGTTGACACCGAGCTCCTTGGCACACTGGTCGAGGGTCTTGGCAATCTTCACGTAATCGTCGGTAGTCTTGCAGGCAGAACCGCCTACCAGCGAGATAGGAGTGATGGAGATACGCTTGTTGACGATAGGCACACCAAACTCCTTGGAGATTTCTTCGCCGGTCTTCACCAGGTTCTTTGCCAGACGTGTAATCTTATTATGAATGTTCTGACAGAGCTCATCGAGATCGGTAGATGCGCAATCCAAAAGGTTGATACCCATGGTGATGGTACGCACATCGAAATTCTCCTGCTCTATCATCTTATTGGTTTCGATAACCTCAGATATATTGATCATATTGTTTGCTTTTTAAATTCTGTGCATCATATTGAAAATTTCCTCGCGCTGGCATTTGATCTGCACGCCCATAGCCTTACCAACATTGGTGAGTTCATCGGCTACTTCCTCGAAAGTTTTCTGCATCTTGCCCATGTCTACGATCATCATCATGTTGAAATACTCCTGTACGATGGTCTGAGAGATATCCAAGATGTTGATACTGTTCTCTGCCAAATAGGTACATACCTTAGCGATGATACCAACGGTATCCTTGCCCACTACTGTAATAATCGTTCTGTTCATGTATTTATTCCTTATTTTAAATTGGTAAGTTTTCGGCTGCAAATTTACAACTATTTTGTTAGACTACCAAATAAAAAGTCAGAAAACTTGTAAAATCACTAACGCTTTGCAAGTTTTCTGACTCATTTTTACCTTTCTTGTTTCCTTATCTTACTTGATACCTCTTTCGTTGAGTGCCTTAGAATATTTGGCTGCATTCTGCAGGTGCTCATCGTAAGTGCGGGCAAAATTATGAGTGCCGCTGAAATCCTCCTTGGCACACATGTAGAGGTAATCGTGATGCACATGGTTGAGGACGGCATCGATACCTGCTACGCTCGGAATACGGATAGGCCCCGGTGGCAAACCTGGGTTCTTATAGGTATTATACGGGCTCTTGATAGACAGGAGGTTGTTGTAGATGCGCTTGAGGTCGAATCGCTGCCAGGCATATTTAATGGTAGGATCGGCCTGCAATGGCATTCCCTCTGGATATTCGGCATTGCGAAGCATCAGACGGTTATAATACATGCCGGCTATCATCGGTTTCTCGCCGTTGTTGGCTGTTTCTTCGTCCACGATGCTGGCAAGGGTGATGATCTCCACCGGTGTCAGTTTCATAGCCTTTGCCTTTTCGGTGCGCTCAAAGTTCCAGAACTTGTCGCTTTCTTTCTTCATGCGCTCCAGAAATTTATCTACCGAGATGTTCCAATAGAGATCGTAGGTGTTAGGTACGAACATGCAGGCGATGGTGGCAGTATTGTAACCATATTTCTGACAGACGCTCTCGTCGCGCAGGGCATGGTAGAGGTCGTTGCTGCCAAACATCATCTTCTTGCCAATCTCATCAGAGAGTTTGTCGAGCGTGCGGACCGAAGGGATGGTAAGGCTAACCGGTTCCTGCAAACCGTTCTTCATGTGGCGCCATGTCTTGAGGGCACCATCGCCCGGAGCAATGGCGTATCTGCCGGTGCGGATATGATCGGCATAGCCGGAATGGAGGGTCAGGGTCTTGAATGCCTGGAACGGAATGCTCTTGGCAAATGGGCGGAGCTTGTTGTATACAGAGTCGATGTTATCATCGCTGTCGATGTAAACATACTCGGTGTTGCTGCTCTTCGAGAAGGAAGAGAAACAGTAGATGTAGCCCACGATGGCGATGACTGCGATGCAGCCTATAGCACCATACAGATAGAGCTTAGAAAATGATTTTTTCTTTTTCATATTCTTCTTGTTTGTTATTTTTCGGGTGCAAAAGTACAGTAAAAATGGGAAATAGCAAAGTATAGGAATTTAAAATAGGTTAATTGTCATCTTTCTTTATCCGTTGTGTCTGCTTTTTTGTTACCTTTGCACTTGACATTGAGAATCAACATGTGTATCGGTGCTTTCGGGCACATTATTATAAAAGGATTATGAAAATGAAGTTTTCGATAGCGTATGCTGCCAAGTGGGGTCATGCCCTGCATGTAGAATTAACTTTTGCCGCCGCTGACGGCTATCAAGATACGATGGACTTGCCGATGACCACCCGGGACGGGTATCACTGGGAGGTGGAAATGGCGTCAAGGCAGAACCGCCATCACCCTTTCGTAGCTGTGGCTTACTGCTACTGCGTGAAAGATGCCGAGGGAAAGGTGCTGCGTAGGGAATCGCTCGCTTCTGCCCGCCAATATGTTTTTGATGAGAGTAAGAATTTCTATTTTCAGGACTATTGGCTGGAGGAGGATAATCCTTACGTGGGAAAAAATGCCTTCGTATTGCAGCAGGTAAAGTTTACTGATGTCAAGCCAGCGCGTCTGCCTCTCTTCGACCGTACTATCATCTTCAAGATTCATGCCCCGAAACTCTATGAGGGCGAGGCTGTAGCTCTGTTGGGAAATCATCCTACGCTGGGCAAATGGAATCCGGCTCATTTCCTGAAGATGCAGAACAATCATGGCAAGGACTGGGAAATATCTGTGAATGTGCAGGCTATCGATGAGCCGATAGAATATAAATATGTGGTGATTGATGCACAGACCCAGAAACTGAAGAGATGGGAATTTGGGGATAACAGAATCTTTGGCATTTCGGGTAATGAACAGGCTGGTGGACAGGGAACTCCTCAGGGTGAAATCCGTGTATACCATCAGGATGTTTATGTGCTACACGGCGGTGAGTTCCGCATCAAGAGGGTTCCGGTTCATGCCCAGTTCAATTTCGATACCTATATATTCGATCTTGACGGAACCCTGATTTCTTCTCTCCACGACCTGGCTGCAAGCTGCAATTATGCGCTGAAACTGAACGGGATGCCTGAACGTACGCTGGAGGAGGTACGCATGTTTGTAGGAAACGGGGTGAAGAAGCTGATGGAACGTGCCGTGCCGGGAGGATTGGAGAATGAGAAGTTTGAGAAAACCCTGCAGGATTTCCGCCAGCATTATATGGTGCACAATATGGATAATACGAAACCTTATCCGGACGTGATGGAGATGCTGGAGGAACTGAAGAATAGGGGAAAGAACATTGCGGTGGTAAGCAACAAGTTTTATGCAGCTACCCAGGAAATCTGCCGCCATTTCTTCGGCGACCTGGTAGATGTGGCGATAGGAGAGCGGGAAAATATCAAGAAAAAACCGGCTCCAGATACCGTAAACGAAGCCTTGCGCCAGCTGCATGCGGATAGAGAAAGGGCGGTATATATCGGCGACAGCGACGTGGATGTGATGACGGCAAAGAACAGCGGAATGCCTTGTATCTCTGTTCTTTGGGGATTCAGAGATCACGATTTTCTGCTGGCACATGGAGCTTCTATCCTAGTATCATCACCCTTGCAGATATTATAAGAAAGGTAGGATAAAACTATCTGGAAGACCATCATAGAGAATGGTCTTCCAGATATTTCTTGATAAATTCAAAGTAGGTTTCTGATATCGGAATGCTCTGGTCGCCATAGGTAATGTGCTGCTGGTCTACCGTATCAAACTTTGTCATGTTGGCAAGGAACGAACGGTGTACACGCTTGAATTTCTCTCTTGGCAGCCTTTCTTCCAACTGTTTGAGGTTGCCCAGGGTTCTGATGTTAGGCCTGCCCTCAAGATGGAAACGGATGTAGTCTTTGTCGCAGTCAACAAACAGAATATCATCTATCGGGATTCTTACGCATTTGTAATCTCGTTTTACCACCAGAAAACCGTCGCGCTTGATTGGGTTGTAGTTATCGTCCTGCATGTAGCTTTCGAAGACTTTCTGGCATGATCCCATAAAGTCATCGTATGTGATGGGCTTGAGCAAATAGTCGAATGCATTCACTTTGTAGGCTTCGATGGCATACTCCTTGAATGCGGTGGTGAAGACAATCTTCACGTTCTTGGGTACAACCTTTGCAAATTCCAGACCGCTGATCTGCTGCATGTGGATGGCGAGAAAAAGTATGTCGAGATGGTTGTGATGGATGCCGTCTACAGCATCTATCGCACTTTTGTAGGCTCCGATCAAATGCAGGGTCGGAGTTTTCTCTATATACTGTTCCAGGAGTTGCAAAGCTTCCGGATCTTCATCTATGATGGCGCAATTTAAAATCATAATTTTACTGTTTTAGTGATTTTATTCTCGATTTTCGTAAAAACGAAAATTGTGTTTGTTTATTGTATCAAGCTGCAGATTTTTTCAGATAAAAATCTATTTTCATGATTTTACCTTAAATTTGTTTAATCTATTTGGCTATTTGAGGAAAAAACCGTAATTTTGGAGATTGATAAGTCAGACTATAACTGTAGAATATGAAATACAATAAGAAACAACATACCAAATTGTCCTGTCGGAGCAAGTGTTTTTTCCTTGCCTTGGCTTTGGCTATGGCATCGGTTGATGCCTCAGCCCAGAAGATTTCGCTAGGCTCTTGCATCACCCGTGACGGAGGTCAGTTTAAAGGCGAAATGGTGAGCGGAAAGCCACAGGGAAAAGGTACTACCATCTATAAGAATGGGGATACCTACGAAGGCTCTTATATGAAAGGTAAGCGCGAAGGTTATGGCGTTTATACCTTCAGTGATGGCGAAAAGTATGAGGGACAGTGGATGCAGGACCAGCAGCATGGTAAAGGCACCTACTATTTCCAGAACAACAACAAATATGTAGGCCTCTGGTTCCGCGATTACCAGCATGGTCATGGCGTCATGTTCTATTATAATGGTGATAAATATGACGGCGACTGGTATAAGGACAAGCGTCAGGGACGCGGCGTTTATACTTATGCCAATGGCGCACAGTATAAAGGCCAGTGGATGAACGATATGAAGAATGGAAACGGCTTCTTCAACTGGGGAGACGGAACTACTTATGACGGTCAGTGGCTAGACAACCAGCGCTCAGGAAAAGGTACTTTCAAATATGCTGATGGCGATGTGTATATCGGCGACTGGAAGGATGATATCCAGGACGGAAAGGGTATCTATAAATTTCATAATGGCGACATTTATGAAGGCGATTATGTGCAGGGAGAACGCACGGGTATAGGCATCTTCCGCTCTGCAAAGGGTGCCAAGTATAACGGACAGTTTAAGGATGGCCTGCGTACCGGTCAGGGTACCTTCATCTGGAAGAATGGCGATATCTATGTAGGCGACTGGAGGGATGATCTGCAGAACGGCAGGGGCAAACTGACCAAGAAGAACGGCGACGTGTTTGAAGGTGAGTTCAAGAACGGTCTGGTTGATGGTAATGTCGTGATTCATTATGCTGATGGTAGAAGATTCAAGGGTGCCTATCACAAAGGTAAGCGCCAGGGACCTTGCATAGAAGAAGATAAAAACGGTAAGCGTTTCGAAGGAACCTATTGTAACGATGTTCGTGACGGAAGATTTGTAGAAAAAGACCGCAACGGACAGGTTACAGCCAAGGGAGCCTACGAAAACGGCAAACGATTTGAAGACTAATCTCTTCAGAAAATTAGAAAAATACAAAGAAATTATAAATAACGAGATAGAGAACCTTTATATTTTAAATAATGAGAAAAAGAACATATTATAATGTTGAATATTGAATGTTCAATGTTCTGTTTTCAAATCTCAAAGTTAAAAGTAAATGTTCAAATCTCAAAGCTTAAACTAGAATTATGGTAGTAGATACTTTAGACAATCTGGAGAAATATGTTTCTCTCAATCCGCTCTTCGCTGATGTAGTGAAGTTTATCAAAGATAATGACCTCTCTAAATTGGAGGACGGTAAGCATTTTATCAAGGAGAGTAACCTCTTTGTTAATATAACGACAGCTCACGGAAAAAGCGAGGAAGATGCTGTTCTTGAAACACATCGCAAGATGATTGATATTCAGATTCCTCTTGACAACGAGGAGACTTATGGCTATACTCCTCTTGCTGATCTTCCTGAAGTGGAATATAACGAGGCAAAGGATTTGACCAAGTATCCTGGTGTGAAAGCGCAGACGCTCGTTACCTGCAAGCCAGGTCAGTTTGCCATTTTCTGGCCACAAGACGGTCATCAGCCATGCATCGGTAACGGTGATATCCACAAGGCTATCTTCAAGATTAAAAATTAAAGAAGAAAAAATCTTCAAGATAAAATTAAAGAAGAATAATATAGAGTAACCATCTAAAATCATGATATATGGCAACAGAAAAGAAAACTACAGCCCAGAAGGCTGCAACTAAAAAGGCAACTGCAAAGAAAACAGTTGCAAAAAAGGCAGCGAAGGCTGTGGTAAAGCATATCGGACTCGTGAAGAACGACCCATATCTGGCAGACTATGAGAATGCCATCAAGGGCCGACACGACCATGCACTCTGGAAACTCGGTCAGCTGACTAATAACGGCAAACAGACATTGAGCGATTTTGCCAATGGATACGAGTATTTCGGACTGCATAAGACTGCCCGTGGATGGGTGTTCCGTGAGTGGGCACCTAATGCAACAGACATCTATCTGATCGGTGACTTCAACAACTGGCAGGAAACCGAAAAGTATCGTGCCAAAAGAATAAAGAATACCGGTAACTGGGAACTCAAACTTCCGGAGAAAGCGATGAAACATGGCGATCTCTTCAAGATGAAAGTTCATTGGGAAGGTGGTGAAGGCGAGCGTATTCCAGCATGGGCACAGCGCGTAGTACAGGACGACCAGACCAAGATTTTCTCTGCTCAGGTTTGGAATCCGGAACCATATAAATGGAAGAAGAAAACCTTCAGACCAAATGTGGCACCTCTGCTCATCTATGAATGCCATATCGGTATGGCACAGGATGCTGAGAAGGTTGGCACTTACACAGAATTTAAGGAGAATGTGTTGCCACGTATCATCAAGGATGGTTATAACTGCATTCAGATTATGGCTATCCAGGAGCATCCGTATTATGGCTCCTTCGGCTATCATGTAAGCAGTTTCTTTGCTGCAAGTAGCCGCTTTGGAACTCCTGAAGAGTTGAAGGATCTCATTGATACTGCTCACCAGAATGGTATTGCCGTCATCATGGACATCGTTCACTCTCATGCCGTAAAGAACGAGGTGGAAGGACTGGGTAATCTCGCTGGCGATCCTAACCAGTATTTCTATCCTGGCGACCGTCATGAGCATCCGGCTTGGGACAGTCTCTGCTTCGACTATGGAAAGGATGAAGTCATCCACTTCCTGCTGAGCAACTGCAAGTACTGGCTTAATGAGTTCCATTTCGACGGATTCCGTTTTGACGGTGTAACATCCATGCTCTATTACAGTCATGGCTTGGGTGAGGCATTCTGCAACTACGGCGATTATTTCAATGGTCATGAGGATGATAATGCCATCTGCTATCTTACCCTTGCCAACTGTCTGATTCATGAGGTTAACAAGCATGCCATTACGATTGCCGAAGAGGTGAGCGGAA